>NZ_CP050137.1:3702390-4441086 GCF_013344685.1 Sphingomonas sp. CL5.1
GCTCGAACGCTTCGAGGCGCTGCGCACGATCGGCGCGCTGCGCATGGGCGTCATCAAGGCGCCCGAGGAGGCCGCGACGTCGCTGCGCGCTCCGGCGATCGCCTTTGTCGCGCCACCCGCCAGCTACATCGCATCGAGCGGCAGATTGGTGCGAGCCGAGGAGATCGACCTGCTCGCCCGCGCGCTGTCGATGGGCAAGCTCCACCACGCGATGATGGGCACCGCCTCGGTCGCGATCGCAGCGGCGGCGGCTGTGCCCGGCACGCTGGTGAACCTCGCGGCCGGCGGCGGCGAGCGCCGCGCCGTCCGCTTCGGCCACCCCTCCGGCACGCTCCGCGTCGGCGCGGAGGCGCGTCGGGTCGGCAACCAATGGACCATCACCAAGGCGATCATGAGCCGCAGCGCGCGCATCCTGATGGAGGGCGATGTGCGCGTGCCCGGCGATTCCTTCTGACACCCCGATCCAGGCGAGGGCTTTGTGAACGACCAACCCAGCTTCAGGCCGAAGAAATCGGTGGCGCTTTCGGGCATCACCGCCGGCAACACCGCGCTGTGCACCGTGGGGCGCACCGGCAACGACCTGCATTATCGCGGCTACGACATCCTCGATTTCGCCGAGACGAGCGAGTTCGAGGAGATCGCACACCTCCTCGTCCACGGCGAACTGCCGACCGCGACGCAGCTCGCCACCTACAAGCGCAAGCTCAGGGGCCTGCGCGGCCTGCCGCGATCGGTGAAGGGGGCGCTGGAAGCGATCCCGGCGGCGGCGCATCCGATGGACGTGATGCGCTCCGGCGTGTCGGCGCTCGGCTGCGTGCTGCCCGAGGCGCATGACCATAACCTGCCCGACGCGCGCGATATCGCCGACCGGCTGATGGCCTCGCTCGGCTCGATCCTGCTCTACTGGTATCATTTCGCGCACCACGGCCGGCGGATCGAGGTGGAGACGGACGACGACAGCATCGGCGGCCATTTCCTCCACCTGCTCCACGGCACGGCGCCGTCGGAAAGCTTCGTGCGCGCGATGCACGTCTCGCTGATCCTCTATGCCGAGCATGAGTTCAACGCCTCCACCTTCACCGCGCGGGTGATCGCGGGGACGGGATCGGACATGTATTCAGCCGTCGCCGGCGCGATCGGCGCGCTGCGCGGACCGAAGCATGGCGGCGCGAACGAGGTCGCCTATGAGATCCAGAAGCGCTACGCCACCGCCGACGAGGCGGAGGCCGATATCCGCCGCCGCGTCGAGGCGAAGGAGGTGGTGATCGGCTTCGGCCACCCGGTCTATACCGTGTCCGATCCGCGCAACGTCGTCATCAAGCGCGTCGCCAGGAGCCTCGCCGACGAGGCCGGGGCGCAGCGCCAGTTCGCGGTCGCCGAGCGGATCGAGAGCGTGATGTGGGAGGTGAAGCGGATGTTCCCCAACCTCGACTGGTTCTCCGCCGTCTCGTACAATCTGATGGGCGTGCCGACCGCGATGTTCACGCCCCTGTTCGTGATCGCGCGCACCTCCGGCTGGGCGGCGCATGTGATCGAGCAGCGACAGGACAATAAGATCATCCGCCCCTCCGCCAATTATACCGGACCCGAAAATCTCAAGTTCGTGTCACTAGCGGAGCGCGGCGAAGCGCACGCCTGAGGAGTCCACATGCCCTATCTCGTTGCCGACGACCTGCCGACCGAACCCGCCGGCAAACGCTTCCGCGCCGCGCTCGCCCGGCCCGGCATCTATCGCCTGCCCGGCGCGCATAACGGACAGGCCGCGATCCAGGCACGTAACGCCGGATTCGATGGCCTCTACCTGTCCGGCGCGGCGATGACCGCCTCGATGGGGCTGCCCGATCTCGGCATCATCACGGTGGACGAGGTGGCGTTCTTCATCCGCCAGATCGTGCGCTCGTCCGGCCTGCCGCTGCTGGTCGACGGCGACACGGGATACGGCGAGGCGCTCAACGTGATGCACATGGTCCGCACCTTCGAGGATGCGGGCGCGGGCGCGCTGCATCTGGAGGACCAGATACTGCCGAAGAAATGCGGCCACCTGAACGGCAAGAAGCTCGCCGACGCGCACGACATGGCGGCCAAGGTGGCGGCAGCGCGGAAGGCGGCGCGTGATATCGTCGTCGTCGCGCGCACCGACGCGGCGGGCGTCGAGGGCTTCGATGCGGCGGTCGAGCGCGCGAAGCTCTATGTCGCGGCGGGCGCGGACGCGATCTTCCCCGAAGCGCTCGTGACGCGCGAGATGTTCGAGAAATTCGCCGCTGCCATGCCCGGCGTGCCGCTACTCGCCAACATGACCGAGTTCGGAAAGACGCCCTTCTACACCGCGCGGGAATTCGAGGAGATGGGCTACAAGATGGTGATCTGGCCCGTCTCCTCGCTGCGCGTCGCCAACAAGGCGCAGGCGGACCTCTATGCCGCGATCGCCCGCGACGGCGGCGCGCACAACATGGTCGACCGGATGCAGACCCGCGCCGAGCTTTACGACACGATCGGCCTGCATGATTACGAGGCGCTCGACGCCTCGATCGTCCGAACGATCGTGCCGGAGGGCATCCCGCAGGGCTGAAGCGATCACCGCTCGCGGTGACGGCGGGTCGCGACGGCTGGGGAGCCTTCGCGGCCCGTTCTTTTTGCGCACGACACATGAAATAACGACATAAAGATATCTTTATATCATTGTTGACAGGCGCAACGATATGCGCGATCAGATGCGGGTCGAGGTTCCCCGTTCCACTCGTGGCGACGGGGCTAAGACGGGAAGCCGGTGGCGTCTTTCGGGGCGGAATCCGGCGCTGCCCCCCGCAACTGTGAGCGGCGAGCGGCGGCCCCATGACGTGTCACTGGTGCCCGCGCGGGCATCGGGAAGGCCGGGGCCGACGTGCTGACCCGTGAGCCAGGAGACCTGCCTTCGACGCGATAACGTTCCTCGGACGGGGGTTCCTCCGGTGGATCGCGCCAGACGCCGAAGCGTCGCGCGTCCGCCGTCGAGCGCGGGCCGCGTCCGTTCGTCCTCTCGCGCGCGCCATCCTGGTCCTTCCTTCCGGCAAGATCAGGAGTGCATGATGTCCGTTTCCGCCGCCAATCTCGGTTTCCCCCGCATCGGCCCGCGCCGCGAGCTGAAGACCGCCACCGAAGCCTATTGGGCCGGCAGGATCGATCAGGTCACGCTGCTCGACACCGCCCGCGCCCTGCGCGCCGCGACATGGGACCGACAGAAGGCGGCCGGGATCGAGGTGATCCCGAGCAACGATTTCTCCTTCTACGATCAGGTGCTGGACACCAGCGTGATGCTCGGCGCGATTCCCGACATCTATCGCGGGCTGGGCGCGGCGGATTCGCTCGACGTCTATTTCGCGATGGCGCGCGGCACGCGGACCGAGGCGCATGACGAAGGCTGCGCGCACGGCCACGGCGCGGGCGCGGACGTGCCGGCGCAGGAAATGACGAAGTGGTTCGACACCAATTACCACTACATGGTGCCGGAGGTCGCGCCGGATCAAATCTTCGCGCTCTCCACCACCAAGCCAATCGAGCATTTCAGGGAAGCCAAGGCGCTAGGTTACCATACCCGCCCGGTGATTCTCGGCCCGGTGACGTGGCTGCTGCTCGCCAAGTCCCGCGTCGAGGGCTTCGATCCATTATCGCTGCTGCCGGCGCTGCTGCCGGTCTATACCGAACTGCTCGAGCGGCTCCGTTACGCCGGCGCGGACTGGGTGCAGATCGACGAGCCGGCGCTGGTGCTCGATCTCTCCGACGAAGCGCGCGACGCCTATCGAGCGGCTTATGCCGAGCTGGGCAAGGTAAGCGGTATCAGGCTGATGCTCGCCACCTATTTCGGCGCGCTGGGCGACAATCTCGCCACCGCGCTGGCGCTGCCGGTCGCGGGGCTGCACGTCGATCTGGTCCGCGCGCCCGGACAACTCGACGCGGTGCTGTCCGACGCGCGCGAGGATCTTGTCCTGTCGCTCGGCGTGATCGACGGCCGCAACATCTGGAAGGCGGACCTCACCGCCCTGCTCGATCGCTATGAGTCGGTGGCGAAGCGGCGCGCGGCGGTGCAGATCGCGCCGTCCTGCTCCTTGCTCCACACGCCGGTCGATCTCGCGCTGGAGACGAAGCTCGATCCGGAGATCAGGGACTGGCTCGCCTTCGCGACGCAGAAGCTGGAGGAGATCGCCGTCCTGCGGCACGGGCTGGCGGAAGGCCGCTACATCATCTCCGCCGAGCTTGCCGCCAATGCGGATTCGATCGCGCGCCGCCGCCGCTCGCCCCTCACCAACAACCGCGCGGTGCGCGAGCGGCTGGCCGGGGTGGATGCCGAATGGGCGCGCCGCGAACAGCCGTTCGCCCAGCGCATCAAGCGCCAGCAGGCGATCCTCAACCTGCCCCTGCTGCCGACCACTACCATCGGCTCCTTCCCGCAGACCGCCGAGGTGCGCAAGGCGCGCGCCGCGCACGACAAGGGCGCGCTGGACACCGCCGGCTACGAGGCGTTCCTGCGCGAGGAGACCGAACGCGCGGTGCGCTGGCAGGAGGAGATCGGCCTCGACGTGCTGGTCCACGGCGAGTTCGAGCGCAACGACATGGTGCAATATTTCGGCGAGCAGCTCGCGGGTTTCGCCTTCAGCCGCGCCGGCTGGGTGCAGAGCTACGGCTCGCGTTGCGTCCGTCCGCCGATCATCTACGGCGACGTGTCGCGGCCGAAGCCGATGACGGTCGCATGGTGGCGCTATGCCCAGTCGCTGACGGACAGGCCGATGAAGGGGATGCTCACCGGCCCGGTAACGATCCTGCAATGGTCGTTCGTGCGCGACGACCAGCCGCGCGCCGACACCTGCCGCCAGATCGCGCTGGCGATCCGCGACGAGGTGCTCGATCTCGAAAAGGCCGGCGCGAGGATCATCCAGATCGACGAAGCCGCGCTGCGCGAGGGCCTGCCGCTGCGCCGCGCGGACTGGCGGCAATATCTCGACTGGGCGGTGGAATGTTTCCGCATCTCCGCCTCAGGTGTCGCGCCGGAGACGCAGATCCACACGCATATGTGCTATTCGGAGTTCAACGACATCATCACGGCGATCGGCGCGATGGACGCGGATGTGATCTCGATCGAGACCTCGCGATCGAAGATGGAGCTGCTGGACGCCTTCATCAGCTACCAATATCCCAACGAGATCGGGCCGGGCGTGTACGATATCCATTCCCCCCGCATCCCTTCGAGCGCCGAAATGGAGCGGTTGCTCATCAAGGCGGGCGAGCGGCTGTCCGCCGCGCAGATCTGGGTGAACCCGGATTGCGGCCTCAAGACCCGAAAATGGGAGGACGTGAAACCCGCGCTGGTCAATATGGTCGATGCGGCCAGGGACGCGCGGGCGGCCCTCGCCTAGAATCGATCGCGGGCCGGGATGAAGCGCGACCATATCGCGCTCCATCCCGGTTCCTTCCGGTCACCCGCATTGCTCCTGACGGCCGATCGACAGCCGCGAGGAAGCAGCGGGATTTCGCCACTCAGCAGCCATTGCGGCGATTTTGCGCGGCGTCGTGCTTCTTATCGAGGTGACGCCCCAGCAACGCGCCGCCGACGCCGCCCGCGACGGTCCCGAGCACGCCGCCGCCCACCGCATTGCCGACAAGCGCGCCGCCCGCCCCGCCCGCCAGAAGGCCGGTAGTGCCGCTGCTGCGCTTGCAACGGTGATGATAATGGCGATGTGAACCCCGGTTATAGCTGCTTTGCGCGTCCGCCGCCGTAGGGACGGCGACCGGCACCATCAGCGATGCCATTACCGTGGACATGATCAGGGTCTTACGCATGACTTGGCCTCCTGTGATGATCCGGGATAGTGACTGCTCGACCGGTGACGGATGCTGAACATGACATGCAGCCCTTGTTCAGGAACTTCCTCGACGCGATCGCCCGAACCACGGATCAATAGCGCATTCGCGCGCTCAGGAAATAGCTGCGCCCGGCTTCGGGATAACCGTCCACGAGCTGATAGTTCCGGTCGAACAGGTTACGGACCCCCAATCCCAGCTCCAACCCATCGGACGGCTGGTAATTGAGCCGGAGCGCGGCGTTGGCGTAGCTCCCGGTTCGATAATAGACGATCGGCGCGATATCGGTGACCGTCCAGCGATCGGATGCGATGTCGATGCTGGGAATGACGTGAAAGCGCGTCAGCGGCATCCACTCCGCATAGACGAACGCCTTGTGCGTCGGCACGTCCGTGGGCCGGAACGCCAGGTTCGACGGATCGTGCAGGTCGCGATGCGTATAGGTGTAGTTGCCGCCGAGGCTCAGCACGCTGCCCAGCCGCGCTTCCAGCGAGAGTTCGCCGCCGTAATAGGTTCCGTGACCAAGGTTGCGACTCTGCGTCAGCGCCGCCGGCGCGCAGGGGCCGGGGGTGGTGCTGGCGGTGCAACTGTAGCCGATCGTCGGATAGGAGACGATCGCGTCGGTGACGTCGCTGTAGAAGGCCGCCGCCTCCGCCCGCACCGCGCCGAACAGGCGGTGCGCGCCGATCTCGTAGTTCGTGGCGCGCTCCGGCTTCAGGCCGGGATTGGGGATCGAGGTGCCGAACCGCTGGCTGAACCGTTCGAAGATCGTCGGGAAACGGCCGCGCGAGGAGATCAGCGCATAGAGGCCCGACCCGCCGTCCGCCGAGGTCCAGTCCAGCCGGCCCTGCGCGTTCCAGATGCTGCTGTTGGCCATCGGATAATCGTATATCCGGCTCGGCGTGGTCTTGGGATTGGTGCCGAGCGGCGCGCCATATTCCTCCGCCTTGATGAGGTTGCGCCAGTCATAGCCGAAGCCGGCGGTAAGGATCAGGCCGGGTCGCAGCGTCAGCTTGTTTTCCGCCGCCACGCTGAACGTATCCTCGAGATCCTCCTGCTTCGGCTCGGTGACGCCGCCGGGGAAGCTCTGCTGCGCCTCGACATGCTGGTCGCGCCGCCAATGGGCCGAGAACGCGAGCGCATCGCCCTCGAACGGCTTCACGCCCAGCTCCGCCGAGGCGCCATAGCCCTTGTCCCAATAGGGGCTGTTGAACGCGCGCGGCAGCGTCTGGCTGTTCTCATCCCGCGTGTCGAACGAGCGCAGCATGTTGTAGAAGGTGTTGTAGAATACGCGGGTCTTGAGGGTCGCCCCGGCCGGCAGCGCGGTGGTCGACAGGAAATAGAGGCTGTCGGTGTTCCATTCGGGCCACGTCCAGAAGCGCGAGCTGGTCAGCGGATCGACCGTGCTGATCGGCGCGAGCTTCGAACCCTGCTGGCGCGTGTAGCTGATCGCATATTCGTCGCTATCGTTCGGGGTGAAGCCGATCCTGGCGTTCACCCGCCAGTCGCTGGTGCGCGACAGGTCACGGTGGCCGCCGTCCTCGGTCGCGGTCGGCACGAAGCCGCCGGCGAGATCCCAGTGATCCTGGAAGTTCCGCGCATAGCTCGCCTGCGCATACCATTTGTCGTGCCGCGTACCGAGCAGGCCCGACAGATTATATCCCTGATATTCCCCCTCCCGGCCGAGGCCGAGCGTCCCGCGCACCTCCGCCTCCAGCGGGCGGACCGGCTTGCGCGTTACCAGATTGATCGCCCCGCCCATCCCGTCCGGGCCGTCGAGCACCGAGACATAGCCTTTCGCGACCTGGATCTCGGCGATATCCGGCGTCAGGAAGCGGCCGAAATCGATGCGGTTGTCGGCCGGCAGATATACGCGGATGCCGTCGATCGACAGCGGCACCTCGAACCGGTTGAAACCCCGGACGTAGATCAACCGCTCGTTGCGCGATCCGCCGGTGTTGGCCGCGTTCACGCCGGGAATGAGGTTCGCGGCATCGTCGAGCGTGTTGCGATCGAAGGTGTAGATCGCCTCCGACGACAATGTGGCGCTGCCGATCGCCGCGCCATCCACTCGCGGTGCGGTGACCACGATCTCGCCGAGGTTGAAATTCCCGTCCTGTCCGCCGGCCTTCGCCTCCTGCGCATGGGCAGCGGGGATCGCCACGATCGCGGCGGCGATCGCCGGAAAGGATGTGCAGCGCATGTTGGTTTCCCCTGAAGGCGACGACGGTTATGGTCCGCCGACTCACTATATTTCGCGATATATAGCGGTCCGACGAAGGGGAACCCCATGTTTCGATATAACCCCATGTTTCGATATCTGGCAGCGGCATTGATCGTCGCTGCAACGCCCGCGCTGGCCGCTCAGGAGGCCATGCCGATGCCGGCGCGGGATTGCCCCGCGACGCCGGTCCCGCCGCCCGCCGAGCTGGCCGGCTGGCAGGGGCGGACGGCGCTGTCGGCCGCGTCCGATCCGGCCGGCGCGGACGCGGCGCGCATCGTTCCCGGCAAGGGCGTGGACGCGGCCCTGCTGCCGACGCCGGCGATCCGATATCCCGTGCGGCCGGCGCATCCCGGCGGCAGCGTCAGCCACGGCGGTATCTTCGCGTTCGAGATAACCGAGGCGGGCACCTATCGAGTCGCGATCGGCTCCGGCGCGTGGATCGAGGTGGTGCGGGGCGGCCAGCCGGCGACATCGACCGCGCACCAGCCCGGCCCCGCTTGCAGCGGTGTCCGCAAGATGGTCGATTTCACGCTCGAACCGGGCAGCTACCTGCTGGAGATCGCCGGCAACGGCGCGCCGCGTCTGCCGATCCTGATCGCCCGTCTTCCGCGTTAGCGCGCAATTGCGGCGCCTGCTCATCCTCATGGCGGCGATCGCGGTCGCCGCCGCAGCGCCGGCCGGGTGGATCGGCAGGCTGCCCGGCTCCGTCCCCGCGCCCGCCGTCCCAGTCGACAATCCGATGACGGCGGCGAAGATCGAGCTGGGCCGGCGACTGTTCTACGACGCGGACCTTTCGGTCGACGGCACCATGTCGTGCGCGAGTTGCCATGAACAGCGGCACGGCTTCACTGACGGCAACGCCGGGCATCCCGGCGTCCACGGCGATCCGGCGCGACGCAACGTGCCGGGGCTGGCCAATGTCGCGTGGCTACCGAGCTACACTTGGGGCAATCCGCGCATCCGGTCGCTGGAGGCGCAGGCGATGGTGCCGATATTCGGCACCAATCCGGTCGAGATGGGGATGCGGGGCATGGAGACGGAGCTGGTTCGCCGCCTTGCCGCCGACGATTGCTATCGCCGGATGTTCGCCGCCGCCTTCCCCGCCAGCGGCGGACGGATCGACATCCGCGCGGTGACACGGGCGCTGGCCGCGTTCGAGCGGACGCTGGTGAGCTTCGGCGCGCGGTATGACCAGGAAGGGTCGCTCGATCCGCAAGCGCGGCGCGGCGCGGCGTTGTTCCGCGCGGCCTGCGCGTCATGCCATTCCGGGCGGGATTTCACCGACGGCCGGTTTCATCGCATCCTCCCGCCCGCCGCATCAGATCGCGGGCTGGGCGAGATCACCGGCCGCAAGGACGACGACGGGAAATTCCGCACGCCCGGCCTGCGCAACGTCGCGGTGACGCAGCCCTATTTCCATGACGGTTCGGCGAAGACCATCGCCGACGCGATCGCGCGGCACCCCGGCCGCCGTCCCCCGGCGGACATCGCGGCGCTGACGGCGTTCCTCGCGACGCTCACCGACGAGAAATTCCTGACCGACCCGCGCTTCGGCCTGCCCGATCGTGCCTGCGGGAAGGCGCTTTAGCGGGCGAAGAACGGGGGAGCGGGGCCGGTCTCGAACATCGCCGGGCACGTTGGCCTAGCGCCTCGCCGGCCGGGGAGCATCGAGCAGGATGGCGAGCAGGTCCGTGCCGCTACGCGCTTCCACCTGCCCCGCCATCAGGTCCTGCATCGATCGATAGAGGCGCAGGACCTCGGCGCCGCCGGGCGTGAGGCGCGCGCCGCGTTCCCGCACGCCCCCCGGTGTCGTCGCGACGAGCGGCTCGGCCCAGCATCGGTTCATGATATCGACCAGCAGCCACGCCCGCCGGTAGCTCATCCCCAGCGCCCGCGCGGCCGCCGAGATCGATCCGTGAGCCGTGATCGCATCGAGCAGATCGGCCTTTCCGGGACCCATCGCGATTTCGTCTCCACAGAATAGCTGGAGCTTGATCCTGAAGGCGCGCCGATCGGCCATGTCGAGATCCTGCGGTGAACCGGATTGACGTTCAAGCGCGAAATATCGGGCGGAATTCGCGGCTTCCTCCCTTTCAGGCAGGCCGCGCAGGCTTGCGCTCAGCATCGGGCCGGAGCCTCGGCGCGCGTCTTTTCATCGCTTTTCTGAAAAACGCCATACATCAAGCTAAGCGCTTGAAATATGGTGGGCGCGACAGGGATTGAACCTGTGACCCCACCCGTGTGAAGGGTGTGCTCTACCGCTGAGCTACGCGCCCGATCGCCGCTGGGGCGAAACTGGAAGCGGGCCTTTAGGCGCGCGAATGGCGCCTGTCCAGCCCGCTGTCACCTCAGTTGAGTGAATCCTTCAGGACCTTGCCCGCCTTGAACTTGGGCTGGCTGGAGGCCTTGATCGTCATCGGCTCGCCGGTGCGCGGGTTGCGCCCGGTCGACGCCTTGCGCTTCGACACCGCGAAGGTGCCGAAACCGACCAGACGGACCTCGTCGCCCTTTTTCAGGCTGGCCGAGATGGTGTCGAACACCGCTTCGACGGCCCGGCTGGCATCGCCCTTGCCGAGACCGGAGGCATTCGCCACCGCCGCGATCAGTTCCTGCTTGTTCATGTCCAGTGACCCCCAAATGCTGGATAGTGGGATAAAAGAATGGATTCGCGGCTTTCCAGCCGATCAGGACAGTAAGGCGCGTGGCGTCGCGGCTGTCAAACGAATCCGCCACGAACGCGACAAAGCGCATCCGTGGCGGACCATCACGGTTCGCCGCACACGATTCGAATCAATGATGCAACTCGCCGCCGGCCGGCGCAATAGGCGCCGGCGGCAAGGCAGCCAGTTCGTCCGCGTCGGTCCAGTCGATCGCCTCCAGCGGCTCGGTCAGCGCGAGTCGCAGCACCTCGTCGACATGCGCCACCGGCACGATCTTCAGCCCCTCGCGGATGTTCTGCGGGATTTCGGCGAGATCCTTCTCATTCTCCTGCGGGATCAGCACCGTCTCGATCCCGCCGCGCAGCGCCGCGAGCAGCTTCTCCTTCAGCCCGCCGATCGGCAGCACGCGCCCGCGCAGCGTGACCTCGCCGGTCATCGCCACCTCGCGCCGCACCGGCACGCCGGTCAGCGTCGAGACGATCGAGGTGACGATCCCGATGCCGGCCGAGGGGCCGTCCTTGGGCACCGCGCCCTCGGGCAGGTGGATGTGGATGTCCTTGCGGTTGAACAGGCTCGGCTTGATCCCGAACGACGGCGCGCGGGCCTGGACGAAGCTGAAGGCGGCCTGCACCGATTCCTTCATCACGTCACCGAGCTTGCCGGTGGTCTTGACCGCGCCCTTGCCCGGCACCGTCACGCTCTCGATCGTCAGCAGCTCGCCACCCACTTCGGTCCAGGCGAGGCCGGTGACGGCGCCGATCTGGTTCTCCTGCTCCGACAGGCCGTGGCGGAACTTCTGCACGCCGGCGAACTCGTGGAGATTGTCCGGCGTGATCGTCACCGATTCGGCCTTGCCCTCCAGGATGCGGCGCAGCGCCTTGCGGACCAGCTTGGCGATCTCGCGCTCCAGCGTGCGCACGCCCGCCTCGCGGGTGTAGCGCTGGATCAGCGCGCGCAACCCCTCGTTGGTGAGCGTGAACTCGCCTTCCTTGAGGCCGTGCGCCTCGACCTGCTTGGCGATCAGGTGCCGTTCGGCGATCTCGACCTTCTCGTCCTCGGTATAGCCCTCCAGACGGATGATCTCCATGCGGTCGAGCAGCGGCTGCGGCAAGTTCAGCGTGTTCGCCGTGGTGACGAACATCACGTCCGACAGATCGATGTCGATCTCCAGATAATGATCGTTGAACTTGTTGTTCTGCTCCGGATCGAGCACCTCGAGCAGCGCCGACGCCGGGTCGCCCCGGAAATCCTGCCCGAGCTTGTCGATCTCATCGAGCAGGAATAACGGGTTCGACGCGCCGGCCTTGCGCAGGTTGGTCACGATCTTGCCCGGCAGCGAGCCGATATAGGTGCGCCGGTGGCCCCTGATCTCCGCCTCGTCGCGCACGCCGCCCAGCGACTGGCGGATGAACTCGCGCCCGGTCGCCTTGGCGATCGACTTGCCGAGACTGGTCTTGCCTACGCCCGGCGGGCCGACAAGGCACAGGATCGGCCCCTTCAGCTTGTTGGTCCGCGCCTGCACCGCGAGATATTCGACGATGCGGTCCTTCACCTTCTCCAGCGCGTAATGATCCTCGTCGAGGATCGCCTGCGCGGCGGCGATGTCCTTCTTGAGCTTGGACTTCTTGCCCCACGGCAGGCCCAGCAGCACATCGAGATAGTTGCGCACCACCGTCGCCTCGGCGCTCATCGGCGCCATCGTCTTGAGCTTCTTCAGCTCGGCGGTCGCCTTGGTGCGCGCTTCCTTGGAGAGCTTGAGCGTGGCGATCTTCTGGGTCAGCTCGGCGATCTCGTCGCCCTCGCCTTCCTCGCCCTCGTTGCCCAGCTCGCGCTGGATCGCCTTGAGCTGCTCGTTGAGGTAATATTCGCGCTGCGTCTTCTCCATCTGGCGCTTGACGCGGCTCTTGATCTTGCGCTCGACCTGCAGGACGCCGAGCTCGCCCTCCATGAAGGCATAGACCATCTCCAGCCGCTTGGTCGGATCGGTCTCCACCAGCAGCGACTGCTTGTCGGCCACCTTGATCGCGATGTTGCCGGCCACCGCGTCGGCAAGCCGCGCGGCGTCCTCGATCTCGGCGAGCTGGACGGAGGTTTCCGCCGGCAGCTTGCGGTTGAGCTTGGCGTAATTATCGAACTGCTCGACCACCGAGCGCATCAGCGCGCTGGTTTCCGGGCCGTCGGCGGCCTGCTCCTCGACCGGGGTCGGCTCGGTCGAGAGATAGCCGTCGGCTTCCACCAGCCCGCCGAGCCGGCCGCGCGCCTTGCCCTCCACCAGCACGCGGACGGTGCCGTCGGGCAGCTTCAGCAGCTGGAGCACGGTGGCGGTGACGCCGATGTCGTAGAGGTCGTCTTCCTTCGGGTCGTCCTGCGCCGGATCGAGCTGGGCGACGAGGAAAATCTCCTTGTCGCCGGCCATCGCCGCTTCCAGCGCCGCGACCGACTTGTCGCGGCCGACGAACAGCGGCACGATCATTTGCGGAAATACGACGATGTCACGCAGCGGAAGAACGGGAAAGGTCTGGGTCATGGATACTCCACAGCCGCCCGGACGGAGCGGCGAACGCGGCTTATATGGTGAGCCGGCCCGCCGCATCAATCACCGCTTTGGGTCAACGCCGCGGTGACGATGTTGCTGGCGCTGGCGCTGGCCGCCGATCTTCCCGCGAAAGGCATGCCGCCGCTCACCACGCAGACCCAGCGTTCGGGCGGCCCGATCGACCCCGATCAGGCAAAACTCGGCTTCGACCACGCCGATCTGTCGTTCGAGGTCTATCCCGAAAGGCACGCGCTGAGCGGCATCGCGGTGCTGGACTTCACCGCCCGCGCGCCGCTGGAACGGATCGTGCTGGACCTCGACCGCAACCTGCCCGTCTCCGCGATCGCGGTCGATGGCGCGCCGCTCGCGAAGGACGCATGGCGCAACCCGGAGGGGCGGCTGACTATCACCCTGCCCCATATGGTCGCGGCGAGCGGCAAGGTCCGCGTGGCGATCACCTATGGCGGCACGCCGCACGTCGCCGCCAACCCGCCATGGGACGACGGCATGGTCTGGTCGCAGACGCCCGACAAGCGCCCGTGGATCGCCTCCACCGACGAGGGCTATGGCTGCGACCTGCTATGGCCGTGCCTCGATTTCCCGACCGGCGAGCCGGCGCTGGTCGATCTGCATATCACCGTGCCCAGGGGGCTGAAGGCGCCCGCCAATGGCGTGCTGCTCGGCGTCGATGCGCTTCCCGACGGCCGCACCCGCTGGAACTGGCGCGCGCGCCAGCCCAACACCTATGCGATCGCGCTCAACATCGCCCCCTATGAGGAGATTTCCGGCAGCTACCGCAGCCGCTTCGGCAACACGATCGCGCTGCATTACTGGTATCTGCCCGGCGAGGAGCAGCAGGCCCGCGCGCTGTTCGCCGAATTCGCGCCGACGCTGGATTTCTTCGAGAGCGTGATCGGCCCCTACCCGTTCGCCGACGAGAAGGTCGGCGTGGTCGAGACGCCGCACAAGGGCATGGAGCACCAGACGATCAACGCCTATGGCAACGGCTATGCCAAGGCGCCGGAAGGGTTCGACTGGCTGTTCCACCATGAATTCGCCCACGAATGGTTCGGCAACCAGATGACCGCCGCCGACTGGGACGATTACTGGCTGCACGAGGGCTTCGCGAGCTACATGCAGCCACTCTACGGCCGCTGGCGCGAGGGCGAGGCTCGCTACATCGTCATGCTCGACCAGCAGCGCAACCTGATCCTCAACCGCGCGCCGCTCGTGTCCGGCCGGTCGCGCACCGAGGAGGAGGTCTATGAGCCGACAAAGGGCGGGCCGGCGACCGACATCTATTACAAGGCGTCGTGGATGCTCCACAGCTTGCGCTGGCTGATCGGGGACAATGCCTTCTTCGACGCGACGCGCCGGCTGGTCTATGGCCGGCCCGATCCGAAGCCGGGCAATTTTACGCCCCGCTACGGCTCGACCGCCGATTTCGAGCAAGCGGTGAAGCTGGCGAGCGGGCGTGATCTCGGCTGGTTCTTCGACGGCTATCTGCGCCGCGCCGCGCTGCCCGAACTGATCGAGACGCGGCAGGGGAACATGCTGACGCTGGAATGGAAGGCCGGCGGCCCCTTCCCCATGCCGATCGAGCTGTCGGTGGACGGCGCGGTGCGGCGCGTCGATCTGCCGGACGGGCATGCGACGCTGGCCGTTCCCGCCGCCGCGCATGTCGTGATCGATCCGATGGCCCGCGTGCTGAGACGCTCGATCGCGGTCGAGCAATATCAGGCGTGGCGCTATCGCCAGCCACAGCCGTGAGGCGCGGCCTTCCGGCGATGCGCCTTCATCCCTGCTGCGCTGGCCGCGTCATCGACCAGAAGCGCGGGCCGCCCTTCGGCACATGCCATTCGTCCACCACCTCGAACCCCAGCCCGCGATAGAAGCCGAGGTTCCGTTCGGTCGCCGTCTCCAGATAGGCCGGAAAGCGCGGCGGGATATGCGCAAGGCCCGCCCGCACCGCCGCACCGCCCAGCCCCCTGCCCTGCGCCGCCGGATCGCAGCCTGCGATGTGCAGATACCAATATTCGCCCGCCGGATGATGCGCCGCGATCGCATCCGACACACGCAGCGCCCGCCCGATTCCGCCGCCGAGCGCATGGAGCAGCGCCGGTGCGCGCCGCACGATCTCCCATGTCGGGACATGTGCGTTCCCCGGCTCACGCCACAGGGTCGCCGCCTCGCCGCCCGGCATCACCAGCCGCATCCCGCCGGCGTCGCTGTCGTAGAGCAGGCGGAACAGGCGCGGCAGCCGCCGCGCGCGATCGGCGGGATCGGGGAGGATATAGGAGGTCGCCGGATCGTCCTGGAACGCGCGCGCCAGCATTACCGCCACCGCGTCGCGATCCGCCGCCCCCGCCCGCCGCGCGGTCACGGCACGACCGTCACGAACAGATAGACCGCGAAGATCACCAGATGCACCACGCCGCCGAGGATCGTCGTCCGCCCGGTGCCGAGCGACAGCGTGATCGAGAACAGCGACAGGATCAGCAGCGTCAAGCTCTTGGCGCCGATCCCCAGCGCGAGCGGCAGGCCGAGCAGCAGCGACACCACCGCGACGCTGGGGATCGTCAGCCCGATCGAGGCCAGCGCCGATCCCAGCGCGAGGTTGAGGCTGGTCTGCAACCGGTCGCGCCGCGCCGCGCGGAACGCCGCGACGCTCTCCGGCGCCAGCACCAGCGCCGCGATCACCACGCCGACCACGGCGAGCGGCAGCCCGGCGCCGAGCACCGCGCGCTCGACCGTCGCCGCCAGCCCCTTGGCGAGCAGCACCACGCCGATCAGCGCGACGAGCAGGATCGCCAGCGCCACCCATGTCGTGCGCGCGCTCGGCGCGTCGGCATGCTCGTCCTCGCCGCCGTCTTCCGGCAGGAAATAGCTGCGATGCCGCACCGTCTGCACCAGCACGAACGTGCCGTAGAGGATCAGCGAGACGATCGCGACGAACACCAGTTGCGACGGCGCATAGACCGGGCCGGGCGCGCTCTCGACGAAATTGGGCAGCACCAGCGTCAGCACCGACATCGCCACCAGCACGTTGAGCGCGGCGGACACGCCGGTCTGCGTGAAGCTCTGCTCGCGGAATTCCACCCCGCCCGCCAGCAGGCAGATTCCGACGATGCCGTTGAGGATGATCATGATCGCCGCGAACACCGTGTCGCGCGCCAGCGTCGATGCGTCCCCGGCATCGGACAGCATCAGGCTGACGATCAGCGACACCTCGATCACCGTCACCGCGACGGCGAGCACGAGCGTGCCGAACGGCTCGCCCACCTTGTGCGCCACCACCTCGGCATGATGCACCGCCGCCAGCACGCTGCCGATCAGCATCACCGCGGCCACGATCACCCCGATCGTGCCCATCTTCGCCAGCCCGACCAGCACCGCGACCAGCGCCAGCAGCGGAAAGGCGATCGACCACCACGGCAGGCCGATGCCCTCGGCAGATGCGGCGCCCGGCGGCCCGGCGGTGTCGTCTGCGGCCATCGTTCCTCCCGTTTCGTTCAAGGAACGGAATGCACGAACCGGCGGTTTCTTTCCATCATTTTGGGAAGCGACGCCGGCGTTATTCCACCAGCCCGGTCATCCGTTCCAGCGCCTCGGCGAACTCCAGCTTGAAATCCTGCACCACCTGCCCCGCGCCGCGCACCTGATCGACCAGGCCAACGCCCTGCCCGACGAAATAGGTCACCATCTCGCGCGCCGCCGCGTCGCCCGTTTCCGCCGCGCGGGTCGCGGCGCGGATCGCCGGCTCGCTGATCAGCGACTGGAACGGCATCGGCAGCGCGCCCGGCGAGTCCGGCCCCTCCCACGCATCGGTCCATGCCGAGCGGAGCTGGCGCGAGGGCTTGCCGGTGCGCCCCTTCGACCGGACGGTGTCGCGCGAGGTGGCGGCGACCATCTTCTCGCGGAACACGTCGGAACATTCGCTCTCGGGCGTCGCCAGCCAGACCGATCCGGTCCACGCGCCCGCCGCGCCCATCGCCATCGCGGCCGCCATCTGCGCCCCGGTCATGATCCCGCCCGCCGCCAGCACCGGGACATGGCCGTAGCCTGCGCGGTCGAGCGCGCGCACCACCTCCGGGATCAGCACCATCGTCGAGACTTCGCCGCAATGGCCGCCCGCCTCGCCGCCCTGCGCGACGACGATATCGACGCCGGCCTCCACCTGCCGCAGCGCATGTTCCTTCGCGCCGACCAACGCGGCGACCGGCACGCCATGCGCCCGCCCCAGCTCGATCATCGCCCTGGGCGGCACGCCGAGCGCATTGGCGATCAGCCGGATCGGATGGCGGAACGCGACCTCCAGCATCTCCAGCGCGACATTGGGGTCGAACGGCGCGGGCGCGTTATCGTCGCGCCGCTCCTCCGGCAGCGCGACGTGGTGCCGCGCCGCGAGATCGCGGACGAAGGCGCGATGCCGCTCCGGCACCTGCTCCGCGAGCGAGCCGCGCGTGATGCCCTTCGCCCCGCCGGTGACGAGATTCTCCGGGATCAGCACGTCGAGGCCATAAGGCCTGCCGTCGACATGCGCGTCGATCCACGCCAGCTCCGCCTCCAGGCTCTCCAGCGTATGCGCGGTCGCGCCCAGCACGCCGAACCCGCCCGCGCGGCTGACGGCGGCCACCACGTCGCGGCAATGGCTGAAGGCGAGCAGCGGGAATTCGATCCCCAGCATCGCGCAGATCGGTGAACGCATCGCGATTCCTCTCGTTGATTTTTGCGCCCAGTCTCGCGGCGGCGGAGCGAAAAGGAAAGAGCTTCCGCCCCTTCGATCGCGCGACGGATCAAGCAAATAACGGGCCAAATCGTGCGCGAGGGTGATGAAATCGCAACCCCGCTCGCTTATAATCGGTGAAAGCGGGTATGGGGTATGACCGACCGATGAGCGTTATCGACCGCGCGGCGCGGACGCGTCGCGGATTGCTGAAAGCCGGTGGCCTGATGGTCGCCGGCACCATGTTGCCCAAGGCTCTTACCGCCGCGACGGTGCCGGCGACGCCGGCCACCTCGCCGCGCGTCGTGCGGCCGGAACTGTTGCGCCGCGCGCTCGCCGCGCTGGAGCGACACGGCGGCCGCCTGCAACGCGACCGGATGGCGATCGTCGATTTCGCCGCCGCCTCGTCTCAGCCGCGTTTCCATTTCATCGATCTCGCCAGCGGGGCGAGCAGTTCCAAGCTCGTCGCGCACGGCAGCGGATCGGACCCGGCGCATACCGGCTTCCTGCACCGTTTCTCGAACGCCGGCGGATCGAACGCCTCGTCGGAAGGCGCTTTCCTCGCGGCGGATTATTATGTCGGCAAGCACGGCCGGTCGCAGCGGCTGATCGGGCTGGACCCGACGAACGACAACGCGCTCGCCCGCGCGATCGTCGTCCACGGCGCCTGGTATGCCAATCCCGACATGATCCGCACGCGCGGGATGCTCGGGCGCAGCCAGGGCTGTTTCGCGGTCGGCGAGCATGAACTGGCCGAGGTGTTCGAGCGGCTCGGGACCGGCCGGATGATCTACGCCGCGAAGGTCTGACGCAGCTTCCGCGCCCCGCCGACGAGGCGCGAGACGATCAGCTCCTCGAATCCGGCATAGCCCAGCCCCATGTGCGCCGGGCGGACGGCGAGCGCGTCGCCCAAAGTAAGCGTTCCCGCGCGCAGCCCGGCGCGCGCCACGCCGGCCCAGCGCCGCGCCGTCTCCCAGCGGATCAGCCGCACGTCATGCGCGCCGCAATCGTGCCGCGTGAGGAAATCCTCCTGTAGCGCGACCAGCACCTCGCCCAGCCGGCGCAGCGTCGCGCGGTCGGGCGGCGCGGCGCGACCCATCAGGTTGCGCGCCACCAGCGCGGCTGCTTCCTCCGCGCCGTCGCCGAACACGCCGGCATAGGCTCCGGCCAGCACCCGCGTCGCGCTCGCCCGCATGGTCTCGACGAAGCGCTGCGAGGCGCCGCCGCCGTGCTGGCGATAGATCAGCAGGTCCGCGTCGACCCGCGCGACGCGCCCGAGCCGCGCGATGCGGTGATAGAGGTCGAAATCCTCGGCGTAGAGCAATTCCGGGCGAGTGAACGGCTCCAGTCGCCGCGCCACGTCCGCGCGGATCATCACCGACGACCAGACCAGGGGATTCTCGATCCTCAGCAGCCATTCGGTGAGGCGCGGCGTGGTGTTGGCGGGGTGGCGCGGCGGCCGGATCGCGCCGTCCACCAGCACCGCCGTATCGCTGCCGACCAGCGCGACATCGGGATTGGCTTCCAGGTACGCGACCTGCCGCGCGAACCGCTCGGGGCGGCACAGGTCGTCCTGGTCCAGCCCGGCGATGTAGCGTCCCCGCGCCTCCGCGAAGGCACGGTTGCGCGCGCGGACCGGGCCGCCATTCTCCTCCAGCGCGATCGCGCGGACGCGCCCGTCGGGCCAGCCGCGCAGCACCGCCAGCGTGTCGTCGGTCGAGCGGTCATCGACCACGATCGCCTCGAATTCGCCGAGGGTCTGCGTGGCGAGGCTCTCCAGCGTCTCGCCGATCAGCGCCGCGCCGTTATAGGCGGCCATGACGACGCTGACGACGGGCGCGCTCACGCCGCGCGCCGCCCCTGCGTCGCCAGCAACTGATCGACGATCATCATGCCGACGTCGTTCTGCCACAGCCACAGGCCGTTGGCCTGGCCGACGAAGCTCGCCTCGCCGCCCAGCCGGCCCCACGGCACGAAGCCCGCCGCCAGCCCGATGCCATAGAGGCCGGGGACCGCCGCGCCGCCGGCATCGAGCACGCGGCAATGGCGATCGACCATCGCCCGCCCCTCGTCCGCCGCCAGCGCGAGCGGCGTGCCGTCGAACCGCTCGACCGGCAGCGCGCGGGGGCGATAGCCTAGCGCGGCGATCGCGAGGTCCGCGCCCGCGATGATCTCCCGCGCGCGCGCCTCATCGTCGCCGATGCGATGGAGCGCGACGCGCGGGTCCGGCGTGCGCCCGTCCACGCCCAGCATCCGCAGCACCAGGTCGCGCGCCTCCAGCCGGAAGCCGGCGAGGCGATAGACGAAGCCGGAGACGGGGCAGATGTCGTCCGGCCCGAAATCGGTGAAATTCTCCGCCGCCGCCGCCTCGACCGAATGGTAGAAGGGGCGCAGCGGCCGGCGATGCAGCAAGGTGATCGCGCCGGCGCCGAGCGGCAGCGCCGGCTGCTTCTTGAGCAGCAGCGCGACGGTGGCGAGCGCGCTGGTCGATCCGCCGATCACCGCGATGCGCGGCGCGCGGACGTCGCCGATGAGATCGGCCACCTTCTCGAAGCCGCCAGTGGAGAGCACGTCGTCGGACTGGACGAGCCGGTGCCGCGCCAGTTCCGGCAGCGGCGCGCCGGCGACACGCTGCGCCACCAGCCGATCGAGCGGCTGATGCCCACCGGTGGCGATCACCACGTTGCGCGCGATCCGCTCATGCTCCATGCCGCTCGCCACGTCGCGGACGCGCGCGCGCCACAGCCCGTCGCCATCGCGGCGGATCGCGATCACCTCATGCCCGGTCAGCACCGTCCCGCCATGTTCGGCGACAAGGCGGTGAAGCCGGTCCCCCGTGGCGCGGAGCAACGGGCCTACCTCGGCAAGCGGCACGCCGAGTGCGTCGCGATAGCCGTCCACGGTGCGCGCCGCGGGATGGCCGGCGAGCGCGGCGATTTCGGGATAAGGATTGTCGACCACCGCGCTGAGGAAGGTCTGCGCGGTCGAATCCGAGGTGATGGCATAGCGGCCGAGCTGCCCGCCGCCGATCGCCCGGTCGCGTTCGACCAGCACCAGGCCCGGCGCCAGCGTCGCGAGCAGGCCCTGTTTGCTGGCTGCGGTAAGCAAGGCGGTGCCGGCCGGGCCGCCGCCGACCACCAAGGTCTCGGCGATGCGCGGCGGTTCCGAGACGGAAACGACGTGCGGGGCGGCGCAGGCGCGATCGAGCGCCGCGATCACTCGCTCCGCATCCGCCGCCGTCATCGCATCGTGGAGCGGCAGCGAGAGGATGCGTCCGGCGATATCGTCGGCGACCGGCGTCGGCTCGATCGTCGCCACCTGCCGCACCCACGGCTGCTGGCCAATATGCGGGCTGAAATATTGCCCGGTGCCGATTCCCTCCGCGTCCAGGGCCGCCGCGACGCGCGCGCGATCCGCGCCGCGCGGCAGCAATAACTGGAAGAAGCCCAGAGCCTGCCGCCCCGCCGGCGCGGGCTGGGTCGCATAGCGCCCGCCGATCGCTGTGCGATAGGCGGCGGCGACCCGCTCGCGCGCGGCGCAGGTCGCCCCGAACGTCTCCAGCTTGGCATTGGCGATCGCGGCGAGCACTTCGGGCAGCTTGGCGTTGAGGCCGGGGACGCTGGCGCTGCGCGCGCCGGCGAAGCCGAAATTGGCCATCGCGCGCAGCCGCTCGATCGTGTCACGGTCGCCGCAATGGATCAGCCCACCCTCGGCCACCGCGAAGGGCTTGGTCGCGTGCATCGAGAACACCACCGGGAAAGGCGCGCCCGCGCCGAACGCCCGCCCATCCGCATCGCTCGTGCCGAGCGAGGCGGCGGCGTCGATCACCACCTTCACCTCATGTCGCTTCGCCAACCAGGCATAGCGTTCAAGGTCGATCGCACGGCCGAACGCGGCATAGGGCACCAGCGCCGCGATCCGATCGCCATGCTGGTGCAGCAGCCGCTCCTCCGCCGCCGCGCAGGCGGTCCAGTCGGTCGGGTCGATATCGCACACCAAAGGTGTCAGCCCCGCCCACCATGCCGCCTGCGCGGTGGCGGCGAAGGTCAGCGCGGGCATCACCGCATAGCGGCCGTTCGCCTCCCCCACCGCATCCTTGAGCGCGAGCATCAGCCCCAGCGTCGCGTTGGTGACGGTGAGGCACGCGCCCTCTCCGCCGAACAGCCGCGCCGCCGCTTCCTGCTCGAAGCGGCGCGCCTCCGGGCCGAAATTGCTGTAGATGCCGGAAGCCTCGATCCGCTCCAGCGCGGGCTTGTAGTCCGCCAGGCGCGGCGGATTGGGCACGATCAGGGGTAGGCGCTGCATCGGTCGGGCGAATCCTTTCGCCCCGCTGATGCAACGACCCGTCCTAAGGAGCGGTTAGCGGAAGATCATTTCCCGATCATTCGCATCCGCGCCGGAGGTTTTCACCGCCGGTCGAACGCTTCCAGCTCATAGGCGATCGATGCCTCGACCAGCGCATCCCACAACGCCGCGATCGCGTCGCCCGGCATCCCGGCGGCGACTGCGGCGGCGCGGGCGTTGGCGATCACCTGCGCCTTGCGCGCCTCGTCGCGCACCGCGCCGCGCGCCGGCTTGATCCGCGCGGCGGCGTCCATATAGTCGAAACGGCGGCGCAGCAGCGCGACAAGCTCGCGATCGACCTGATCGACGCCCGCGCGCACCTCGGCCATCGTGTTGCATTGCGATCCGGGAAGGATGGTCATGGCGCGTGCTGTGGCGAGGGCGAGCGCTCCTGTCCAGCTTGACTCGCGTGCCCCGCCCCGCTAGGCGCGCGCCTTCGCAATCGGCCCCGTATCCCCGGTGAAGCGGTGGCCCTGCGTTTCCATGAGCGAAGCGTCAGAGCGATACCGGGATGAACGTCGTTCGCAGATTGAAGGAAAGATCATGTCGAAGCGCAGCAGCGCCAAGTACAAGCTCGACCGCCGGATGGGCGAGAACATCTGGGGTCGCCCGAAGAGCCCGGTCAACAAGCGCGAATACGGCCCCGGCCAGCACGGCCAGCGCCGCAAGGGCAAGATGTCCGACTATGGCATCCAGCTTCGCGCCAAGCAGAAGCTGAAGGGCTATTACGGCGACGTGACGGAAAAGCAGTTCCGCCACGCCTATGACGAGGCCGCCCGCATGAAGGGTGACACCTCGCAGAACCTGATCGGCTTGCTCGAGCGCCGTCTGGACATGATCGTCTATCGCGCCAAGTTCGCGCCGACGATCTTCGCCGCGCGCCAGCTCGTCAGCCACGGGCACATCTACGTCAACGGCGTGAAGTGCAACATCGCCTCGCGCCGCGTGTCGCTCAACGACGAGATCACGCTGGGCAAGAAGGCGCAGGAAATGGCGCTGGTGATGGAGGCGCAGGGCCTCGCCGAGCGCGAAGTGCCCGATTACGTCGCGCAGGACGGCACCGCCAAGGTGACCTTCATCCGCGTGCCGACGCTGGACGAGGTGCCCTATCCGGTGAAGATGGAGCCGAACCTGGTCGTCGAGTTCTACTCGCGCTGACCGATCGGCTCACGGGCAAGCGAAAGGGCGGCTCCGGCGACGGGGCCGCCCTTTTCGTATCTACATGCCGCCCGATCGGATAAGGCGGCGCGATGGACAATATCGTCATCCTCACCGGCGCGGGCATCTCGGCGGAGAGTGGGCTCGCCACCTTTCGCGGGCCGGGCGGCTTGTGGGAAGGGCATCGTGTCGAGGACGTCTGCACGCCCGAGGCGCTGGCGCGCGACGCGGCACTGGTGCATCGCTTCTATGACGAGCGGCGCGCGGCGCTGGGGCGGGTTGCGCCCAATCCGGCGCATGTGGCGCTGGCGCGGCTCGATCGCGAATGGCCGGGCGGGCTGCTGATCGTCACCCAGAATGTCGACGACCTGCACGAGCGCGCCGGGGCACGGCGGATGCTGCACATGCACGGCGAGCTGAACTCGGCGCTATGCGCTTCGTGCGGCACGAGGCGGGCATGGGAAGGAAGCCTGCCGCCGGGGACGACATGCGGCGATTGCGGTTCCCCAACGCTGCGGCCGGACATCGTGTTCTTCGGCGAGATGCCCTATCGCATGGACGCGATCGAGCGAGCGCTGTCGGATTGCGACCTGTTCGTGTCGATCGGCACCTCGGGCGCGGTCTATCCGGCGGCCGGCTTCGTGCGGACCGCGCGCTATCACGGCGCGGCGACGCTGGAGCTGAACCTCGAACGCTCCGCCGGCAGCGCGTGGTTCGGCGAGACGCGGCTCGGGCCGGCATCCGAACTGGTGCCGGCGTGGGTGGACGAGGTGCTTGCTCAATCCACCCAGTCGAGCCCGATGTCGCGATAGACGCCGCGATCCTCGTCCCAGCCCGGCTTTACCTTTACGTGCAGGTAAAGATGCACCGGCCGGTCGAGCAACGCCGCCAGCTCCAGCCGTGCCTTCGCGCCGATCTCGCGGATGCGGCTACCGCCCTTGCCGAGCACGATCGCCCGCTGGCTGGCGCGCTCGACGAGGATCTGCTGGTGAATCTCGGCCGAGCCGTCCTCGCGATCGACGAATTTCTCCGTCTCGATCGTGCTGGCATAGGGCAGTTCGGCATGGAGCTGGAGATAGAGCTGCTCGCGCGTCACCTCCGCCGCCAGCGCGCGCTCGGTCGCGTCGGAAACCTGATCCTCGGGATAATGCCACGGCCCCTTCGGCATCGCGCGGGCCAGCGCGCGCTTCAGTTCGGGCACCCCGTCACCCGTGGCGGCGCTGACGAAGAAGGTCTCCGCGAAATCGGCGAGCGCGTTGAGCTTCTCGGCATGGGCGAGCAGGCGCGGCTTGTCCGCCAGATCGACCTTGTTGAGGATCAGGAACTTCGGCTCGCGCCGCTCGGCGAGCCGCTCCGCGATCTCGACCACCTTGGGCGCGAGGCCGCCCTTGGCGTCCACCACGAAGGCGAGCACGTCCGCCCCCTCCGCCCCGCCCCATGCGGCGGCGACCATCGCGCGGTCGAGCCGGCGCTTGGGATCGAAGATGCCCGGAGTATCGACCAGCAGGAGCTGCGTGTCGCCCTCGATCGCGACGCCCATCAGCCGCGTGCGCGTGGTCTGCGCCTTGGGGCTGACGATCGCCACCTTCTGCCCGACCAGCGCGTTGACGAGCGTCGACTTGCCCGCGTTGGGCGCGCCGACCACGGCGATCAGGCCGCAGGACTGGGTCATCGCGATTTCACCTTCTCCAGCAGCATCCGCGCCGCCGCCGTCTCGGCCTCCTGCTTGCTCCCGCCTTCGGCCAGCGCCTCCACCAGCTTGGGGATCATCGCCTTCACCGTGAAGCGCGGGGCATGACCGGGCCCGGAACGGTCGACGATCTCATAGACCGGCGGCTTGCGCTGGTGCGCGGCGGCCCATTCCTGCAACGCCGATTTGGGATGCTGAGGCGCGGAAGTGTCGGCGGTGATGCGTGCCGCCCACAAGCGGCGGATCGCGCCGCACGCCGCTTCCAGCCCGGCATCGCGATAGAGCGCGCCGAGCAGCCCCTCCATCACGTCGCCCAGCACGTTGTCGCTGTCGCTCGCGCCGTCGTCACGCGCCTGCTTGCCGAGCCGTAGCCGTGCCGGCACGCCCAGCCCGCGCGCCACCTCCGCGCAGACCGCGCCCGTCACCAGCGCGTTATAGCGTTTCGACAGGGCGCCTTCCGGCTCGCCGGGAAAACGCTCGTAAAGCCATTCCGCCATCACGAGGCCGAGCACGCGATCGCCGAGGAACTCCAGCCGCTCGTAATTGGCGTCGGAGCGGCTGCCGTGCGTCAGCGCGCGCTCGTAATCGGCAAGGTCGGCCGGGCGATGGCCGAGCGTATCGGCGATCCAGCCGGCGAGATCGTCGGAAACGCTCAGAATCCGCCCCCGATCCGGCTCCAGCGCGCCGCCGTCACCCATGTCCACGGCAGGAACCAGTTGGCCGAGCCATCGGTCGACCAGAAGATCACCACGGCCTTGCCCTCGATATTCTCCATCGGGACATAGCCGAAGCCGCCCGACGCCTGACTGAAGCGGCTGTCCTCCGAATTGTCGCGATTGTCGCCCATCAGGAAGACACGGCCGGCGGGCACGGTGAACAGCTCGGTATCGTCGGCGATCGTCTGCCCCATGTCGAGCACCTCATAGGAGCGCCCGCCCGGCAACGTCTCGCGGAAGCGCGGATAGCGGCACACTGGCTTACCGTTCGCCACATCTTGGAACTGCGCCATGCACTTGTCCGCGCCGTAATTGGGGGTGAGCGGCACGACGAAATCGGCGATGCGCTGCTTCGGCACCGCCCGCCCGTTGAGGATCAGCACGCCGCCCTTCATCTGGATCGTGTCGCCGGGCAGGCCGATCACCCGTTTGATGACGTCATGGTCATTGACCGGCGGGCCACGGAACACCACCGTGTCGCCGCGTGTCGGCGTGCCGCCGAACACCCGCCCCGGAATCGGTGGGAAGCCGAACGGGAAGGACCAGCGCGAATAGCCGAAGTTCCACTTCGAGACGAACAGATAGTCGCCGATCAGCAGGCGCGGCAGCATCGATTCCGAGGGGATCGAATAAGGCGCGAACAGGAAGCTGCGGAACAGCCATACGATGATCGCCAGCTTGACGAGGAAGCGGAGCGTGTCGCCCGTCTCCGATCTCTTCGCCGGCGGGGCGGTGGACGCCTTGCCGATCGGCTGCGGGATATCGTCGGGCGGGGTGTCCTGTTCGGCCATGAAGCGCGGCGTCGCCCAAGCCCGCCTCCACGTCAAGCCGCTGGCGCGCGGAACACGGGGGCGGTAACGGCTGTTCGCTTCTTTTCGGAACGTTCACACAGGAAACGGAACATGGCGGACTGGTCGACGATCGAGGCATTGCCGCAGACGAAGCTCATGCAGTTGTTCGCCAGCGACGCCGGGCGGCTGAAGCGCTTCTCGCTCGACGTGGCGGGCATCCATTTCGATTTCTCCAAGACGCACCTGACGGCCGAGATGGTGAAAGCGTTCGAGGCGCTGGCCAAGGCGAGCGACCTTGCCGGCAAGCGCGAGGCGATGTTCGGCGGCGCCAACATCAACGTCACCGAGGATCGTCCGGTCGAGCATACCGCCGAGCGCGGGGAAGGCACGCCGGAGAGCGTCAACCGCGCGCGCGGCTATCACGCGCGGATGCGGGCGCTGATCGACGCGATCGAGGCCGATGCCTTCGGCCCGATTCGGCACATCCTGCACGTCGGCATCGGCGGATCGGCGCTGGGGCCGCACCTGCTGGTCGATGCCCTGGGGCGCGATTCGGACCGGTATGACGTGGCGATCGTCTCCAATGTCGACGGCATGGCGCTGGAGGACGTGTTCAACCGCTTCGATCCCGGCGCGACCCTGCTGGTCGTCGCCTCCAAGACCTTCACCACCACCGAGACGATGATGAACGCCGACAGCGTGATCGGCTGGATGACCGAGCACGGCGTCGAAGACCCCTATGGCCGCGTCGTCGCGCTGACCGCCAGCCCGGACAAGGCGATCGAATGGGGCGTGGACGAGACGCGCGTGCTGCCGTTCAGCGAGGGCGTCGGCGGGCGTTATTCATTATGGTCGTCGATCGGCTTCCCGGCGGCGATCAAGCTCGGCTGGGACCAGTTCGAGGAGTTGCTGGAAGGCGCGGCGGAGATGGACCGCCACTTCCGCCTCTCGGCCCTCCACGAGAACGCCCCCGCCCTCGCCGCCTTCGCCGACCTTTACTACACGCAGGTCCGCCGCGCCGAGACCCGCGCGCCCTTCGCCTATGACGAGCGGCTGCGGCTGCTGCCGAGCTATCTCCAGCAGCTCGAGATGGAGTCGAACGGCAAGGGCGTGACGCGTCAGGGCAAGCCGGTGACATACCCCACCGCCGCGATCACCTGGGGCGGGGTCGGCACCGACGCGCAGCACGCGGTGTTCCAGCTCCTGCATCAGGGCACGCACCTCGTCCCGGTCGAGTTCCTCTGCGTGATCGAGCAGGGCGACACCCTGCCGGAGGATCATCACCGGATGCTGCTGCTCAACGCCTTCGCGCAGGGCGCGGCGTTGATGAAGGGCAAGGAGAACCCGGACGATCCGGCGCGCGCCTATCCCGGCGACCGGCCTTCCTCGACATTGCTGCTCGATCAGCTCGACGCGCGGACGCTTGGCGCGCTGATCGCCTTCTACGAGCATCGCGTGTTCGTGAACGGCGTGCTGCTCGACATCAATTCCTTCGACCAGTTCGGCGTCGAGCTGGGCAAGGAAATGGCGAAGGCGGCCGCCAAGGGCGGCGGGGAGTTCGATCCGTCCACCGACGACCTGATCCGCCGCGCCGGGCTGGGCTGAACGACCGGGCGTCTCACTGTAATCGGCATTTCCGCACTTCCGCGCGGCGCCTCGCCCCCATATTGCGGCGGCAGGCATCGCGCGGAGTGAGATACATGGCCGATTACGACTACGACCTCATCACCATCGGCGCCGGCAGCGGCGGCACGCGCGCCAGCCGGGTCGCGGCGGCGCATGGCGCGCGGGTGATGGTGGCGGAGGAATATCGCGTCGGCGGCACCTGCGTCATCCGCGGCTGCGTGCCCAAGAAGCTGCTCGTCTATGGCGCGCATTTCGCCGAGGACCTGAAGGACGCGCGCCGCTTCGGCTGGCAGGTGCCGGGCGACTGCGCGTTCGACTGGAAGACGTTGCAGGCCAATGTCCTCGCCGAGGTCGACAGGATCAACGGCGCCTATACCAGCACGCTCGAAACCAACGGCGTGGAGATCGTCCACCAGCGGGTCACCGTCACCGGCCCGAATGAGGTTACGCTGGCCGACGGCACGAAGAAGACCGCCGGAACGATCCTGATCGCCACCGGCGCGCGGCCGCACGTTCCCGATTGCCCCGGCCATGAGCATGGCATCACCTCCAACGAGGTGTTCCATCTGGAGGCGATCCCGAAGCGCGTGCTGATCGCCGGCGCGGGCTATATCGCCAATGAGTTCGCGGGCATCTTCCACCAGTTCGGCGCGCATGTGATCGTGATGAACCGCAGCAAGGAGATCCTGCGCGGCTACGACCAGCAGATCCGCGACCGGCTGCTCCAGATCAGCCTGATGAAGGGAATGGAATTCCGCTTCGACGCGAAATTCGAGAAGATCGTGAAGAACGACGACGGATCGCTCACCGTCCACATGTCCGGCCACGAGCCGGCGACGGTGGATTGCGTGATGTTCGCCACCGGCCGCCTGCCCAACACCGAGGGGCTGGGGCTGGAGAATGCGGGCGTTGAGCTGGACGACAACGGCGCGGTGAAGGTCGATGCGGACAACCGCACCACCTGCCCCTCGATCTACGCGGTGGGCGACGTCATCAACCGCATCCAGCTCACCCCGGTGGCGATCCGCGAGGGACAGGCGTTCGCCGAGAACCTGTTCGGCGGCGGCCACGTGACGGTCGAATACGATAACGTCCCCAACGCCTGCTTCAGCCACCCGCCGATCGCCGGCGTCGGCATGACCGAGGCGGAGGCACGGCGGAAGCTGGGTTCGGTGAAGATCTATTCCTCCGATTTCCGCCCGATGAAGAACGTCCTCGCCGGCCGCGACGAGCGCGCGCTCTACAAGATGGTGTGCGAGGCGGAGACCGATCGCGTGGTCGGCATCCACATGATCGGGCCGGACGTGGCGGAGATCATCCAGACGGCGGCGGTGGCGGTGAAGGCCGGGCTGACCAAGGCGCAGTTCGATGCGACCGTCGCGCTCCACCCGACGATGGCCGAGGAGCTGGTGCTGCTGAAATAGGGCACGCGGGCTTGTCTCCATGCCCCAACGGTCTATTGCGCACCGCAACCCCCGATAGCGAAGAAGCGAGCGATTCATGGCTGACGAATTCGACTTTGACGTGCTGGTGATCGGCGCAGGCCCCGGCGGCTATGTCGCGGCGATCCGCGCGGCGCAGCTCGGCCTGAAGACCGCCTGCGCCGAATCGCGCGAGACGCTCGGCGGCACCTGCCTCAACGTCGGCTGCATCCCGTCGAAGGCGATGCTCCATGCGTCGGAATATTATGACGCGGCGGCCAATGGCGCCTTCGCCAAGCTCGGCATCAAGGTGACGCCGGAGCTGGACCTCGATACGATGCACGGCCAGCGCAAGGACGCCGTGAAGCAGCTCACCGGCGGGATCGAATTCCTGTTCAAGAAGAACAAGGTGACGTGGCTCAAGGGCCGCGCCTCGTTCGAGGACGCGCATCGCGTGAAGGTCGGCGACCAGACCGTCACCGCGAAGAACGTCATCATCGCCACCGGCTCGTCCGTCACGCCGCTGCCGGGCGTGGAGATCGACCAGAAGGTCGTGGTGGATTCGACCGGCGCGCTGGAGCTGCCGAAGGTGCCGGAGCATATGGTCGTCATCGGCGGCGGCGTGATCGGGCTGGAGCTTGGCAGCGTGTGGCGGCGGCTTGGCGCGAAGGTCACCTGCGTCGAGTTCCTCGACCAGATCCTGCCCGGCTTCGACGGGGAAGTGCGCAAGGAAGCCAACAAGATATTCAAGAAGCAGGGCATCGAGTTCCGCCTCGGCACCAAGGTGACCGGCGTAAAGGTCGATGGCGGCAAGGCCACGCTGACGCTGGAGCCGGCCGCCGGCGGCGCGGCGACCACGCTGGAGGCGGATTGCGTGCTGGTGTCGATCGGCCGCAAGCCGAACACCGATGGCCTCGGGCTGGACAGGATCGGCCTCGCCACCAACCAGCGCGGCCAGATCGAGACCGATCACGACTTCCGCACGGCGGTTGCCGGCGTGTGGGCGATCGGCGACGTCATCCCCGGCCCGATGCTGGCGCACAAGGCGGAGGACGAGGGCATCGCCGTCGCGGAGAATATCGCGGGCCAGCACGGCATCGTGAACCACGACGTGATCCCGTCAGTGGTCTATACGTGGCCGGAGATCGCCGGCGTCGGCCTCACCGAGGAAGCGGCGAAGCAGCGCGGTGAGGTGAAGGTCGGCAAGTTCCCGATGCTCGCCAACAGCCGCGCCAAGACCAACCACGAGCCTGACGGCTTCGTGAAGGTGATCGCGGACGCCAGGACCGACCGCGTGCTCGGCGTGTGGATCATCGCTTCGGTCGCCGGCACGATGATCGCGCAGGCCGCGCAGGCGATGGAGTTCGGCGCGACCAGCGAGGATATCGCCTACACCTGCCACGCCCACCCCACTCACAGCGAGGCGATCAAGGAAGCGGCGATGGCGGTGACGGGCAAGCCGATCCACATCTGACCGCGCCAAGCCGCAGCCAAAAGCTGCGGCGCCGCCCTGTCGGGGCCGGATCGACCGTCCGACGACGCGGCTCGGCGGCGGCGGGCCTCACTCTCCGTCACCCTGGCCTTATGCGGGGTGACATCCAGGCATAGCGCGGCGATTCCTTGCCCACGTTCCGACAGGAATCAGCGCTCCGACAGGCTCGGGACGAACGGGAAAAGCGCCGCCGGCTTAACGCGGGCGCTCCCCATATTCCCGCTCGCACTCCGCCGCGTCCGGGTACTTGCGGCAATATTCCTCACGCTTGCGCATCTTGCGCGCATATTTCCGATCCGCCTCGGACGGGCTGGTCGTGCTCCAGTCGACCACCTTGCCGGCGGCTTTCACCGGGGCGGTGGCGACCGTGGCGACGGTGCGCACGCAGCCCGCCGTCGCCATCAGCGCGGCCGCCGCCAGCGCCATCCCCGCAACGCGACGCATCATTTCTTGCTCCGCTCCGCCTGCACCCGGTTGCGCGCGGCGACGCCGATCGCGGGGAAATCGGTGAAGAAGCCGTCCAGCCCACGATACAGCGCGTCGGAAATCTCACCGTCCAGATCGCCATGCCCGCGCGGGTTCAACCCGTCGCGATAGCCGGACGGCAGGAAATAATTCTCCGCGCGATAGGTCCAGGGATGGACGCGCAGCCCCGCCGCATGGGCGGCGCGGATCAGCCCGGTCGGCACTTTCCCGTCCCACAGCATCGCCTTGTTCGGCCCGATGCCGAAGGCATAGGTGGCGATGCCGCGCATCCCCTCCGGCGTCAGCATCTCGGCATAGCTCTGCGTGGCGCCGTCGGCAGGACCGCCCTCCTTGTCGACGAGCTGGATCAGCCGGATGCCGGTCAGCTTGTGGATGCGCTTCAGGTTGTCGACCTCGAACGACTGGATGAACACCGGCGCGTCAGGCGTGTTCCATCCCGCCGCCTGCAACTGGCGCACCAGCAATTCGTCGGTGGGGTGGCCGATCGAGGCGAAATAGGTCGGGTGCTTGGTCTCGGGATAGATGCCGACATGATGCCGTTTGGCCAGCGCGATGATCTCCGCCAGCGTGGGAATCTCAAACTTGCCGTCATATTGCCGATTGTCGGGGCGCAGGATCGGCAGGCGCTCCTTCGCGCGCAGCGTCTTCAACTCGGCCAGCGTGAAATCCTCGACGAACCAGCCGCTCACCTTCTGCCCGTCGATCGTCCTGGTCGTCCGCCGCGCGGCGAACTCCGGGTGGTCCGCGACATCGGTCGTCCCGGAAATCTCATTCTCGTGCCGCGCGACGAGCACATTGTCCTTCGTCGGCACGAGATCCGGCTCGATGAAGTCCGCCCCCTCCGCGATGGCAAACTCATAGGCGGCGAGCGTATGTTCCGGCCGCTCCCCGCTGGCGCCGCGATGGGCGATGACGATGGGGTCGGACAGCGGCGCGATCGACTCGGGCATCCGCCGATCCTGCCCGGTTCCACACGCCGACGCCAGCAAGGCCAGCGGGATTGCTATGGTTCGCATGGACACCAACATGACAAGCCGCGTTACCCTGTCGGCAGACGGAGAGCGAGCCATGTATTTTACGATCAACGGGGCGCGATACGGGGCGAACGGCCCTTCGCCCGATATTCGATGGAGCGATCGATGATCGCGGTCGAGAAGACTGTCCTCGTGCTGCTTGCCGCCGGAAAATCCAGGCGGTTCGGCGACGTCGGCAGCAAGCTGGACGAGATGTTCCTGTCCCGTCCGCTCGGCCTGCATGTCGCCGTGACGCTGGAGGATATCCCGTTCATGGAGCGGATCGCGATCGTCGACGGGCTGAAGATCGATTACGCGCGGCATAACTTCACCGTCATCCACGACGAAAACCCGGAACGCGACATGGCCTCCGCCGTCCGGCTCGGCGTGGAAGCCGCCAGGTCGCACGGCGCGGAAGCTGTCATCATCGCGCTGGCGGACATGCCACGCGTGACGGCGACGCATATCTATCGTTTGCTCGACGCGGCGGACGGGCCGGAGGCGGTGGTCGCCTCCAGCAACGGGCGCCACCCCTCCCCGCCCGTCCTGTTCGGCGCGGCGCGGTTCGGCGAGGTGCTGGCGATCAGGGATGACAATGACGCACGTGACATGATCCGCGCCGGCGTCCATGTCGTGGCCAACGAGCAGGAATTGATCGACGTGGACACGCGGGAGGAGCTGGAACAGCTCCGCGCGCTGGTCCACGCGCCGGAAGCGCGGCGGCGCTGAGGCCGCTTATTCCAGCTCCAGGATCACCTGATCGACCGCGAGGCTTTCGCCGGTCGCTGCATTGACCGCCTTCACCACCGCCGATTTCTCGGCGCGCAGGATGTTCTCCATCTTCATCGCCTCGACCACCGCGAGCGGCTGGCCCGCCTCCACCTTGTCGCCTTCCTTCACGTCGAGCCGGACGAGCAGGCCGGGCATCGGCGCGATCAGGAACTTCGACAGGTCCGGCGGCACCTTTTCCAGCAGGTGCCTCGCAAAAGGCGCGATCCGCGCGGGCAGCACGCGCGCCTTGTGGCTCGCCCCGCGCGTGTTGAGCGTGAAGCCGGTGCGGGTGCGCGCGATCTTCACGGTCAGCGGCTTTTTGCCGTCGACGATCGCGGTGCGGTCGCCCGGCGCATAGTCGATCGCGCCGTCGAGCGGCTTGCCGTCGACCGTCACCTCGTCGCCATCCACCGTCACCGCATGGTCGCGCTTGTCGATCCGCACCACCCAGTCGGCCGGCGGATCGAGCGGACCGCCGAGCTGGCCGTCCACCGAGCGCGCGCGCTCCGCCCATGCCACCGCCGCAAAGGCCGCGACGCCCGCCAGCGTGCGCACCAGTTCCTGCGATGCCGGCGCGCCGTGGAAGCCTTCGGGATATTCCTCCGCGATGAACCCGGTGGTGATGTTGCCCGAGCGGAAGCGCGGATGCTGCATCAGCGCCGAGACGAAATCGAGGTTGGTCCCCGGCCCCTCGATCTCGAACGCGTCGAGCGCGTCGATCTGGCGGTCGATCGCCTCCTCGCGCGTCTTGCCGTGGGTGATGAGCTTGGCGATCATCGGATCATAGAACATGCTCACCTCGCCACCCTCGCGCACGCCGTCGTCGACGCGCACGCCGTCGCTCTCCGCCGGCGGATTGTAGCGCACGAGGCGGCCGATCGAGGGCAGGAAGCCGCGATACGGGTCTTCAGCATAGACGCGGTTCTCGACCGACCAGCCGTTGATCTTCACGTCCTTCTGGCCGAACGACAGCTTCTCGCCCGCCGCGACGCGGATCATCTGCTCGACCAGATCGAGGCCAGTGATCTCCTCCGTCACCGGATGCTCCACCTGAAGGCGGGTGTTCATCTCGAGGAAGTAGAAGCTCTCGCCCGTCTTGTCCGCGCCGGAGACGATCAGCTCCACCGTGCCCGCGCTGTAATAGCCGACCGCCCGCGCCAGCGCGACCGCCTGCTCGCCCATCGCCTTGCGCATCTTCGGCGTGACGAACGGCGAGGGCGCTTCCTCCACCACCTTCTGGTGACGGCGTTGCACCGAGCATTCGCGCTCGTTGAGATAGACGATATTGCCGTGCTGGTCGCCCAGCACCTGGATCTCGATATGGCGCGGGCTTTCGATGAACTTCTCGATGAACACGCGATCGTCGCCGAAGGAGGCCAGCCCCTCGCGCTTGGTCGCCTCGAAGCCCTCGCGCACGTCCTGCTCGCTCCACGCGAGGCGCATCCCCTTGCCGCCGCCGCCCGCGCTCGCCTTCATCATCACCGGGAAGCCGATGTCCTTCGCGATCTTCACCGCCTCCTCGGTATCCGCGATCTCGCCGAGATAGCCGGGGACGACATTGACGCCCGCCGCCTTGGCGAGCTTCTTCGATTCGATCTTGTCGCCCATCGCGGCGATCGCTTTCGGGGGAGGTCCGACGAAGGCGATGCCCGCCTCGGCGCAGGCCCTGGCGAAGCTCTCGCGCTCGGAGAGGAAGCCATAGCCGGGGTGGATACAGTCCGCGCCGGTCGCCTTGGCGGCTTCGAGGATCAGGCCCGCCTTGAGATAGCTCTCCGCCGCCGGCGCCGGCCCGAGCCGCACCGCCTCGTCCGCCATCAGCACATGCGGCGCGCGCGCATCGGCGTCGGAATAGACCGCGACCGTCTTGAGGCCCATCTTCTTCGCCGTGCGGAACACCCGGCAAGCGATCTCGCCACGATTGGCGACAAGGATTTTCTTGAACATCAGCTTCCTCAATTCAATCGCCGGGCGCGAACACGCCGGAACAGAATGTAATCAATCGTTATGCCGGGTCCGGCGTGCTTACTCAGCCGCCTCGCACACCGTCTGCCGCATCGGCTCCTCCGCCTCCATCGGCCGCACGCCGAGCTTCTCGAACAGCGCCGCGTCCGCGCTGTCGCCGCGGTTGCCGGTGGTCAGCAGCTTGTCGCCGGTGAAGATCGAGTTCGCGCCCGCCATGAAGCAGAGCGCCTGCGTCGCCTCCGACATGCTCTCGCGCCCCGCCGACAGCCGCACCATGCTCATCGGCATGGCGATGCGCGCCGCCGCCACGGTGCGGACGAACTCGATGTCGTCGATCTTGGCGAGCGGCGTGTCGGCGAGCATGTCGCCCAGCACCGTGCCCTTCACCGGCACGAGCGCGTTGACCGGCACGCTCTCCGGGTGGCGCGGCAAGGTGGCGAGCGCGTGGATGAAGCCGACGCGATCCTCGCGCGTCTCGCCCATGCCGACGATCCCGCCGCAGCACACGTTGATCCCCGCCTCCCGCACATGCCCCAGCGTGTCGAGCCGCTCGGCGAAGGTGCGGGTGGTGATGACCTCGCCGTAACGCTCCGGCGAGGTGTCGATGTTGTGGTTGTAGTAATCGAGGCCCGCGTCGGCGAGCTGGCGCGCCTGATCGGGGGTGAGCATCCCCAGCGTCATGCAGGTTTCCATGCCCATCTCGCGCACGCCCCTCACCATCTCGACGATGGCGGGCATGTCGCGGTCCTTGGGGTTGCGCCACGCCGCGCCCATGCAGAAGCGCTGCGAGCCGCTGTCCTTCGCCTGCGCCGCCATCTGGAGCACGGCCCGCACGTCCATCAGCCTGGTCGCCTTCACGCCGGTTTCGGCATGGGCGGATTGCGAGCAATAGCCGCAATCCTCCGGGCAGCCGCCGGTCTTGATCGACAGCAGGGTGCACATCTGCACCTCGTTCGCGGCGTGATGCGCGCGATGCACCGTCTGCGCCTGATACATCAGTTCGCCGAACGGCAGGTCGAACAGTTCCGCGATCTCGGCGCGGGTCCAGTCGTTGCGGGTGGTCATGCGGCCTCCAGTGCCTGTTCGAGATCGGCGATGATGTCGGCAATATTCTCGATCCCGACCGACACCCGCACCACGTCCGGCCCCGCGCCCGCTGCCGCGCGCTCGGCGTCCGGCAACTGGCGATGGGTGGTCGAGGCGGGATGGATGATGAGCGAGCGCGTGTCGCCGAGATTGGCGAGGTGGCTGAACAGCTTGACCTTCGAGACGAGCGCGATGCCGGCGTCATATCCGCCCTTCAGGCCGAAGGTGAACACCGCCCCGCCCTTGCCGCCGAGATAGCGCTGCGCCAGCGCATGATATTTGTCCCCCGGTAGCCCGGCATAGGACACCCACGCCACCCTAGGATGGTTCGACAGCCACTCCGCCAGTTTCAGCGCATTGTCGCAATGCCGCTCCATCCTGAGCGCCAGCGTCTCCATGCCGGTCAGCGCGAGGAAGGCGTTCATCGGCGCCAGCGCCGGGCCGAGATCGCGCAGGCCGAGCGTGCGCGCGGCGAGGATGAAGGCGAGGTTGCCGAACGCCTCGGTAAACACCTTGCCGTGATAGGAATCGTTCGGCTGGCTGAGATAGGGATATTTCCCGCCCTTCGCCCAGTCGAAGCTCCCCGCATCCACGATCACCCCGCCGATCGAATTGCCGTGCCCGTTGAGGAACTTGGTGAGCGAGTGGACGACGATGTCCGCGCCATGCTCGATCGGGCGGCACAGGATCGGCGTCGCCATCGTATTGTCGACGATCAGCGGCACGCCCGCGTCATGCGCGACCTTCGCGATCGCCTCGATATCCTGCACCACGCCGCCGGGGTTGGCGAGGCTCTCGATGAACACCGCGCGAGTATCCCCGGTGATCGCGGCGGCGACATTGGCGGGATCGTCGGCGTCGACGAAGGTCGAATCCCACGCCATCTTCTTGAAGCTCGACCCGATCTGGTTGAGCGATCCGCCGTAGAGCCGCTTCGACGCGACGATATGCTTCCCCGGCTCCATCAGCGTGTGGAACGTCAGGAACTGCGCGGCATGGCCCGAGGCGACCGCGAGCGCCGCCGCGCCGCCCTCCAGCGCCGCGACCTTCCCCTCGACCGCGCCGTTGGTGGGGTTCATGATGCGGGTGTAGATGTTGCCGAACGCATCGAGGTTGAACAGGCTCGCCGCGTGATCGACCGAATCGAACACATAGGACGCGGTCTGGTAGATCGGCGTGATCCGCGCCTTGGTGGTGGGGTCCGGCTCCGTTCCGGCGTGGACGGTGAGCGTCTCGATCGATTGGGTCATTCGGCTGCCTCCTGTTCGGGGGGCATATTATGGCCGAGCAATCGCAGCACGTCTTCCGCCGCCTTGATGAGGTTGGTGCCGGGGCCGAAGATCGCCTGCACGCCCGCGTCGTACAGCGCCTGATAGTCCTGCGCCGGGATCACCCCGCCCGCGACCACCTTGATATCGGCACGGCCGGCATCCTTCAGGTGGCCGATCAGTTCGGGAATCAGCGTCTTGTGCCCCGCCGCGAGGCTGGAGGCGCCCACCACGTCGACATCCTTCTCCAGCGCCAGCGCGGCGGCCTCCTGCGGCGTCTGGAACAGCGGCCCCGCGACCACCTCGAACCCCAGATCGCCGAACATCGAGGAAACGAGGTTCGCGCCGCGATCATGCCCGTCCTGCCCCATCTTGGCGACGAAGATACGGGGCTTGCGGCCGAGCCGGCGCTCGGTCGCCTCGACGCCGCCGAGCAACCGTTCCCAGCGCCCGTCGTCCTTGTACGCGCCGCCGTAGATGCCCTTCACCGGTGTCGGGAAGGTGCCGAAGCGGCCGAACACATCCTCCATCGCGGAGGAAATCTCGCCCAGCGTCGCCCGCGCCCGCGCGGCATCCACCGCGAGTTCGAGCAGATTGCCCTTGCCCTTCGCGCCCTCACGCAGCGCATCGAGCGCGGCGCGGCACGCCGCCTCGTCACGCTCCGCCTTCACCTTGTTGATGCGGCGGATCTGCGCCTCGCGCACGGCGTGGTTGTCCACGTCGAGGATCTCGATCTCGTCCTCGTTGGCGAGGCGGTATTTGTTGACGCCGACGATCACGTCCTCGCCGCGATCGACCCGCGCGGCGCGGGCGGCCGACGCCTCCTCGATCATCGCCTTGGGCCAGCCCGCGGCGACCGCCTTGGCCATGCCGCCCTCGCGCTCGACGCGCTCGATGATCTCCCATGCGCCGTCGACGAGCTGCTGCGTCAGGCTCTCGATATAATAAGAGCCGCCGAGGGGATCGACCACCTTGGTCATCCCCGTCTCCTCCTGGATCACGATCTGCGTGTTGCGCGCGATGCGGGCGGAGAAATCGGTCGGCAGCGCGATCGCCTCGTCCAGCGCGTTGGTGTGGAGCGACTGGGTGCCGCCCAGCATCGCCGCCATCGCCTCGATCGTGGTGCGGATGACGTTGTTGTACGGGTCCTGCTCGGTCAGCGACACGCCGCTGGTCTGGCAATGCGTGCGCAGCATCTTGCTGCGCTCGTCCTTCGCGCCGAGCTTCGTCATCACGCGGTGCCACAGCACGCGCGCCGCGCGCAGCTTCGCCACCTCCATGAAGAAGTTCATGCCGATCGCGAAGAAGAAGCTGAGCCGCCCCGCGAACTTGTCGATATCGAGGCCCGAGGCGACGCCGTATTTCACATATTCCGCGCCATCGGCGATGGTGAACGCCAGCTCCTGAAGCTGCGTCGCGCCCGCTTCCTGCATGTGATAGCCGGAGATCGAGATGCTGTTGAACTTCGGCATCTCGCGGCTGGTGTAGCCGAAGATGTCCGAGATGATCCGCATGCTCGGCTCGGGCGGGTAGATATAGGTGTTGCGGACCATGAACTCCTTGAGGATGTCGTTCTGGATGGTCCCGTCGAGCAACTTGCGCTCGACCCCCTGCTCCTCGCCCGCGACGATGAAGAAGGCGAGGATCGGGATCACCGCGCCGTTCATCGTCATCGACACGCTCATCTGGTCGAGCGGGATGCCGTCGAACAGGATCTTCATGTCCTCGACGCTGTCGATCGCCACGCCCGCCTTGCCGACATCGCCCACCACGCGCGGGTGATCGCTGTCGTAACCGCGATGCGTCGCGAGATCGAAGGCGACCGACAGGCCCTTCTGCCCCGCCGCGAGGTTGCGGCGATAGAAAGCGTTCGATTCCTCGGCGGTGGAGAAGCCCGCATATTGCCGGATCGTCCACGGGCGGCCCGCATACATCGACGCGCGCACGCCGCGCGTGAACGGCGCGAAGCCCGGCAGGCCGGGGTCCACCGCCACGTCACCGGCGGTGTAGAGCGGCTTGACCGCGATCCCCTCCGGCGTGTGCCAGGTTAGGTCCTTGCCCTTCACCTCCTTCGCGGCGGCCGCGGACCAGTCTTCGAGCGTGGGTTTGATATCGGTCATGTCACTCTACTCCGAAGGCTTCACGCCCCCTTGAACACCGGTTTGCGCTTTTCGAGGAAAGCGAGGCCGCCTTCGCGCGCGTCCTGCGTGCCGCCGGCGAGGCGCTGGCCCTCGGCCTCGGCGCGCAGCACCTGCTCGAACGAGCCGTCGAGCGCGGTCAGGATGTTGCGGCGCATCGCCGACAGCGCGACGGTCGGACCGCCCGCCAGCCGAGTCGCCAGCGCCAGCGCCTCGTCCATTAGCGCGACATCGTCCACCGCCTTGTAGATCAGGCCCCAGCCTTCCGCCTGCTCCGCGCCGATCCGCTCGCCGAGCATCATCATCCGCGTCGCGCGCGGCTTGCCGAGCGCCCGCGTGAGCAGCCAGGTCGAGCCGCCGTCCGGCACCAGCCCGATGTTGACGAACGCCTGGAGGAAATAGGCCGACTTGCCCGCGAGCACGAAATCGCCCGCCAGCCCGATCGAGCAGCCGACGCCGGCCGCCGCGCCGTTCACCGCCGTCACCACCGGCACGTCGAGCCGCATGATCTGACTGAGCGCGGGGTTGTAATGGTTCATCAGCGCGCGATGGCTGGCGTCCCCGCCGCTCACCGCGCTCGCGCCGCCGCGCGCCTGAAGGTCCGCGCCCGAGCAGAACGCCCGCCCCGCGCCGGTGATGAGCACCGCGCGCGCGCCCTGAAGATCGTAGAGAGCGGCGCACAAATCCTCCGCCATCTGCAGCGAGGCGGCGTTGAGCCGATCCGGCCGGTTGAGCGTGATGACGAGGACGTCGCCCTTCTTCTCGGTCAGGATCGTTTCATATTCGGCCATATCGTGCGCTTCCTCTCTCTCGCCATTCACCGTCGTGCCGGGCTTGACCCGGCATCCAGAGCCGCAAATCCCGCCACCTGTCGCTCCGGATGCCGGATCAAGCCCGGCATGACGACAAAGAACAAGGCGGCGCGGCCCTTCAATGCGCCTCTTTCGGCGTTTCCATCAGTTCCACCAGCATCCCGCCGAAATCCTTCGGGTGGACGAAGACGATCGGCGTGCCGTGCGCGCCGATGCGCGGTTCGCCGAGCACGGTGGCGCCGCTCGCCTTCATATGCGCGACTGCCGCGTGGATATCCGGCACCTCGAAGCAGACGTGATGCTGCCCGCCGGCCGGGTTCTTCCTCAGGAACCCCGCGATCGGCGAGCTTTCGTCATACGGCTCGATCAGCTCGATCTGCGTGTTGGGCGCGTCAACGAAGCACACCTTCACCCCCTGCGCGGGCAGATCGAACGGCTCCCCGATCTTCTCCGCGCCGAGCAGCAGGCGGTAGGTCTCGACCGATTTCGCGATCGATGGCGTCGCGACGCCGATGTGGTTGAGGCGGCCCAGTTTCATAGATCATCCTTAGAGGAACGAAACATAACTGCTTTCAAAATTGCGGGATCAATTACGCGATCGACTTCACCTACGTCGCGACGCATCGCACGTAACGCCGCCGCCATCGCTTCCTGCGCGGCATCCGTTTTCAAATCCCGATAGCGGAATACTTCTGCGACACTTTCGATCACATCATGTGTCCCAACAAGCGCAATTCGAGCACGGATTTGCGCCATCGATGCCAGCGCAGCAGTGTGAGTGGAAGTCTCACGCGCATAAAAACTCAATTCACCCAAAGAAACAAAAAAGGCCGAATATAAATCCCACTTTGCCTGACGACTAAATCGCAGTCGCTCGAATGATCGCGTTGCCCGAGCTTGCATGAAACCGCCCAGGACAGCGGAAACAAGTCCAACCAAGGCAACGACGACGCCGTTCACAACGGAATGTTATCATGCTTCTTCCACGGATTCTCCAGCGCCTTGCTCCGGAGCTTTCGCAGACCCAGCGCGATGCGGCGGCGGGTGGAGTGCGGCTGGATCACCTCGTCGATGAAACCCTTCGACGCCGCCACGAACGGGTTGGCGAAGCGCGCTTCATATTCGCGGGTCTTCTCCGCGATGCCTTCCTCGTTAAGGCCACGGAAGATGATCTCCACCGCGCCCTTCGCGCCCATCACCGCGATCTCGGCGGTCGGCCATGCATAATTGAGGTCGCCGCGCAGATGCTTCGACGCCATCACGTCATAGGCCCCGCCATAGGCTTTCCGCGTGATGACGGTGATCTTCGGCACGGTCGCCTCGGCATAGGCGAACAGCAGCTTCGCGCCGTGCTTGATGATGCCGTTATGCTCCTGCGCGGTGCCGGGGAGGAAGCCGGGCACGTCCACGAACGTCACGATCGGGATGTCGAAGGCGTCGCAGAAGCGCACGAAGCGCGCCGCCTTCTTCGAGGAATTGATGTCGAGCACGCCCGCCAGCACCATCGGCTGGTTGGCGACGAAGCCCACCGTCCTGCCCTCGATCCGCCCGAAACCGCAGATGATGTTGCCGGCATGGCCCGGCTGGATCTCGAAGAAATCGCCCTCGTCCACCGTCTTACGAATTAGCTCGTGCATGTCGTAAGGCTGGTTGGCGCTCGGCGGGATCAGCGTGTCGAGGCCCGCCTCCAGCCGGTCCCACGGATCGTCGGTCGGGCGCTCGGGCACGGCGGCGCGGTTCGATTCCGGCAGGTAATCGACGAAATCGCGCACCGCGAGCAGCGCCTCGATATCGTCCTCGAAGGCATTGTCGGCCACGCTCGTCCTGGTGGTGTGGGTGACGGCGCCGCCCAGCGCCTCCTGCGTCACCACCTCGTTCGTCACCGTCTTCACCACGTCCGGGCCGGTGACGAACATGTAGCTCGAATCCTTCACCATGAAGATGAAGTCGGTCATCGCCGGGGAATAGACCGCGCCGCCCGCGCACGGCCCCATAATGACGCTGATCTGCGGCACCACGCCCGACGCTAGCACGTTCCTCTGGAACACCTCGGCATAGCCGCCGAGCGAGGCCACGCCCTCCTGGATGCGCGCGCCGCCCGAATCGTTCAGGCCGATGACGGGCGCGCCGACCTTCATCGCCATGTCCATCACCTTGCAAATCTTCTGCGCGTGCCGCTCGGACAGCGATCCGCCGAAGACGGTGAAGTCCTGGCTGAACACGAAGACGAGGCGGCCATTGACCGTGCCGGAACCCGTCACCACGCCGTCGCCGGGATAGACCTGGTCCTGCATCCCGAAATCGACGCAATTATGCTCGACGAACATGTCGAGTTCCTCGAACGAACCTTCGTCGAGCAGCACGTCGATCCGCTCGCGCGCGGTGAGCTTGCCCTTGGCGTGCTGCGCGTCGATGCGCTTCTGCCCGCCGCCAAGCCGCGCGGCGGCGCGCTTGCGTTCCAGTTCCTCGATCGTCGACGACATGCGTTTCTCCGGAATACGAGGTTTCTCCCTGACGCGCGCGGCGGCGAAGCGCAAATGCGAACTTGCGAAATTGCGAAGACAGCATTTGCGAATTAGAACGGGCGCACGATGGCGAGACTCTATGCCGGCCAGCAATTGCGCGCATTGCGCCTCTCCGCGGGGCTGAACCAGCGCGCGATGGCGGCGCGGCTGGGGCTGTCGGTGAGCTATCTCTCGCAGCTCGAAACCGGCGAGCGCCCGCTGACCGCCGCCGTCACCACCGCGCTCGCCCGCCACTATCCGCAGGCGCTGGCGGCGATCGAGGGCGAGGCGCCCGCGCGGCGGCTGGCGGCGCTGGGCGAGGCGCTGGCGGACCCGGCGGTCGCGCTGCTCGACGCGGACGAGGCGGCGCGGCTGGCGGAAGAGCGGCCAGAGATCGCCGACCGCCTCATCGCGCTGCACGCCGCCAAGCGCGCCGCCGAGGAACGGCTCGCCATCGCCGAGGAATCGATGACCGCCGGCACCGGCGCGCGCTTGCCGTGGGAGGCGGTGCGCGACTGGTTCCACGAGGCGGGCAATTACGTCGATCCGCTCGATCGCGCGGCGGAGGAACTGGCGGCGACCGCCGCGCCCGATTGGGATGCCGCCCTCACCCGCCACGGCATCGCCCTCGCCATCGACGCCGACGAGGACGCCCCCCTCGCCCGCTTCGACGGTGCGACGCTCACGCTCAAGGCCGCGCTGCCGCCGGAGAGCCGCCGCTTCCTGATCGCGCATCGCCTCGCCGCCACCGCCTTCGCGCGGGAGATCGAGACGATCGTCGCCGGCGCCGACGTGCCCGGCGCGGAGGCGCGGCGGCTGCTCGCGGTGGGCCTCGCCAATTATGCCGCCGGCGCGCTGGTGATGCCCTATGCCGCGTTCCGCGCGGAGGCGCGGCGGCTGCGCCACGATATCGACCGGCTCTCGCGCCGCTTCGGGGTGAGCTTCGAGCAGGCCTGCCACCGGCTCTCGACGCTCCAGCGCGCGGGGGCAGAAGGTGTGCCCTTCTATTTCTGCCGCGTCGACATGGCGGGCAACATCACCAAGCGCCATTCCGCCACCCGGCTGCAATTCGCGCGGTTCGGCGGGGCGTGCCCGCTGTGGCATGTCCATGAGGCGGTCGCGATCCCCGACCGTATCCTCGTCCAGCACGCCGAGACGCCCGACGGCGTGCATTACATCTCGATGGCGAAGGGGCTGGTGAAGCCCTCCGGCAGCTTCGCGCGTGCGCCGCGCCGCTACGCCGTGGTGCTGGGCTGCGAGGCGACCCACGCCGCCGATTTCGTCTATGCCGACGCGGTGGACCGCACCCGCGCGCCGACGCCGATCGGCATCTCCTGCCGCCTGTGCCCGCGCGACGATTGCGACCAGCGCGCCTTCCCGCCCACGGATCGCGCGATCGCGGTGGAGCCATCGGTGCGCCGGGTGGTGCCGTATCGGGTGGTGTGAGACGGGGGGGCTGATTTACGATGCCTGGCCGCCGTTTCCGGCCGCCGCAATTGCTGACGCTCGGGGCGCGTGTTAGCGTGGGCGCCTTCGCCTTGATGGCTGGAACGGCTTTCTCTCCAGTCGCTTGACGCTGCTGCGGAGTATCAACGATGAGCCTTGTATTGTTTGCTTTGGCGGCGGCCACGAGCGCCCCTTCCAGAAGCGCCGCCGTGTACCGGCTGCCCTTCGCCGATGGAACGGCGGTGAAGGTCTTCGACGATTTTCGGAGTCATCGTCCGCGCGGGCGGATCGATCTCTATGCCGTCGACGGCGAGAAGCCCTATCGCGTGGTCGCCGCGCGGGCGGGCAGGATCGTGGCGATCCAGGACGATTACGCCGAGCAGCAGAGCGGCCGTCCCGCCGCCGAATGCCACAACAACTACGTCTGGATCGCCCATGAAGACGGCGAATGGAGCAATTATTCGCACCTCGCCCACCATTCCGTGACCGGCAAGGCCGGGCTGAAAGTCGGCGATCGGGTGAAAGCGGGCGCCTATCTCGGGGATGAAGGCGCGGTCGGCTGCGCCATGCTCGATCATGTCCACTTCGAGGTGGTCCGCCCGCCAAGCGGCCCCGGCATCGACGCGGGCGGCTTCCTCCTCGACAATGCCGATAGCAAGCGGGAACTGGAGCCGCGCTTCTGCGGCGTTCCCCGGCAAACGGTCGTCAAGGACGGGACATATATCGCGCGGCCGTGCTGAAGCGCGCGGGTCCAGCTAGACCTTCACGATCCCCCGCTCGATCAGGCTCTCCGCCGTGTCGACGATCGAATCCCCCTCGTCGCGCGTCTTCCAGCCGAGCACGCGCTCCGCATGGCTTGCGTCGGTCGCCCGCACGCGACCGAGTTCGCCGACGATCTGCCCCACGCCGCCGTCGAACAGGCCGATCAGCCGCACGACGAAATCGGGGATGCGGCGCTTCGGCACCTTGCGCGCCTTCTCGCCCAGCCGCGCGCGCAGGATCGCGCCGCCCTCCTCGATCATCATGAAGCGCCCCGAGCCGATGAACCGCTCGCCATCCAGCCCCGGCGTCTCCAGCGCGCGCAGGTGAAGCTCGGCTAGATCGCGCACGTCGACCACGCCGAAGCCGATGCGCGGGAAACCGGGCAGCGATCCGTCAAGCATCCGCTGCACGAGCTGGATCGAGGTGGAGAAATCCGCGCTCATCACCGGCCCCAGCACCGCCGCCGGATTGACCGAGCAGAATTCCATCCCCGCGCCGTTCTCCGCCATCCAGTCCCGCGCGGCGCGCTCCGCGATCGTCTTGGATTTGACATAGGCCGAGATGCCCGGCGCGGTAACGTCGGTCCAGTCCGCCTCGGTGTAGAGGCCGCCATCGAGCGGTTCGTGGCCATAGGCCACCGCCGCCACCGACGAGGTGAGGACGAACCTTTTCACCCCCGCTTCCTTCGCGAATCGCAAGGCGCGCAGCGCCCCGTCGCGCGCGGGGCGGATCAACGCCTCGTCCGGCATCTTCGCCGCCGGGAAGGGCGAGGCGACATGCGCGACGTGAGTGCATCCGGCCATCGCCGCCGCCCAGCCGTCGTCGCGCTCCAGATCGGCGGCGAAGAAGCGCAGCCGCTCCGCCGGCACGCCCAGCGCGGCGCGCACCTCCGGCTCCCTGGCGAGGTTGCGGATCGTGGCGTTGACGGTCCAGCCACGCTCGACGAGCAGGCGGATCAGGAAGCCGGCGATATAGCCGCTGCCTCCTGTCACGAGCACGGTGCCGCCCATCGCCAATCCTCCAGAATGTCGCATCGGGTTTTATAGCGAAACCGATGCACTGCCAAGTTGTCCGGCGGCGGCGGCGGAGCTACGGGAATCGCAAAGGAGAGTTCGATGGCCGAGCAGGAGCTGTACCCCGTCCCCGCCGAATGGAGCGCCGCCGCGAAGGTCGATCACGCGCGCTACGACGCGATGTATCGCGCGAGCATCGGCGACCCGGACGGCTTCTGGCTGGAGCAGGCGAAGCGGCTCGACTGGGTGACGGCGCCGACCAGGGCCGGCGACTGGTCGTTCGACGAGGACGATTTCCGCATCGAATGGTTCAGGGACGGCGTGCTCAACGTCGCCGCCAATTGCATCGACCGCCATCTCGCCGAGCGCGGCGATCAGGTCGCGATCATCTGGGAGCCGGACGATCCGAAGGAGGAGCCGCGCCGCTACACCTATCGCCAGCTCCACGAGGAAGTGTGCCGCTTCGCCAACGTGCTGAAGGCGCAGGGCGTGCGGAAGGGCGATCGCGTCACCGTCTATCTGCCGATGATCCCGGAGGCGGCGTTCGCGGTGCTGGCCTGCGCGCGGATCGGGGCGATCCATTCGGTCGTGTTCGGCGGCTTCTCGCCCGACGCGCTGGCGGGGCGCATCCAGGATTGCGATTCGAAGATCGTCGTCACCGCCGACGAGGGCCGGCGCGGCGGCAGGCGCGTGCCGCTCAAGGCCAATGTCGACGAGGCGGCCACGCGCACGCCGAGCCTCGAGAAGGTGATCGTCATCAAGGCGACCGGCGGCGATGTCGCGATGGGCGCGCGCGACGTCTGGTATCACGAGGCGGCGGAAGGCGTCTCGACCGATTGCCCCGCCGAGCCGATGGCGGCGGAGGACCCGCTGTTCATCCTCTACACCTCCGGCTCGACCGGCAAGCCGAAGGGCGTGCTGCACACCACCGGCGGCTATCTGCTATGGGCCGCCTTCACTCATGATCTCGTGTTCGATTACCGGCCGGGCAACGTCTTCTGGTGCGCGGCCGATATCGGCTGGGTCACGGGGCACACCTATATCCTCTACGGCCCGCTGGCGAACGGCGCGACGACGCTGATGTACGAGGGGCTGCCCAACTGGCCCGACGCCAGCCGCATCTGGCAGGTGATCGACCGGCATCAGGTCCATACCGTGTTCACCGCCCCCACCGCGCTGCGCGCGCTGATGAAGGAGGGCGACGAGCCGGTGCGCCGCACCAGCCGCGCCTCGCTCCGGCTGCTCGGCACGGTCGGCGAGCCGATCAACCCGGAGGCGTGGCGCTGGTATTACGACGTCGTCGGCGAGGGCCGCTCGCCGATCGTCGACACCTGGTGGCAGACCGAGACCGGCGGCGCGCTGATCGCCCCGCTCCCCGGCGCGACCGGCCTGAAGCCCGGCTCCGCCACGCTGCCGCTCCCCGGCGTGCAGCCGCAACTGGTGGACGAGGCCGGCAATGTGCTGGAAGGCGCGGCGAGCGGCAATCTGTGCATCGTCGCGAGCTGGCCCGGCCAGATGCGCACGGTGTGGAACGACCATGCGCGTTTCTTCCAGACCTATTTCACCACTTATCGCGGCAAATATTTCACCGGCGACGGCTGCCGCCGCGACGGGGACGGCTATTACTGGATCACCGGCCGGGTGGATGACGTCATCAACGTCTCCGGTCACCGCATGGGCACCGCCGAGGTGGAAAGCGCGCTGGTGCTCCACCCGCAGGTCGCCGAGGCGGCCGTGGTGGGGATGCCGCACGAGGTTAAGGGACAGGGCATCTACGCCTATGTCACGCTCAACGCGGGCGAGGCCGCGTCCTCCGATCTTAACGCGGCGCTCAAGCAATGGGTTCGCAAGGAGATCGGCCCGATCGCCACGCCCGACGCGATCCAGTTCGCGCCGGGCCTGCCCAAGACGCGCTCCGGCAAGATCATGCGCCGCATCCTGCGCAAGATCGCGGAGGGCGACACCTCGAACCTCGGCGACATCTCGACGCTGGCCGATCCTTCCGTGGTGGAGGATTTGGTCGCTAACAGAATCGGTTAATCCCCCGAATCCCCCGATTCACCTTTCCGTAACGGGATTCGTCCAGCGTGGCGCTTGACGAATCGGTTCGAATCGGACCGGAATAGCTTCGATCCATTCATAATCGCAGCTATTCCCGTGGGTCGGGGGGTCGCATGGCAAAGCACGGGTCCGGCACGCCATTACCGCCGGAAGAGATTGAACGCATCCTGTGGTCGGCGCGCCGCGCCGGCACGATCCTGATTCTCCCGCGCGAACAGCCCCAGCTTGCGATCGAGGCATTGACCGACCAGGGTCTGGTCCGCCGCCAGCTCGGCCATATCGTGCTGACGTTGCAGGGGCAGGAACGCCGCCGCAAGTGCGCGCATTACATGGCCGCCCTCGCCTGAGGCGAAACGCGGCGGCGATAGATCAACGGATTTCGCGGCAACCACTTCCATCATCCGGCCTCACGCGCGGCGCGGCGGGATGCCGCATCCGCCCGCCGGTTCCTTCCTCATCCGTCCTGCCCGCCAACATAATGTTGCGTGGCACCCAAGTCTCCGCTCTGATAGCTGATGACCATGCCGCTGTCCGCCGCCGCCTCCGCCCGCGAGATCCTCGTCCGCCTCCACGATGTCATGGCGGCGCGATCGAATGCGCAGGCCAAGCTCAATCAGGTGGTCGAGATCATCGGCGAGGCGCTGGATAGCGAGGTCTGCTCGATCTACCTGCTGCGCGAGGGCGTGCTGGAATTGTTCGCGACGCGCGGCCTCGATCCGGCGGCCGTGCACGTCACCAAGCTCGCGCTCGGCGAGGGGCTGGTCGGCACGATCGCGGCGGACGTGGAGGTGCTCAATCTCGACGAGGCGGCGAGTCATCCGCATTTCGTCTATCGCCCCGAAACCGGCGAGGATCGCTTCCAGAGCTTCGCCGGCGTCCCGATCATCCGCCGCGAGCGCGCGGTCGGCGTCCTCGCCGTCCAGCATCACGAAGCGCGCAAATATGCCGATGTCGAGATCGAGGCGCTTCAGACGGTGGCGATGGTGCTGTCCGAGCTGATCGCCAATGCCGGGCTGATCGACGGGCCCAGCGGCGCGGCCGACGGCACGCGCCCGCAATCCACCGCCAGCGTGCGCATCTCCGGCCAGAAGCTGGTGGACGGCATGGCGGCCGGCTATGCGGTGTTCCACCAGCCGCGCATCACGATCGAGCATACCGTCGCGGAGGATACCGAGGCGGAGCGTCACCGCGTCTATGCCGCGTTCGACAAGATGCGCGAGCAGATCGACCGCATGACGCGCGAGGCGGAGTTCGGCGTCGGCGGCGAGCATGAGGAGGTGCTCGCCACCTACAAGATGTTCGCTTACGACGAAGGCTGGGGCCGGCGCATCAACGAGGCGATCGACAGCGGTCTCACCGCCGAAGCGGCGATCGAGCGCGTCCAGCAGCGCACCCGCCAGCGGATGCGCCAGATCGACGATCCGCTGCTGGCGGACCGAATGCACGATCTGGAGGATCTCTCCAACCGCCTGCTGCGCATCGTCTCCGGCCAGATGGGCACCGCCGCGCAGCTTGGGCTGAGGCAGGATACGATCCTGATCGCGCGCAATCTCGGCCCGGCGGAACTTCTGGAATATGATCGCCGCCGGCTGAAGGGCGTGATCCTGGAGGAAGGCTCGCTCACCGCGCACGTCACGATCGTCGCGCGGGCGATGGGCGTCCCGGTGCTGGGCCGCGCGCGCGACGTGCGGCGGCTGATCGCGGATGGCGACCTGCTCCTGCTCGACGTCAGCGAAGGCTCGGTCGTCGTGCGCCCCTCCGCCGGGATGGAGGAGGCGTTCGACGCCAAGCTCGCGCTACGCCAGAAGCGCCGCGCCGCTTATGCCGCGCTGCGCGAGGTCGCGCCCGAGACGAAGGACGGGCACCGCCTGACGGTGATGGTCAACGCCGGCCTGCGCGACGACGTGGCCGCGCTGGACCTGACCGGCGCGGACGGGATCGGGCTGTTCCGCACCGAATTCCAGTTCCTCGTTTCCGCCACCCTGCCCTCGCGCGAGCGGCAGCAGCGGCTCTATCGCGAGGTGCTGGACGCCGCCGGCGACCGCCCGGTGGTGTTCCGCACGATCGATATCGGCGGCGACAAGGCGCTGCCCTATCTCAAGGACGATCCCGCCGGGGAGGAGAATCCCGCGATGGGCTGGCGCGCGCTGCGGCTCGGGCTGGAGCGCGACGGGCTGATGAAGGTGCAGGCCCGCGCGCTGCTGGAGGCGGCGGCCGGGCGCACGCTCAACGTGATGTTCCCGATGGTGTCGGAGGCGTGGGAGTTCGACGAGGCGCACGCGCTGTTCGAGGCGCAGCGCGACTGGCTCGCGGCGCGCGGCCGGCGGCTGCCGAACGAGATCCGCTACGGCGCGATGCTGGAGGTGCCGAGCCTCGCCTACCAGCTCGATCTCCTGCTGCCCAAGCTCCAGTTCCTGTCGATCGGCACCAACGACCTGACGCAGTTCCTGTTCGCCGCCGACCGCGCCAATCCCAAGCTGGCCGAGCGCTACGACTGGCTCTCCGCCGCGATCCTGCGCTTCGTGGCGAGCGTGATCGAGCCGGCGCGGGCGGCGGGCGTGACGCTCACCGTGTGCGGCGAGATGGGCGGGCGGCCGCTGGAGGCGATGGCGCTGATCGGCCTCGGCATCGAGCGGCTGTCGATCACCCCGGCTGCGGTCGGCCCGATCAAGGCGATGATCCGCTCGCTCGATCGCGGCGCGGTGATGAGCGAGATGCAGCGGCTGCTCGCCGCCCCGCCGCGCGATTTTCGCGGCGCGATCGCCGCTTTCGCCGCCGCGCAGGGCGTCGAATTGGGCTAGATGGTGGACCAGCGCCCGGCACGCGCGATTGACAGGCCAGTCCGGCTTTGGGACACGTCGCTGGAACAGCGGGCCGAGCAATATTCGAGGGTCGTGGTCCGCAGCCGGAGATTTCGATGACCGACGCCGCCCCCGGCGAACAGACGACGCTTTTTCCCCGCCCGGTCGGGGAGCGGTTGCGCAGCGCGCGCGAGGCGCAGGGCATGTCGCTGGCGGAGATCGCCGCGCGCACCCGTGTGCCGCAGCGCCATCTCGAGGCGATCGAGAACGGCAGCTACGATTCCCTCCCCTCGCCCACCTATGCGGTGGGGTTCGTGCGCGCCTATGCCCGCACCGTCGGCGAGGACGAGGTGGATCTGGCCCGCGCCACGCGCGAGGAAGTGGCGCGGATCGGCCGCCCGGTCGCGCAATATCAGCCCTATGAGATCGCCGATCCGTCGCGCGTGCCCTCGCGCGGGCTGGTGATCGTCGCCGCCGGCGTGGCGCTGGCGGTGGTGGTGCTCGCGGTCCTGTGGTTCGCGGTCGGCATGTGGCGGGGCAGTGGCGGCCCCGGCGCCGCGCCGGCCCCGGCGGTGAGCGTCCCGGTTCCCGCCAGCCATGCCTCCGCCACGCCGCAAGCCGGCCCCGGCCATGTCACGCTGACCGCCAGCGACAGCGTGTGGCTGCGCGTCTATGACGCCGACAACAAGACGCTGTACCTCGGCACGATGAAGGCCGGCGACCGCTATGACGTGCCGCCCGACGCCAGGGACCCCAAGATCAACGTCGGCCGCCCGGACAAGCTGACCGTGACGCTGAACGGCTCGGCGCTGCCGCCGCTCGGCGACGGATCGCATCCGATCAAGGACGTGCCGGTCAGCGCCGCCGCGCTCGCCGCGCGCGTATCGGCCGGCAGCAATGCGACGGCGGCTCCCGCGGCCGGGCCCTCCGCCACGCCGTCGCCGCGCGCCTCGGCCACGCCCGCCGCCGCCCGCCCGCCCGCTTTCGCCGATCCGGCTCCAGCCGCGCCGGCCGACGCCGGCAATGCGGCGGCGACCGACGCGCGGGATTGATCGCGATCACGGAATGATGTCTTGGTTGGCTGGAGGGCGCCTTTCGCGCTCCGAGGGATGACGGCGATGCGCAAGTTGGTGTTGTTGGCAGGTGCGGCGATGTGCTGGGCGGTTCCCGCCGCCGCGCAATCGGGGCTGGATGGCCGCGTCGGCAAGCTGGAGAGCGAGATGCGCGCGGTGCAGCGCAAGGTGTTCCCCGGCGGCACGCCCTCGATCGAGCCGCAGATCACCGGCGCGCCCGCGCCGGAGCGCGAGATCGGCGCCCCCGCCACGCCGGTGATCGCCGATCTCACCCAGCGCGTCGGCTCGCTCGAGCAGCAGATGGCCTCGATGACCGGGCAGATCGAGCAGGCGCAATATCGCGTGCGGCAGCTAGAGGAGCAGTTCGCCGCGTACCGCAAGGAAGTCGACGCGCGCTTCAACAGCGCCGGCCCCGCGCCGGGCACCGGCGGCCCGGTGGAGAGCACGGGCGCGACGACGCCCGCCCCGGCGGTGCCCGCGCCCGGCCGCAAGCCCGAAGCCTCCGCTCCCGCGCCCGCCGCCGGCAAGGACCCGGCGCGCGCGAAGCTGGTTGCCGCGATCGAGAAGCCCAGCACCGCGCAGCCCGACGAGGACGATTATATCTACGGCTACCGGCTGTGGGCCGCGAAGCTCTATCCGGAGGCCGAAGCGCAGTTCAGGAAGGTGGTCGCCGACTATCCACGCTCCCGCCGCGCCAGCTATGCGCAGAACCTGCTCGGCCGTTCCTATCTCGACGACGGCAAGCCGAGCCTCGCCTCGATCGCGTTCTACGACAATTACAAGAAGATGCCGGACGGCGAGCGCGCGCCCGAGAGCCTCTATTACCTCGGCCAGGCGCTGATGAAGCTCAACAAGCCGGCCGACGCCTGCAAGGTCTATGGCGAGCTGACCGACGTCTATGGCGCCAAGATCGACGCCGCGATGCAGGCCAACATCGCCCGCGCCCGCGTGGCGGCGAAGTGCAAGTGACGGACGCCATCTGACGGAGATCGCAGCCGCCGGCGGGCATGACGCGGGCGCCGGTTTGCCTTATGCGCGATCGCGATGGGCCTCCCGATCGAATCTTTCCTGCCGTGGCTGGATATCGCCGGGCTGTCGGTTTTCGCGGCGTCCGGCGCGCTCGCGGCGGCGCGCAAGCGGCTCGATTTCGTCGGCGCATGTTTCTTCGCGCTCATCACCGCGACCGGCGGCGGGACGCTGCGTGACATCCTGATCGGGGCGCCGATCTTCTGGATGCACGATCCCGCCCCGGCGATCCTCTGCGTCGTCATCGCCGTCGCCGCATGGCTGGTGCCGCTGCGCTGGTGGCCCGAACGCGCGCTCGACTGGTTCGACGCGGCTGGGCTGGCGGCCTATGCGGTCTATGGCGCGGGCAAGGCGCTCCATTTCGGCATTTCCCCGATCCCGGCCATTGCCGCCGGGATCATCACCGCCTGCATCGGCGGGGTGATCCGCGACATCACCGCCGGGGTGCCGTCGATCCTCATGCGACACGAGCTGTACGTAACCGCCGCATTGGCGGCGGCTTCGGTGTTCGTCGGCCTGACGCTGGCCGGCATGGCCGCGCCCTGGCCGGCGCTCATCGGATTCGGCCTCGGCTTCGCGATGCGCGGCGCCGCGATCCGCTGGAAGCTGGCCTTGCCGCCGCACCGGGGAAGCTGATGCCCTCACCCGCCGCCATCGACCGTTTCCGCGCCGATCTCGCCCGCGTCGCGCCGGGCACGGGCCGGCTCGCGCTCGCCGTGTCGGGCGGGCCGGACAGCATGGTGCTGCTCGCGCTCGCCCATGCGGCGCTGCCGGCCGGCGGGGTGATCGCCGCGACCGTCGATCACCGCCTGCGCCCCGCCGCCGCCGAAGAGGCCGCGATGGTCGCGCGGCATTGCGCGGCGCTTGGCGTTCCCCACACCATCCTCGCGCCGTCGGGGCCGATCGCGGGCGCGAGCATCCAGGCGCTGGCGCGGGAAGCGCGCTATGCGCTGCTGGCGGACTGGGCGCGCGAACATCGCGCCGACGCGCTCGCGACCGCCCACCATGCCGACGATCAGGCGGAAACCTTCGTGATGCGCGCCGCGCGCGGCTCGGGCGTCGCGGGGCTTTCCGGGGTGCGCGCGCGCGCGGTGATCGCCGGCTTCCCGGTGGCCCGCCCGCTGCTCGGCTGGCGACGGGCGGAACTGCGCGCGATCGCGGCGGCCGCCGCCGCGCCGTTCGTCGACGATCCCAGCAACGCCGATCCACGCCACGACCGCACGCGGTTCCGCGCATTGCTCGCCGCGACGCCGGCGCTCGATCCGCTCGCGCTCGCCCGGTCCGCCGCCGCGCTGGCCGAGGCGGAGGAGGCGCTGGCGTGGAATGTTGAGCGGCTATGGGCGGAGCGCGCGCGCGACGATTCGCCGCTTACCCTCGACGTCGCCGGCCTTCCGCGCGAATTGCGCCGCCGCCTCGCCCGCCGCGCGATCGCGGAGACGCGGGCGCGCCACGCCGTCACCGCCCCGCCGTGGAGCGAGGCCGCCAATATCGAGCCGTTGCTCGATTCGCTCGAGGCCGGCGCACGCGCGACCCAGGCCGGCGTGATGCTCACCCCGCGCGGCGATTCATGGACGGTCGCGAAGGCGCCGCCGCGTCGATCACACTGAACGCCGTTGTTCCATTGGCATTAACCTCTCGTCGCCTATATTAGGGCGTGAAAGGTAGCGCATGATCGACAAGGACAAGCAGCCCGGCTCCGACAACAACGGCGGCGGCCCGAACCCATGGATGAAAAGCCTGCTCATCTGGGTGGGCATTCTGCTGGCGCTCGCGCTGGTCGTCACGATGTTCGACAGCAAGACGCCGGCCGCGCAGGGCAACACGATCGCCTATTCGACCTTCCTCGACAAGGTCGATCAGGGCACGGTGAAGGACGTCAACGTCAGCCGTGACATGATCACCGGCACGTTCAAGTCGGGCGACAAGTTCAAGACCTATCCGGTCACCGATCCGCAGCTCACCGACCGGCTGCGCAAGGCGAGCGTCGCCATTTCCGGCAAGCCGGAGGACGGCCCGTCGATCTGGCAATATGTGCTGGTGCAGGCGCTACCGTTCATGCTGTTCCTCGGCATCGCCTTCCTCGTGATGCGCCAGATGCAGAAGGGCGGCGGATCGGGCGCGATGGGCTTCGGCAAGAGCCGCGCGCGGATGCTGACGCAGAAGGAAGGCAAGGTCACCTTCGATGACGTCGCCGGCATCGACGAGGCGCGCGAGGAATTGCAGGAGATCGTCGAGTTCCTGAAGGACCCGTCGAAATTCGCCCGCCTCGGCGGCAAGATCCCTAAGGGCGCTTTGCTGGTCGGCTCGCCCGGCACCGGCAAGACCCTGCTCGCCCGCGCCATCGCGGGCGAGGCGGGCGTGCCGTTCTTCACCATCTCCGGCTCGGACTTCGTGGAGATGTTCGTCGGCGTCGGCGCGTCCCGTGTGCGCGACATGTTCGAGCAGGCGAAGAAATCCGCCCCCTGCATCGTGTTCATCGACGAGATCGACGCGGTCGGCCGCCATCGCGGCGCGGGCCTCGGCAACGGCAACGACGAGCGCGAGCAGACGCTGAACCAGCTCCTCGTCGAGATGGACGGCTTCGAGGCGAACGAGGGCATCATCATCATCGCCGCGACCAACCGGCCTGACGTGCTCGATCCCGCGCTGCTGCGGCCGGGCCGTTTCGACCGGCAGGTGGTCGTGCCGCGCCCCGATATCGAGGGCCGCGTGAAGATCCTCGAAGTCCATATGAAGAAGGTGCCGCTGGCGCCCGACGTCGACAGCCGCACCATCGCGCGCGGCACGCCGGGCTTCTCCGGCGCAGACCTCGCCAACCTCGTCAACGAGGCGGCGCTGACGGCCGCGCGCAAGGGCAAGCGCCTCGTCGCCATGGCCGAGTTCGAGGAGGCCAAGGACAAGGTGATGATGGGCGCCGAGCGCCGCTCGATGGTGATGACCGAGGACGAGAAGCGGATGACCGCCTATCATGAGGCGGGCCATGCCATCGTCGCGCTGCACGAGCCGGCGTCGGACCCGATCCACAAGGCGACGATCATCCCGCGCGGCCGCGCGCTGGGCATGGTGATGCGCCTGCCGGAACGGGATTCGTACAGCTATCACCGCGACAAGATGTATGCGAACCTCGCCGTCTCGATGGGCGGGCGCGTCGCGGAGGAGATCATCTTCGGCTACGACAAGGTATCGTCCGGCGCGTCGGGCGACATCCAGTACGCCACGGGCCTCGCGCGCGACATGGTCACCAAATGGGGCATGTCGGACAAGGTCGGCCCGGTCGAATATTCGCAGCCGGAGGGAGAGAGCTTCCTGGGCTACTCCTCATCGCAGCCCGTGCGCATGTCGAACCAGACGCAGCAGCTGATCGACGACGAGATCCGCACGATCGTTGAGGGCGGACTCGCGCGCGCCAAGCAGGTGCTGGGCGAGCATATCGACCAGCTTCACTCGCTGGCCGGCGCGCTGCTCGAATATGAGACGCTGACCGGCGACGAGATCAAGAAGCTGATCGCCGGCGAGGAAATCGGCCGCGCCGATCACGGCCCGAAAGCGGCGGCGGTGCGTGCCGCCGGCACCTCGATCCCCAAGACGCGGCGGCCGACCGGACCGTTCGGGAATCCGTCGCCCGCCGGGGCGTGACGCCGGCGGGGGCCTACAGTTCGGTTTTTAAGGAAGCCCCGGCCGTCGCGTCGGGGCTTTTCCTTTGGCGGCTATTGGGTGGTGAATGCGGACAGCTCCGCGATCAGGGCGGAGTCTGCATGAGGCCGTCAGTCTCAATGATGCGGATCACATGAACCAAATGATCCGGCCCGAATCGATACCTCACCGCGCGCGTTTTATAACGCGGATCGAAGATTGCGTGGGAATCTTCTGGCAAGTCCGATCTGTCATCGTACCGGTCTATGACAAGGACGGAATCATATCCTTCGACATAGCCCAGGACGCGGCGGTCCACCTTGCCTAATCGATGGCGCTCCAGCGCGAGCCAGGTCGCTTTATCCGACGCGACTTCCTTGTCGTTTACCCACACCGTCAGGTCATTTGCCAGTTCCGCGGCGTATTGACCGAATGTCGCCGCCGTCTGTGTCGGGATGACCTGTCTGGCGGCATTGATGATATATTCTGGCGGCGGCGGTCCTGGCGATGCAAACGCAGTATTCGCCTGCGCCAGAGAGAAGGCAGTCGCCACTTGGAGCAGAATGCGCATCGGGGCGCATGGCAAAAGCCGGATATCGCGCAGCAACCGGAACGCGCTCATCGGCGAAAAGCCATCCGCATTCTTGCCTTCAGCCAACCGGCAGCAACCAACCGGAGGCGGGTTTTCCCGCCTCCGGGGCGCCCCCTTATCAATAGCGGCTCAGTTCCACCGGCAGCTTGCGATAGCCGTGGACGAAACAGGCGGAAACACGCTCCGGCGCGCCGGTGACGTTCACGCGCATCCGGCGCTTGGCCATTTCCTCCAGCAGGATGCCGACCTGCAATTCCGCCAGCCGCGCGCCGACGCAGCGGTGGATGCCGTGGCCGAACGCCAGATGCCGCCGGGCGTTGGCGCGATCGACCACGATGTCGTTCGCATCATCGCCGAACACCGTCTCGTCGCGGTTGGCGGAGATATACCATAGCGCCAGCTTGTCGCCGGCCTTGATCTGCTGCCCCATCAGCTCGGTATCCGCAGTCGCGGTCCGGCGCATGTGCGCAAGCGGGGTCTGCCAGCGGATCACCTCGCTCACCGCATTGGGGATCAGCGACGGATCGCCCTCCAGCTTCGCGCGCTGGTCGGGGAATTTATCGAGGCCATAGGCGATCGCCGACATGGTGTTGCGCGTCGTGTCGTTGCCGCCGACGATCAGCAGGATCAGGTTCCCGAGGAACTCGAAATGATCCATGTGGCTCATCGCATCGGAATGGATCATCATGCTGATGAGGTCCGGCGTCTGCGGCTTGCCGACCTTCTGGTTCCACAGGTTCTGGAAATAGGCGCCGCATTCGTACATATATTCCAGCCGCTGCTGGCGCAGTTCCTCGTTCTTGACGATCTCGATATCGCCGGCCCAGTCGGACCAGAAGGTCAGCTTGCGCCGGTCCTCCCACGGGAAATCGAACAGGATCGCCAGCATCTGCGTGGTCAGTTCGATCGAAACCTTGTCGACCCAGTCGAAGCCCTCGCCATAGGGCAGGCTGTCCAGCACCTCCGCCGTGCGGCGGCGGATGTCGCCGGACATGCGCGTCATCTCGGACGGGGTGAAGGCCGGCGCGACGGTGCGGCGCTGGCCGGTATGCACCGGGCGGTCGCGCGCGATGAACATCGGCATCCGCACGTCCGACGATTCCTCGATGAAATCGGCGAGCGTGATGCCGCCGGCTTCGGAGGAATAGAGATCGGGCAGCGATTCGACCTCGACGATCGGCTTGTAGGTAGAGACCGACCAATACGGCCCATATTCCGAATGCTCGACCCGATGCACCGGCGCGGTAGCGCGCAACGTCGCGAACGGCGCCTGCCAGGTATCGTCGCGGTAAAGCTCCGGTCGGCTGACGTCGAGCGGATCGACGGCACCGAATTCGCTCGCATCCTTCGCCAGCGTGGCCATGACTATCTCCTCATCCTTGTGATGAAGAAAGCCATAGCTGACACGAATGTCAATAGCCGACGCGATCGGGCGCCTGCTCCGCGCGGTTGAACAGCTTGCGCCACGCGCCCGCCGGGCTGCCGGACTGGAGCACGCCACGCCGGAACAGCCGCGCGCCGATCATGACGAACACCCCGACCCACAAGGCCTGCCAGCCAAGCGCGAGCAAATGCGGCCACAGTTCCGGCGCATTCACCGCGCGCGCGACCATCGCGAAGGGCGACGACAGCGGAAAGACCTCGGCGAAGGTCGCCATCCAGCTTCCCGGATGCGACGCGGCGGCGGAGGACAAGGCGAACATCCCGACCTGCGTCACGGTGATCGGCAGCGAGAGCATCTGAATCTCGCGCATCGTCGAAGCCTGCGCGCCGACGCCGAGGAACACCGATCCGAGCAGCAGATAGGCCATCGCGAAATAGGCCACGAACAGCAGGGCGAACGGCGCGGCCCCGACGGCGGGCGCCGCCATGCCGGCCAGCCCGCCGCCCGGCAGCAGCGCGCCGATCTGGCTCACCACCACGCCCCAGAAGGCGACGAACAGCGCCGCCACGCCGAACATGCCGATCAGCTTGCCGAGGAACACGCTTTCCAATGGCACGGCGGCGGCGAGCACCTCGATCACCTTGTTGTTGCGCTCCTCCGCCATCGTGCCGACCACCTGGCCGGAGAGGAACAGGGTAAGGAAGAACACGCCGAACACCGCGAAGAAGGCGGAGGCGCCGCGCGTGCGGGCGCTCGGGCGCTCGCGATCCACCACGGTGATCTGCGGGAGGGAGCGCGCCGCCGGATCGCGCGCGACGCGGGTCGCGCGGTCGGCAAGCGCGGCGAGATAGGCGCCCGCGCGCCGGGCGTCGGCCGCGCGCAGGATCTGCGGCCGATCGAGCGGCCCGGCAAGCGTCGCGGCAACGTCGACACCGGGCGTCGCGAGCGCGGCGCGCGCCTGCGAGAACGCATCGCCCGCCGGCGCGCGAATCTCCAGCGCGGGCGGACTGGCATCGCGCGGGAAGATCGGGCGCAGCGCGGCGTCCGCCTCGCGCAGCAGCGCCGCCTCGCGCGCGGGCACGATCGCCACGACGCGCGCCTTCTCGGCGGCGCCATCGGAGACGCTCTGCGCCCCCAGCCCGCCGATCGCGCCGAATGCCCCCATGACGACGGGCGCGAGCAGGAATAGCAGAAAGATCGGGGTGAACACCGTGGCGACGAAATCGCGCCGCGCGATGGTCAGCGCCTGGCGGACGGCGCGGGGGACCAGGCTCATGCCGCTTCCTCCCGATCCGCCTCGCCGACGATGCGGACGAATGCCTCGTGCAGCCCCGGTCGCTCGATCGACAGGCCGGAAATGCCGTGGCCAGCGTCGATCAACCGCTTGAGCAGCCCCTCGATACCCTCGCGCGGCAGTTCGAAGCGCCATCCCTCCCCCGCCGGCACGGCGTCCGGCGGCAGCAGCGCGCGGATCGCGCCATCGGGGAAATGCGGCGTGTAGAGCACCTGTTGCGGCAACAGCGCGCGCGCCTGCTCCACCGTCCCCTCGAAGCGGCGCTTGCCACGCGCGATGATCGCCAGCCGGTCGCACAGCCGCTGCGCGTGGGCCATCACATGCGTGGAGAACAGGATCGTCGCGCCGCGATCGCGCTCGGCGAGCACCAGCGCTTCCAGCCGCTCCTGATTGACCGGATCGAGGCCGGAGAAAGGCTCGTCGAGCACCAGCAGTTCGGGCCGATGCACCACCGAGCCGAGCAACTGGACGAGCTGCGCCATGCCCTTGGACAATTTGCGAATCTTCTGGTCGGCGGCATGACCCAGGCCGTTCTGCTCGAGCAGCGCGACCGCCCGCTCGCGCCCCTCCGCCCACGGCAGGCCGCGCAGCGCGCCCATGAAGGCGATCGCCTCGCGCGCCTTCATCGCCGGATAGAGGCCGCGCTCCTCCGGCAGATAGCCGACCAGATCGCTCGCATCGCGCGGATGGCTGAAGCCGAGCAAGGTGCGGCTGCCCTCGTCCGGCTCGATGATGCCGAGCAGCGTGCGCAACGTGGTCGTCTTGCCCGCGCCGTTCGGGCCGAGCACGCCATAGACCGTGCCACGCGGCACGATCAGATCGAGCCCGTCCACCACGCGCCGTCCGCCGAAACGCTTGACGAGGCCGCTGGCGGTGATCGCTGGATTATCGCTCATGGTCTCCGGCATGTGCTAGCGGATAGCCGGTGGAAGTAAACATGCCCTTCGAATCCCGCCTCAAGACGAAGGCGGCCGAACTCGGCTTCGCGGCCTGCGGCATCGCGCGCGCCGACGCCGCCCCGCGCGCGGCGGAGCGGCTGCGGGCATGGCTGGCGGAGGGCGCACACGGCGACATGCTGTGGATGGAATCGCGCGCGCATCATCGCGAAAGCCCCGCCGGGCTGTGGCCCGAGGCGCGGAGCGTGATCGCGCTCGGCATGAGCTACGCCCCGCGCGAGGACCCGATGCGGCTGGCGGCGGAGCCGACGCGGGCGCGCATCTCGGTCTATGCGCAGGGGCAGGATTATCACGATATCGTCAAGAAGGCGCTGAAGGCGCTCGCCCGCTGGATGGTGGCGGAGGCGGGCGGCGATCTCAAGGTGTTCGTCGATACCGCGCCCGTCATGGAAAAGCCGCTGTCGGAGGCGGCGGGCCTCGGCTGGCAGGGCAAGCACACCAATCTCGTCAGCCGGTCGGATGGAAGCTGGCTGTTCCTCGGCGCGATCTACACCACGCTGGCGCTGGAGCCGGACGAGGCCGGGCGGGACACATGCGGCTCGTGCGATGCCTGCCAGCGCGCCTGCCCGACCGACGCCTTCCCCGCGCCCTATCGCCTCGATGCGCGGCGCTGCATCTCCTATCTGACGATCGAGCACGCCGGGCCGATCCCGGAGGAGTTCCGGGCGGCGATCGGCAACCGCATCTACGGCTGCGACGATTGCCTCGCCGCCTGCCCGTGGAACAAGTTCGCGAACGCCGCGCACGCCAACATGGCCTTCGCGCCGCGCGCGGAACTCGTCGCGCCGCATATCGACGAATTGCTCGGGCTGGACGACGCAGGCTTCCGGCAGGTGTTCGCCGGCTCCCCGATCAAGCGCATCGGCCGTGACCGGATGGTGCGCAACTGCCTGATCGCGGCGGGAAACAGCGGAGACATCGCGCTGGCGAGCGCGGTGACGCCGCTGCTCGACGATCCGAACGAGGTGGTGCGGGAAGCGGCGCGCTGGGCGATGGCCCGGCTTACGCCGCCTTCCTGATCTCCAGCCGGTCCCAGATCTCGGCCAGCGCGTCGGTCAGCTCCTGCATCATCGCTTCATTGTGCGTCGGGCCGGGGGTGAAGCGCAGCCGCTCGGTGCCGCGCGGCACGGTGGGATAGTTGATCGGCTGGACGTAGATGCCGTATTCCGCCAGCAGGATATCGCTGATCTTCTTGGCCTTCACCGGATCGCCGACCATCAGCGGCACGATGTGCGTCTCGCCCATCATCACCGGCAGCCCGGCCTCGGCGAACATCGCCTTCAGCTTCGCCGCCGACGCCTGCTGCCCTTCGCGCTCCACGCTGCTCGCCTTGAGGTGACGGACGCTCGCCAGCACGCCGGCGACCAGCACCGGCGACAGCGAGGTCGTGAAGATGAACCCCGGCGCATAGGAGCGGATCACGTCGATGATCACCTTGTCGGCCGCGATATAGCCGCCCATCACGCCGAACGCCTTGCCCAGCGTGCCCTCGATGATCGTCAGCCGCTCCGCCACCGCGTCGCGCTCGGAGATGCCGCCGCCGCGCGGGCCGTACATGCCCACCGCATGCACCTCGTCGAGATAGGTCAGCGCGTTATACTTGTCCGCAAGGTCGCAGATCGCCGCGATCGGCGCGACATCGCCCTCCATCGAATAGACGCTCTCGAACGCGATCAGCTTCGGCAGCGAGGGATCGGCCGCCGCCAGCAATTCCTCCAGATGCGCGAGGTCGTTGTGGCGGAAGACGTATTTCTCGCAGCCCGAATTGCGGATGCCCGCGATCATGCTGGCGTGGTTCAGCTCGTCGGAGAAGATGATGCAGCCCGGCAGCACCTTCGCCACCGTCGCCAGCGTCGCCTCGTTCGAGACATAGCCGGAGGTGAACAGCAAGGCGCCTTCCTTGCCGTGCAGGTCGGCAAGCTCGGCCTCGAGGTCGATATGGTAATGGGTGTTGCCGCCGATGTTGCGCGTGCCGCCGGAACCTGCGCCGACATCGTGCAGCGCCTCCTCCATCGCCGCGATCACCTTCGGATGCTGGCCCATCGAGAGATAGTCGTTCGAGCACCACACGGTGATCGGCTTCGGCCCGTTATGTCCGGCGAAGCACCGCGCGTTGGGGAACATGCCCTTGTTGCGCAGGATGTCGATGAACACGCGATAACGGCCCTCGGCGTGAAGCCGGTCGATCGCCTGGTTGAAGACCCGTCCGTAATCCACCGGACGCGCCTCGTGATGCTCGATGCTCATGTCCCGGCCGCTTACCGCGATGTCAGCAACTTCGCCAGCGGAAACTATGGCGCCGCCATCGACCACGGCCGTCTTTCGCGCACGTCGAGCCGGCAGAGGCCATGGAGATCGTGGATGTGCGCGTAAAAGGCCACGCGGCGCTCGTAATCCTGGTCGAGCGGGCGGGCGAAGCTCCAGTCGGGCGGGGTGAAGGTCGCCCAGCCGTTGATCGTCGGCACCCGCCAATGCTCGGCAAGCAGCATCGCATCGACATTGTGCGCGAATTGCGCGTGCTCCGCCGGTGTGCGGAAGACCGGCTCGCCCACGCGCGCGGCGACGACGTAGAAGCTGCGGCAGGCGGGCGGCGGCGCCGGGATCGACCACAAGGCGGCGCGCTGCTCGCGCGCGTCGAGCGCGGCGGCGGCGGGATCGAGGTTGATCTGCTCGGCGACCAGCAGGAACACGATCGCGCCCGCGCGCCACGGCCGGCCGCGCGCCAGCGCCGCCAGCCGCTCCCGCCACACCGCCGCCGTCAGGAGCAGCAGCGGCAGGATCAGGAAAAGCTGGAAACGCAGCACGACCCGCAGCCCCGACGCGCCGGGCACGAGCCGGACCACCAGCCCCCATGGCGACAGCAGCCACAATTGCAGCGTCAACGCCCAGCCGACGACGATCGCCAGGGCATAGGTCCGCAGCATCGACGGGAACGATTCGCCGTGCCGCAGGACACGCCACGTCGCCACGGCCGCCAGCGCGAACAGCAGCGGGGGGAAACCGCTGACATGCTCGTCGCCCGGCACGGCCGGCCCGCGCCACAGCCAGCCCCACGCCAGATTGCCCGGCCCGACGTCGATCATGTCGACCAGCGGCGTGACGAGATAGGCCGTCACCGCCGCATAGCCGTGCTCCCCCGTCTCATGCGCCTTGGGCAGATAGACGGTGAGGAACGGGATAGCCGCGATCGCGAACACCGCCGCGCCCGCCGCCAGCGGCACCGCATGGCGGCGCAGCAGCACGGAGCCAGCGTCAGGCAGCGACTGCCGCTCGCGCCATGCCCAACAAGCAACGAACAGGCAGCCGAACCAGATGGTGAACCACGCCATGTAATAAGCGGTAATGAGCCACGCCGCCATCAGCAGCGCCAGCGCCGCCGCAAGTGCGGCGGCGCGGATCGTCCCGTCCCGCGCCGAGGCGCGCGCCGCCGTGATCGCCAGCGCGAAGGCGACCGGCACCAGCGCCACCGTCTGGAGCTGCGCATGGACCGCCTGCACCGCCATGCCGTTGGCGATGGTGAGCATCACCGCGACGAGGATCGCCATCCCCCGCCCCCAGCGCAGCACCTTCGCGACGAGCACATAGCTCGCGAAGAAGCCGATCGTCTTCCAGGTCGCGGCGGTCAGCGTATCGGCCAGGAACGGGTCGGCCATCGTCCGCCAGCCCGAATAGAACAGCCCCGACAGCAGATAGCCGTCGTTATAGCCGAGCACGGCCGGATGCGGATGGAAATAGAACGGTGCGTTCCATGCCGCCGCGCCGGTCAGCACGTTGCGCCAATGTTCGAGCAGACTGATCTCGATCAGCGCGTCGACGCGGTCGCCGAAGCCGAGCGCGAAGCCGCTGGCGATCGGTTGCGCGAAGGCGATGCCCATCGCCAGCAGCCAGGCCGCGATGACGAGCAGCCGGCCGCGCACGATCAGAGGCCTTCGATCCGGGGAAAGCCGTAGCGCGCCAGCGCGGGGGCGAGCGCCTCCCCGCCCGCGCCGGTGAACACCGCGACATCCTCCGCCCCTCGCGCGAAATCCTGCCCCTCGGTGAGATGGGCGATGCGCCGCGCGATCCCCGCGCCGCCGTCGACGAAGCGCACCCGATGCGATCCGGCGGCGGCGGCGAGTTCCGCCTCGACCAGCGGGAAATGCGTGCAGGCGTTGACGATCACGTCGATCGCCTCGCCCCCCGGCTGGTCGAACAGCCCGGCCAGCACGGCCGCATAGCGCGCGGGATCGGTCGGCTCGCCGCGCAATTTGGCTTCGGCGAGCCGCACCAGTTCGGCCGAGCCGTGGCGGATCACCCGGCAGTCCCCGGCGAAACGCGCGGCGAGATCGTCGACATAGGCTTGCCGCACCGTCGCCTCCGTGCCGAGCACGCCGATCGCGCGCGTCCCGCTCATCGCCCCCGCCGGCTTGATCGCGGGCACCGTCCCGACGATCGGCAGGTCCAGCGCCTGCCGGACGGCGGCGAGCGCGATGGTGGAGGCGGTGTTGCAGGCGATCACGATCAGGCGCGGCCGGTAACGCTCCGCCAGCCGCCCGAGCAGCGCGGGAACGCGCGCCGCGATCTCCGCCTCGCTCCGGGTGCCGTAGGGGAAGCCGGCCGAATCCGCGACATAGACGAACCGCGCATCGGGCACCGCCAGGCGCGCCGGCGCGACTATCGACAGGCCGCCCACTCCCGAATCGAAGAACAGGATCGGCCGGGCGTCGCTCATGCTCCCGACCTAGGGGTCAAAGCCGATCGGAACAACGTCGCGATCGCATCGGATATTTGATCGGGATTGATGCAGGTCAGTGGCACAGACCGATTCTATCAGCTAAATATGTGCTAAGCTAAAACAGGGGGCAGGTCTGGAAACCGGAATTATCTGGCTTGCGCCGTGCGCGGCGTTGCTGATCGGCTATCTTCTCGGCTCGATCCCCTTCGGCGTGATCCTTACGCGCATGTTTGGCGCGGGGGATCTGCGCGCTATCGGTTCCGGCAATATCGGCGCCACCAACGTGCTGCGCACCGGGCGCAAGGGGCTGGCCGCCGCCACCCTGCTGCTCGACATGGCCAAGGGTTTCGCCGCCGTCACGCTCGTCGATCGACTGTTTCCCGGCAATGCCGCGCTCGCCGCCGCGGGCGCGTTCTTCGGCCATTGCTATCCGGTGTGGCTCGCCTTCCGTGGCGGCAAGGGCGTAGCGACGCTGATGGGCATCGTGCTGGCGCTGCATTGGGAGCTCGGCCTCGTCTATGCGATCGTCTGGCTCGGGCTGCTCGCGGTATTGCGCGTCTCGTCGCTCGCGGGGATGGCCGCAGCGATCGCCGCGCCGGTCGCGGCGGCAGCATTCGGCTGGTTCGACATCGTGCCGTTGCTGATCGCTTTGACCCTGATCGTGCTGTGGAAGCATCGCGCCAATATCGCCCGGCTGATCGAGGGAACGGAACCGAGGGTCGGCGGCCAGCGTGAGTGAGATCGACCGGCTGCGGCTGATCCGCACGCCCGGCATCGGCCCGATCACCTGGCGGCAGCTCATCGCCCGCTTCGGCGACGCGGCGCGGGCGCTGGAGGCCTTGCCGGACCTCGCGCGGCGCGGCGGCGGCAAGGCCCCCACCCTGCCCGACCCGCGCACGATCGAGCGTGAGATGAAACAGGTCGCCAGTCTGGGCGCGCGCTACCTGTTCCTCGGCGACGCGGATTATCCGCCACTGCTCGCCGAGCTGGAGAATGCGCCGCCCGCGATCGTCGTGCGCGGCGACGGCGCGCTGGCCCGCCGCCCGACGGTCGCCATCGTTGGCGCGCGCAACGCCTCCGCCGCCGCCTGCCGCTTCGCGCGGGAACTGGCGCACGATCTGGCGCGCGAGGGCGCGGCGGTCGTCTCAGGTCTCGCGCGCGGAATCGACACCGCCGCGCACATGGGCGCCGGCCCCGCCACTATCGCGGTGATCGCCGGCGGGATCGACGTCGCCTATCCCCCGGAGAATGCCGCGCTTCAGGAGCGGATCGCGGAGGAGGCGCTGCTGATCGCCGAGATGCCGCCCGGCACCGAGCCACGCGCGCGGCACTTTCCGCACCGCAATCGCATCATCGCCGGTATCGCCGCAGGGACCGTGATCGTGGAAGCCGCCCCGAAATCCGGCTCGCTGATCACCGCGCGGCTCGCGAACGAGGCCGGGCGCGAGGTGATGGCGGTGCCGGGCAGCCCGCTCGATCCACGCGCACAGGGCTGCAACCTGCTGATCCGCGAGGGTGCGATCCTGGTGCAGAACGCCGCCGACGTGCTGGAGCAAATCCGGCCGATCGATCCCCGCGCCGTCCGCGCACCCGGCGCCTCATTCGGCAGTGCGCCGCCAGCCGATGCGGACGATGCCGCCCGGCTCGCGCTCACCGGATTGCTCGGTCCGGTGCCGGTGATGGTGGACGAACTGGTCCGCCAGTCCGGCCTCGCCCCGGCGGTGGTGCAGATCGTGCTGCTGGAACTGGAACTGGCCGGGCGGCTGGAGCGTCATGCCGGAGCGCGGGTGAGCCTGATATGACGGGGATCGGGATGACGGCGCCGAAATGGATATCGCGATGGTTCCGGGGCGCGGCGATCTACGGCCTGATCGTCCTGCTCCCGCAATATCTCTTGCCCCAGCCCGTGGGTGCGGAAGCAGTGGCCTATGGCTTCATTGGCACGGCCAGCGCGTTCCAGCTCATCTTCTGGATCATCGGCGGCGATCCGCCGCGCTATCGCGCGCTGATGCCGGTCTGCGTGCTGGAGAAGCTGGTGTTCGGCGTGCCGGTCGCGATCCTCTACGCCGGGGGCCGCGCGCCGGCCTTCCTGCTGCCGTTCGGGCTGATAGATCTGGCGCTCGGCGTCGGATTCCTGCTTGCATGGCGCGCGACGCCGCGCTCTTGACGGCCACCGCGACACCTCTCCACCCTCGCGCGTACACGTAAGGGACAGCGTTCAGACCACAATGCAGCTTGTCATCGTCGAATCGCCGGCCAAGGCGAAAACCATCGAGAAATATCTCGGCGCCGATTATCGCGTCCTCGCGAGCTACGGCCATGTCCGCGATCTGCCGCCGAAGGACGGATCGGTCGATCCCGACGACGGCTTCGCGATGGAATGGGAGAATTACGCCGACAAGGCCAGGCAGCTAAAGGCGATCGCGGACGAGGCGAAGAAGGCCGATCGCCTGATCCTCGCCACCGACCCCGATCGCGAGGGTGAGGCGATCTCATGGCACGTCCGCGAGGTGCTGCGCAGCCGCAAGGCGCTGCCGGACAAGGTGGAGCGCGTCACCTTCAACGCGATCACCAAGCCCGCCGTGACGGCGGCGATGGCCGCGCCGCGCGATCTCGATACCGATCTGATCGACGCCTATAAGGCGCGGCGCGCGCTCGATTATCTGGTCGGCTTCACGCTCTCTCCAGTGCTGTGGCGCAAGCTGCCGGGAGCGAAATCGGCGGGGCGCGTGCAATCGGTCGCGCTCAGGCTGATCGTCGATCGCGAGCGCGAGATCGAGGCGTTCAGGTCGCAGGAATATTGGTCCGTCACCGCGGCGATGGAGCAGGACGGCACGCAATTCGCCGCCCGCCTCGTCCAGTGGGAGGGCAAGAAGCTCGATCGCCTGTCGATCGGCGACGAGGGTACCGCGAGCCGCGCCAAGGCCGATGTCGAGGCCGGGCGCTTCACCGTCCAGTCGGTCGAGACGAAGCCCGCGACGCGCAACCCGCCGCCGCCCTTCACCACCTCGACGCTCCAGCAGGAAGCGGCACGCAAGCTCGGCTTCTCCGCCAGCCACACCATGCGGATCGCGCAGGCGCTCTACGAGGACGGCGCGATCACCTATATGCGGACGGACGGCGTGCAGATGGACGGCTCCGCCATCTCGGCGGCGCGCAAGGCGGTCGCCGACCGTTACGACGCCAGCTATGTGCCGGACAAGCCGCGCCAGTATCAGACCAAGGCGAAGAACGCGCAGGAAGCGCACGAGGCGATCCGTCCGACCGATTTCTCGCGCGATCGCGCGGGCTCGGGCGACCACGCCCGCCTCTACGAGCTGATCTGGAAGCGCGCGCTGGCGAGCCAGATGGCATCCGCGCGGATGGAGCGCACCACCGTCGAGCTGGCGGACGGCACCGGCCGCCACATCCTGCGCGCGACCGGACAAGTCGTCCTGTTCCCCGGCTATCTCGCGCTCTACGAGGAGGGCGTGGACGATGCCGAGGGCGACGACGCCCGCCGCCTACCCCGGATGCGCGAGGGCGATGCGCCGGCGAAGAAGGCGGTCGAGGCCGAACAGCATTTCACCCAGCCGCCGCCGCGCTTCTCCGAAGCGTCGCTGGTCAAGCGCATGGAGGAACTGGGCATCGGCCGCCCCTCCACCTACGCATCGATCATCCAGACGCTTAAGGACCGCTCCTACGTCCACATCGAGAAGAATCGCTTCTTCGCGGAGGAGAGCGGGCGCCTGGTGACGGCCTTCCTCGAACGCTTTTTCGAGCGTTACGTGGGCTATGATTACACTGCCGAGCTGGAGGAGGAGCTGGACGACGTATCCGGCGGCCGCGCGCAATGGCAGGCGGTGCTGGAGGCGTTCTGGCGCGATTTCAAGCCGCGCACGACCGAGGTGATGGAGCAGAAGCCCTCCGACATCACCGCCGCGCTCGACCAGTTCCTCGCACCCTTCCTGTTCCCGGAGCGGGCGGACGGCGGTGATCCGCGCGCATGCCCCAATTGCGGCGACGGCAAGCTTGCCCTTCGAGGTGGCCGGTTCGGCGCGTTCATCGCCTGCTCCAATTATCCGGAATGCAAATACACCCGCCGCTTCGCCCAGCCGGGCGGCGAGAACGGCGAAAGCACCGGCCCGGAATCGCTCGGCCGCGATCCGGAGACCGGGCTGGAGGTGGAGCGCAAGTCCGGGCGCTTCGGCCCCTATATACAGCTCGGCGAGGGCAAGGAGGCGAAGCGCGCCTCGATCCCCAAGGATATCGGCGAGCTCGATCTCGAATGGGCGCTCAAGCTGCTCAGCCTGCCGCGCACGATCGGCGATCACCCGGGAACGGGCAAGCCGATCACCGCTTCGATCGGACGTTACGGGCCATATCTGGCACATGATGGCAAATATGCCCGGCTCCAGTCCACCGCCGAGGTGTTCGAGACGGGGATGAACGCCGCCGTGGTGAAACTGGCGGAGGCGGCGGCCGGCGGCGGTCGTCCGCAGCGCGGCGCGAGCAGGGAGCCGCTCAAGGTGCTCGGCCCGCATCCGCGTACCGAGGTTGAGATCAGGCTGATGGAGGGGCGTTACGGCCCTTACGTCACCGACGGCACCACCAACGCCACGATGCCCAAGACGATCGCCCCGGACCAGCTCACGCTGGAAGAAGCCGCGCAACTGATCGACGCCCGCGCGACAGCTCCGGCAAAGGGAAAGAAGAAAGCCGCGCCGAAGAAAAAGGCGGCCGCGAAGAAACCGGCGGCGAAGAAGTAGCGCGCCTTCTCCAGCGGTAAATTGCCCCGCCTAAGCCGCCCGTGCCCGGTGCGCGCCCATCCAATCGCGCGCGGCGCGCTGGGCGGTGGCGATTTCGCGGGCGGTCATATCGCCGGCGATTTCGGCGCGAGCAGCCTGCGCCGCCTCGTCGCCGGCGATCGCGGCGAGGTTGAACCATTTGTGCGCCTCGATCAGGTCGAAGACCACGCCGGACGTGCCGGTCGAATAAGCCACGCCAAGATCGTAACACGCCATCGAATCCCCCCGCGCGGCATCGCGCAGGCGGCTTTCGATCAGAAAATTCGCGCTCTTGAGACTGTTCCCCATCCCTTTGCCCCCGGTTTCATGATGAACCGATCGCAAGGTCTGCGGCAGATGGTCTTCAAAAATGGTTAACGGCGTTAAGCCTGCCTATTGGCCATCATCGACCGCGATATTGTCGATGAGCCGCGTCGCGCCCATCCGCGCCGCCGCCAGCAGCCGGCGGGGGCGCCCCGCCTCAGGCTCGGTGCCGAGTGTCTCCGCATCGACCAGCGCGACATAGTCCACCGCGAAGCCGGCCGTCTCCAGACTCGACTCCGCCTCGGCCAGCGCGGCCGCCGGATCGTCGCCGCGCCCGATCGCGCGCGCCGCGATCCCCAGCACACGGGGCAGTGCCACCGCTTTCTGGCGCTCGGTCTCATCGAGATAGATGTTGCGCGAGGAAAGCGCGAGGCCGTCGTCGTCGCGCTGCGTCGGCACGCCGACGATCTCGATATCGAAATCCATGTCCGCCACCATGCGGCGGATCACCTGGAGCTGCTGGTAGTCCTTCTCGCCGAAATAGGCGGCATCCGGCGTCACCTGATTGAAAAGCTTGGAAACCACCGTCGCCACGCCATCGAAGTGTCCGGGCCGGGCCGCGCCGTCCAGCCCTTCGGTCACGCCGGACACATGCACCCCGGTCGCAAAGCCATCCGGGTACATCGTCTCGACCGCCGGCAGCCATGCGAGGTCGCAGCCGGCCTCCTCCAGCATCCTGAGGTCCGCCATCTCGCGGCGGGGATAGCGGGAAAGGTCCTCGTTCGGCCCGAACTGCTTCGGATTGACGAAGATCGACGCGACCACTTTCGTGCCCGGCCGCCTGGCCGCCTCGACCAGCGCGATATGCCCGGCATGCAGCGCACCCATCGTCGGCACCAGCGCGACGCGCATGCCCTCAGCACGAAACTCCCTCACCGCATCACGCAATGCGGCAAGGTCACGAACGATCAACACGCGATCTTACCCCCTCGTCCTTGACGGACCGGGCTTCTATGGATGCCTATCCAGGGGATCAACAAGGGATTCGACGAATTGCCCAGCGGTAACGGACAGACCCACGTCATCGTCTTCGCGAACGAGAAGGGCGGGACGGGAAAATCGACCACGGCGGTGCATGTCGCGATCGCGCTGGCGGCGCAGGGGGCGCGAGTCGCGTGTCTCGATCTCGATCATCGCCAGCGCACGATGGGGCGGTATCTCGACAATCGCGCCGAAACGGTGCGGCGGACGGGCGCTGAGCTGGCGGTGCCGCGCCACGCCACCGGAGACGGCGAGGAGGGCGGCAATTTCGAATCGCTGTTCGCGGACCTCGCGGACGGCAGCGACTATCTGGTGGTCGACACGCCGGGCCGCGACGACCCGCTGGCGCGACTCGCCGCCGCGCGCGCCGACACGCTGGTCACGCCGATGAACGACAGCTTCGTCGATTTCGACCTGATCGGGCAGGTCCACCCCGAAACCTTCAAGGTGACTCGCCCCAGCTTCTATTCCGAGCTGATCTGGGACGCGCGCAAGGCCCGAGCGAAGGCGGACGGCACGACGATCGACTGGGTGGTGCTCAGGAACCGCCTCCAGCATATCGAGGCGCGCAACATGCGCCGCGTGTCGGACGCGCTGGACCAGCTTTCCAAGCGCGTCGGCTTCCGTATCATTCCGGGGCTGGGCGAGCGCGTGATCTACCGCGAATTGTTCCCCGCCGGCCTCACCATGCTGGACGCGAAGGAATTTGGCGCGATGGGCCTCAGCCATGTCGCGGCACGACAGGAATTGCGCGAGATGATGGCAGGGCTGGCGCTTCCAGAACCGGCGCTGCCGCTGTTCGCCTGATGGCGAAGCTCGTCCTCGCACTGCTCGTCGCCTATGCCGGCTGGCGGCTGTGGAAGGATGCGCTGGGCACGGAGCCGAAGCGCCCTGAAACGGCGGAGCGGAAAGCGGCGCGCGATCTGCTCGGCGTCGGGCCGCGCGCGAATGCGGAGGCGATCCGCGCGGCGCACCGCCGGCTGATGGCGGAGGCGCATCCCGACCATGGCGGCTCGGACAACCGCGCGCGGGCGCTGAATGCCGCGCGCGATCTGCTGCTGGGCCGCGCGGCGTAACGGGAGGATCGATGACGCATCGTTTCGCCCCCTCGATCCTGCGCGATTACGATATCCGCGGCGTGGTCGGGCGGACGCTGCACACGGCGGACGCCGCCGCGCTGGGGCGGAGCTTCGGCACGCTGGTCCGGCGAGCGGGCGGCTCGGCGGTCGCGGTCGGCTATGACGGGCGACTGACCTCCCCCGCGTTGGAGGCGGCCCTCGTTGAGGGGCTGACCGCCAGCGGCGTGGACGTGGTGCGGATCGGCCTCGGCCCCTCGCCGATGCTCTATCACGCCGCAGCGACCCTAGCCGTGGATGGCGGGATACAGGTAACAGGCAGTCACAATCCCGGCGATCACAACGGCTTCAAGATGCTCCACCAATGCCGCCCGGTGTTCGGCGCGGCGATCCGCGATCTCGCGCGGATGGCGGAGGCCGGGGATTGGGAAGCGGGCGCCGGTCGCGTCTCCACCGCCGACGTGCTCGATTCCTATGTCCGCCGTGTCGCCGAAGGCTGCGCGGGCAGCTTGCGAATCGGCTGGGACGCGGGGAACGGGGCCGCCGGCCCGGCGATCGAGCAGCTCGTCAAGCTGCTGCCGGGTGAGCATCATCTGCTGTTCACCGAAGTCGACGGCAATTTCCCGCATCATCATCCCGATCCCACCGACGACGCCAATCTCGCCGACCTGCGCGCACTGGTCGCCGCGAAGAAGCTCCATTTCGGCGTGGCCTTCGACGGTGACGGGGACCGGATCGGCGCGATCGACGGCGAAGGCCGCGTGCTGCGCGGCGATCAGATCCTGTCCATTCTGGTCGAGCCTGTGCTGCGCGCTTCGCCCGGCGCGGCGATCGTCGCCGACGTCAAGTCGAGCAGCGCGCTGTTCGATCGCATCGCCGCGCTCGGCGGGCGACCGGTGATGTGGAAATCCGGCCATAGCAACATCAAGGCGATGATGCGCGAACTGGACGCGCCGATCGCCGGCGAGATGAGCGGCCATATCTTCTTCGGCGGCGACTGGCTTGGGTTCGACGACGCGCTCCACGCGGCGGTGCGGCTGATCGGCGCGGTCCATGCCTCGGGCCGGACGCTGGCGGCGCTGCGCGACGCGATGCCGCCGCTGGTCAGCACGCCGGAGCTGCGTTTCGCGGTCGATCCGGCGCGCAAGGAGAAGGTGGTGGCAGAAGTCGTAGCGCGGCTGCGCGCGGCGGGCGCGGCGGTGGACACCACGGACGGCGCGCGCGTCTCCACGCCGGACGGCTGGTGGCTGCTGCGCGCCTCCAATACCGAGGACATGCTGACCGCGCGCGCCGAGGCGGGCAACGACAACGCGCTCGCGCGCACGGTGGCGACGATCGACGCGCAACTCGCGCTCAGCGGCGTCGCTCGACATGACGCGCCGAAGGCCCCACATTAGGGCGATGCGTCCCACGCCAAGCATCATCCGCGTCATCGATCTCGAAACCACCGGCCCCGCCCCGCCCCAGCATGGGGTGTGCGAAATCGGCTGGCAGGACGTGGCGCTCGGTGCCGACGGTCGATGGGAACTGTCGGGCGATGGCGGCAACCGCATGGTCAATCCCGGCCGTCTCATGCCGCCGATCACGCAGGCGATCCATCACATCCGCGACGAGGATGTCGCCGACGCGCCATGGTGGCATGACGTCGCGCGGCAGGTGCTCGATCCATGGCCACGCCGCGTCGCGCTCGCCGCGCATCGGGCGGATTTCGAGCAGGTGTTCTGCACCCCCGCGCTGACCCACGGCGCGGAATGGATCTGCACCTGGAAATGTGCGCTCAGGCTATGGCCGGATTCGCCGAGCTTCTCCAATCAGGTGCTGCGCTACTGGCGCAAGCCGGAAGGGCTGGTCCATGAACGCGGGCTACCCGCGCACCGCGCCTTCCCCGACGCCTATGTCACCGCCTTCCACCTGCGCGACATGCTGAACGAGGCGAGCCTTGCGCAGCTCCTCGAATGGTCGCGCCTGCCGGGGCTGCTGCCGCGCGTGCGCTACGGGCCGGATCGCGGCAAGGACTGGCGCGAGATCGACGAGGACAGCCTGATCGGTTTCCTCACCGATCGCGATCCCGACATCCGCTTCACCGCCGAGACCGAGATGGCGCGGCGGCACGGCGGCGGCAATGTCGGTCGCCCCAGCCCGCAGGACCTGCTGCTGTAGTTACTGCCGCGCGAATCCCAGCCCGATTGAGCACCATACGACACGGCAGCGATGGCGAGGCCGCTCGCCGGCCATCTGCCATGGAGCGCGCCGCGTGCTGTTGCGCCGCACAAGATTCCGCGACGGGCGTCGCAAATCCGTCATAAAACGCTCCTATTGCCGCCGCACCGGGAGAAGCCAAAGACGAAAGGGCGGAATAGTGAAACGGGCCTTCATCCTGGGCGTGTCGGCGATGGCGCTGACATGCAGCACAAACGCGTGGGCTGATCCGGCGGGAGCGCATCGTTGCGCCGCGCACGGCGCGAAAAGCCGGCAGCACAATTGCCCCCGTCCACGCCGCGCCGCCGCGAGTGACGATGTGCATGAGGAGATCGCGCAGCTTCGCGCCGAGATCGCGGAGCTGCGCCAGCAGCTTGCCGAGCAATCGGCCGCCGCCCGCGTCCTCGCCGCGGCGCCGCCGGCCGCCGCTCCAGCGCCCGCGCCGGCGGTCGACACCGCCAGCGCCGCCGCGATCGCCTCGCTCACGCAGCGGAACGAGGAACTGACGCGCCGCGTCGACAAGATGGAGAAGCCCGGTCACCTGCCCTTCAAGGGCATCAGGATCACGCCGGGCGGCTTTGTCGAGATGACCTCGATCTACCGCAGCAACAACACCGGCGCGGATATCGCGTCGAGCTTCAACAACATCCCCTTCCCGCAGAGCCGCGTGGCCAACACCCACGAATATCGCATGACGGCGCGCCAGAGCCGCCTGTCGCTGCTGGCGGAGGGCGATCCCGGCAAGCAGACGCATCTCGCGATGTACGGCGAGTTCGATTTCCAGGCCGCCGGCGTCACCGCCAATTCGAACCAGACCAATTCGTACAGCCCACGCATCCGCCATCTCTACGGCACGGTCGACCAGAAGCTGAACGACGACGTCACCGCGCATCTGCTGTTCGGCCAGAACTGGTCGCTCGCCACACTGAACGGCAAGGGCATCACGCCGCGCAACGAGGTCACCCCGCCGGTGGTCGAGGCGCAATACGTCCCCGGTTTCGTCTTCACCCGCCAGCCGCAGCTTCGCCTGACGCTGGATCTGGACAAGAAATGGTGGTTCGCGCTCTCGCTCGAAAATCCGCAAACCACCTTCGGCGGCACGGTTCCGGCGATTGCGAGCCTCGTCACCACGGTGCCGGCGGGCAGCGGCTTCGGCGGCAACGGCATCAGCGAGAACGCACTGTCGATCAACCACTATCCCGACGTGATCGGCAAGGTCGCCTATGAAGGCGCCTATGCCGGCGGCCGCACACTGCATGTCGAGGCGTTCGGCATGGTGCGCGACTTCTATGAGCGGCTGGACGGCGCGAACCGGAACTTCCGCGGCTGGGGCGTAGGCGGCGGCATCGCCACCCAGATCGTGCCGGGCCTGCTGGACGTGCAATTCAGCGGGATCGTCGGCCGGGGCATCGGCCGTTACGGCGCGAGCGGTCTGCCGGACGTCACGTTCAATCCGGACGGCACCCTGGCGCCGGTGCGCGAATATATGCTGCTCGGCGGCCTGACCGCGCATCCGACCAGCGCGCTCGACATCTACGTGTTCGGTGGCGAGGAAAGCCAGGATGCGCATTACACCACCGTCGGCGGGATCAACTATGGCCTCGGCAACCCGAACTTCATCGGCACCGGCTGTCTGATCGAAGGTTCGCCGCTGCCCTGCACCGTGCAGACCAAGGCGGTGAAGCAGATCACCGCCGGCTTCTGGCAGCGGATGATGCAGGGGTCTTGGGGCCGCGTGCAGGCCGGCATCCAATACAGCCACACCCTGCGCGACACGTTTGAGGTCACGCAGGGCGGCGCGCCCACGGCCAAGGAGGACATCGGCTTCTTCAGCCTCCGTTACTACCCGTTCTGAATTGTCACAAACCTGTCATCGAACGCGCGCAGAGCACCCGAAGCAACGTGGGGCATCCTGCGCGAATCAGGCTGCGCGCGTTCGGATCTGAGGAGCATCCAATGTTCAAGAAGTTCGTGATTGGCGCGGCGGCGGTTGCCGTTGGGGGCGCCGCGATCGCTGCCGACATTTCCGGCGCGGGAGCGACCTTCCCCGCCCCGATCTACGCCCGCTGGGCGGAGATCTATAGCAAGCAGACCGGCCAGCGCATGAATTACCAGGCGATCGGTTCCGGCGGCGGTATCAAGCAGATCAAGGCCGGCACCGTCGATTTCGGCGCGAGCGACAAGCCGCTGAAGCCGCAGGAACTGAGCGAGGCCGGGCTGTACCAGTTCCCGACCGTCGTGGGCGGCGTCGTGCCGGTGGTGAATTTCAACGGCCTGCGCGCCGGACGCCTGCACCTGACCGGCGAGGTGCTCGGCGATATCTTCCTCGGCAAGATCCGCCGCTGGAACGATCCGGCGATCACGAAGCTGAATCCCGAGCTGCGCATCCCGCCGGCGGCGATCACCGTCGTCCACCGTTCGGACGGTTCGGGCACCTCGTTCCTGTTCACCTCCTATCTGTCGATGAAGAACGCCGAATGGGCGAAGAAGGTCGGCGCGAGCGACGCGGTGGAATGGCCGACCGGCCTCGGCGGCAAGGGCAATGACGGCGTGACCGCCTTCGTCAAGCAGACCGCCGGTTCGATCGGCTATGTCGAATATGCCTACGCCAAGCAGAACAACCTCCCCTACGTGGCGGTGCAGAACAAGGCCGGCAAGTTCGTTCCGGCCAATGCGGCGAACTTCGCGGCGGCGGCGGCCGGCGCGCGCTGGACCAGCGCGCCGGGCAACTACCTGCTGCTGCTCGACCAGCCGGGCGCGGCAACGTGGCCGATCACCGGCGCGACCTTCATCCTGATGCGCCGCAACCAGACCAATGCCGCCAACGGGCAGGCGGTGCTGAAGTTCTTCGACTGGGCGTACAAGAACGGCGACGCCGAGGCGGCGAAGCTGGACTTCGTGCCGCTGCCGCTGGCGGTGAAGGCCGCGATCCGCAAGCAATGGGCGACGAACGTCACGGCGGGCGGCAAGCCGGTCTACGTCTCGCGCTGATCCTTTGCCCCCGGGGCGGCGCGCCGGCATCGCGGGCGCGCCGCCCCTCCCCAATCCAAGGAATCGGGATGAGCGATCCCACCGCCGCCGGCCGCAGCCCGCTCGGCGAAGACATTTTCCGCTACCTGTGCCTGTCGGCGGCGACCCTGCTGCTCGTGATCCTCGCGGGCGTTGTGGTCAGCCTGGCGATCGGCGGGTGGCCGGCGTTCGCCAAGTTCGGCTTCGGCTTCCTCACCGCCGAGCGCTGGAACCCAGTGGACGACATCTATGGCGCGGCGGGGCCGATCGTCGGCACGCTCGTCACCTCCTTCCTGTCGCTCGCGATCGCGCTGCCGCTGGCAATCGGCGTGGCGGTGTTCCTTACCGAATTCGCGCCGGAGCGGCTCGCGCGGCCGATCGCGGTGGCGGTGGAACTGCTCGCCGGAATCCCCTCGATTGTCTACGGTATGTGGGGGCTGTTCGTGTTCGCGCCGTGGTTCGCGCAGACCGTGCAGCAGCCGATCGCCATGTCCGTCACGCCCGGATCGTGGCTCGACACGCTGACGCAGGGCGTGCCCAACGGCGCCAATATCTTCACCGCCTCGATCATCCTCGCGATCATGATCCTGCCCTATATGGCGGCGGTGTTCCGCGAGCTGCTGCTCACCGTGCCGGCGCAGGTACGCGAGGCCGGGTTCGGCATCGGCTGCACCTCGTTCGAGGTGACGTGGCGGATCTGCATCCCCTATGTCCGCACCGGCGTGCTCGGCGTCATCATGCTCGGGCTGGGCCGCGCGCTGGGCGAGACGATGGCGGTGACGTTCATCATCGGCAACTCGCACGGCTTCCCCAAGAGCCTGTTCGATTCCGGCTCCACCATTGCCTCCACCATCGCCAACGAGTTCGCGGAGGCCAGCACCGACATGCACAGCGCCGCGCTGATCGCGCTCGGGCTGGTGCTGTTCCTCATCACCTTCGGCGTGCTGGCGCTCGCCCGCCTGCTGCTCGCGAGGACGACGCGATGACCCGGATGACCGCACGCGCGCGCCGCCGCTCGATCGTCAACCTGATTTTCGTCGCCGCCTGCGGGATGACGGCGGTGATCGCGCTCGGGGCGCTGGCGCTGATCGGCTGGTCGCTGCTGTCGAAGGGCGTCGGCGGGATCAACGCCGATCTGTTCACCATGTCCCAGCCCGCGCCGGGGTCGCGCGGCGGCCTGCTCAACGCGATCGTCGGGTCGGTGATCCTGTGCGGGCTGGCGATGGTGTTCGCCGTGGTCGTGGGCGTGCTCGCGGGGACCTGGCTCTCCGAATATGGCGGACGCACGAAGCTCGGCCATGCGGTGCGCTTCCTCAACGACGTGCTGCTCTCCGCGCCGTCGATCCTGATCGGCCTGTTCGTATCGGAGCTGCTGGTCCGCAACGTCATCGGCCACTTCTCCGCCCTCGCCGGCTCGATCGCGCTCGCCATCCTCGCGGTGCCGATCGTCACGCGGACGACGGAGGACATATTGCTGCTGCAACCCACCGCCTTGCGCGAGGCGGGCATGGCGCTGGGCGCGACGCGCGCCTTCGTCGTGCGCAAGATCGTATGGCGATCGGCGGCGACCGGCCTGCTCACCGCCGGGCTGCTCGGTTTCGCGCGCATTTCGGGCGAGACGGCGCCGCTGCTCTTCACCTCGCTCGGCAACCAGTTCTTCAGCGTCAACCTGCTGCAACCGATCGCCAGCCTGCCCACCACCATCTTCCAGTTCGCGCTCAGCGCCTATGACGACTGGCAGCGCCTCGCCTGGGCCGGCGCCTTGCTGATCGCGGCGTCGGTGCTGGCCATCAACATCGCGGGACGCGCGATCATCCACAGGAAAACATCATGAGCCTCATCGACAACGAGGCGGGCGAGACGTTCGAGTGCTCGATCACCGCGCCGCCGGCGGAAAGCCTCATCCTGGAAGCGCGCAACCTCGATTTCTTCTACGGCAAGAAGCAGACCCTGTTCGGCGTCGACCTGCCGGTGGAGCGCAACAAGATCACCGCGCTGATCGGCCCGTCCGGCTGCGGCAAGTCGACGCTGCTACGCACGCTGAACCGCATCTACGAGCTGTATTCCGGTCAGCATGCGGTGGGCCGCATCATCCTCGACGGACATGACGTGCTGGGCGACAAGGTCAATGTCGCCCGCCTGCGCGCGCGCGACGGCGACGCGGCGGAAATCACGCCGAACCGCATGGACCTCGCCACGTTGCGTTCGCGCGTCGGCATGGTCTTCCAGAAGCCGACGCCCTTCCCCATGTCGATCTACGAGAACATCGCGTTCGGCGTGCGCCTCTACAAGAAGGTGCGGGGCGGGGAGATGGACGAGATCGTCGAACGCTCGCTGCGCCGCGCCGCCTTGTGGGACGAGGTGAAGGACAAGCTCAGGGAATCCGGCCTCGGCCTGTCGGGCGGGCAGCAGCAGCGGCTGTGCGTCGCGCGCGGGCTGGCGATCGACCCGGAGGTGCTGCTGCTCGACGAGCCGGCCTCGGCGCTCGATCCGATCTCCACCGCGAAGCTGGAAGACACGCTCAACGAGCTGAGCGACAATGTGACGATCGTGATCGTCACGCACAATCTGCATCAGGCCGCGCGGCTGGCGCAGCATACCGGCTTCATGTTCCTCGGCCGGATGGTCGAGTTCGGGCCGACCGAGGAATTCTTCGCCGCACCGAAGCTGCGGCGGACACGCGACTATGTCACCGGCCGATTTGGGTGAGGCGAGAGATGAACGACACTACCGGCAGCGGCGATCGCCATACCGTCGCGGCATTCGATGCGGAGCTGGGCGGACTGCGCACCACCGTGATGGAGATGGGCGGGCTGGCCGAATATGCCCTCGCCAACGCGCTCTCCGCCTTGTCCGACGCCGATGACGAACGCGCGCGCAAGGTGGTGGAGGGCGACGCGGCGATCGACGCGCTCGAACGGCGGATCGACCAGCAGGTGATCCAGACGCTGATGCGCCGCTCCCCCTTCGCGGACGATCTGCGCGAGGTGCTGATGGCGCATCGCGTCTCCGGCTATCTGGAGCGCGTCGGGGATTATGCCAAGGGCGTCGCGCGCCGGGTGCCGTCGATGCGCTCGCCGACCGAACGCCGCGCGGCCAAGGTGCTGAGCGAGCTTGGCTCCCGCGCCTATGACATGCTGGTCGGCGTGCTCAACGCCTATGCCGCGCGCGACCCGGAAAAGGCCAAGGCGGTCTATGAGGGCGACGCGCGCATCGACGAGGAATATCAGCGCGTGTTCCTCGCGCTGCTCGCCCAGATGGCGAACGACGCCTCGACCATCCCGGCGGTCGGCCAGCTCCTGCTCGCGGCCAAGAGCCTTGAGCGGACCGGCGATCAGGCGACCAATATCGCCGAGCTGATCTATTCGACCTATACCTCCTCGAAACTGTCCTCTCGCGGGGAGCGGGGCATCGACGAGGGCGGAGCCAACGAACCGGGGTGAACCGAGGTCCGGGGAGAGACGTTTCTCCCTCAGCGTTGCGCTTTGCCGGTCGCCGGGAAGCGATCCGACACATATATCGCCGCGGGAACCGTGTGAGCCGCCGGGGGCTTCGCGCACGATCCCGTCTTTGAAGGAAATCTTCTTGGCCGACCGGCGTCCTTTTCCCCCTCACCCCGCCCTGCTCGCCGGCGCGCTGCTCTCCGTCCCGGCGCTGGCGCAGGATGCCGGACCGGACACGGGTAGCGCGCCTTGGGCGGTCCACGCGCAGGCGACGCTGGTGACGCAGGGGGTGTTCGGCTTCCGCTCGCCCTATTCCGGGCCGAACAGCCTCGCGTCGCGTCAGGCGAAGGAGACGTTCGACGCGACGCTCTACGCCGGTGTGCGGCCGTGGGACGGCGCCGAGCTGTGGATCAACCCGGAGGTCGATCAGGGCTTTGGCCTGTCCGATACGTTGGGCGTCGCGGGCTTTCCCAGCGCGGAGGCGTATAAGGTCGGCAAGAGCGCGCCCTATGTCCGGCTGCAACGCCTGTTCTTCCGCCAGACGATCGGACTGGGCGGGGAGAGCGAGGCGATCGAGGCCGCCGCCAACCAGTTCGCCGGGCGTCGGCGCACCGACCGGCTGGTGCTGACGATCGGCAAGTTCGGCGTCGGCGACGTGTTCGACACCAATCGCTACGCCCATGATCCGCGCGGCGATTTCCTCAACTGGACGATCGTCGACGCGGGCACGTTCGATTATGCGGCGGATGCGTGGGGCTACAGCACCGGGGCGGCGGCCGAATGGTATCGGGGCGCATGGACGCTGCGGCTCGGTGTATTCAACCTGTCCAAAGTGCCGAACGGGGAGACGCTGGAACGCGATTTCAGCCAGAACCAGCTCGATCTGGAAATAGAGCATCGCCATTTGCTCGCCGGCCACTCCGGCGCGGTGCGGGTGACATTGTTCCGCAACCACGGCCGCTTCGGCCGGTTCGACGATGCGCTCGCGCTGGCGGCGGGCAACGGCAAAGCTCCCGACACGGCGCTGGTGCGGCGGGCGATGGACCGGCCCGGCGTGGACGTGAACCTGGAGCAGGAACTGACCGCCACGCTCGGCCTGTTCGCGCGCGCCGGCCTGGCCGACGGCGCGATCGAGCCCTACGACTTCACCGATGTCGATCGCAGCGCCGCGATCGGCGGAGCGCTGAAGGGCGCGCATTGGGGCCGCGCCGACGACACGGTCGGGCTGGCGATGGTGGTCAACGGCATCACGGCGGAGCACCGGCGGTACCTCGACGCGGGCGGGATCGGCGTGCTGGTCGGCGACGGGCGGCTGCCCCATCCCGGCGCGGAGGCGATCGCCGAAGCCTATTACGACTGGCAACCGCGCAAGGGCATCGACGTGACGATCGACTATCAGTTCATCGCCAACCCCGGCTACAACCGCGATCGCGGCCCCGCCAACGTCGTCGCGCTGCGCCTGCACGGCGGGTTCTGAACCGCATGCCGGCGCCTCATGACAAGACTCTCCGTCGCGCCGCCCTCGCGATGCATGTCGGACTCAAATCTCCGATCCTTGGCCCGACGATCGAGGCGAGGACGACGGCGACGGGCCAGCCCGCTTCCCGCCCTGGCCGCATCATCCCGCCGGCCCGGCGATCCGCGCCGTACCATAGCCCGCGCCGATCCGGCCGTTGCGGATGAAATCGACCATCATGCGGAAATAGCCGTCTGGCTGGCGCGTCGAGAGCCGCTTGCCGTCGGGGCCGATTTCATATTCGTAGATGCCGTGCTCGGTGTGCGGGAACATGACGGTCGTGATGGGACGGCCGTTCGCCGCCAGCGCCTTCAATCGGCGCGCAGTCTCCGCGCTTGGGGCGTCCATGTCGTTCTCGGCCAATATCCAGAGCTGCGGGACGGCGAGGTTGCGCAGCACCGGCATCGGATCATATTGCCACGGGATGCCGGCCAGCAGCGCGGGCCCCAGTTCCCGCAATTCCGCCGCATCCTTCTCCAGCAGGACGTAGCTCACATCACCCCGAACATGGCGAAACCACGGCTCCTGCCCGTATTTCCGCCGCACCGCCGCGATCCCGTCATAGCCTTCGCGGAAATCGCTGAGCAGCACCGCGGCGGTCGCGTCCGCGACCTCCATCGCCTTCGCCCCGATGTCCGCGCCATAACCGCGATCGCGCATGTTGAGCGCGATCGCCTCGCGATCCTCCTCCAGCGGCGACACCGCCAGCCCGAAGCCGACGATGACGAAATCGACCGGCTCGATCCGCGCGGCAAGCGGCGCGACCCAGCCTCCCTGGCTGCCGGCCTGATAGCCCACCTTCCCCGCCCGCGCGCCGGCCAGCCGCTTCGCCTCATGCACCGCCGCGATCGCATCGTCGGCGAGCAGCAGATAGTCCTGCGTATATCGGCCACCCGACGCGCCGCTGCCGCGCTTGTCATAGACGAAAACGCCAATTCCCCGCGCGGCGAACTGTCGCTGCAAGGCGAAGTTGACGATGCCCGACTCATGCTCCGAGCCGTGGATCAGGACGACGATCGGCACCTTGCCCGCGCCCTTGGGCAGAATGAGCCGCCCGGCGAGATCGACGCCAGCGCCTCTGAACCTCGTATCGGTGACGTCGAACGGAATGCGCTTGCCGGCAACTTCGGCGAAACGGACCGCCCCCTGGTCGCAATCGAAGGTGACGGTCTTGCCATCCGGGCGATCGGTCCAGCCGAGCGTGCTGGTCCATTGCCCCGATCCGGCGGGAGTGAGCTTGCCGGTGGTGCCGTCCTCCAGCCGCCAGCGCCACGCGGTTCCTTCAGACGGCCCGATATCGAGATTGCGGCCATCGGCAAGAGCATAGGAGCCGATCCGGCAGTCCGGCCCGGCCGCCAGCGACGGCGTGGCGACCATGGCCGCCAGCAGGATGAGGGAGAAGCGTTTCACGCCAGCATCCTGAGCCGGGCGGCGCAATCGCGCAACGGCTGGCCGCTCTGCTCGACCTTGGCGAGCGACATCGCTCCGGTGAACAGCGCGACCGCTATCACCGCAAAGCCTTCGGGATCGGCCATGTCCGATCCGTTCGCGCGCAGCTTCTCGACGATCGCCGTCCGCCATTTGCGATATTCGGCGCCGATCAGCATGCGCAATTTCTGGTCGGAAGCGGAGAGCTGCCGGTGATCGGCGCCTATGTGCCTGAAGAACAGGCCAATTTTCCGCGCCTGCCGGTGCGTCAGGGTGAAAAGCTATTCGTCTGGTTCTCCCGCGCCAGCGACCGCGTGACATTCGATCGCGCGATGCGGCGGCTCGTCCGCAGCAAGGTCTGGACGGAAGACGTCGCGGGCGGCCTCAGGGACGCGGAGGAACGGGTGCCGCAGCCATTGTATCTGGCGCCCACCCCTCGTTCGATCCTGCGATAAAGGCAGGCCGCCGGCGACGGCGACCGGCCAGCGTTGCGCGAGGGCATCTATGGTCGCGAGAGCCGACGTTCCGTCCGCAAGTCCCGCGCTTCCAGCTCCGCCTCCATGACGCGGCGCATCTCGAACTTCTGCGCCTTGCCGGTGACGGTCATCGCGAACGCCTCGACGATGCGGATGTAGCGCGGCACCTTGTAGTGCGCGATGCGGCCCTTGCAGTGCGCCAGCACCTCCTCGGCGGTCAGCGCCGCATCGGGGCGCGGGATGATCCAGGCGCAGACCTCCTCGCCATAGGTCTCGTCCGCCACGCCGAACACCTGCGCGTCGGCGACCGCATCGTGGCCGAGCAGGAACTCCTCGATCTCGCGCGGGTAGATGTTCTCGCCGCCGCGGATGATCATGTCCTTGATGCGGCCGGTGATGCGGACATAGCCGCGCTCGTCCATCGTCGCGAGGTCGCCGGAATGCATCCAGCCGTCGGCATCAATCGCCTCGGCGGTCTTTTCGGGGTCGTCCCAATAGCCGCGCATTACCGCATAGCCGCGCGAGCAATATTCACCCTGCTCGCCATAAGGCAGCGTCGCGCCGTCGGGGCCGACGATCTTCGCCTGCGCATGGGGATGCACGCGGCCGACCGAGCCGACCCGCTCCTCGATCGGATCGTCGGTGGCGGTCTGGGTGGTGAGCGGGCTGGTCTCGGTCATGCCGTAGCCGATCGTCACCTCGCGCATGTTGAGACGCTCCATCACCTCGCGCATCGTGGCGAGCGGACACGGCGAGCCGGCAAGGATGCCGGTGCGCAGCGAGGATGTGTCGGTGACCGCCAGAATGGGGTGGTTGAGGATGGTGATGAACATCGTCGGCACGCCGTAGAGCGCGGTGCAGCGTTCCGCCGCCACGGCCTCCAGCACGCGGACGGGTTCGAAGCTTTCCGCCGGATAGATCAACGCCGCGCCGCTCGTCACCGCCGCGAGATTGCCCAGCACCATGCCGAAGCAATGATAAAGCGGCACCGGCACGCAGATGCGGTCCGCCGGGGTGAGGTGCAGGGTGCGAGCGGTGAAATAACCGTTGTTGAGGATGTTGCGATGGGTGAGCGTCGCGCCTTTGGGCAGGCCGGTGGTGCCGCTGGTGAACTGGATGTTGATAGCGTCGTTCGGATCGAGCGCGGCTTCCGCCGCCGCCAGCGCGGGCGCATCGGGCGCGGCGCGAAGCGCGCTCCACGGCAGGAAGCCGTCGTGCGCTTCATCGCCGAGCGTGACGATCAGCCGCAGCCCCGGCACCTTCGCCGGCCAGATCTCGCGCAGCATGGCGAGATAGTCGCTGCTCTTGAAGCTCGCCGCCGTCACCAGCATGGCGCAGCCGACCTTGTTCAGCGCATATTCGACCTCCGTCACGCGATAGGCCGGGTTGATGTTGACGAGGATCGCGCCGATCCGCGCGGTGGCGAACTGGATCACCGCCCATTCGGCGCAATTGGGCGCCCAAATGCCGACCCGGTCGCCCTTCCCCACGCCGCGCGCCAGCAGGCCCGTGGCGACGCGATCGACCTCCGCGTCGAACGCGCGCCACGTCCAGCGGATCGCCTGATGACGCGAGACGAGCGCCAGATCGTCGCCCCACCGCGCGGCGGCCTGGCGCAGCGCCGCGCCGATGGTGATCTCCAGCAGCGGCGTATCGGTCGGCCCGCTGGCGATGGAAAGCCCGTTCATCGTTTGACGTTCACCACCTTGAGCTGCGTATATTCGGCCAGTCCCTCGACAGACTGCTCCGCGCCGAGGCCGGATTGCTTGAAGCCGGCCATCGGGATGTGCGGGCCGATCGCGACATGCTGGTTGACCCATACCTGCCCGGCGTCGATCCGCCCGGCGATATCGGTGGCGCGGGCGATATCCTTGCTCCACACCGATCCGCCGAGGCCGTAATCAGAGGCATTGGCGCGGGCGATCACATCCTCCACGTCGTCGAAGCGGATCACCGGCAGGATCGGGCCGAACTGTTCCTCGTCGACGATCTTCGCGCCATCGGTCACATCGCGGACGATGGTCGGCTCGATGAAATAGCCGGCGCGCTCCATCGCCTTGCCGCCGGCGATGATATTACCCTCCGCGCGTGCGGCGTCGAGGAAGCCCTTCACCTTCTCGAACTGCATCCGGTTCTGGATCGGGCCGATACGCGCTCCCTGCTCCAGCCCGTCGCCGACCACCGCCTCCTCGGCGAGCCGGGCAAGCTCCGCGCACATCGCGTCATAGATGTCGGCGTGAACATAGGCGCGCTTCACCGCGAGGCACACCTGCCCGCAATTGAGGAAGGCGCTGTCGAAGATCGCCCGCGCCGTCTCGCGCACGTCCACGTCGTCCAGCACGATCGCGGCGTCGTTGCCGCCAAGCTCCAGCGTGATGCGCTTGAGCGTGTCGGCGCTGTTGGCGGCAATCCGCTTGCCGGTGGCGGTGGAGCCGGTGAAGCCGACCTTGGCGACATCGGGATGCGCCGTCAGGTGCGAGCCGAGATCGTTGGCGTCGGTGATGATGTTGACCACGCCGGCCGGGAAGATGTCCTTCGCCAGCTCGCCCAGCCGGAGCGCGGTGACGGGCGTGGTCGGCGCGGGCTTGAGCACGATGGCGTTGCCCGCCAGCACGGCCGGGCCGATCTTCCAGCAGGCGACCAGCAGCGGGAAGTTCCACGCGATGATGCCGACCACCACGCCGAGCGGTTGGTGCCGGACGGCGATATAGCCGTTCTCGTCATCCTGGATGACGCGATCCGGCAGCTCCAGCGTGGCATAATGGCGCAGATAGCCCTCCGTCCACGCGATCTCGCCCTTCGCCTCGGCGAGCGGCTTGCCCTGCTCCATCGTCAGCAGCCGGGCGAGTTCGTCGCCGTTCGCGGCGATCGCGTCCGCCAGCGCGACGATCGCCGCGCGGCGCTCCGCGATCGGCCGCGCGGCCCATGCCGACTGCGCGGCGCGGGCGGCGGCGATCGCGGCATCGGCGTCAGTGGTGTCGGCGCGGGGCACGGTGGCGAACGCCTCCCCTGTCGCCGGGTTGACGACCTCCATATGCTCGCCCGCGTCGACGAGCTTGCCTCCAATCAGCATCCGATAGTCGGTCATTATCCTCTCCAGCGCGTTCGTCAGATCTTGTAGCCCAGCGTGATGCCATAGGTACGCGGGTTGCCGATATGGTTATAGATGAAGCCGAAGCCCGCGAGCAGATCGACCCGCGAGGTGAAGTAGAATTGCTGCGCAGCATTCTTCACCCACGCCGAGGCGGTGATGTGCCCGTCCGCGCTTTCGTAATCGAGGTGCGCGTCGAGCAGCGCATAGCCCTTCTGCTTCAGGATCGCCTCGTTGATGACCTCGAAATATTGGCTCGATTGGTAAGCCAGCGACGGATGCAGGCTGATCGTGCCGAAGCCGCCGCGCGCCAGCGTGATATCCGGCCCGATGTTGAAGGTGAAGGAGGGCGCGTTCGCCAGCTTGTGCTCGGCGACGTCCGCGCCGCTGACAGTGCCCTCGATGATCTTGGTGGACAGCAGGCCGAGTCCGCCGTGGAGCTGGAAACCGTCCACGATGCGCGCGCTCAGTTCGGCCTCGCCGCCGAAGATGCGCGACTTGGGGATGTTGAGCAACGTCTGCGCGGCGGTGGCCGGATCGACGTTGATGAACTGCTGGTTGCGGTAATCGTAATAGAAGGCGGCGAGGTTCAGCGTGACGCGCCGGTCGAACATGCGCGTCTTGGCGCCGATCTCATAAGAGGTGACCTGTTCCGCCTTGGCGACGGAAACCTCGTCCGGCTGGAAGAATGCCTGCGCGTTGAAGCTCGGCGCGCGATAGCCGCGGCTGATGCTGGCATAGAGCAGGTTGCCGTCGGCCAGCTTGTAGTCCAGCCCGATCTTGCCGGAGAGATTGTCCGTCTTGAACGAGGCGGAGGTGAGCGGGATCAGGTTCGCCACCAGCACGTCGTCCACCCCGAACGCGTCTGAGCGGAACCCGGTCTGCCGGCCGATATCGTGGGTGTAGCGCAGGCCGCCGCGCAGCGTGATGGCGTCGCTCACCCGGAACTTGAGATCGGTATAGGCCGCGAAGCTCTTCTTCACCTGATCGAAGCGGTTCTTCACCTTGCAGGCAACGAAGGTGCCTTCCTCCACCCCGGCGGCGCAATCGGCTGCGTCGCTGCGGCCGTCGTCATTGAGATCGACATCGTTGAAGATCTGGAACGAGGTGGTGTTGAACACCTTCTCGCGGTTGAAATAGAGGCCGAAGATGAAATCGAACGGCCCGGACATGTTGCTGGTCAGGCGCAGGTCCTGCGCGAACTGGCTGGCGCGGTCGCCATAAGGGATTTCCAGCGTCTTGTTCGCCTGGCCGTCCGTATCCTCGGTGAAGAACAGGGTGCCGTGGTCATAGGAGGTGATGCTGGTCAGCGTCAGCGCATCGGTCAGCTCGTAATTGGCGGTCAGCGCCACCGATTGCGTGCGGGCGATGCGGCGCGTCGCGATGTCGGAGGCGATGTGATAGCGGTCGAGGCCGTCGACGCGCGTCTGGTCGGCGTTCTGCGCATAGATGCCGTAATTGTGCGGCGTCTGCTCGCTGACCGAGCCGCGCAACACCAGCTTCAGCCGATCCGTCGGCTCTCAGTGCAAGGTGGCGCGAAAGGCGAACTCGCGCGTTTCGGCGAGGTCGGGCATGCCGGGCAGGACGTTCCTGAACCAGCCGTCGGCATGGCTGTAGGTGCCCGCGACGCGCAGCGCGGCCTTGTCGCCCAGCGCGAGGTTGATCGCGCCGTTCACATCGACGCGGTTGTAATTGCCATAGCCCGCGTTGATGTAGCCGCCGGTCTCGCCGAGCGCGGCGTCGCGGCTGATGATATTGACCGCGCCGCCGGTGGTGTTCTTGCCGTAGAGCGTGCCCTGCGGCCCGCGCAGCACCTCCACCCGCTCAAGATCGTACATGGCGACGCCGAGGAAGGCGAAATTGCCTTTATAGACCTCGTCATAATAGGTCGCGACCGGGCTGGACTGGTTGAGCGAATAATCCGACATCGACACGCCGCGCAGGCTGAAGATCGGCGTATTGTCGCCGACGATGCCGGTCATCTGGAGGTTGGCGACCTTGCTTGTCAGGTCATCGACGCTGGTTGTGCGCGATTTGGAAAGATCGTCCCCGCCGATCGCCGAGACCGAGATCGGCACCGACTGGAGGCTTTCCGAACGCTTGGTCGCAGTGACGATGATCTCACCCGGCGCATTGGTTTCCGGCGTATCGGCCGCCTGGGCCAGAACCGGCGGCGCCACTAGCGCGATTGCGACGGCCAGCGCCGCCCCGCTCGTCCGCAACAACAAAAGATCCTTCATTGCCCGAGACCTCCCCTAATTTTTGATGTGCCGGTCTTTTCCTGCCCGTATGAAGCCCGCCACCAGACGCGCTCTCGTTGCGGCGCGCTCAAGGCGGAGGGGGCTTTGTCGCAGCGCGCCGATCTCCGCCGCCGTATAGGGGCGGAAGCCGGCCGGCATGTGCTGCGGATCGAACGTGTAGAGCGTCCAGTTGACAAGATTGGCGAGACGCGCGTCGTCCAGATCCGCCGTCGCCACGCCCGGCACCCGCCCGATGAACTCGCGCCCCCCCGGCACCGTCAGGAACAGCGCGAGCGTGCCCCGCATCGGCGGGTTGCTGAAATCGTCGCCGCTGCCGTCGATACGGTGGCATCCCTGGCATTTCAGCTTGTAATCGACATGCGCCTGCGCCGGATTGCTGACGCCGGGCATCGCGCCGGGCTGTTGCGCCACGCCGCCCGCCGCGATCAGGCCCGCAGTAAGGCCGGAGAGCAGCAGGACGAGCGCCGGTTTCATTTGCCTTCCGCCGCGTCGTGCAGCCTGGCGACATCCGCGCCGGTCATCGATCCGGCGCCGGCCTTGTAGCCGGAGACCTCCGCCGCGGTGAACGGCTTGAACGCAGGTCCCGTCCTGGCGATCGTAGTGCCGACGTGGTTGAGCACCGCCGCCACCGCCGCCTCGTCCAGTCCGCCCTGCGCCGGCATGACGTTGCGATAGGTCTTGCCCTCCACCGTCAACGGGCCGGACAGGCCCTTCAGCACCGCCAGCGCGAGATAGCGCCGCCCGCCCGGCTTCGTCGCGAGCGCGCGGAAATCGGCGCCCAGCGGCGGATAGGCGCCCGGCACGCCGGCTCCGGTCCTGGTGTGGCAGGCGGCGCAGCGGGTGAAGACCGTCGCTCCGTCCGGCCCCGCCGCCAGCGCCGTCGCCGGCATCAGCAGCGCAAGGATCGCCAGCGCTCTCACTGTGGCTGGTCCAGCGCGACGCCCACGATCACCGCCGTCGAGCAATTATAGATGCTGCTCTCGGTGCCGAGGCACCAGTTATAGTCGTTGTTCGATTGCGTGCGGACCTGCGGCCGGTCACCCTCGTTGCGGTTGCACAGGCACTGGCCGCACGACGAAGCGCCACAGCAATCGTTGTAGCTGATGATATAAGCGCGCTTGTCGGCCGGGTTGGTGCAGGTGCCGATCCAGGTGATCGGCGACATCTCCGTCCCCGGCGGACAGGTGTTCACCGTGCCGCCGCAACAGGTGCACAGGAAGCCGTCGATCGCGCAGTAACGCCAGTAATCGCAGGTCGTGCGGTCGCCCGGATCCTGCGCGACGCCGGAGGTGACGGGCGGATGCGCGACCCCGCCGGGATGGGTGGAAGCGCGCGCCACCGGCAGCACCGGGAAAACGGCCGCGCCGGTCATCCCCATCCCCAGCGTCGCCAGCAGGCTGCGCCGCGAGGTGCCGCGCGCGATCGAGCGGGTGAAGCGTTCGGCTATCTTGTCGAAACCGGCCATGGATCAGGCCTCCTTCTGGCGGCGGGCAAGGAAGTCCTGGATCGAGGCGACCCCATGCTCCTTGGCGGCGAACAGGCTTTCGAGATGCTCGCGGCTGTTGACGAGGCCGAGCGAGGCGACCCGCCCCTCCTCGTCGAGCAGCACGGCATAAGGCAGCTTGGAGACGCCGAACGCGCGGCCCAATGCCTCGGACAGCACCAGCGGCAGATCGCCCAACCCATGTTCGCTCGCGAGTTTGCGATAGGCGGGCTGCGTGCCGTCCCCGGCAATCACCACGTCCAGCCAATTCCCCTCCGCCTTCGCCGCCGAGCGCACCACCGGCAGCAGCGACTTGCACACGGGGCAATCGGGCGAGGCGAAGAACAGGAGCTGGCTGCGCCCGTCGCGTTTGCCCCCCACCTCCAGCGGCACGCCGTCGATCGTCACGACCGTCATCGGCGTCGCCACCTCGCCCACCGTCACCTTTTGGTGCAGCGTCAGCGCGCCCGCCGGCGCGATGCGCTCGTGCAGGATGCCGATCTGGCGCGCGAGCGCGGCGATCAACAGGCCCTCGACGATCACCGCCGTCCACAACAGCAATTGCGATACCAGCATCAGGATTTCCTCCATGCGGGGCGGGGAATGGCGAGAATTTCCGACGCCCCGAGGTAGAGTGCGAAAAGGCCAAGCGCGGCGAGCAACGCTTCCGCCGAGAAGCCCGAAGCGGCCGCCGGCAACGCTGCGAGTGCGAGCGCAAGGCCGGCAAGCAGCGCCGCGCGCAATATCTGCCCCGGCCCGACCGGGCGCGGCCGATCGACGAGATCGCAGCCGCAATCGAGCACCTCGCCCCGTCGTCGCCACAGCGCCAGCGCATAAGCGCTCCACAAGGCGGCGGCGGTCGTCGCGCCCGCCGTCGTGGCAACGGGGAGGACGAGGCATAGCGCGGCGACCGCCTCCGCGCCGCCGGTCAGCACCAGCAGCAACTGACCGGCCGGCAGGGATACGCCCGCCAGCCGCGCAGCAGCGGCGCCGAGGCGCGTCGGGGAATGCGCCTTGTGCGCGGCGGACACGCCGAGCACCAGCGCGAGGAACAGAGCCAGCGGCGTCATCATTGCACCGGGGTGATGACGATCGGGTTGAACGCCACCGTCGCCCCCAGCGTCCGCACGAAAGCGCCGCTGGCCGCGTCATAGACGTCGATCACGCCGTCGGCGCGCGCCAGCACCATATGTGGCTGGTCCTCGCGCGTGACGGCGACGGCCACCGACTGGGCCTTGAGCGGATAGCGCGCGACACGGGCCTTCTTCGCAGGATCGATCACCCACACTTCGGTGCCGCCGTCCTTGTGGCTGCCTTCCTTGCCGGCCGGGTTCATCAGCACGTAGAGTCGCCCGGCGGCATCGGCGTTGATCACCTGCCAGCCGCTTGGCCGCCATTCCGGCGCGCCGCCCTCCGCCGTGCCGACGCTGAACGCGCCGGGGATCGGCCGTGCGATCTCGCCGGAGAGATCGAAGCCCTGCAACATGCCGTGCTGGCTGACGAACCAGGCGGCGCGACCGACCATCGCCGGCGCGCTGAACAGCGGCTGCCTGTCGATGTCCTGCACAGCCTTGATCGTCCTGGACGTCGCCACCTTGCCCTGATCGTCGAGCGTCGCGCTGAAGATCGAGCCGTCGGCGCACAGGCTGGAGAAGCCGCGCTGTCCGGTGGGATAGATCTGCGCGCAGCCCGGCAGGTCGATCTCGTTGAGCACCTTGCGTCCGTCCAGATCGACCACGGTGACCGACTGCGCCGGGGTGAAATTGGCGACCAGCGCCCATTTCTCGCCATTGGTGAACTGGAACAGGTTTGGATAGGTGACGGAAAGCTGCCGCTTGCCGCCGGGCAACACGATCTCGCCCTTTGGCTTGAGGTCGGCCATGTCCCAGATGGTGATCGCGTCGGTGCGCTCGCCGCGCGTCAGGCGGGAGTAGAAGGTCTCGCTGGTCAGTATCTCGCCGCGCCTGGTGGAGACGAGCGAATTGGCGAATTGCGCCGCGCGGACGATCCCTTTCAGCGGCTGATTGGCCGAGGCAGTGTCGACTACGACCACCCGCCCGTCGACGATCGCGTTGAAGTGGAAATCGTTGATGAGCACCCAGCTTTTCGGCCATTGCGCCGGCAGCGCCGTGACGCTCGGGATCGCTTCCTCCGGCAGCGGCTTGGCATAAGACTCGGCCGGCGTGGCGGCGTGAGCAGGCAGCACCGCGAGGCCGAGCGCGGTCGACAACAGCCGGACGAACAACCTCATCCGTTTCCCTCTCCTGACAATGCCGATCGAAACGGCTTGCCTCGAATCATGATCGATGAGAGGTAAATCTGTCAATTGACCTAAATTTGTCTTATGACCTATTTTTGATTATTTGTTATAGGAAATCATCCGAATGGAGAGGATAATTACGATGAATCAATCGGATGATATCCCCGCCCTCATCACCGACCTGATCGTGCCGGAGCGCGACGGCGGCTATTCGAAGGGCCGGGAGACGCGGGAAATGATCCTGCGCGCGGCGCTTTCGATCCTGATCGACGAGGGTTACCGCGCCATGTCGATGCGCCGAGTCGCGGCGGCCTGCGGGATGAAATTCGGCAATCTCACCTACCATTATCGCACGCGCGAGGATCTGGTGCGCGAGTTGCTCGATGCGGTGATCCGCAGCTACGAGCAGGAGTTCGACGCGATCGTCCACGGCGCCGGCCTCAGCCCGGAACAGCGGCTGGAACGCTATTGCCTGCTGGTGCTCAACGACATCACCACCAGGAAGACGACGCGGCTGTTCCCCGAACTTTGGGCTTTGTCGAACCACGACCCCTTCGTGTACGACCGGATGCACGAGCTATACGCCCGCGCCCGGCGGCCGCTGCTGGAAGTGGTGGCCGAGATGCGCCCCGATCTCACCGCGGCCGAACAGGAGATGCTGACCCTGTTCATCTCCTATTCGATGGAAGGCTCGACGATCTTCGCCGGCCACGACAAGCCGTTCACGCCGCGAATGGGCTGTCTGATGGAAGTCTCGATACAGGCATTCAAAGCCCTGGTGCGCGATTTCAAGAGGCAGTGACCAGCCGTATCAGCCGGGGCTGGCGCGCGCGATGATCGCGCGCGGGTCGATCGCGGCGTCATAGGCGCCATAAGCCGAGCCGCGCTGCCCGAACCGCAGCGCGCAGAACGCCTCGGCGATCGGGCTGTCCCATCCGATCAGCACCGCCGCCTGCGCCGCGAGCGCCAGCCGCTCGACCAGCAGCCGCGCATTGGCCTCGTTCGCGGACCTGAGGTCGATCGCGTCGAGCCATGCGTCATAGGCGCCGATCCGTCCCCGCGCGCCGGCAAGGAAATCCCGCAGCGCCTCCACGCCCTCCGGCTCGCGGGCCAGCGCGCGCAGCAGGTCCAGCGCGATGACGTTGCCCGACCCTTCCCAGATCGCGTTCAATGGCGATTGGCGGAACAGGCGCGGCATCGGGCCGGTCTCGATATAGCCCGCGCCGCCGAGGCACTCCATCGCCTCGTTGACCACGCCGGGCGTGCGCTTGCACACCCAATATTTGGCGAGCGGGGTGAGCAGCCGCGCGACCGCATCGTCCTCGTCGAACGCCTGCGCCAGCCGGAAGCCGAGCATCGCCGCCGCCTCGCTCTCCACCGCGAGATCGGCGAGCACGGCGGCCATCGCGGGCTGGTCGATCAGGCGGCGCTGGAAGGCGGAGCGGTGCGCGGTATGCCACAGCGCCTGCGCCACCGCCCCGCGCATCTGTTGCGCGGAACCGATCACGCAATCGAGCCGGGTATGCTGCACCATCTGGATGATCGTCGCGACGCCGCGCCCCTCCGGCCCGAGCCGCTCGGCGAGCGCGCCGTGATATTCGATCTCCGACGAAGCGTTGGAGCGGTCGCCCATCTTGTCCTTCAGCCGCATCACGCGGAAACCGGCGTTGCGCTCCCCGTCCGGCAGCCAGCGCGGCACGAGGAAGCAGGTCAGCCCGCCCTCGGCGTAAGCGAGCGTCAGGAAGGCGTCGCACATCGGCGCGGAGCAGAACCATTTGTGGCCGGTCAGGCGATACCAATGACCCTCACCCGTCGGCTCGGCGCGGGTGGTGTTGGCGCGCACATCCGATCCGCCCTGCTTCTCGGTCATCGCCATGCCGATCGTGACGCCGGCCTTCTCCGCCGCCGGCCGCGCCGCCGGATCGTAGCGCCCGGCGGTGATGCGTGGCACCCATGTCGCGGCGACCTCCGGCGTGGCGGCGAGCGCGGGCACCGCCGCATAGGTCATCGTCATCGGGCAGCTCGTGCCCGAATCCGCCTGCCCGGTGAGGTAGAGGATCGCGGCATGGGCGAGGTGCCCCGCCCCCGTCCCGTCCCATGCGACCGAGGCGAAGCCGCTCTCCAGCCCAAGCCGCATCAATTCGTGATAGGCGGGATGGAAGCGCACTTCGTCCACGCGCCGGCCGTAGCGGTCGAACGTGTCCAGCACCGGCACGTTGCGATTGGCCTCGACGCCCCAGTCGATCACCTCGGCGGAGCCGCAACGCGCGCCCAGTGCCGCCAGCCGCCCGGCATGCGCGGCGCCGCCCGCCTTCGCCACCGCCTCGACCAATGCGCGATCGCCGGTGAACAGGTTCACGTCCTCCAGCGGCGGCGGCTGGTTGAACACCTCATGCGTGTCGAGCCGGTCGATCGGGCGGATCGCGGTCATCTGGTCGCTCCGTGATTGTCGGCCGTCAGCATAGGACGGCCCTCGCCGTCGCGCCATGCTTCGGAACCGCGGCGGCGCGGCGGTGTTCCATCATCGTGCCGGCTTCCGCCGGGCGGAGGGAACCCGATGCGCAACGTCACGCCAGCCGATCTTCATCATCTGGTCATCCTCGGCCATCCGGCGAGCGACAGCTTCAACCATGCCGTCGCCGCCGCTTATGCCGATGCGGTGCGCGAATGCGGTCAGGCAGCGACGGTCCACGACCTCTACGCGCGGAACTTCGATCCGCTGCTGCGCGCGGAGGAGCGCCCGGAGGCGAGCGATTTCCGCCTCTCCCCCGATGTCGAGCGCGAGCTCGAGCTGGTGCATGACGCGAGCGTCATCGTGCTCGTCTATCCGATCTGGTTCGGGATGCCGCCGGCGATCATCACCGGCTATATCGATCGCGTGCTGGGCGCGGGGCTGACCGCCACCGCGATCCGCCACAACAAGCAGCATACGATCCTCCACGACAAGCGTTTCGTGCTGCTGACGACCTCCGGCTCGACGCTTCCCTGGCTGGCCGAGCGCGGGCAATGGGAGGGGATGCGGGAGGCGTTCGATTCCTATCTCGAGACGATCTTCTCCTTCACCAGCGTCGAGCATGAGCATCTTGATTCGATCGTATCGCCGCTCGCGCCCGATTACGCCGCGCAATGCCTGGAGCGCGTCACGGAGCGCGCGCGGCTGGTGTGCAGCGCGGTGCTCAGCACGGCGCACGAGCGGCAGAAGATCGACAAGCTAACGCATTGAGGCGCGCGGCGGCATAGCGCGGCGTCTTCCATCCCCGTGGCCGGTGCGGCAGACAGGTTCACCGGCCGGTTAGAGGATGGATCGCGTGAACCCTGTCTATGCCACGATGGCGACCACCATCTTCGAGGAGATGTCCGGACTGGCGCGCGAGACCGGGGCGATCAATCTCGGGCAGGGCTTTCCCGATACGGCCGAACCGGAGGAGTTGCTCCGCGCGGCGGCGGATGCGGTGTTGGCCGGGCCGAACCAATATCCGCCCTCCGCCGGCCTGCCGGTGCTGCGCGAAGCAGTGGCGGGCTGGTACGGCCGGTTCCAGTCGCTCGACATCACGGCCGGCGACGTGCTCATCACCTCCGGCGCGACCGAGGCGATCGCCGCCGCGCTGCTCGCCATCGTCTCCGCCGGCGATGAGGTGATCCTGCTGGAGCCGATGTACGACGCCTATCGCCCGCTGGTGGAGCGCGCCGGCGGCGTGGCGCGGGCGGTGACGATGCGACCGCCGGACTGGCGCCTGCCGATCGGGGAGGTGGCGGCGGCGATCGGCCCGCGCACGCGCGCGATCGTGCTCAACAATCCGAACAATCCCACCGGGCGCGTGTTCTCCCGCCCGGAACTGGCCGCGCTCGCGGAGCTGTGCGTCGCGCACGATCTGATCGCGATCTGCGACGAGGTGTGGGAGCATATCGTGTTCGACGGCGCGCGCCATGTGCCGATGATCGCGCTGCCAGGCATGGCGGAACGGGCGGTGAAGATCGGTTCGGCGGGCAAGATCTTCGGCCTGACGGGGTGGAAGGTCGGCTTCGTGGTCGCCGCGCCCCGGCTGCTGCAACCGATCGCCCGCGCGCATCAGTTCCTCACCTTCACGACGCCGCCCAATCTACAGATCGCGGTGGCGCACGGCCTTGGCCTGGATGACGATTTCTTCGCCCGGTCGCGCATCGGGCTTGAGCGTTCGCGCAATTACCTGAGCGCGCTGCTGACGGCGGCCGGCTTCGCCGTCCTGCCGGGGGAGGGAACCTATTTCCTCACCGTGGATCTCGCCACATCGGGCATGCGCGAGGATGACGCCGCCCTCGCCCGCCGGCTGGTGCGCGAGGCCGGGGTGGCCAGCATTCCGCTGTCGCCTTTCTATATGAGCGATGCCGCGCCACGCGGCCTTCTCCGCCTGTGCTTCGCCAAGCCGGACGATATCCTGGCCGAAGCCGCCGGGCGGCTCGGGCAATGGTTGGCCGGTCGATCAGCCTGACCGGCAAGGCGGGACGATCAGATGCGGCGATGCTTCCCGCCGTAGCGACTCCCGATATACTGACCCAGCTTCTTCATCTCGTTCGCGGCAGCGGCCGCTTCCTCGACGCAACAGGGCAACGGGTCTTGCGCGTGATCGCTGGCGCGGGCCTGCACCTTCTCGCACAAATCCTCGATATCCGCGCGCGTCAGGAGGTTCTTCTCGCGCAGCAGGCAAAGCAGGCTCTGCAAGATCACCATGCTCTTGTCGCCAGCCTGATGCGCGACAAGCTCGATTCGATCCATTACTCCTCTCCTTTCGTTAAGAAGAGGATATGTACGTTACGCAAAAAGGCAAGCTATCGAATAGATATTTCAATCCAGCCCGCCGCCGAGCGCGCGATACAGCTCCACCAGATTGCTCGCGCGGGCGAGCCGCGTCGTCTGGAGCTGCTGTTGCGCGGCATAAGCGATGCGCTGCGCATCGAGCGCGGTGAGGAACGAATCGACTCCAGCGCGATAGCGCGCGTCGGAAAGCCTCGCCGCCACTCGTGCCGCCTCGACCCGCGCGCCCTGCGCCGCGACCTGCTCACCGATCGTGCCGCGCAGCGCCAGCGCATCGGCGACCTCGCGGAACGCCGACTGGATCGACTTTTCGTAAGTCGCGACCGCCGCGTCCCGCGATGCCTTAGCATAAGCGAGGTTGCCCGCGTTGCGCCCGCCGTCGAACAACGGCAGCGTCGCGGTCGGCGCGCCGGTGTAGGTGAAGCTGCCCCCGGCGAACAGGCCGGACAGCGCGGTGGAGACCGTCCCCAGCGTCGCGGTGAGCGAGATCGTCGGGAAGAAGGCCGCGCGCGCCGCGCCGATATTGGCGTTCTCCGCGATGAGCTGATGCTCCGCCTGCAACACATCGGGGCGGCGCAGCAGCACCTGCGAGGAAAGGCCGCCCGGCAGGGCGTCCAGCGTCACCTGCCCTTCGCCCAGCCCGGCCGGCAACAGATCGGCGGCGACGGGCGCGCCGGCCAGCAGGTCCAGCGCATTCTGGTCCTGCGCAATCCGCGTGCGCAGCGCGGCGATGTCGTTGCGCGCGCCCTGATAGTTCGTCTCCGCCTGCCGCGCTTCCAGCTCCGACGCGACGCCGATGCGGAATTGCGCGCGCGTCAGCTCCAGCGTCTGCTCGAACGTCTTGAGCGTGTCCTGCGCCAGCGCGAGCTGGTCCCGGTCGGAGGCGAGCGTCAGCCAGGCGGTCGCGATCTCCGCGATCAGGCTGATGCGCGCGGAGCGCTGCGCTTCCTCGCTGGCGAAATAACGCTCCAGCGCGGCGCGGCTGAGGTTGCGGGTACGGCCGAACAGGTCAAGCTCGAACGACGAGAAGCCGGCGTTGACCGAATAGATGTCGAAATTGTTCGACGTGGCCCCGCCCGCCCCCGCGCCGCCGCCGAGGCTGGCGGTATTGTTGGTATAGGTCGCGCCGGCGCTCACCGTGGTGGAGGGCACCAGATCGGCGCGCTGCACGCGATATTGCGCGCGCGCCTGAAGCACATTCGCGGCGGCGACGCGCAGGTCGCGGTTGTTGGCCAGCCCCGTCTCGATCACCTGCCGCAGCCGCGCGTCGAGGAAGAAATCGCGCCAGCCGACCCTGGTGACGTCCGGCGCGTCGGTCGCCGCCGCCGGATAGGGGCCGCCCTGCGGCAGCTCCGCCGGGACGGCGCCGACGGGGCGGACGTATTTCGGGGCGAGGTTGCACGCCGTCAGCGCGGTCGCGCCGGCGAGCATGACGAGGGTACGGAAACGGCTGGTCACGCGGAAACTCCCTGCGCGGCGTCATGGCCGGGCGCGTCGTCGCGATGGCCGAACAGGCGCAGCACGAGGACGAAGAACATCGGCACGAAGAAGATCGCCAGCACGGTGGCGGAGAGCATGCCGCCGACCACCGACCGGCCGATCGCATTCTGCCCGCCCGCCCCGGCGCCGGTGGTGATCGCCAGCGGCAGCACGCCGAACACGAAGGCAAAGCTGGTCATCAGGATCGGGCGCAGGCGCAGCCGGGCGGCTTCGACTGCGGCCTCGAACGGCCGCATCCCCTCCGCGATCCGCTCCTCGGCGAATTCCACGATGAGGATCGCGTTCTTGGCCGAGACGCCGATCGTCGTGATGAGGCCGACCTGCAGATAGATGTCGTTGTTCAACCCCGTCAGCGTCGCGGCGAGCAGCGCGCCGACGATGCCGAGCGGCACCACGAGGATCACCGAAACCGGCACCGACCAGCTTTCGTACAGCGCGGCAAGGCACAGGAAGACGATCAGCAACGACAGCGCATAGAGCGCCGGCGCCTGCCCGCTCGACAGGCGCTCCTCATAGGAAAGGCCGGTCCATTCCAGCCCCGTGCCGGGTGGCAGCTTGGCCTGGATCTCCTCCATCGCCTTCATCGCGTCGCCGGTGCTGACGCCCGATCCTGCGCCGCCCTGTATCTCGGTCGCGGGCAAGCCGTTGTAGCGGGTGAGCTGCACCGGCCCGGTAGCCCATTCGAGCGTCGAGAAGGCGCTGAACGGCACCATCTGTCCGCTCGCGCCGCGGACGTAGAAGCTCGCGAGGTCCTCCGGGCGCAGCCGGTATGGCTCGTCGGCCTGGATATAGACGCGCTTCACCCGCCCGCGATCGATGAAATCGTTGACATAGGCGCCGCCCCAGGCGGTCGAGATGGTCGAATTGATCGATTCGAGATCGAGGCCCAGCGCGCGCGCCTTGTCCTGATCGACGTTGATCTTGAGCTGCGGCGCGTCATCGAGGCTCATCGGCCGCACCTGCGCGAGCCGCTTGTCCTGCATCGCCATGCCGAGCAGCATGTTGCGCGCCTGCGTCAGCCGCTCATGCCCGACGTTGCCGGTATCGACGAGCTGGAGGTCGAAGCCGGTGGCATTGCCCAGCTCCGACACCGCCGGCGGCACCAGCGCGAAGATCATGCCGTCCTTATATTGCGCGAAGGCCCCCATCGCGCGGGCGGCGATCGCCTGCGCCTTGTTCCTGGCGCCCGGCCGCTCGCCCCACGGCTTCAGGTGGATGAACGCGATGCCGGCGTTCTGCCCCTGCCCCGCGAAGCTGAAGCCGTTGATCGTGAACACCGCCTCCACGGCCGGATCGCTCAGGAAATGGCTGCGCACCAGTTCGAGCCCCTTCTCCGTGCGCGCGGTGGTGGCGCCGGACGGTCCCTGAACCATCGCCATAACCGCGCCCTGATCCTCATCGGGCAGGAAGGCCGTGGGCAGCCGCCAGAACAGCAGCCCCATGCCGAGCACGATCACCAGATAGACGACGACCGAGCGCTTCCAGTGCCGCGTCGTGCCGCGCACGCCCTGCTCATATTTCTCGCGCCCGCGATCGAATCTGTCGTTGAACCAGCGGAAGAAGCGCGCCAGCAGGCCGTCGCCCTCATGCTTCGCCGGGTCGTGCGGCTTGAGGATCGTCGCGCACAGCGCCGGAGTCAGGATCAACGCGACCAGCACCGACAGCACCATCGCCGAGACGATGGTGATCGAGAACTGGCGGTAGATCACGCCCGTCGAGCCACCGAAGAACGCCATCGGCAGGAACACCGCCGACAGCACCAGCCCGATGCCGATCAGCGCGCCGCTGATCTCGTCCATCGATTTGCGCGCTGCGGCCTTCGGGCTCAGTCCCTCGGTGACGATCAGGCGCTCGACATTCTCGACCACGACGATCGCGTCGTCGACCAGCAGGCCGATCGCCAGCACCATGCCGAACAGGGTGAGCGTGTTGATCGTGAAACCGGCCACCGCCATCACCGCGAAGGTACCCAGGAGCACCACCGGCACGGCGATCGTCGGCACCAGCGTCGCCCGCCAGTTCTGCAGGAACAGGAACATGACGAGGAAGACGAGCACCACCGCTTCGAACAGCGTCTCGACCACCTGCTTCACCGACAGGCGAACGAACGGCGTGGTGTCGTAAGGATAGACCACCGCGACATCCGCCGGCAGCCCCTTGGCGATCTCCGTCACGCGCGCCTTCACCGCATCGACCGTGGCGAGCGCGTTCGCGCCCGACGCGAGCTTCACCGCGAAACCCGACGCCGGCTGGCCGTTGTAGCGCGTGTCGAAGCCGTAATTCTCCGCGCCCAGTTCCGTGCGGGCGACGTCGGACAGGCGCACGACCGAGCCGTCCGCGCCGTTCTTCAGGCGGATCGCGCCGAACTGCTCGGGCGTCTGGAGCCGCGACTGGACGGAGACGGTGGCGTTGAGCATCTGCTCCTTCGGCGCCGGCTGCGCGCCGATCTGACCGGCGGAAACCTGCGCGTTCTGCCCCTGGATCGCGGCCGTCACGTCCGCGATCGTAAGCTGATAGGCGTTGAGCTTCAGCGGATCGACCCAGATGCGCATCGCATATTGGCCGCCGAACACCTGCACCTCGCCCACGCCGTTGACCCGGCTCACCGGGTCCTGGAAGCGCGAGACGATCATGTCCGACAGATCGGTCGCGCTATGCGATCCGTCCTTCGAATAGAGGCCGATGATGGCGAGGAAGTTGGCCGCCGACTTCTGCACCTGCAACCCCTGCTGCTGCACCTCGCGGGGGAGCAGCGGCGTGGCGGCCTGGAGCTTGTTCTGCACCTGAACCTGGGCGATGTCCGGGTTGGTGCCTTGCTCGAACGTCAGCGTGATCGTCACCATCCCCGCCGAGGAGGACGAGGACGAGAAATAGCGCAGGTGATCGATGCCCTTGAGCTGCTGCTCGATGATCTGCGTCGTGGTCCGCTCCAGCGTCTCGGCGTCGGCGCCGGGATACATGGCGGAGATCGACACCGTCGGCGGCGCGATCTCCGGGAATTGCGCGACCGGCAGCGAGCGGATCGCCAGCCCGCCCGCGAGCATCAGGATGATCGCGATGACCCATGCGAAGATGGGCCGGTCGATGAAATAGCGTGACATACGGGCTTACTTCGCCTGCGCCTGCGCCGCCGGCTTCGCGGCGGCGGCGGCGTTCTCCGGCGACCAGGGCGTGGCCTTCACCGGCATCCCCGGCTGGATCATCATCCCGCCCTCGACAATCACGCGCTCGCCGTCCTTCAGGCCGCCCGTGACCAGCCACGAATCGCCGACCGTGCGGGTCGCCTGGATCACGCGCTGCTCGACCTTGTCGCCCTTGCCGACGACCATGACGGTCGCCTGCCCGCGCTCGTCGCGGCTGACGGCGCGCTGGGGAACGAGCAGGCCCCGCGCCTGCGTGCCCTCGACCAGTTGCGCGCGGACATACATGCCCGGCAGCAGCAGGCCGCGCGGGTTGGCGAAGCGGATGCGGATCGCCTGGCTGCCCGTCGTCGGATCGACCGAGACGTCGGTGAACTTCATCTCGCCCTCGATCGGATAGGTCGATCCGTCCTCCAGCTTCAGCCGGACGCGCGCCGCCCCGCCATCGCGCGAGAGCTGACCCGCGAGAATCTGTTGGCGCAGCTTGAGCACCTCGGCGCTCGATTGCTGCACGTCGACATAGATCGGATCGAGCCGCTGGATCGTGGTCAGCGCGTTCGCCTGCGCCGCCGTCACCAGCGCGCCGGTGGTGAAGTCCGAGCGGCCGATCCGCCCCGAGATCGGCGCGCGGATCGTGGTGCGCGCAAGGTCGATCCGCGCCGAGCGCAGCGCGGCCTCCTGCGCGGCGACATCGGCGTGCGCCTGCTCCGCCTGCGTCTGCGCATTCTCGTAATCCTGCCGCGCGATGGCGTTGATCTTGACCAGTTCGCCATAGCGCCGCGCGAGCGCGCCGGTCGAGGCGATCGCCGCGCGGGCGCGCGTCAGCGCGGCGGCCGCGCTCGCCTCGCTCGCCTTATAGGGCTGCGGATCGATGCGGTAGAGCGGCTGCCCCTGCCGGACCGAATCCCCCTCCTCGAACAGGCGCGCGAGGATCAGGCCGTTCACCTGCGGGCGAACCTCGGACGTTTCATAGGCGACCGTTCGGCCGGGAAGCTCCGTCGTCAGCGTCACCGGTTGCGAGCGCACCGTGACGACGCCGACCTGCGCGGGGCCGCGCTGCTGATCCGGCGCACCCTGCCCACAGGCCGGGAGGAGCAGCGCCAGCGCGAGCGCGGGTGCGAATTTTCTCATGAACGTTCCCGACTTTTATGCTAATACGTGAGTGATCGTTCACTCACGTTTTGCGCGAATTACGCCCGAGCCGGAGCCAAGACAAGCCAGAAGATGATGGAGAGAGTTGATTTTTTGCATTGCAGCAAGGAGGACCGCGCATCGCGTGCCGCCCGGCGTCGCGAGCATATCCTCGAAACGTCACGCCGCCTGTTCATCGAGAACGGCTTCCACGGCACCGGCGTCGCGCAGATCGCCGGCGCGAACGGGGTCAAGGTCGGCCAGATCTACCGGGACTTCGCCTCCAAGGAGGATATCATCGCCGCCATCGCGCGCCGCGATTTCCTGCAATTCCTTGACGAGGCGTCGCTGAACGCGGCGATCCTCACCAGCAACCGGGCCGCGGTGCGCGAGTGGATATTGACCTTCACCAGCTATGACGAGGATGTCGACGGCTATCGCCTGATGCCGGAGATCATGGCCGAATCCGCGCGCAATCCCCGCATCGCGAAGCTGCAGGAGGAGATGCGCGACCGGGTCCGCGCCGCGCTGGTCGCCGCGCTCACCGCTTATGTGCCGGGCGAGCGCAGGGAGGAGGCACGCTGCGATCTCGCCGACCTGATCGCCACGCTTGGCAGCGGATTGTGCCAATGGGTCATCATGGCCGAGCAGGGCGGACGCGGCCACAGCACTCTGTGCGCGCAGCTACGCTCGATCGTCGAACGGGAACTGGATGCGCTCGAACGATGCGAGACATGCGACACGCCGCTGTCGAACCGGCGGATCTTCCAGGTGACCGTCCCGACCTGCGGCTGCGGCATGATCGCCGATCGCGAGTTTCACGGATAACTCGTCGAACCGCGCCGGGATGCGCGGAAATCAATCACTTGCCACTGCTTCGGGAAGTATTATAGTTAGGCAACTAACAAAATTACTTCCGGGAGAGGATTGAAAATGGCGAAAATGGCCGATCTGCGGCGGTGGGTCATCGTGTCGAGCGCGCTAACCCCGGCGCTTGTCATGCCGGCGACGGCGTGGGCGCAGGAAGCGCCCGCCGCCGCATCGCAGGATTCCCAGGAGGCGCAGGCCGCCGGCGACATCATCGTCACCGCGCAGCGTCGTGAGCAGCGGCTTCAGGACGTGCCGGTCGCGGTGTCGGCGTTCAACGCCGAGCAGCTCAAGAGCAACAATATCGAGTCCGTGCAGGATATCGCCGCCCGCACCCCCGGCCTCAGCATCGGCCAGGTCGATCCGATCAACCAGAATTTCTCGATGCGCGGCATCGGCAGCGCCTCCGGGATCAGCCAGAATGCCGGCGGCGACGCGTCGGTGGTGGTCTTCGTCGACGGCGTCTATGCCGGACGCGGCGGCATTCCCGATATCGACGCCATGGATCTGGAGCGCGTCGAGGTGCTGCGAGGCCCGCAAGGCACGTTGTTCGGCAAGAATGCGATCGGCGGCATCGTCCAGTTCATCAGCCGCAAGCCTTCGGCCGATCCCTCGTTCCACATCGAGGGCACCTACGGCAACTACAACCGCTACAGCATCGTCGCCTACGGCAACACGCCGATCAACGACACCACCTTCCTGTCAGTGGGCTTCTCGCACAAGCAGCGGGACGGGTTCGAATATAACGAGACCACCGGCAACCGGGTGAACAACGAGAATCTGACGACCGGGCGGATCGCGCTGCGCTTCGTGCCGACCGACGCGCTCGACATCACGTTGCGCGCCGATCTGTCGAATCAGGACCAGCTCGGCAACCCGCGCCACAATATCTGCAATACCGCCTTCGCGGGCGGCGTCCATTGCGTGGGGATCAATCCCGATCCGCGCACCGTGAACGCCTATACGGACGGCTATATCAAGCGCTTCATCCAGACCTACAGCGCGGAGATCAATCTCGACACGCCGCTCGGCAAGGTCACCTCGCTCACGGCGGTGCGCAAGGTCGATTTCCGTTTCCTGACGCCGTTCTTCAGCAATCCGGTGAACCCTCCCAACCAGATCGAATCGACCGATTTCGGGCATGAGTGGGACAATCAGCTCAGCCAGGAACTGCGGCTGGCGTTCAATGCCTTTGACGACAAGCTGCACGGCCAGACCGGCATCTATTACCTGCGCGAGCGCAATAACCGTATCGAAGGGCAGATTCAGGATTTCCCCACGCCGGCTTCGAGCGGCACGGCGATCTACCCGCAATATGCGCGCGCGCGCAGCTTCGCGGTGTTCGGCCAGGTCGATTACGAATTGACGCCGACCGTCACCGCCACGGTGGGCGCGCGGATGACGTGGGAGCATAAGGAAGGCGAGTTCGCCGGCTACAAGGTCAGCGGCCCCGGCCTGCCGCCGCCGCTCGGCTCGCTCGACGGATACGACGTCCACGGCGCGAAAAGCTGGAAGGCCTTCACACCGCGCTTCGCGCTCAACTGGAAGGCGACGCCGGACATGATGTTCTACGGCTCGGTCGCGCGCGGCTACAAGAGCGGCGGCTTCCAGGGCCTGTCGGGGACGGCCGCCGGCGCGGCGACGCCATACGATCCTGAATTCGCCTGGGGCTATGAGGTCGGCGCCAAGACGCAATGGCTCGATCGCCGCGTGACCTTCAACGTCGCGCTGTTCCGTACCGATTACAAGGACTTGCAGGTCTCGCAGCTCATCCCGCTGTGCTGCGTCGTGGTGAGCAACGCCGCCAAGGCGCGGTTGCAGGGCGTCGAGGTCGAGGGCATCGTCCGCCCGTTCGAGGGTTTCCAGCTCGACGGCAGCTATTCCTATCTCGATGCGAAGTTCACCGCCTATACGATCCCCGGCCAGAACTATACCGGCAACCAGCTCCCGCGTTCGCCGAAGAACAAGTTCAACATCGGCGCGCAATATGACATGCCGCTGGGCGACTGGAGCGCGAAGGCGCGGGTCGATTACGCATGGGTCGGCGACGCCTATTTCGAGGCGTCGAACATCCCGCAGCAATTGTGGCCGGCGCATGAGAATGTCGACGCGCGCATCTCGCTGCGCGCGCCCGGCAAGGCGTGGGAGCTGTCGGTGTGGGGCAAGAACCTCACCGATGCGCTGGTGCCGACCTATGTCACCTATTTCGGGCCGTATCAGCAGACGCTGGTGCCCTATGCCCCGCCCCGCACCTATGGCGTGACGCTCGCCTTCGACATGTGAGCCGGGCGGTCGGGCGGGGAAACCGTTCCCCGCCCGACCGCCCGTTCAGCCGCCGCGGCTGGCCATGTCGATGAACTCGTCCATGTCGCGCGTGAATTGCGGATGCACCTCCGGGTTCACATAGACCATGTGGCCGGATTCATAATATCTGAACGTCAGGTTCTTCCGCAACTCGGGCGGCAGATCCATGTGCTTCAGGTCATATTCCGCGCCGAAGAACGGCGTCGCCATGTCATAATAGCCGTTGAGCGAGAGCACCTTGAGATTGGGGTTCTCGCGCATCGCCTGGCTCAGATCGAGCGCAGTGTCGGCCAGCGCCATCGGCCCATAGCCGCCGCGACCCGGCGCGCGATGCTTCTGGTCCCAGTTCGATCCGCCGATCTTGGCGTAATAGTTCGGTCGATAGCTGAGCTTCGTCTTGTAACCCAATGTATCGAAAAGATAGGAGTTGAGCGCGCCGATATAGGGGCCACTGAGCGAACGGTCGGCGGGGTCGTATTCCGGCCCCTCGCCCGCATCGTCGGCGTCATAACCGGTGAAGCGCGCGTCGAGCCGGCCGATCGTCTTGCCCTGATCGCGCAGCAGCTCCTTGCGGAAACGCGACAGGTCCACGCGCAGGTTGCTCTGGAGGATATATTTCACCGGCAGGCCGGTATAGGCGCTCATCTGCTGCGCAATGGCGTTCTTCTCCTCGGGCGTGATGTCCGATCCCTTGAGCAGCGCGGAGGCATAGGCGCCGCGCGTCCATTCGCGCACCTGCGTCAGCCACGGCTCCAGCGTCGCCGGGCGGTTGGCGATGCGGTTGTGATACCAGGCGTCGGCGGCATAGCTCGGCAGGTAGCTCAGGTGGATCATGTCGTAACCGGGCTGGCGCACCCCGTAGTTCATGATCGAGGAAAGCAGGATCACCCCGTTCATCTGCACGCCGCGATCCTGCAACGCATAGACGAGGCCGCCCGAACGCAAGGTGCCATAGCTTTCGCCGAACAGGAATTTCGGGCTGTTCCACCGCCCGTATCTGGTGAGGAAGCGCATGATCCCGCGCGCGAAGGCGTCGATGTCTGGATCGACGCCCCAGAACTCCGGCCCCTTCGACTTGCCGATCGGCCGCGACAGCCCGGTGCCGATCGCGTCGATGAACACCACGTCGCTACGGTCGAGGATGGTGTGCGGGTTCGAAACCACACGGAACGGCGCATTGGGTTGCGCGCCGGGCGCTGGCGTCTCGACATGCACCGGCGCGACCGATCCCATGTGCAGCCACATCGATGACGAGCCGGGGCCGCCGTTATAGGCGAAGGTGATCGGCCGCTCCGGCGCGCCCTTCGCGCGATCGGCGATATAGGCGACGTAGAACATGCTGGCGACCGGCTCGCCGTCGTCGTTGCGGATCGTCAGCGTGCCGGGCGTGACGGTGTAGTTCACCACCTTGCCGTTCACGGCGACACTGCCGCGCTTCGGCTGCGCATCCTCCACGGCGGAAGCGAGCGCCGCATCATCGTCCTTGTCGGCGGCCTTGCCCGGCTGGCCGCCCTTGCCCGGCTCGTCGGCGGCGGCGCGTGGCGCCTTCTCGTCGGCCGGGCGCGCCTGCAACGGGGTGACGGCGATGCCGGCGACGGCGACTGAAAGCAGCAGATGCCTGATATTCATTGTTCCTGCCTGTCCCTTGTATCTTGTTGTGGCGGTTACGAATGATGGACGGTCGGGGAACGATTCCCCTCCCCTGCCCCCACGATACATTGATCGGGCCGCCGTTCGAGCCTGTTCCGCCCCGATGGACGAAATCGCCCTTTACACGGGCGGAACGATCGGCATCACTTCGCCTTGCCATGGCGGGAGATGCTGTCGATGCGCGTTACGTCATTGCCGCTGCTCTGCGCCGCCGCCTTCGCCGCACCCGCGATCGCGCAGGATGTCGCGCCGCTGACGCTCGATTATCGCGCGGCGCAGGAGCGGCTGCTCCAGCGCTCCGACGCGATAGAGGCGTCCGCCGCCGCGCTGCGCGGCAAGCAGGCGCAGGAAGGCGCGACGCGCACGCTCGGCCGCCCGGACGTGGATGTCGAGGCGCAGCTGCTCGAATATCAGAAGACGCTCTATCTCCCGCTGGGGTCGCTCGCGCCGGTGGCGGAATCGTTCGGCATCCGCGATCCGCTGACGTTCCGGCAGGAGCGCACCGCGACGCGGCCGATCGTCACCGCCACCCTGCCGCTCTATGCCGGCGGGCAGATTTCGGGAACGCAGGCCGGCGCGCGCGCGCAGGTCGCGCAGGCCCGCGCCGATCGCGACATCGCGGTGGAGAATGCGCTCGTCCAGCTCGTGCAGGCCTATTACGGCCAGCAGCTCGCCGAGCGGGCGTTGGGCATCCGCCGCGACGTGCTCGACGGCCTGAATCGCCACGTCGCCGATGCGGAGAAGCTGGAGCAGGCGCGCTTCATCAGCCGCGCGCAACGGCTTCAGGCGGAGGTGGCGCGCGACGATGCGGCGCGGGAATATGAGAAGGCGATCTCGGACCTCGCCACCGCCAATGCCGCGCTGGCCGGGATGCTGCGCGCGCCGGCGGGGGTGCGTCCGGTCAGCCCGCTGGGCGTCAACTCGCGGCCGCTGGAGCCGCTCGACAATTTCAGGGCCGCCGCGCTCGACGCGCATCCGCAGCTCGCGCGGCTGAAGGCGCTGGAGGATCAGGCGCAGGCCGGGGTGACGATCCAGCAATCGAAGCTCCGGCCGACGATCTACGGCTTCGGCCAGTATAATTTCGACCGGCGCAACTCCTTGCTCACCGATCCCGACTGGTCGGTCGGCGTCGGCCTCAAATACAAGCTGATGTCCGGCGCGGGCCGCCGCCAGCAGGTCGACGCCGCGCGCGAGACGGTGGCACAGGCGGAGGCCGGGCTGCGCGAGGCGCGCACCCAGCTCGAGATCGGCGTGAGCAAGGCGTGGGGCGAGACGGAGGCGGCGCGCAAGCGCTTCCTGCTGCTCGACAGCGCGCTCGCCTCGGCGGAGGAGAATCTGCGGCTCCAGACGCTTTCCTATCGCGAGCAGCAGGCGACCTCGCTCGACGTGATCGACGCGCAGCTCGGGCTGGGCCGCGCCCGCATCCAGCGCGCGCAGGCGGCGAACGACTATGTGCAGGCGCTCGCGCAATTGCTCAGCATGAGCGGCCAGATGTCCCGCATGCCCGACTATCTCGCGCGGGCGGACAAGGTGATCCCATGACCGATACCGCGATCGACGACGAAGCCCCCGCCCCCGCGCGCCGCCGCCCGATCGGGCTGATCGCGGCGCTGGTCGTCGCGGCGCTGCTCGCGCTTGGCCTGTGGCTCGCCTATCGCCCCGCGCCCGACCAGATCCAGGGCATGGCGGACGCGCGCGAGATGCGCATCACCAGCAAGGTGACGGGCCGCATCGCCGCCTTCCACGTCGAGGAGGGGCAGGCGGTGAAGGCGGGGCAGTTGCTCTACACGCTCGACAGCCCGGAGGTCGCCGCCAAATCCGAACAGGCCGGCGGCGCGCTGGCGGCGGCGCGGGCGGTGGAGAGCAAGGCGGACGAAGGCGCGCGGCCGGAGGATATCCGCGCGGCAGAGGCGCAATGGCGCCGCGCGCAGGCCGCCGCCGATCTGGCGCGGACCACTTCCGCGCGCACTCAGCGGCTCTATCAGCAGGGCGTGATCGCCGGGCAGAAGGCGGACGAGGCGCGCACCAACGCGGTCGCCGCCGCCGAGCAGGCCAAGGCGGCGCGCGCGCAATATGATCTCGCGCTGGCCGGCGCGCGGCGGCAGGACAAGGCGGCGGCGAGCGGCCAGGTGCAGCAGGCGCGCGGCGCGGTGGCGGAGGTAAAGGCCGCCGCCGACGAGACGCGCGTGCTCGCGCCGACGGACGGCGAGGTCGGCAAACGGCTCGCCCAGCCCGGCGAGCTGGTGCCGCAGGGCTTTCCGGTGTTCATGCTCACCGACACCGCGCATCCCTGGGTGACGCTCAACGTGCGCGAGGATCAGCTCCACGGCCTCGCGCGCGGCAAGGAGATCGGCGGCACGATCCCGGCATTGAACAACAGGCGGGCGCGCTTCCGCGTGATCTACACCGCGCCCGCCGGCGACTTCGCGACATGGCGCGCGACGCGGCAATCGAGCGGGTTCGACATCAAGAGCTTCGAGGTGCGCGTCGTGCCCGTCGCGCCGGTCGAGGGATTGCGACCGGGCATGACCGTGCTGTTCGACTGGCCGGCATAACCGGCGTGGCAAGCGCCTTCGCCAGCGCGTTGCGCCGGGAGGTGCGGTTCCTCGCCGCCCATTTCTGGGATCTGGCGCTGGTGACATGGGTGCCGCTGCTGCTGATGGCGGTGGTGTCGGTCCAGCTTTCCTCGGGCGTGATGCGCGACCTGCCGATCGCGGTGGTCGATCAGGACGGCACCGCCGTCTCGCGCGAGCTGACCCGGCGGCTGGATGCCGCGCCGGGCCTCCGCGTCGCGGCGCGGCCGACGGACATGCGCGCGGCGGAGGCGCTGGTGCGGTCGAACCGCGCCTATGCCGTGGTGCTGATCCCGGCGGACACCGAGCGTGCGGTGCTGCGCGGCGAAACCGGGAGCATCACCACCTTCTACAACGCGAGCTATTCCACGCCGTCCGGCGCGGCGCTGCGCGAGGTGGGCAATGTCGTGCAGGGCTATGCCGCGACGCTCGCCGTCGAGCAGACCGCCGCCGTCGCTGGGCCGGGCAGGGTGCGCCACCCGCCGGTCGCGGCGCAGAGCGCGATGCTGTTCAACCCGCAGGGCAGCTATGAGCTGCAACTCGTCACGCTGATCCACCCGGCGCTGCTCCACCTGATCTTCATGGTCGCGGTGGTGAGCGCCCTGGGACGCGAATTGCGCGACGGCACGATCGGCGCGTGGATCGGCGCGGACCCGCCCGCGCGGGCGGTGGCGGCGGTGGCGGGCAAGCTCGCGCCCTATCTCGCGATCTTCATCGGCTGGGGGCTGCTGGCGATCGGCTATGTCGCGGGCTTGCGCGGCTGGCCGGTCGCGGGGAGCGTGGCGATGCTGCTCGCGGGCTATGCCGCGATGTATCTCGCTTATGTTGGTGTAAGCCTGCTGGTGATCGGGTTGTCGCTGTCGATGGGCAAGGCGTTGTCGGCGGTGGGGCTCTATGCCGGCGCATCCTTCGCCTTCGCGGGCGCGATCTTCCCGGTCGAATCCGCGTCGGCCTTCGCCCGGCTGTGGAGCGCGCTGCTGCCCTATTCGGCCTTCGCCAAATTGCTGGCGGAGCAATGGATCATGGGCGCGCCGGCCAGCCAGTCGATGTGGCAGGTGCTGGCGATGCTCGCCTTCCTGCTGGTCAGCGGCGCGATCGGCCTGCCGCGTTACCTCGCGGCGGCGCGGCGGCCCGACACATGGGGACGGCGATGACCGGACGCGCCTTCCTCGCCGCCTTCCGTGCGATCTTCGCGGACAGTTCGGCGCTGATGCTGCTGATCGGCTCGTGCCTCCTCTACGCCTTCTTCTACCCATCGGCCTATTCCGGCGAGGTGCCGGTGCGGATGCCGGTGGCGGTAGTCGATATGGACCACAGCGGCACCAGCCGCGCGCTGGAGAGCCGCCTCGCCGCGCTGCAACAGGCGGAAGTGGTGGCGCGCCCGCCCTCCCCCGTCGCCGCGCTCCGCCAGCTCCGCGAGCGGCGGGTGAGCGCGATCGTGGTGATCCCGGAGGGGTTCGAGCGGCGCATCCTCTCCGGCGGTCAGGGCGTGGTCGCGCTCTACGGCAACGGCGCTTATCTCCTGCGCACCTCGACCGCGCTGGCCGGGGTCGGCGCGGCGCTCGGCGCGGCCGGGCGCGCGGCGGCGGTCGATCAGGCGATGGCGCTGGGCGCGCCCGCCCCGCCCGCGCTGGCGATGATCCAGCGCCCGCTGTTCAACACGCGCGAGGGCTATGGCGCCACGATCTTCCCCGGCGTCGCGTTCCTCATCATCCAGCAGACGTTGCTGATGGGCCTCGCCATGCTCGCCGCGACGATGCGGGAGCATGACGGGCCGCTCAGCTTCTCGCGCCGGGGATTGCTCGGCATCACGCTCGCTTTCTTCGTCGTCGGCTGCGCCAATGTCGCGTGGTTCACCGGCTTCGTCTTCTGGTTCCAGGATTATCCGCGCGCGCAGGCGCAGCCGTTCGCGCTGGTCGCGGCGGCCGCGCTGTTCGTGTCGGCGACGGTCGCCGCGGCGCTGGCGCTCGGCAGCTTCTTCCGCACGCGCGAGCGGCCGATCCAGCTCTGGATCGTCACCTCGGTGCCGATCTTCTTCCTCTCGGGCCTGTCATGGCCGGTCGAGGCGACGCCGCACTGGCTGACGCTCGTCGCGCGCCTGCTGCCGACCACGCCGGGCATCCGCCTGATGGTCGGCGTCAACCAGATGGGCGCGACGCTCGCCGAGCAGCGCGGCGAGGTGATCAATCTCGCGCTGCTGGCGTTGCTCTACGGCGCGATCGCGGTGCTGCGCTATCGCCCGCGCTGAAATCGAAGCCGGTTTACAGCGGCGGCGCGCGTCGGCAGGAAAGCGCCGATGAAAGCCACCCTCCTCCCGCTCCTTACAGCGCTCGCCGCATCCACCGCCGCGCAGGCCGCCGACACGCCCGCCAGGGATGATGCCGCCCCCGCCCCGGCGCTGTTCCAGCCCGGCGAGATCACCTCGAACGGCAGCGTGACGGTCGGCGGCGCGCGCATCGCCTATCGCGCGGTGGCGGGGACTTTGGTGGTGCATCCGAAGGGGTGGAGCGACACCGACGCGATCGACGCGGGCGCGGACAAGGATGCCAGGGACGCGAAGAAGCCCAAGGCCGAAGCGTCGATGTTCTACACCGCCTATTTCAGGACCGGCGCGCCCGCGGCGGGGCGGCCGATCACCTTCCTGTTCAACGGCGGCCCCGGATCGTCGAGCATCTGGCTGCACATGGGCGCGTTCGGCCCGGTCCGCGTGCAGACCCCGGATCGCGAGCATACGCCCGCCGCGCCTTATGCCACGGTCAACAACGCCGAGAGCCTGCTCGACGTGTCCGATCTCGTCTTCATCGACGCGCCGGGCACGGGCTTCAGCCGCATCGCGGGGCCGGACAAGGAGGCCGCCTTCTACGGCGTCGATCAGGACATCCACGCCTTCACCAAATTCATCGTCCAGTTCCTGTCGCGCTACCAGCGCTGGAACTCGCCGAAATACCTGCTCGGCGAAAGCTACGGCACGATGCGCGCGGCGGGGCTGACGCTGGCGTTGCAGAAGGAGGGAATCGACCTCAACGGCGTCGTCCTGCTCTCCGACATCCTCAACTGGGACCTGATCCCGGACGATCCGCAACTCAATCCGGGGGTCGACCTGCCCTATGTCGTCTCGCTGCCGACCTATGCGGCGACCGCCTGGTATCACCGGAAGGTCGCCGACCGGCCGGCGGACCTGCGCGCCTTCCTCGACGAGGTGGAGCGGTTCGCGACCGGCGACTATGCCGCCGCGCTGATGCAGGGCAGCGCGCTGCCCGCCGACAGGAAGCGGGAGATCGCGGGCCGCCTCTCCGCCTATACCGGGCTGCCCGTGCCCTATCTGCTCAGGTCGGACCTGCGGATCGAATATGGCGCGTTCCAGAAGGAGCTGCTGGCGGATCAGGCGCTGACCACCGGCACGCTCGACACGCGCTTCACCGGCGCGACGCTCGATCCGCTCAGCAAGGTCTCGGGCTACGATCCGCAGAGCGCGGCGCTCGAGGGCGCCTATGTCGCCGCGTTCAACGATTATGCCCGCGATACCCTGGGATACGGCAAGGGTGTGGAGCACAAGCCGAGCGTCGGCATCTACGGAAGCTGGGACTACAAGCACCAGCCGCCCGGCGCGGACAAGGCGCTGATCGCGCTGCCCAACGTGCTGCCGGACCTTGCCGTGGCGATGAAGCAGAACCCGACGCTGAAGGTGATGGTCAGCGGCGGCTATTTCGACGTCTCCACCCCCTATTTCTCCGGGGTGTACGAGATGCGCCATCTGCCGGTGCCGGAGAGCATCCGCGCCAATATCGAATATCGCTACTACCAGTCCGGCCACATGGTCTATGTCAATCCGGCGGTGCTGAAGGCGTTCCACGCCGACGTGGCGGACTTCATCCGCCGCACCGACAATAGCCGCCAGAACTGAATGTCGACCGGTCCGTCCTAGGCCCGGCGGCGCTCGATGTTCGGCAGGAAGGCGGTGAGCAGCCCGATCGCCGGCAGGAACGCGCAAAGCTGATAGACCGCCTCGATTCCCGTGCGGTCGGCCATCCAGCCGAGCACCGCCGCGCCGAGGCCGCCCATGCCGAAGGAGAAGCCGAAGAACAGGCCGGAGATCATGCCGACCTTGCCCGGCACCAGTTCCTGCGCGAACACCACGATCGCCGGGAAGGCGGAGGCGAGGATCAGGCCGATCGCCACGGTGAGCGGCCCGGTCCAGAACAGCCCGACATGCGGCAGCACCAGCGTGAAGGGCAAGGCGCCGAGGATCGAGAACCAGATCACATACTTCCGCCCGAAACGGTCGCCCAGCGGCCCGCCCAGCACCGTGCCGACCGCCACCGCCGTCAGGAAGGCGAACAGGTGGAGCTGCGCATTCTCCACCGACACGCCGAAACGGTGGATCAGGTAGAAGGTGTAATAGCTCGTCAGGCTGGCGAGATAGACGTATTTGGAGAAGATCAGCGCCAGCAGGATGAGAATGCCGCGCCGCGCATGGCCGGCGGGCAGGTCGGCGGCCGACGCGCCCTTCCCGCCCGCGCGCAGCCGCACCAGCCCGTGATGGCGATACCAGACCGCGACGTTCCACAGCACCGCCCCCGAAAGCAGCGCCAGCAGCGCGAACAAAGCAAGGCTCGACTGGCCCCAGCGCACCACCACCAGCGCCGCCGCGAGCGGGCCGAGCGCCTGCCCGGCATTGCCGCCGACCTGGAACAGCGACTGCGCGAGGCCATGCCGCCCGCCCGCCGCCATCCGCGCCACGCGCGAGGATTCGGGGTGGAACACCGACGAGCCGACACCGAGCAGCGCCGCACCCGCCAGCACCAGCCCATAGCTGTGCGCCACCGACAGCACGCTGAGGCCGGCGAGCGAGAACAACGTGCCGCCCGGCAGCGCCATCGGCGTCGGCCTCTTGTCGGCATAAAGCCCGACGAGCGGCTGGAGGATCGAGGCGGTGATCTGATAGGCCAGAGTCACCAGCCCGATCTGGCCGAAGGTGAGGTGAAGATCGGTCTTCAACCCCGGATAGATCGCCGGGAGCAGCGACTGCATCATGTCATTCAGCATGTGGCAGAAACTGATCGCCACGATCACGCCGAACACCGTGCCGCTGTCTGCCATCGCGCCGGGCCGCGCCGTCGCCACCGTCGAATCGCTCATCTGGAATCCTTTTCGAATGGGGCGAATAGCCGCTCGCTTCGCGTCCCGCCTGCGCATATGGGTCATTCGTTTTCGATAGAGGGACAATCATGCCATATCGCAGCGCCGCCGAGCATGAGGACGTGCCGCGCCCGGTGGTCGGTATCGGCAACGATTATCCGCCTTCTTTCGAGCTTGCCGAGCATCGCCATCGGCGCGGGCAGCTCCTCTATGCCGCGAACGGCGTGGTCGCGGTCAGCACGCCGCAGGGCGCGTGGGTTGCCCCGCCGGAGCGCGCGGTGTGGATCCCCGGCGGCACGCCACATGCCGTGCGCATGGTCGGGGCGGTGCAGACACGCAGCGTGCTGATCGAGCCGAGCGCCTGCCCGGCGCTGGGGGGCGCCTGCCGCGTCGTCGCGGTCTCGCCGCTGCTGCGCCAGCTCCTGCTGTCGGCGGCGGAAATCCCGGTGGAATATGACGAGGGCGGGCGTGACGGGCTGGTGATGCGGCTGCTGGTGGCGGAGATCGATCGCGCGCCGGTGATCCCGATCGCGGTGCCCTTCCCGCGCCATGCCGCGCTCGCCGCGCGCTGCCACGCCTTCCTCGAACGGCCGCGCGCGACCGCGACGATCGACCAATGGGCCGATGCGCTGGCGATGAACCGCCGCCGCTTCACCCGCCTGTTCCGGCGCGAGACCGGGATGAGCTTCGCCGAATGGCGGCAGCAGGCGTGCCTGTCGGTCGCGCTGCCCCGGCTCGCGGCGGGCGAGCCGATCACCACCATCGCGCTGGACCTCGGCTATGACGGACCGGCCAGCTTCTCCACCATGTTCAAGCGCGCCCTGGGCGTGCCTCCGAGCCGCTACCGGCCATAACGCCACGCGGATTGACCGGCAGGCAATAAATAGGCACTATCAATGCCAATAGATGACCGTCGGCATGGGAGAGCCGCTTGAAAGTCCTGCGCACCCCGGATGCGGCCTTCGCCGGCATCGGCGACTTCCTGTTCGCGCCGCATTATGCCGAGATCGCCGACACCCACGACGGCACCCGGCTGCGCGTCCATTATATCGACGAAGGGCCGCGCGACGCGCCGGTTGTGCTGATGATGCACGGCGAGCCGAGCTGGTGCTATCTCTATCGCCACATGATCGGGCCGGTGGTGGAGGCCGGCTTCCGCGTGGTCGCGCCGGACCTGATCGGCTTCGGCCGGTCGGACAAGCCGGCCGCGAAGAGCGATTACAGCTACGCCCGCCATGTCGCGTGGATGCGAAGCTGGATCGAGCGGCTCGACCTTTCCGGCATCACGCTCGCCTGTCAGGACTGGGGTTCGCTGGTCGGCCTCCGACTGGTCGCGGCGATGCCGGAGCGGTTCGCCGGGATCGTGCTCGCCAATGGCGGACTGCCGGAGGGCGGCGCCGCGCCGCGCGCCTTCCGCATCTGGCGCGCCTTCTCGCGCTACAGCCCGGTATTTCCGATCGGCCGGATCATCAACGCGGGCACGAAGCGGCGTCTGTCCGACGCGGAGATCGCCGCTTATGATGCGCCCTTTCCGCGCCGCGCCCACAAGGCGGGCGCGCGCATCTTCCCCTCGCTGGTGCCGTTCGGCGACGACCCGGCGGTGCCCGACCAGATCGAGGCGTGGAAGGTGCTGGACCAATGGGAGAAGCCCTTCCTGTGCTGCTTCAGCGACGGCGATCCGGTGACGCGCGGCGGCGAGACGCGCTTCATCGGCCGCGTCCCCGGCACGGCGGGGCAGCCGCACGCCACGCTGCACGGCGGGCATTTCGTGCAGGAGGACGATCCGCGAGGCTTCGTCCGCTGCATCCTCACGGTGGCGCGGGAAAGCTGACCGGCACGGATTGTCACATATCGGCCGGCAAGGCTACGAGGGGACATGACCGACAACGCATCCAAGCCGCCCGCCCCCGGCCGCCCCGAGAACCCGGAGCGCCGCCTGCTGCTCGAAGGGATCGCCACCGCGATCGGCGCGGCGGCGGTGGGGTTGCCGGCGGAGGCGTCGGCCGCGAAGCCGGCCCGGCGCCCCGCGCCGTCCTCGCCCGGCGACGTGGCGCTGCGCGCGCATATCGACACGGTCGTGGTGATCTATGCGGAGAATCGCAGCTTCAACAATCTGTTCGCCGATTTCCCCGGCCTCCGGAACCCGCTCTCCAGCGTGCCGGCCGAACGCACGCGCCAGCGCGACCGCGACGGGCGGGTGCTGGAGAGGCTACCGAAAATCTGGGAGGGCCTCGTCCCGAACAAGCAGGTGGTCGAGCATCGCGAATATCAGATCGGGCCGGACGACCTGCCGCCGCTGCCCAACGCGCCCTTCGCGCTCTCGACGCCGGAGGGCGATCCGCTGCCGCACGGCGTGGTGACGCGCGATCTGATCCACGCCTTCTACAACAACCAGTTGCAGATCAACGGCGGGAAGAACGACGGCTTCGTCGCCTGGGGCGACAGCGGCGCGCTGGTGATGGGCCATTACGGCGACAATTCCGCCAACCTGCGGCTGTGGCAGGTCGCGCGGGAGTTCACGCTGTGCGACAATTTCTTCATGGGCGCGTTCGGCGGCTCCTATCTCAACCACCAGTATCTGATCGCGGCGCGCCCACCCTTCTATCCCGATGCGGACAAAAGCCCGGCGAAGGGTCGCATCGCGATCACCGAGGACGGCGATCCCAAAAGCATCCGCCTCAGGCAGAAGGACAATTCGCCCAAGAGCGCGATGGACGGGCCGGTGCAGTTCGTGCCCAATTCGATCACGCCGGATTTCTGGGCGGTCAACACACTGATGCCGCCCTATGCGCCGACCTATGATCTCGATCCGGCGCGGCCCGGCTACGCCAACTGGAACAGCGCGCATACGCTCGTGCCGCAAAGCCACAAGACGATCGGCGACATGCTGAGCGCGAAGGGCGTGGACTGGGCGTGGTACGGCGGCGGCTGGGCGGCGGCGCTGGCGGGGCACGGCACCGACGGCTCCTTCCCGACGCGGCCGAATTTCCAGCCGCATCACCAGCCGTTCAACTATTTCACGCAATTCGCCCCCGGCACCGCCGCACGCGAACGCCATCTGCGCGATGGCGGCATGGGCGAGACGGCGCGGACCAACAAGTTCCTCGCCGACGCGGCGGCGGGCAAGCTGCCACCCGTCACCTTCTACAAGCCGCAGGGCAACCTCAACATGCACGCCGGCTATTCCGACGTGGATGCCGGCGACCGACATATCGCTGGCGTGATCGACGCGCTCAGGAAAAGCCCGCAATGGGAGAAGATGCTGGTCGTCGTCACCTTCGACGAGAACGGCGGCTGGTGGGATCATGTCGCCCCGCCGAAGGGGGACCGTTGGGGGCCGGGAACGCGCATCCCGGCGATCGTGATCTCGCCCCACGCGCGGCGCGGCGAGGTCGATCACACGATCTACGACACCGGCTCGATCGCGCGTTTCATCACGCGCCGCTGGGGGCTGGAGAAGCTGCCCGGCCTGATCGAGCGCGAGCACGCGATGGTTGCGGCCGGCGGGCCGCCGCCGGGCGATCTCACGCAGGCGCTGCGGCTGGGATAACGGTCAGGAGACCGCGACGGTCTCCGCCGCCGCCGTCGCGGCAACCTCCGCCCGCGCGGCATAGCGCCGCGCCAGCATCGAGCAGACGATGAGCTGCAACTGGTGATAGAGGATGATCGGCAGCATGATCATCCCCATCGCCGGATCGCCCGCGAACAGGATCTTGGCGATCGGCGCGCCGTTGGCGAGGCTCTTCTTCGATCCGCAGAACACCGTCGTCACCTCGTCCGGCAGCGAGAAGCCCCAGACGCGCGACAGCATCGTCGTCAGCCACAGGATCAGCGCCAGCAGCGCGCCGGCGATCACCGCGATCTCCGCGATCACCCACGGCGAATAGTTCCACCACAGGCCGGAAGCGGTGGATTCGCAGAAGGCCGAATAGACGATCAGGATGATAACCCCGCGATCGAGCTTGTTGATGATCGGCTTGCGCGCCGCCAGCCAGCGCGCGATTAGCGGCCGCGCGAGCTGCCCGGCGGCGAAGGGCAGCAGCAGCGTCATCGCCACGTCGGCGATCGCCGGCAGGATCGGGAACGGCTGGCCGCTCACCGCCCGCACCATCGCGATCAGCATCGGCGTGATGACCATGCCGACGACCCCGGAAAGCGACGCGTCGAACACCGCCGCCGGGACGTTGCCGCGCGCGAGGCTGGTCATCGCCACCGACGAGGAGATGGTCGAGGACAGCGCGCACAGGAAGAACACGCCGAGCCGCACCTCCTCGCTCAGCACCGGGCGCAGGCCGAAGAAGATCGCGAAGCCGATCAACGGGAACACGATGAAGGTGGTCGCCTGCACCGCGACATGGATGCGCCAGTTCGTCGCGCCCGCCTTCAGCGCCTCGGGCGACAGGTTCGCGCCGTGCAGGAAGAAGACGAGCGCGATCCCCAGGGTGGTCACCAGCCCCATGTGGAGCGGCCCGTCCGGCGTCCCCAGGTGCGGCGCGACGAACGCCAGCACCACCGCGCAGAGCATCGCCAGCAGGAAACCGTCGATCTTCATGTCCGCGCCCGCTTAACGAGGAAGCAGCGAACCGCAAGGCCCGCGATCCGACTTGTCGGAAGCCGGCACCTTCACGGCGTTCCACGGGCTGCCCATGCGATCCTGATCGCGATACCAGAAGCCGTAGAGCTGGTTCCCGTCCGCCACCAGCGTCGCCATCCCGATGCTCTTTTCCTTCGGCATGTACCACGCCAGCCGCATCACCCGGCCGAGGATCATCCCTTCGAGCTGTCCGTCGCCGTTATTGTAGCAGCCGTGGATCAGATGGCCGTCCTGCCGCAGCACGATCGGGCCATATTCGTGCATATAATAACCGGTGACATCGGGCACCGCCCCGCCGTCCTTCGCCGCCAGCTCGCCCATCACCTCGAATTCGGACAGGCGCACCGGCGCGCCGCCGGCCCAGCTATCGTTGACGGTGAGCTTCAGCCACCGCGCCTCCACCGGGCGATCGAGCGTGAAGGCGGTGCGCTGGTCGGCTTTCGCCTCGCCCTGATAGAGCTTCGTCCACGGGCCGGCGCGCGACGCGGTGGACCCCCACAAGGTGAAATGACGCACCGGCGATCCCGACGGGCTGTTCGAGGCGCTGCCGTCCTCCCGCCGGACCGGCGCGAAGGTCGAATCGAGCGCGAAGCCGGTGATCTTCCCGTTCCCGGCCAGCTCGAAGAACAGATCGTGCGGCAGCGCCGCCTTGTCCTCCGAGGTCCAGCCATAAGCCTGGCTGCCGTCGATCAGGTTGATCGTATAGTTCGACCAGTGCCGCTTCAGCTCGTCCCCGTCGGGATAGGCGATTCCGCCGTGGCTGATGTGGAGGATGTTCGCCGGCTCGGCCTTCGGCGCTTCCGGCGATTGCTCCGCCTGCCGCGTGGAACAACCAGCGACGGCAAGCGCCGCCGCCGCGATAATCAATGCACGCATGTGGATTCCTTTCAGCGTGGCGGCCACGCCTTTGCCGGGGCCTTCAACACGGGCGCGCCGAGCAAGGGCGAGGACAATGCATAGGCGCCGTTCTCGGTGAAGGCCCAGATGATGTTGCGGTCATATTCGGTGAAGATCGCCAGCACGCCCTTGCCGAGCGTATATTCCGGCAGCTCGCTCGCGTTGGCGAGGCGCGGGACGTAATAGCCCGCGATCTTCGGATCGGCCGGGTTGCTGACGTCGAACAATTGCACGCCGGCGTTGTAGAAGGAATAAGGGATGATCCCCTGCCGCCACGTCCCCGGCTGGCCGATGGAGTTGGAGCGCTTCGGCCCGAAATTGCCGCCGCGCTGGCAGAAGTGGGTGAAGGGCGCGCCGGGCGGCACCTGCGGCTGGGGCAGCTTGCCCGCCACCTTCAGATGCGCCGGATCGCGCGCGTCGACCACGAAGACGTCCTTGTACGGCTCGTAGCAGTCGCGGTTCATCGGATAGCCGCTGGTCAGCACATAGCCGGTGCGCTCATACTGGCTGACGTCGGCGTTATCGAACTCCGTGCCCGCGAAGGCCGGCGGCGTGTTGACGCTGCCGAGAATGCGCGGATTGGCCGGATCGCTGAGGTCGAACGACCACAGCCCCAGCCCACCCATCGCGCCGAACCCGATCTTGCCGCCGTCCTCCAGCGGCTTCGGCAGGAAGATCGGCATCCGCGAGCCCATCCACGAGGTGCGGTTGCCCGCGCGCGGATTCATCAGATAGGCGTTCTCATGCTCCTTGTTGCCCATGATCTGGCCGGGCACCGCGATCTGCGACACGAATTTCGGGTCGGCGGGATCGGACATGTCCCACACCTGATAGCCGGGCGAATAGAGATAGTTGGGATATTCGGTCAGCGCATAGGAATCGTCCGGCGCGGACGACAGGATCATATACTTCCCGCCATAATATTCCGGCGAGTCGAGCGAGCCGGAGCCTTGCTGCTGGCCGATCGGCGCGTCGGGATGCTTGTAGTCGGTGGTGCGCGTCGCGATCAGCCGCCACTGGCTCGGCAGCGGCCCGTCCATCGCGAACACCCTGAAACCCTTGAGCGAGTTGTAATGGCGCTGCGCCGCGACCTTGTCGGGCTGCTCCATCTTCTCGGTCATCAGGCCATAGCGGCCGATCTCGAACGAGGCGACGATGATCGGCTTGCCGAGCTTCGCGCTCCACACGATCGTCGCGCCGCCGAGATAGTCATGGACGTTGTTGGCGTCGAACTTCTCGCTGCCGCCCTTCGGCCCCCACACCGCGCCTCTGGAATAGACGATCTTGCCGTGACGCGGATCGGTCACGTCGAGGATGCGCAGATAGTCGCGATCGTGGATGTAGAGATAACGCTTGCCGCCGAAGTCGGCGATGTTCGCCCAGGCATGGAACGGCGAATCCACGCCGGGATAGAAGCCGAGCACGTCGACATTCTTGGCGTAGCTCTTCTGGTCCCACGTCTTCAGCTCGCCGGGGAAGGGCTGGCCCTCATGCACCTCGGGGGTCGCCTTGGGCCAGATGAACTGGCCCGTCTTCTCGTCCATCCCATAATCGCGGCCGGCGACCAGCGGCCTGGGCCTGCGATCGGGGGTGAGGCGCAGCCATTCGGCGAGCCACGGGTCCCGGATCTCCGGCCCCGGCGCGCCGGGCGTGGCGCTGGCGGCACCGGCCGGTTCCGCCGGCTTCGGCGGATTCGGATCAGACTGGCCGAAACCCGCCTGCGAGGTGAGCAGCAGCGCCCCCGCGATGCCGCACAACCAGATCGGACGCTTGCTCATTCCACTACCTTTCCCTGGCGCCGGTCGACCACGACCACGCCGCCCTTCATCACGAAGCCTATGTGCTGCAACAGGCCGATATCGGTGAGCGGATCGCCGCGGACCGCGACGATATCGGCATATCGGCCGGCGCGAACGGAGCCGATGTCGTCCGTCGCGCCGAGCAGATCGGCGGCATTGCCCGTCGCCGCCATGATGGCGTCGATCGGGGCCACGCCGGCCTGTTGCACCATGATCTGGAACTCGCGCGCCTGATTGGGGCCGTGCGGCCCCATATCGGTGCCGAACGCGATCTTCACCCCGGCGCGATAGGCGGCGGCAAGGTTATGCACCATCACCGGCGCGACCGCCTTGGCCTTGGCGACGCTGGCCGGCTCGAACACCCCAGGATGGCTGTCCATGAACTCCACGCCGGCGACGCCCGCCAGCAAGGTCGGCACCAGATAGGTGCCGTGCGCCTTCATCAGCGCATAGCTTTCCGCGTCGGCGAAACTGCCATGCTCGATCGAATCGACGCCCGACCGGATCGCCGCGTCGATCGCGCGCTTGCCGTGCGCGTGCACCGCCACCTTCATGCCCAGCTCGTGCGCGGTATGCACGGCCGCCGCCATCTCGTCGTCGTCCATCAATTGCGCATTGGGATCGTCGCCGAGGCTGATCACCCCGCCGCTGGCCATCAGCTTGATGACGTTCGCGCCCCGCATGTGCTGCACGCGCACGGCGCGGCGCGCGCTGTCCGGCCCGTCGATCACCGCCTCGCGCTCGAACGCGCCGGTCATGTCGGGGCGCGCCAGCTCCGGGATCAGCCCACCGGCGGGATCGGCATGTCCCCCGGTGGCGCTGAGGGCCATGCCCGAAACCCACATGCGCGGCCCCGGAATGACGCCGTCGTCGATCGCCTTCCGGAGCGCGATGTCGATTCCCGCCGGGGCCATCAGGTTGCGTACCGAGGTGAAACCCGCCTCCAGCTCGTGCCGCGCCTCGGGAACCGCGCGCAGCACCATGTCGAGCGGCGTCATGGTCACGCTCTTGGCGATACGATTGCCGCCGCCGCCGGTTTCGGTGAGATGGACGTGCGCGTCGATCAGGCCCGGCAGCACCGTCGCATCCGAAAGATCGATGATGGCCGCGCCGGGCGTGCCGACGAAACCAGGCTGGACCGCGAGGATGCGACCGTTCCTGATGACGATCGACACCTTGTCCCGCACGTTCCTGGAAACGCCGTCGATCAGGTGGCCGGCGTGGATGATCGTGTCCGGAGCCGGCGTCTCTGCGATCGCCTGCCCCGCCGGCAACGCGATCAGGAGGACGGCGGAGGCGAGAACCGCCCAGCGCATACGCAATCGTCCTGCCGGCATTTCGCCCTCCTTCCTCAACCTGTGCCGGAAGGCCCCTCGCCGCCGGTCGCGGCGAAGGGCCTTCTCACCCGCTCAATATTTGAAGCGCACCGTCACGCCCCAGGTGCGCGGCACCCCGAGCTTGGCATAGGACGCATTGAAGATCTGGAACATCTGCGTGATATTCAGCTTGTTTTCCAGATTCTTGCCCCACAATTCAACATTCCAGCGGCTGTCGCGCGGCTGGAACAGGATTGAGGCCGTCAGGTCCGATTGCGGCGGCACCAGCTCCAGCGGATTGTTGGTGATATAGCCGTAATAGGATGCGGTCTTGCTATAGGCCGCGCGCACGGTGGTATCGAGCGCCTCGCCCATCGGGAAGGTATAGGCCCCGCCGATCATCCACTTCGTCTTGGGCACCAGCGGCAGCTTGTTCCCCGCCTGGTTGAGCTGCACGCCGCTCACCACCATCGAAAGCTGATCGACCTTCGAATCCTGGTAGCTGAAGTTGCCGTAGAACTGGAGGTTGCTGACCGGGAAGATCTGGAACTCCGTCTCGATGCCCTGGTTGTGCGTCTTGCCGGCGTTGGCGATGACGACGAGGTTCGGGCCGCCCGCATAGGCCGGCACGACTTCCGAGACCTGCAGGTTGGTATAATCGAGCCGGAAGGCGGAAACGTTCAGGCGCGCGTGGCGATCGAACAGATCGGCCTTGAAGCCGGCTTCGTAATTCCACACCTTTTCCGGCAGATAGGCGGTCTCCGCCGCGAACTTCTCGTCCGAGACATCGTTGAAGCCGCCGCTCTTGAAGCCTTTCGACACGGTGGCATAGAGGAACACCGTCGGCGTCGCCTGATAGTTGACCGTGAAGCTGGGCGTCGCGGCCTGGAAGGTCTTCGCGCCGTTGGCGGTGAAGCCGCCCGGCGCGGAAACGCCGTTGATCTTGAACCCCGCGCCATAGCTCTGGCCCGACGCCGTCTCGGTCGATTCCTTGTGATCGTTGCTCCAGCGCAGGCCCGCCTGCACCTTCAGCTTGTCGGTGATGTTGTAGCTGAGGTTGCCGAACAGCGCGAAGGCGTCGGTCGTGCCGACCGAATCGTAGCGGGCGCGGCCGGTGTAGCCGTAATAATTGTTGAACTGGAAATCCACGATGCCGGTGTGATAGGATTTCTCGTGGAAATAATAGGCGCCGAGCAGCCATTTGAACGGCGAATCATTGTTCGACGCCAGCCGGAACTCCTGCGAATATTGCCGCGTGCGATAATCGTCCTCCTGCGTGAACAGGATGTTGCTGAGATCGGAATTGACCGCCGGCGGCCCCGGAGGCGCCGGCATCGTCCCCGTCGAGGGCGAGCGTGAATCGAGCTTGCCCTCGCGATAGGCGGTGACGGAGGTGAAGTCGCCGATCGGCGTCGCCCAGCCGATATTCAGGCTGCCGCCGGTGTTGTTGATGTTGCCGAAGCCGTTGTCGTTGGCCCCGTTGCCGGAGCGCGGATTGGCGTAGGGCGCGCCGGAATACGGCCCGCGCACCCAGTCGATCCACCACGAGCCGAAACCGCGCCGGATGGTGGTGTCCACGTTGAGCGTGATGTCGAGGTTGCTGGTCGGCGTGAAGCGCAGCGCGGCGCTCACCCCCGTCATCCGCTGATCGTCCACCGCCGTGTGCGTGGTGGTGTTGTAGTTATAGCCGTCGTGGTTGCGCGTCGTCACCGCCACCTTGGCATAGACGTTCTCCGCGATCTGGCCGGAGATGAACGCGCCGGCGTCGCGCTGGTTGTAGTTGCCGATCGTCACCTCGCCGCCGGCGCGCGTCTCCGGCCCCGGTTTGGTGCTGTAGAAGGAGATCGCGCCGCCGATCGTATTACGGCCGAACAGGGTGCCCTGCGGACCGCGCAGCACCTCGACGCGCTCCATGTCCATGAAATCGGTGTTCACGAGGAACGGGCGGCCGATATAGGCCTCGTTGACGAACACGCCGACCGCGCCGTCCGCCGTCGACGAGCGGTTGTTGGCGTTGCCGAGGCCCCGGATCGTATAGTTGGTGATACCGACCTGCGTGGAATAGATCTGGAGGCCCGGCACCTGGAATTGCAGGTCGTTGGTGCCCGAAATCCCGCGCGCCTGGAGATCGCTGGCGGAAAGCGCGGTGATCGCGACCGGCACGCGCTGCGCGCTTTCCTCGCGCCGGGTGGCGGTGACGATGATGTCGCTCACCTGCCCGTCCTTCGCGGCCGGCGCCTCGTCGGCCTGCGCCTGCGCGGCGGCCGGTTGATCCTCAGCCCAGGCCGGCGTCGCCGCCAGCGCGCCCAGCCCCGAAATGATCGCGGTGGACACCAGCCACATCGATCGCGTCCTCTGTTCCTTCATAATCCCTCCCCGACCCCGCATTGGTCCCGCAAAGCCTGAGTGGAATCTGAAAGACCAGCCTATTATCAGCAAATAATAGATCGAATCGCTGGTATAACGAATTTGTCATACTTGCCCCGCGCATCGGGGCGACGCGCGAAACGCCGCCGGAGCCTTGCCCCGGCGACGCTGGAAACAGAGCAGGAATAAAGGCTTAGGCGGCCGGAACCGTCGCTCGTCCCGGATGCACCGCCCCACATTGGCCGCAGGTCCGCAATGCCTCGCTGGCATAGAAGGCCTCGAACAGCGGCGGCAGGTCCGCGACGATGCTCTTCAGTTGCACCTCGACGCGGTGGACCACCGCCCCGCAATCGTCGCAATACCATTGGAAGGCGTCGAGCATCCCCTCCGGCCGCTGGCGCTCGATTACCAGCCCCACGCTGCCCGGCACCGGGCGCTGCGGCGAGTGCGGCACATTCGGCGGCAGCAGGAATATCTCGCCCTCGCGGATCGGCATGTCCTCCGGCTTGCCGTCGATCCACAGCCGCAGGATCATGTCGCCCTGCATCTGGTAGAAGAACTCCTCCAGCGGATCGACGTGATAGTCGGTGCGCTGGTTGGGGCCGCCGACCACGGTGACGATGAAGTCGCTATCCTGCCAGATCTGGGCGTTGCCGACCGGCGGCTTGAGCCGGTCGCGATGCGCCTCGATCCAGCCCTTGAAGTCGAACGGACGACCGTAACGCAGAACCTCGCTCATTGGGCTTCCCCCTGTCGCGGCGCATAGGCGACCGCCTTGATCTCGATCAGCAGATGCGGATGCGGCAATTGATGCACCGCCACCGTGGTGCGTGCCGGGCCGCTCTCGTCGAAATATTCGCCATAGATTTCGTTGTAGCCGCCGAAATCGTTCATGCTGACGAGATAGGCGCTCACCTCCACCACATCGGCCAGCGTCGCATCCGCGTCCGCCAGGATATCGCGGATATTCTCGATCACCGCGCGGGTCTGCGCGCGTATGTCGAGCGAGACGGTGCCCATCTCGTCCGCCTCCGCCCCCGCGAAGCTGTTGTCCGGCCGCCGCGAGCTGGTGCCGGAGACGAAGACGAAATCCCCCGCCCGCCGGAAATGCGGGAATCGGCCGCGCGGCTTGGCCTTGCCGGGGATGACGCGCCCTTCCCCGCTCATGCCGCCGCCCCGCCGAGCGCGATATCGACCGTCGCCATGCCCTGCGTCTCCAGCCGCACGCGGCTCCCGGCGCGGATCGCCTCGGCCGGCGTGGCGGAGCCGAGCAGCACCGTCCACCCCGCCTCCAGCGCGAAGCCGGCCTCCCCCGCCAGCCGCGCGGCGGCGACCAGCGAGCGCTGCGGATGGCCGAGAATCGCGGCGCTCGACCCGAATTGCACGGGCGCGCCGTCGATGCTCATCACCATGCCGAGATTGGCGACGTCCAGATCGGGCCGCTGCCACCCGCCCACGACGAAGGCGGAGGAGGAGGCATTGTCCGCCACCACATCCGCCAGCGAGAAGCGGAAATCGCGATAGCGGCTGTCGATGATCTCCAGCGCGGGCGCGACGGCTTCCACAGCCGCCCATGCCTCCAGCGCGGTGACCTGGCCGACGAGCGGAGCCTTCAGCCGCACCGCCAGTTCCGGCTCGATGCGCGGGTGGATGAAGCGGGTGGCGGGCGCGTCACCGCCGTCCGCCAGCATCATCGCATCGGTCAGCCAGCCCCAGATCAGGTCGTCCACCCCCATCTGCGCCATCTTGGCGCGGCTGGTGAAGCCCATCTTCATGCCGACGATCCGCTCGCCGCGCGCGATGCGCCGGTCGATCGCGGCGCGCGCGATGCGATAGGCGTCGGCCACGCCGAGCGCGGGATGGTCGGTCGAAAGCTGGGCGATCGCGGCCGATCGCACGGCGGCGTCGTCCAGCGTGGCGGCCAGCGCGGCGATATCGGTCATGCTTCCCCCCGCTGCTTCACGATATCGAGCGCGACATCGGTGATCATGTCTTCCTGTCCGCCGACCATCTTGCGGCGTCCGAGCTCGACGAGGATGGCGCGGGTGTCGAGGCCATAGGTTTCGGCGGCCTTCTCGGCATGGCGCAGGAAGCTTGAGTAGACCCCCGCGTATCCAAGCGCGAGCGTCTCGCGATCGACGCGCACCGGGCGGTCCTGCAACGGCCGCACGAGGTCCTCCGCCGCGTCCATCAGCGCCATCACGTCGCAGCCGTGGTTCCAGCCCTTGCGATCGGCGGCGGCGACGAACACCTCCAGCGGCGCGTTGCCAGCGCCCGCGCCCATCCCGGCAAGACTGGCGTCGATGCGCACCGCCCCCTCCTGCGCCGCGACGATCGAGTTCGCCACCCCGAGCGACAGGTTGTGGTGCGCGTGGATGCCGCGCTGCGTCTCCGGCCTGAGCACCTTGTCATAGGCGCGCAGCCGATCGCGCACCCCGTCCATGTCGAGCGCGCCCCCTGAATCGGTCACATAGACGCACTGCGCGCCGTAACTCTCCATCAGGGCTGCCTGCCGCGCGAGCGCCTCGGGTTCGATCATATGGCTCATCATCAGGAAGCCCGCGACATCCATGCCGAGATCGCGCGCGATGCCGATATGCTGCCTCGACACGTCCGCCTCGGTGCAATGCGTCGCCACCCTGACCGAGCGCACCCCGAGGTCACAGGCGCGGCGCAGTTCCTCCACCGTGCCGACCCCCGGCAGGATCAAGGTGGTCAGCACCGAACGCGTCAGCACGTCCGCGACGGCCTCCAGCCATTCCCAGTCGGTATGCGCGCCGAAGCCATAGTTGAAGCTCGCGCCCGAGAGGCCGTCGCCATGCGCCACCTCGATCGCGTCCACCCCGGCGGCATCGAGCGCGCTCGCGATCGCGCGGACATGATCGAGCCCGTACATGTGGCGGATCGCGTGCATCCCGTCGCGCAGCGTCACGTCCTGGATGTAGAGCTTCTGCGTGTCGACGTCGAAGGTCATGCCGCCGCCCTCCGCTCGAGGATGCGCCGGGCGAGCAACTCTCCGGTCGCCCTGGCCGCCGCCGTCATGATGTCGAGGTTGCCCGAATAGCTCGGCAGATAATCGCCCGCCCCTTCCACCTCGAGGAAGATCGAGGTCCTGATCCCGGTGAACTCGCCCATGCCGGGGATCCTGAGGCGGTTGTTGTCGCCGTAGCGCTCGAACTGCACTTCCTGCTTCAGCCGATAGCCGGGGACATAGGCCTGCACCTTCGCCACCATCGCCTCGACCGAGGCGCGGATCGCCGCCTCGTCGCCGCCTTCGGACAGCGTGAACACCGTGTCGCGCATGATCATCGGCGGCTCGGCCGGGTTGAGAATGATGATCGCCTTGCCCTTCGCCGCCCCGCCGACTTCCTCGATCGCGCGCGCGGTGGTGCGGGTGAACTCGTCGATGTTGGCGCGCGTCCCCGGCCCCGCCGAGCGCGACGACACCGACGCCACGATCTCGGCGTAATGCACCTTCGCCACCTGGCTCACCGCCGCGACCATCGGGATCGTCGCCTGCCCGCCGCACGTCACCATGTTGACGTTCGGCTGGTCGAGATGCGCCTCCATGTTGACCGGCGGCACCGTGAACGGACCGATCGCCGCCGGGGTCAGGTCCACCACCTGGATGCCGTCCGCGCGCAGCGCCGCGTCATGCGCCTTGTGCGCATAAGCCGAGGTCGCGTCGAACGCGATGCCGATCTCGCCATAGCAGGCGAGCTTCCTCAACCCCTCGATCCCCTCATGCGTCGTCGCCACCCCGCGCGCCCGCGCCATCGCCAGACCTTCCGACGCCGGGTCGATCCCCACCACCGCCGCCAACTCCATATGCTCCGATCCGCGAAGCATCTTCACCATCAGGTCCGTCCCGATGTTCCCCGATCCAATGATCGCAGCCTTCACCTTGCACACCACTCATTACTCCTAGACGAAGCGCGCCGCGACCGAGCCGAGGCCGTTGATTCGCGCCTCGACCAGATCGCCCGCCGCCACCGGCGTCATCGGCCCCAGGGCGCCGGACAGGATCACGTCGCCCGCGCGCAGCGGCCGACCCGCGCGCGCCATCACGTCGGCGAGCCAGCGCGCGGCGTTGAGCGGGTTGCCGAGGCACGCCTGCCCCACGCCGGTCGAGGCCGGCTCGCCGTTCTTCTCCAGCACCATCCCGCACATCCTGAGATCGAGCGCCGACAGCGGGCGCGGCGTCGCGCCGAGCACGAACGCGCCGGACGAGGCGTTGTCCGCGATCGTATCGACGATGCCGATCTTCCACTCCGCGATCCGGCTGCCGACCACCTCCAGACAGGGCAGCGCGAAGGCGGTCGCGGCGATCACGTCGGCGAGGCTGTTGCGCTCGCTCGTCAGGTCCGCGGCCAGCACCAGCGCCACCTCCGCCTCGATGCGCGGCTGGAGCACCGCGTCGGCGGGGATGTCGGCGCGGTCATCATAGCCCATGTCGGCGAACAGCATCCCGTAATCGGGCTGGTCCACCCCCAATTGCCGCTGCACGGCGGCGGAGGTGAGGCCGATCTTGCGCCCCACGAGCCGCCGCCCGGACGCCAGCGCGGCGCGGGTATTGACCTCCTGCACGGCATAGGCCGCGTCGAGATCGCCCGCCGGCAGCAGCGGCGCCACCGGGGCGACCGGCGTCCGCGTTTCCGTCGCCTCGCGCAGCATCGCCGCGACTGTTTCGATCGCATCGCCCATCGTCAGAAACTCACGCAGATGTTGGTCGGCTCGGAATAGAAATTGAGCGAATGTTCGCCCCCCTCGCGCCCGATGCCGGAGAGTTTCACGCCGCCGAACGGCGTGCGCAGGTCGCGCAGGAACCAGTCGTTGACCCAGACGATCCCCGCCTCGATCTGCCCCGCGACGCGATGCGCACGGCTCACATCCCGCGTCCACACCGCCGCCGCCAGCCCGTAGGCGGAGTCGTTGGCGTATCCGATCGCCTGCTCCTCGCTGTCGAACGGGGCGACGTGGCAGACCGGGCCGAAAATCTCCTCACGCACCGCGCGAGCGGTTTCCGGGAGGCCGGTCATCACGGTCGGCGCGACGAAATAGCCGCCCGCGAGCGCGCCCTCCATCGCGGGGGCGTCGCCGCCCGCATGGAAATGCGCGCCCTCCTCCGCCGCCAGCCTGTAATAGCCGAGCACCTTGTCGCGCTGCTGCGCGGAGATCACCGGGCCGATCGCGGCGCCGCTCCACGGATCGCCGATCGAAAGCGCGCGCGCCTTCTCCGCCAGCGCCGCGACGAAGCGATCGAAGATCGGCCGCTCGACATAGACGCGCTCGGTGCACAGGCACACCTGCCCGCAATTGGAGAAGACCGAGCGCACCGTCCCCGCCAGCGCCGCCTCGAAATCGCAATCGGCGAAGATCAGCGCGGGGTTCTTGCCGCCCAGCTCGAACGAGATCGGCTTCACCCCCGCAGCCGCCGCGCGCATGATCGTCGAGCCGGTGGAGGATTCGCCGGTGAAGGTGATCGCGTCCACGTCCGGGTGCGACACCAGCCATTCGCCGGGAGCATTCGCCCCCGCGCCGTGGATCAGGTTGAACACGCCGGGCGGGATGCCCGCCGCCTCGATCACCTCCGCCAGCAGCGTCGCGGTGGAGGGGGTTTCCTCCGACGGCTTGGCGACGATCGCATTGCCGCAGGCGAGCGCGGGCGCGACCTTCCAGCTCATCAGCAGCAGCGGCAGGTTCCACGGCGAGATCACCGCCACCACGCCGAGCGGGCGCGGGATGCTGTAGTTGATCGCGGTGCGCCCGTCGGCGGTGCGCGTCTGGAAGCTCGGCATCGCGCGCGCCTCGGCCAGCGCGGCGAAGCTGCGGAAATTGGCCGCGCCGCGCGGGATGTCGACCGCGCGGGCATGGGCGAGCGGCTTGCCGGTGTCGGCCACCTCCGCCGCGACGAAATCGTCGAACCGCGCCTCGATCCCCTCCGCCACGCGGACGAGCAGGCGGCAGCGCTCGGCCTGCGCCATGCGGCCCCAGTCACCCTTCAGCGCGGCGCGTGCCGCGGTCACGGCCTGATCCACCATCGCGCGGTCGGCGGCGGTCACGTCCGCCAGCTTCGCGCCCGTGACGGGATCGAGATTGGGGAAACGCGTCGGCCCCTCGACGAACCGCCCGTCGATGAAATTGCGCAGCGCGCCGCCCGCGAAGGGATAGGGATGCCTGTTCATGCTGCCGGCCTATCGGGGGCGGACGCGCGGGAAAAATATCATCTCCCGCCGCCCTTATGACGGGTTCGTTATAGTCACGCGGGCGTATAGCCCGCCGCGTTGGAATGCGCGGCGACGCGCCCCGCATGGCCAGCCATCTGCGCCAGCGTCAGCAAGGTGTCGTTGAACTCGGTCGGCCGTTCGAGGAAGGCGGAATGGCCCGCATCGCTCACCTCGACCATGAACGATCCCGGCACGCGCGCCTGCACGCGGCGGATCGCCTCGATCGGGAACAGCGCGTCCTCAACGCCAGCGATGAACAGGATCGGGAAACGCCCGCCGCCGATCTCCTCCGGCGCGTGGGCCGGGAAGGCTCCGGCGAGATTGTGCCGGTCGGTCGCGTTGAAGCTGTTGATCTGCGCATAGAGCATCGCCAGCGCCGGGTCTTCGGCCCGCGCCTTCGCGCCCAGCACGCGCTCGATCTGGCCGAGGTCGCGCGTCGCGGCGCGGGCCTCGTCCATCAGCGGGCGCACGTCGTCCGGCTCGGCGATGGCGTGGAGGCTGTCGGCGATCGCCAGCGCCGCGACGCGCTCCGGCCAGCGGCAGGCGAAATCCACGCAGGTGCCGCCGCCCATCGACTGGCCGACCAGCAACGCCTTCTCTACTCCGAGATGATCGAGCAACGCGCGCAGGTCCTCCGCGAACGCCGCCCGCCCGCGCCCGTCGCGATCCGCCGACCGGCCGAAGCCGCGATGGTCGAAGGTGATGACGCGGTTCGCGCGCGCGAGCGGCCCGATCTGCCGGAACCAGATCGCGTGATTGCCGCCGACGCCATGCGCCAGCACGATCGCCGGCCCCTCGCCATGCGCTTCCCAATAGAGGTCCGCCCCCTCGGCGGCGAGCACGCCCGACTGCATCATTCCACTCCCATCAATCGGCTGAGGCGCACGACATGATCGCCGAACGCCGGGTCTTCGCGCGTGCGCGAGGGGTCGCGCGGGCGCGGCAGGTCGATCGTCACCTCTTCCAGCACGCGGCTCGGGCGTTCGGACATCACGATCACGCGATCGGACAGCAGCACCGCCTCCGCGATGCTGTGCGTCACCAGCACCACCGTCTTGCGGTCGCGCTGCCAGATGCGCAGCAATTCCATGTTGAGCCGGTCCCGCGTCAGCGCATCGAGCGCGCCGAACGGCTCGTCCATCAGCAGCACGCGCGGGTTGCGCACCAGCGCCTGCCCGATCGCGACGCGATGCCGCATCCCGCCGGAAAGCTGGTGCGGGAAGCTCTCCTCGAAACCCGCCAGGCCGAGCGTATCGATCAGTTCGGCAAGCTCGCTCTCCGATGGCCGCCGCGCCGCGCGATCGAGATCGACGCCGAGCAGCAGGTTGCCGCGCACGTCGAGCCACGGCAGCAGGTTGGAGGTCTGGAACACGAATCCCACATCCCCGGCGGGCGCGGTGACGGCCGTGTCGAACAGCCGTATCTCCCCGCCGTCGATCGGCTCCAGCCCGGCGATCAGGCGCAGCAGGGTGCTCTTGCCGCAACCGGACGGGCCGAGCACCGAGACGAACTCATGGTCGCGCACGCTCGCGCATACCTCGGCGATGACGGAGCGCCCGCCGAACGTCTTGGCGACGCGGTCGATCTCGATCGCCGCCGTCATGCCGCGCGCCACCACACGAACTTCTCCCAATATTCGACGCCGTAGAACAGCAGCAGCGACAGGACCGTCACCGTCAGCAGCGCGGCGAAGGTGAGCGCGGTGTTGCCCGATCCCGACGCGGTGAGGATCAGGTTGCCGAGGCCGTCGTTCGACCCCACGAACTCGCCGACGATCGCCCCGATCACCGCCAGCGGCATCGCCACCTTGCACCCGTCGATGAACGCCGGCAGCGCGCACGGCAGGCGCAGCCGCCAGAAGGTCTGCCAGCGCGTCGCCCGGAGCGCGCGGAAATGCTCCTCCAGATGCGCCGGCGTGCTGGCGAGGCCGCCCATCCCGGCGACGACGATCGGGAAGAAAGCGAACAGGAACGCCATCGTCAGCTTGGAGGACAGGCCGTAGCCGAGCCAGGCGACGAGGATCGGCGCCAGCCCGACCTTGGGGATGCTCTGGAGCGCGACGAGCAGCGGATAGACCGTCCGCCGCGCGCCGTTCGAGAAGAACACGAATGCCGACACCGGCACCCCCACCGCCAGCGCGATGACGAAGCCCCAGAACACCTCGGTCAGCGTCTTGAGCGTGCCGTCCGCCAGCGCCGCGCGCGATCGCCACAATTCCCCGACGATCGCGCTGGGCGGCGCGAGCAGATAGGATTTCGCGCCCGACCAGCGCACCCCCAGCTCCCACGCCAGCAGCAGCCCAGCGAAGAACAGGATCGTGATGCCGATATCCCGTGCCCGGCTCACTCCTTGTCCCCGTCCTTGTCTATGAGCGGCAGGATGCGCGCGGGCGGCGGCACGACGAACTTGTCGAGCCGCCACTGGTCGAACGTCTCCAGCGTGCCGCCGTCCCACACCGACGGCTCATAGGGCGCGTCGGGGGTGATCTGCGTCATGTCCGAATAGAATTCGACATTGTTGCCGTCCGGATCCTTGAACACGATGAAGGTGTTCGCCCCTGGCCCATGCCGCCCCAGCCCGCGATCGATCTCGATCCCGCGCGCGACCAGCATCGCGGTGATCCGCTCCATCTCCGCGATCGATTCGACGCGATAGGAGAAATGCTCGACCGACGGGTAGAAGCCCTCCGGCGCGGCCCGATGCCCCGGCGGCAGTTGCAGCAGCGCGAGGTCGTGATGGTCCTGGCCGCAGCGCAGGAACACCATATGGTCGCCGATCCAGTCGGAGACGGTGAGTCCCACCACCTCGGTATAGAAGGCCAGCGAGCGCTGGATGTCGCGCACCTTGAGCACGAGATGGCCCAGCTTGGTCGGACGCGGCCGGTAATGGATCGCATCATCCGTCATTGCGCTGCCTTTCCGTCAAGAAATTCGTTGGTGAACAAGGCGTCCGCCGGCAGGTCGCCGCCGGGCCGGCCGGCCGCCTTGAGGAAATCGGTGGTGCGCGCGATCCGGGCGGGATCGAAGCGGTGCGTGCCCGCCATCAATCGCGCGGTCTCGACGATCTGCTGCCGCGTCACGCCGGCGTCGAGCAGCGGGAAATGCCGCCGGATGATCGCCAGCGCCGCATCCGGGTCGCGCGCCGCGTCGGCATAGCCGCGATAGGTGGCGGCGAGGAAACGGCGCACCAGATCGGGATCGCGCGCGATCAGCGCGTCGCGCGTGGCGATGCCGCTGCCGTACACGTCGAAGCCGAAATCGGCATAGTCGAGCCGCCCGATCGTGACGCCCGCCGCCTTCGCGCGCTTCTGGAACAGCGCCATGGAATTGCCGAGCCAGCATTCGGCGGCATCGACCTTGCCCTCGATCAGCGCGGCGACGACCACCGCCGGATCGAGCTGGATCTGCCGCACCCGCGCCGGGTCCACCCCGTTGCGGCGCAGCCATGCCGGCAGCAACGTCTGCACCGCGCTGTTCAGCCCCGCGCCGAAGGTGAGGCCGGCAAGATCGGCCGGCGTGTCGATACGATGCCGCTCGCGCACGAAGCACGCCCCGGCCGGGAAGCGCATGTTGATCCCGCCGACCAGCCGCGCGTGGCCGCCGCTCGCGCGGTTCATCGCGACACTGAGCGGATCGACATAGCCGAACTCGAACATGCCGCGATCCAGCTCGTTCACCGTCCGCGTGCCGCCGAAGCCGCGCATCGCCTCCACGCGCAGGCCCGCATCGGCGTAATAGCCCCGGTCCATCGCGACGAACACGCCGGCCATGCTGCCCTGCGGCAACCAGCTCATGTTGAAGCGCACCGGCGTCAGCGCCCCGCCTCCCGCCGCGCGCGCCACCGGCTCCGGCCGCAACGCGGAGAACAGGGTGACGACGGCGATCGCTAGGATCACCGCCAGCCCCGGCATCATCCGCAGGAGCGTCGCGCGTCTCATCCGGCGCGCACCGGGTTGCGCAGCTGGCCGATCCCGTCGACCCAGGCGGTCATCACGTCCCCGTCCTTCAGGAACACGCCGCGCCCCATGCCGACGCCCGCCGGGGTGCCGGTGGCGATCAGGTCGCCCGCCTTCAGCTCCAGGATGGTCGAGAGATAGGCGATCTGCTCGAAGCAATCGAAGATCATCTCGGCCGTATTGCCGTCCTGCATCGCCTCATCGTTGACCTTCAGGCCGAGCCGGATGTCGTGCGGATCGCCCAGGCAGTCGCGCGGCACGAACCACGGGCCGACCGGCGTGAAGGTGTCGAAGCTCTTGCCCCGGAACCAGTCGTGCGAGAACGGGAAGTCGCCGCGCCGCGTCTTGTCGCGCGCGGACACGTCGTTGACGATCGTATAGCCGGCGATGTGGTCGAAGGCGTCGGCGGCGGCGATGTTGCGCCCGGCGCGGCCGATCACCACGCCCAGCTCCACCTCCCAGTCCGGGCGCTTGACCTGCGGCGGCACCACCACCGTCTCGTCCGGGCCGATCACGCTCTCGACGGTCTTGAGGAAGATATATGGCTCGCTCTCCGCCTTGGCGGCGAGCTTGGTCTGCATCTCTTCGGCGTGCTCGATATAGTTGGAGGCCGCCCCGAACACCCGGCGCGGCACGAACGGCGCGGCGAGATCGGCGCGCGACACATCCGCCGTGCGCCCAGCCAGCGCCTCGGCCAGCGCGGCGACCGCCGGGCCGGCGTTCGCCCAGTCCGCGATCAGGTCGGTGACGCTCCGCCCCGCCAGCGCGGGCGCATGGGCCGCCGCGACGGTATCAAGGTCATGGATCGCGTCCCCCACGACGATCGCCGCGCGCTCCGTCCCGTCGCGTCGCCAGGTCGCCAGCGCGTGCCAGATCATCTTCCTCTCCCCATCGTGTCGAGGCGGGAAGGTGACGGGCGCCGCGCGTCAGGTCCAATATGGCTTCCGCATAGGCGACGCGGATTTCATTATAGCCCGCCGTACCAATATAGCGGCCTGACTATAGCGACAGTCGCAAACGATATTTCCGACGCGCGCGCGCCGATCCTAATCCGGCGCGATGAAGATAGGCATCGCCGGGCTGGGAACCATCGGCCGCGTCGTCGCGCGCCGGCTGGTCGAGAAGGAGGACTCGCTCGTCCTCGATTGCGTCGCGGCGGGCGACGAGGACAAGGCGCGACGCTATCTGGCGGAGGCCGGATGGGACGTGCCGGTCGTCAGCATCGCGGAGATGGCGCGGCGCGCGGACGTGATCGTCGATTGCGCCCCCACCGCCGCGTTCCGCGAGATCGCCGAAGCGGCGGCCGACAACGGCAGGATCCTCGTCACGGTCAGCGGCGCCGCGCTGATGACCGCCGACGATCTCGTCGCGCGCGCCGCGAAGGGCGGCGGGCGGATCATCCTCGCCACCGGCGCGCTGCTCGGGCTGGACGCGGTGCGCGCGGCCGCACTCGGCACGATCCATTCGGTGACGATGGTGACGCGCAAGCCGCCGAAGTCGCTGGTCAAGGCCGAGCATGTCGTGCGCAACAGGATCGACCTCACCGCGCTCGACGCGCCGTTGAAGATATTCGAGGGCAGCGCGCGCGAGGGCGCAACCGCCTTCCCCGCGAACGTCAACGTCGCCGCCGCCTTGGGGCTGGCGGGCGTCGGCCCGGATCGCACCCGGCTCGAAATCTGGGCGGACCCGGCGCTGGAGCGCAACACGCATTTCATCACCGTCGATGCCGACAGCGCGCGCTTCACGCTGAGCATCGAGAACGTGCCCACCGACGAGAATCCCGGCACCGGCCGGATCACCGCATTGAGCGTGATCGCCACGCTGCGCGCGCTCGTCACCCCGCTCCACATCGGAACCTGAAGGAAAAGAGACATGCCCGTTCGCCTGCGCCACGTCGCCATCGCCGCCGCCGACCCGGACAATTCGGTGCGCTTCTTCACCGACGTGCTCGGCTGGGAGATCGCCGGACGCGTCGATAGCCGCAACGCGCGCGGCTATTACGTCACCGACGGCCACATCAACATCGCGCTGCTCGCTTTCAAGAACCGCCCGGCGGCGGGGATGGAATTCCCCGAAGGCTATGCCGGGCTGCACCACGTCGGCTTCCAGTGCGACGACATCAACGACATCGTCGAGCGGTTCGAGAACAGCGGCTTCGCGCCGCGCCACGACGTCAATCTCGCGCAGGGGCTGGGCAAGAACCCGGCCAAGGACAATGCCGAATACAAGATGACCGGGCCGGAGAACGTGATGGTCGACGTGTCGGAGCGCGGCTGGGTCGGCACCGAAAGCTATCGCGCGCCGCAAAGCGCGGGCTGAGCCGCCCCGCCTCCCCTCACCGCCCGCCGCCCGGCTTGCCTTTTTGCCCGGCGGCGGGCGGTTTTTGCGTTCAATCGGGGTCGCGGTTCCTGCGCCTGCGCCAGATTCTTTCATGCTCGCGGCGGCGGCGGCGGACGACCAGCGCGACCACCACGCCGATCGCGGCGACCAGGATGGCCAACAGCGTGTAAGCAATAACAAGACGCAACATCAACGGCTTCCACACAATAGCTTGCGCCGGATGTTGACAGATCGGGTTAACGAAACCTTGCCGGAGAGGCGGGCCGAGCCGCCAACGGGACGAGCATCGCGACGCGCCCGATCATCCGAAGGACGACGCAAAAAGGGCGGCCCGCCGATCGCGCGCCGCCCTTCCCCCGTCGAGCCGCAGTTCAGGCCGCCGCCACTTCCTCCAGCGCCAGCCAGCGCGCCGCATTGCCGCCGAGGATCTTGGCCTTGGCGGCGCCGCTCAGCCGGTCGTGCGTGCCGACGAGCTGGCCGATCGCCTCCTCCCCCAGCGGGAAGGGATGGTCGGAGCCGAGCATCACGCGATCCTCGCCCAGCACGTCCACCACCAGTTGCAGCGAATCCGGGCTGAACACGGCGGAATCGACGTAGAAGCGGTCGAGATAGGACGAGGGCGGATTGGGGCAATCGACCCGCACGATATCGCGCTGCGCCCAGGCGTTCTCCACCCGGCCGAGCAGGAAGGCGAAGCTGCCGCCGCCGTGCGCGAAACAGAGCCGCAGCGATTTGGGCAGCCGCTCGAACGCGCCGGACAGGATCAGCGACAGGATCGAAAGCTGCGTCTCCGCCGGCATCGCCACCAGCCACGGCAGCATGTATTTCGGCATCCGCTCGCGCGCCATCATGTCCCACGGATGGACCAGCACCGCCGCGCCGATCTCCGCGCAATGGGTGAGGAAGGTCAGCAGCCGCTCGTCGTCGAGATAGGCGTTGCCGAGATGGTTGCCGATCTGCACGCCGAGATGCCCGGTCGCCATCGCGCGGCTCGCCTCGGCGCAGGCGAGGTCGACATCCTGCAATGGCACCTGCGCCAGCGCCTTCAGCCGCCGGGAATCGTGCGCCGCCATCTCGACCGCCTGGTCGTTGAAGCGCTTCGCCGTCTCGGCCGCGTCCCTGGCCGGCCGCGCATAGCCGAACATCACCGGCGTCGCGCAGATCACCTGCATGTCGATGCCGTTGCGATCGAGATCCTCGATCCGCGCCGCCGGGTTCCACAGCGCCTCGCGCACCGGGCGGAACTCGCGCCCGCCGACCATGATCATGCCCTCGCCCGCGCCGGTCGGCTTCAACCAGGGCAGCCCGTCCCGTTCCGCCGCCTCGGCATGCGCCGCGTCGGACATGGGGAAGAAATGGCTGTGCATGTCGATGATGGTCACGCCCGGCGCGCTCCTGAAAACTTCTATGGTCCCTTCCCCAATAAGGACGGCAGATATCGCGGAATAATTCCGATGCGCCCGGCTGTTATTACCAAAAAATTATAGTAGTGACGGCGCTGCAAACGGGGGAGGGATGACCGGCCGTGTCGCGTTTCCATGAGAATTTCCTGCTCAGCCGGCTGAAGCTGCGCCAGCTCAAGCTGCTCGCGGCGGTGGCGCAGGAGGGGAATATCCTGCGCGGGTCGCAGATCCTCAACATCGCCCAGCCGGCCGCGACCAAGAGCATCAAGGAGCTTGAGGAGGCGCTGGGCGTCCAGCTTTTCGAGCGTTCCTCGCGCGGGGTGACGCCGACGCTGTACGGCGATGTCATCATCAAGCACGCCAAGCTGATCCTCACCCAGCTCCGCCACGCTAGCGAGGAATTGCAGTCGATCGAATCCGGCCTGTCAGGCCGCGTGTTCGTCGGCACCCTGCTCGCCGCTTCCCCGACGCTGCTGCCGCGCAGCCTCGCGCTGCTGCGCGCGCGGCGGCCGGGGATCGCCGTCACGGTGATCGAGGGGACGATCGACAAGCTGATGCCCGCGCTGCGCACCGGCGACCTCGACGTGGTGCTCGGCCGCCTGCCCGACTTCCGCGAGCGCGAGGGGCTGGAGCAGGAGGTGCTCTACGACGAGCCGATCGCGATCGTCGCGCGCGAGGGGCATCCGCTGGCGGGAAAGCGCGCGCTGGCGCTGGCCGACCTCGCCGACCAGTCGTGGATTCTCCCGCCGCCGGAAACCTCGCTGCGCCGGCAGCTCATGTTCGCCTTCCGCCGCGCCGGGATCGAGCCGCCGGTGGACGCGATCGAATCCGTCTCGATCCTCACCAACCATTCGCTGCTGCTGGAGACGGACCTGCTCGCCGCCATCCCCTATCAGGTGGCGACGGTGCAGCCGGGGCTGGCGATCCTGCCGATCAGCATGGAGGCGACCGCCTCGCGCATCGGGGCGACGACGCGGGCCAGCGTCACGCCGTCCGCCGCCGTATCGTGCTTCATGGACATGGTGCGCGAGGTGGCGGCGACGATCCGCGCCGACATGCCCTCAGCCGAGGGTGGAGGCTGACGCCGCCGCCCGCCCGCGCCGCGCGGCCCACAACCGATAGACGATCGCGACGAACACGCACCAGGGCGCGCCGGCCAGCACCGCCACGTCCCAGAAGTCGCGATCGAACGCCATCGTCGCGGTGATCGCGGCGAGCAACCCCAGCCCGAGTATCTGCGCCGCCGGGAAGAACGGCATCCTGACCGGCAGCGCGGCCGCGGCGTGGCGGCGGCGGAACACGATATGGCTGGCAAGGATGCTCGCCCAGGTGAGGATGCCGCCGAACAGCGCGATGCCGAACAGGTAATTGTATGCGAGCGGCGTCAGCATCGCGAGCGATCCCGCCAGCAGCACGCACGCGCCCGACAGCAATGTCGCGGCCAGCGGCACGCCGCCCGCGCTGAGCTTGCCGAACAATGCCGGCGCATAGCCGCCGCGCGACAGCGAGAACAGCATCCGCGAGGCGAGATAGAGGCTGGTGTTCATCGCCGACAGCGCGGCGATGGCGACGACGAAATTCATCGCATCGGCGGCATAGGGGATGCCCGCCGCGCCGAACATGCGGACGAACGGGCTTTGCGTCACCACCTTCGCCCCGGCCTCGGTCCATGGCATGAAGGCGAGGATGATGAACAGGGCGAGGATGTAGAACAGGAACAGCCGCGCCGCCATCGTGCGCAGCGCGGCGGGGATCGCCTCGCGCGGGTTCTCCGCCTCGCCGGCGGTGGCGACCACGAACTCCAGCCCGAGGAACGAGAACAGCGCCATCAGCACGCCCATCCACACGCCGCCGAAGCCGTTCGGCATGAAGCCGCCGGGCAGGCCGATGACGTTGTGCAACCCGGTCGACGGCCCGGTGAGGCCGAGGATGCGGCTGCCCCCGACGATGATGAACAGCATGATCGCCGTCACCTTGATGACGGTCAGCCAATATTCGACCGAGGCGAAATTGCGCACCGGCCGCGAGTTGAGCCAGATCAGCGCGCCCGAGAAGCCGATCGCCGACAGCCACACCGGCACCTCCGGGAACCAGAAGCGCATATAGGTGCCGATCGCGATCGCCTCGCTGCCGATCAGCAGCACCTGCTGGATCCAGTAGGTGTAGCGGATCAGGAAGCCCGCGAACGGGCCGAGATAGATTTCGGCATAGGTGCCGAACGACCCCGCCGTGGGATGCACCACCGCCATCTCGGACAGGCTGAACACCATGATGACCGCGATCAGCGCGGCGATCAGGTAGCTCAGCAGCACCGCCGGGCCGGCATAGCCGATCGCGATGCCGCTGCCCATGAACAGGCCGGTGCCGATCGCGCCGCCCAGCCCGATCATCGTGATCTGCCGCTTGCCCAGCGTGCGGTGCAGCCCGCCCTCGCGCGCGATCGCTTCGTTGTCGGAAGGGCCGGCCGTCACGTCACCGCCTCGCGCTCGGCATAGCGCGGATCGCGCCACGCGCCGCTGTCCATCACGTCGGCGAGCACGTCCACCGCGTCCCACACGTCGGCATGGCGCACGTAGAGCGGCGTGAAGCCGAAGCGGACGATATCGGGCGCGCGGAAATCGCCGATCACCCCGCGATCGATCAACGCACGCATGATCTCATAGCCGTTCGCATGGGTGAAGGAGACCTGGCTGCCCCGCTCCGCCGCGTCGCGCGGCGAGGCGAGCGCGAAGCCGTGGCGGCCGCAGCGCTGCTCGACCAGCGCGATGAACGTCTCGGTCAGCGCGACCGACTTGGCGCGGAGCTGCGTCATGTCGGCGGCGCGCATCAGCTCCAGCCCGACGCCGGTCAGCGACAGGCTGACGATCGGCTGCGTGCCGGTGAGGAACTGGCGGATGTCGGGCGCTGGGGTATAGCCGGGATCGAAGGCGAAGGGCGCGTCATGCCCCCACCAGCCGGTGATCGGCTGCCGCGCCGCGCCCAGATGCCGCTTCGCCACGAACAGGAAGCCGGGCGAGCCGGGGCCGCCGTTGAGATATTTGTACGTGCACCCCACCGCCAGATCGACGCCGCAGCCGTTGAGGTCCACCGGCATCGCGCCCGCGCTGTGGCACAGGTCCCAGATCGCCAGCGCGCCCGCTTCGTGCGCCTTGGCGGTAAGGGCCGCCATGTCGTTGATATGCCCGGTCTTGTAATGGACGTGGGTGATGCAGATCGCCAGCGTGTCGGCGTCGATCGCATCGGCGATCTCGTGCCGCTCGCGCAGCACCACCTCCAGCCCGCGCGCCTTCGCGACGCCCTGCGCGACATAATTGTCCGTGGGGAAGTTGCTGCCCTCCAGGATGATCCTGCGCCGGCCGGGGCGCATGTCGGCGGCGGCCCACAACAGCTTGAACAGGTTCACGCTGACCGAATCCGTCACGATCACCTCGCCCGCGTCCGCCCCGATCAGCGGCGCGAGCATGTCGCCCAGCGTCACCGGCAGATCGAACCAGCCGGCGCTGTTCCAGCTACGGATCAGGTCGCCGCCCCATTCGCGCTCCACGACATGCGCGACGTGCGCGGGCGCGGCGTTGGCCATCGCGCCGAGCGAATTGCCGTCGAGGTAGATCAACCCGTCGGGGATGAGGAAGGCATCGCGGAAATGACCCAGCGGGTCGCCGCGATCCTGCTCCACGCACCATTCGCGCGTGATCGTTCCACCCTGTTCTTCAAGCCGCATTGAAACACACCGTTTTTGTCTGAGACATTTCGCGGATAGCGAAGCGCACGCCTTCGCGCCCCATATTCCCGCCCTTCGCCCCGCCGAAAGGCATCGCATCGAGCCGATAGTCGGTCGAATCGTTGACCATCACCCCCGCCGCCTCCAGCCGCCGCGCGGCGTGAAGCGCGTCGCGCAGGCTTTCGGTGAAGATCGCCGCGTGGATCGCGTGATGCGGCGCATTGGCGCGCGCGATCGCGTCGTCGAGATCGGTGAAGGGGAACAGGCTGACGACCGGGCCGAACGCCTCCTCGCACACCAAAGCGGCGGTGTCGGGCGCGTTCTCGATCACGGTCGGCGCGAACAGGGCGCCGTCGCGCGTGCCGCCGGCCAGCACCCGCGCGCCGGCCGCCCGCGCCTCCTCGACGCGGCGTTCGAGCCGCGCCGCCTCCGCCACGCCGATCATCGGGCCGATCCGCGTTCCCGGCAGCGCCGGATCGCCGACCGCCAGCGCCCCGGTCGCGGCGACGAAGCGTGCGCGGAAATCGTCATAGCGATCGGCGTGGACGTAGATGCGCTGCACCCCGATGCAATTCTGCCCCGCCGCCGAGAAGGCGCCGGAAACGCAGGCCGCCGCCGCCTTGTCGAGATCGGCGTCGGCGGCGACGATCACCGGGGAATTGGCGCCAAGCTCCATCGCCAGCCGCTTCGCCCCCGCGACGGTGGCGATCCGCTCGCCGGTGCGCGCGCCGCCGGTGAAGGACACCATCGCCACGCCGGGATGCGCGACGAGCGTGTCGCCGAACACCTCGCCGCGCCCGGTGAGCAGGTTGAGCGCCTCCGCCGGCAGCCCCGCCTCCAGCAGCAGCGCGGCGAGCATCACGCCGACGAACGGCGCCTGCTCGGCCGGCTTCAGGATCACCGCATTGCCCGCCGCGAAGGCCGGGCCGAGCTTGTGGCAGATGAGGTTGAGCGGATCGTTGAACGGCGTGATCGCGGCGATCACCCCGACCGGCTCGTAAAGCCAGAAGCCGCTGCGCCCTTCCCCGCCCGGCACGCTGTCGAATGCGAGCGTCTCGCCCGCCAGCCGCACCGCCTCCTCGGCGGAGAGGCGCAGGGTGTTGACCGCGCGCGCCACCTCGCGCGTGGCATGGGCGATCGGCTTGCCGGTCTCCGCCGTGATCGCCCGCGCGAACCGCGCCGCGTCGCGCGCCAGCGCGTCGGCGGCGCGGTGGAGGATCGCGGAGCGCGCGCCGCTGCCCAGCGCCCGCATCGCCGCCGCCCCGCGCGTCGCGCTCTTCACCGCCGCCAGCGCGTCCGGCACGTCGGCGCAGGCGGCGCGGCCGATCGGCGCGCCGGTGAAGGGGTTGGCGATCGCCATCGTCTCCGCCGCCGCGCGCCATTCGCCGCCGATCAGCAGGGTGCGCGCATCCGCCCCCATGGCGCTCACGGCTTGTCCTTGCGCAGCACCAGCCCGTCATATTCGCGGCTGTCGACCAGCGCCTCCACGATGCGCGGCCCGTCCGCCGCGAACGCCTCCACCAGCGCGGCGCGCAGCGCCTCGGGCGTCGCGGCGGTGGTGACGGGCACGCCGAACAGCGACGGGCCGCCGATCGTCCCCTCCTCGCGCACCGGCGTGCCGTAGATCGGGTTCTGCTTGCGCTGCTGCTTGATGCGGATCAGCGCGAGGTCGTTGTCGGTCAGCACCAGCACGACGATCGGCAATTTCTCGCGCACCGCCGTCGCCAACTCGCCCACCGTCATAAGGAAGCCGCCGTCGCCGACCACCGCGCAGACCTTCTGCTCCGGCCGGCACAGCTTCGCGGCGATCGCGGCGGGCAGGCCGAAGCCCATCGCCGACCAGCCGTTGGTCATGATCTGGAGGCCCGGCGCGGGGGTCGGCCATTTCTGCCCGATCAGATGGGTGTGCGCGCCGACGTCGCAGGTCATGATCCCGTCCTCGGGCAGCACGTCGCGCAGCACCTCCAGCGCGGCGCACGGCCCCATCCGGCCGGCCTGCGGGCGCATCCGCTGGAACATCGCCGCCTTGCGCGCCGCGACCGCGTCCAGCGCCCAATCCTTGCGCGGGGCCTGCACCGCCTCCAGCGCGGCGAGGCCGGCGGCGATGTCGCCGACCACCTCCGCCACCACCGGATGCCGCGCGCGATCCACGTCCACCGGCGCCACGTCCACGCTGGCGAGCGGCAGGCCGTCGCGCATCCACGATTCGTAGTTGAACTCGACCGGGTCGTAGCCGATCGCCACCACCAGATCGGCCTCGGCATGGGTCTTGCCGACCTCGTCGCTCAGCGCGTGGAACAGCACGCCGGCGTAGCTGGCATGGCTCTCCGGCAGCATCCCCTTGGCCATCGGCGTCAGCACCACGGGCAGCGCGAACCGTTCGGCGAGCGCGGCGATCCGCCCCTCGATCCCCAGCCGGGTCGCGCTCAGGCCGACCGCCAGCACCGGCTTCCTCGCCGCGCGGAACGCCGCGACCAGCGCATCGAGCTGCGCGGCATCGGGCGCGGGCGGCGTGGGGGCGACCGCCGCCGCCCCCTCCCCGCCCGCGATCTCCGCGCTCAGCCCGACCGGCAGGCCGACATGCACCGGCCCGGCCCGGCCCTCCAGCGCCACCGCCGCCGCATCGGCGAGGATCGCGTCCATGTTCGCCGCGTCGAGCCGCACCGTCTTCTTGGTGATCGGGGCGAACAGCGCCTGATGGTCGATCCCCATCTGCGTCACCCGGCCGCGCATCGCCGCCGGCATCTCGTCGGTCAGCGCGATCATCGGCGAGCGATCGAGCAACGCGCCACCCACGCCGGTCGAAAGGTTGGTCGCGCCCGGCCCGAACGTGCCGAAGCACACGCCCGGCGCGCCGGTCAGCCGGCCGCACACATCGGCCATGAAGCTCGCCCCGCCCTCGTGGCTGGTCAGCACGAAATCGATCCCGTCGGTCTCGCGCAGCGCCTCCATGTAATCGACCCAGCCGCCGCTCGGCACGCCGAAGACATGGCGCACGCCCATGTCGCGCAACCCGCGCACCAGTCTTAGCGCAACCGTCTCGCCGCTCATCACCCCTCCAGCATCCTGTGGCGATGCCGCGCTAGCCGCTCCGGCGCGCCGGCGAAAATACCTCTCTCCCATCGCCCTATGACAATTCGATTATAGTGGCGCGCCCGCTGCGCCGCGCCGCGACATGGCATATCGTTGCGGTGAGGGAACAGACTCCCCTTCGCGGAATTGAAGCTGCATCCTCCACTCAAGGGAGTCCCTTGATGCCCGCACGCGCTTATTGGCAGGGCCAGATTCGCCTGGCGCTCGTTTCGATCCCGGTGGAGATCTATTCCGCCACGAGGAGCGGCGCGACCGTCTCGTTCCGCCAGATCCACGAGCCGTCCGGCAAGCGCGTGCATTACGAGAAGGTGGTGGACGGCATCGGCCCGGTCGATCCCGACGAGATCATGAAGGGGTTCGAGATTTCGAAAGGCGAATATGTGCTGCTCGACGACGAGGAGATCGCCGGGGTGAAGCTGGAGAGCAAGCGCACGCTGGAGCTGACCCAGTTCGTCGACATGACCGAGATCGACGCCATCTATTACGACCGCCCTTATTATGTCGTCCCCGCCGACGATCTGGCCGACGAGGCGTTCGTCGTGCTGCGCGAGGCGCTGCGCCGCGCGAAGAAGGTCGGGCTGGGGCAGCTCGCGCTGCGCGGGCGCGAATATGTCGTCGCGCTGAAGCCGTGCGGGCGCGGCATGGTGCTGGAGACGTTGCGCTACGCCGACGAGGTGAACAAGGCGGCGGGCTTCTTCCGCGACATCCCCGATGCGAAGCCGGACGAGGACCTGCTCGATCTCGCCACCACGCTGATCGAGAAGAAGACCGGCAGGTTCGACGCCTCCGAATTCCACGACCGCTATGTCGACGCGCTGCGCGAGCTGATCGCGCGCAAGCGCAAGTCGAAGAGCGGCAAGGTCGCGCTCGACGAGGAGGAGCGCGCGCCCGCGCGCGGATCGAACGTCGTCGACCTGATGGCCGCGCTCAAGAAATCGCTCGACCGGCCGGCTTCGGCGCCGAAGCCGGCGGCGGCGCCGAAGCCGGCCGCGAAGAAGCCCGCCACCCGCCGCAAGAGCGCCTGACATGGCGACGCGCGACGATCCGCTCGAAACATACAATCGCAAGCGCGATTTCTCGAAAACCCGCGAGCCGAAGGGGGAGCGCGGCACGCGGGGCGGCAACCTGTTCATCGTCCAGAAGCATGACGCGACGCGGCTCCACTGGGATTTCCGGCTGGAGATGGACGGCGTGCTGAAAAGCTGGGCGGTGACGCGCGGGCCGAGCCTCGATCCCGAGGACAAGCGCCTCGCGGTGCGCACCGAGGATCACCCGATGTCCTATGCCCGGTTCGAGGGCACGATCCCGAAGGGCGAATATGGCGGCGGCACCGTCATGCTGTGGGACGAGGGGACGTGGGAGCCGGTCGGCGGCAAGGACCCGGCGAAGACGATCAAGCAGGGCCACCTCCATTTCATCCTCCACGGGCAGCGGATGAAGGGCGAATGGCTGCTGGTGCGGATGAAGGGCAAGCCGGGCGAACGCCATGAGAACTGGCTGCTCCGCAAGGTGGAGGACGCCCATGCCGGCGCATCGGGCGATCTGGTCGACAAGGCGCTGACCAGCGTCTCCAGCGGGCGGACGATGCTGGAGATCGCCGGGGGGAAGGACGCTCCCCCGGAGAAGAAGGGCAAGAGCCGCCGGAAGGGCAAGCTGCCCGCGTTCCGCGATGTGCAGCTCGCCACGCTGGTCGATCATGTCCCGGCCGGATCGGGCTGGCTGCACGAGGTGAAATATGACGGCTATCGCGCGCTGATCGCCGTCTCCGGCGCGGAAGCGCGCGCCTATACCCGGCACGGGCTGGACTGGTCGGACCGGTTCGCGCCGATCGTTGAGGCCTTCGCCGGACTCGGCATCGGCGCCGCGCTGGTCGACGGCGAGGTGGTGGCGTTCGACGGCGAGGGGCGGCCCAGCTTCTCCGCGCTGCAAAACGCGCTGAAGCACGGCGGCGAGCTGCATTATTTCGCCTTCGACCTGCTGGAGCAGGACAGCGAGGACCTGACGAAGCTGGGCAATGCGGAGCGCAAGGAACGGCTCGCCGCGCTGCTCGGGGGCGCCCGCCCGCCGATCCATTATGCCGAGCATCTCTCCTCCGGCGGGGAGGAATTGTTCGCCCGGCTGTGCCGCGAGGGATATGAGGGCGTCGTCTCCAAGCGCGCCGCCGCGCCCTATCGCGGCACGCGCACGCGCGACTGGCTGAAGGTGAAATGCACCCGGCGGCAGGAGTTCGTCATCATCGGCCATATCGAGAGCGACCGGCCGGGGCGCGACCTGCGCAGCCTCGCGCTCGGTCTCTATGACGGCGCGGCGCTGCGCTACGCCGGGCGGGTCGGCACCGGCTTCGACGCCGACACGCGCGAGATGCTGCTGGCGAAGCTGAAGCCGCTCGCGCGCAAGACCGCGCCGACCGACGTGCCGCGCGCCGCCGCGCGCGGGGTGAAATGGGTCGATCCGGTGCTGGTGGCGGAGGTCGCCTTCGCCGAATTCACCGCCGATCATGTCGTCCGCCACGCCAGCTTCCTCGGGCTGCGCGAGGACAAGGAGGCGCGCGAGGTGGTGCCGGAAAGCCCCGCCGCCGCTCCCGGCGACGATCCGCCCGGCAAGGCGCCCTTCGGCGTCACCATCACCCACCCGGAGCGCGTGATCTATCCCGGCACCGGCGTCACCAAGGGCGACCTCGCGGCCTATTACGCCCGCCTTGCCGAGCCGATGCTGCAATGGCTGGCGGGCCGCCCGGTCAGCCTTGTCCGCTGCCCGCAGGGGCGCGCGAAGCAATGTTTCTTCCAGAAGCACGATTCCGGCGCGTTCGGCGACAAGGTCGATCACGTCCCGATCCGCGAGAAGGACGGCGACGTGGAGGATTATATCGTGGTGAACCACGGCGCGGGGCTGCTCACCTGCGTGCAGATGAACACGATCGAGTTCCACGGCTGGGGGGCGAAGGCGAGCGACGTCGAGCATCCCGACCGCATGGTGTTCGATCTCGATCCCGAGGAGGGGCTGGACTTCGCCGAGGTGCGCCGCGCGGCGGTGCAGCTCCGCGACCTGCTCGGCGAGATGGGGCTGGCGAGCTTCCCGATGGCGACCGGCGGCAAGGGCGTCCACGTCATCGTCCCGCTGGACGCCACCGCCGACTGGCCGACCGTGAAGGACTTCGCCAGCCGCTTCGCCCGCGCCGTGGCCGAGGCGCACCCCAGGCGCTTCACCGCCAACATGCGCAAGGCGGAACGGCGAGATCGGATATTCCTCGACTGGCTACGCAACGAACGCGCCGCGACCGCCGTCCTCCCCTATTCCGCCCGCGCGCGGGAGATCGCCAGCGTCGCCGCGCCGATCACCTGGCGCGAGCTGGAGACGCTGGAAAACGCCCGCCCCTTCACCATCGCCGACGCCGCCCATCTCTTGGAGCGCGCGCAGGGCCGCGACCTGCGCGATTGGTGCGTCGCGGCGCAGCACCTTCCCGACGTATAGGGCGCGGTGAACAAATCACGCCCCGGCCGCGTTCTCGATAACATCCACTTCTGATCCGGCCGGGGCTACACTTCATGATGATCGAAAGCAGCGCAAGGGAAAGCCGCGTCACACACGACGCGTTGTCGCTCGCCGAACGATATGTGGCGGTGCGCGCGTTGACCGCCGCACTGGCGGAGCCGCTGTCCGACGCCGACGCCACCGTCCAGTCGATGGAGGATGCCTCCCCCGCCAAATGGCATCTCGCCCATACGACGTGGTTCTTCGAGACGTTCGTGCTGCGTGATTTCGTCCCCGGCCATCGGCTGTACGACGAGCGTTTCCCCTTCCTGTTCAACAGCTATTACGAGGCCGAGGGGCAGCGCCACCAGCGCGCGCGGCGCGGGATGCTAACGCGCCCGACGCTCGACGGGATACGCGCCTATCGCGCGGCGATCGACGAAGCGCTGCTCGACGCGCTGCCTGATCTCCCCCCGAAGGCGCAAGACCTCGTGCGGCTTGGCTGCCAGCATGAGGAGCAGCATCAGGAACTGTTGCTGACCGATATTCTCCACCTGTTCTCCGAAAACCCGATCGAGCCGGCGCTATGGCCGTCGAGCCATCGTCGGCCCGCCGCGCTGCCCGCGCCCATCGGCTGGATCGAGCACCCCGACGGCGAGGCGTGGATCGGGCATGACGGCGACGGTTTCTCCTTCGATTGCGAAGGCCCGCGTCACCGCACCTTGCTCGCACCGCACGCGATCGCCGACCGTCCCGTCACCAATGGCGAATGGGCCGATTTCATCGCCGACGGCGGCTATGAGACGTCGGCGCACTGGCTGTCGGACGGCTGGGCGTGGGTCCGGCGGGAGGGAATCGCCGCGCCGCTCTATTGGGAGCGCAGCGACGGGATATGGACGCGCTTCGGGCTGGACGGACGCCAGCCGCTCGATCTCGCCGCGCCGGTGACGCACGTCAGCTTCTACGAGGCCGATGCCTATGCGAGTTGGGCCGGCGCGCGGCTGCCGACCGAGGCGGAATGGGAAGCCGCCGCGGGCCGGCACAATCCGTGTGGCGGCAATCTGCTCGATGCGCCGGGGCCTGTCGAGCCGCGTCCATCCGCCGGGCCGGCCTTCTTCGGCGACGTGTGGGAATGGACCGGCAGCGCCTATCGCCCCTATCCCGGCTTCAGGCCCGCCGCCGGCGCGGTCGGCGAATATAACGGCAAGTTCATGTCCGGGCAGTTCGTGCTGCGCGGGGGATCGTGCGCCACGCCACGCGGGCACGTCCGGGCGAGCTACCGCAATTTCTTCTATCCGCACCAACGCTGGCAATTCACCGGCGTCCGGCTGGCGAGCGACCGGTGATGCTGAAGCGCGACGACGATCTCGCGCCGGCACTGGCCGCCGCCGATCCGGCATTCCGCGCGGATGTGATCGCCGGGCTGACCCGCCGCCCGCGCGCCATCCCCGCGCGCTGGTTCTATGACCGACGCGGATCGGCGCTGTTCGAGGAGATCACGCGGCTCCCCGAATATTATCCGACGCGCACCGAAACGGCGCTGCTCCAGGCAATCAGCGGCGAGGTCGCGCATCTCGTCGGCGACGGCCGCGCGGTGATCGAGTTCGGCTCGGGCTCGTCGGGCAAGACGCCGATCCTCCTCGAAGCCGTCTCCGCCTCCGCTTATGTGCCGATCGACATATCGGCCGAGTTCCTGCGCGAATCCTCCCGCGCGCTCGCGATGCGCTTTCCCGACCTGCCGGTCCATCCGCTCGCGGCGGACTTCACCGGGCCGGTTGCACTACCGCCGATCGTGGGCGAGCGGCCGAAGCTGGGCTTCTTCCCCGGATCGACAATCGGTAATCTCGCCCCCTTCGCCGCCGTCGACCTGTTGCGCATGATGCGCCGGTCGCTCGGCGAGGGCGCGATGCTGCTGATCGGAATGGATCGGATCAAGGACCAGGCAACGCTGGAGCACGCCTATGACGACGCGGCCGGCGTCACCGCCGCGTTCAATCTCAACCTGCTGGAGCGCATCAACCGCGAGCTGCAAGGCAGCATCCCGGTCGACGCCTTCCGCCACCGCGCGAACTGGAACGCCGACCGCGCGCGCATCGAGATGCACCTCGCAGCGACGCGCGACATCGCCTTCACCGTCGCCGGCCGCCCCTTCACCATGGCGCAGGGCGAGACCATCCACACCGAGAACAGCCACAAATACGGTTCGCACGACGCGCGGTTGCTGCTGCGCGCGGGCGGCTGGACGCCGGTCGCGGAATGGACGGACCCCGATGACCTGTTCGCCGTCCATCTCGCGGAAGCGCAGCCCCCGCGACCTGCGCCATGACACCTATTCGGCGGCAACCGCCTCACGCGGCGCGGGTGCGCCGTCGTAAAGGAACGCCGCATCGTTCAGGTCGATATGCGGGAAGGCATCTTTTTCCGCCCAATAATCCTGATTGTGCCGCCATTCGGGCTTGTCGCCACGACGCGGCATCGCGTCGATCCCGCGCATCAGATAACCGGGATTGAAATTGTCCGCCTCGATCCACGGCAGGATCGCCATGCCACGATCCTCCGGCCGCAGCGCGATCTCGACCTTCCTCGCGCCGATCTCGTCCATATGGTTGAGCAGAGCGCAGACGAAATCGCCCATCATGTCGACGCGCAGCGTCCAGCTCGCGCGGAAATAGCCCATGACCCATACGAAATTGGGCACGCCGGTCATCATCATGCCGCGATAGGTGACCGTCTGCGCCCAATCGACGCGTTTTCCGTCCACCTCGAACGGGATGCCGCCCATCACTGACAGGTTGAAGCCGGTCGCCGCGACGATGATGTCCGCCTCGATCTCCTCGCCGCTGCTCGTCCGCACGCCCTTCTCGGTGAAGCGATCGATCGTGTCGGTGACGACCGTGACCTTGCCCGACACTGCCGCGCGGAAGATGTCGCCATCCGGGCAGAAGGCCAGCCGCTGCTGCCACACGCGATAGCGCGGGGTGAAATGCGGCTCGAACTGGAAATCCGGCTTGCCGGTGAAGGCGCGGACCAGTTCCTTCAGGTCCTCGAACACCTGCTCCGGCTCGGTCTGGCAACGGCGGGTGAGCTGGTCCTGGTCGAACATGACCTGCGCGCGCACGACGCGGTGGATCGTCGGTTCGTCCACCCCGATCTCGCGCAGCCGGTCGGCCAGTTCGTTCTTGTTCTCGCTGCAATAGAAATAGGTCGGCGAGCGCTGGAGCATCGTCACATGCGCGGCCTTTTCGGCGAAGGCGGGGATGACTGTCGCCGCCGTCGCGCCCGATCCGATCACCAGGATGCGCTTGCCCGCATAATCGATCGCCGGGTCCCAGAGCTGGGCATGGATGAAGCGCCCCTTGTAATCCGACAGCCCCGGCCAGTCGGGGACGTAGGGCTTCTCATGGTCGTAATAGCCCTGGCAACCCCACAGGAAGCCGGCCGTGAAGGTGACGGTGGCGCCGTCCGAGTTGCGCACCGCCTCGACCGTCCAGCGATCGTCTTCGCTCGACCAGTTGCACGAGACGATGCGGTGGCCGTAGCGGATATGCTCGCCGATGCCGTTCTCTTCGATCACCTCGCCGAGATATTTGAGGATTTCCGCCCCGCTCGCGATCGGCGCGCCGACCCAAGGCTTGAAGCGATAGCCGAAAGTGTAGAGATCGGAATCGGAACGGACGCCGGGATATTTGTGCGTTTCCCAGGTGCCCCCGAACGTGTCCTTCATCTCGAGGATGACGTAGCTCTTGCCGGGGCACTGGTGTTGCAGGTGCCACGCCGAGCCGATGCCCGATATGCCCGCGCCGATGATCAGCACGTCGACATGCGGGGCCGCCGCGCGCGCCGATCCGGTTGCCTCAACCATCATCTGTCCTTCCGCCTCTCCTTGGGACGAGCTTGTGCCACCCCTCCTCATCATCATCGAAAGATGGGGCCGGATCGCGCGGGAGGGAAGATCGAATCGCGCCACATTTTTGACATGGCGCGCCAAACATGCTCGTCTACGTCGCGCTGGGCCGGGATGGTGGAAATGATACCGCAATCGCTCTCCGCGGTGCGCTTGCCGACGCAAAGCGCGAGGATCATGCGAAGCTCGCTGCTGCGGCACGATGTCTCGTGGAACGACATCTGCAAGGACGCGCGCGTCGAGGCGCTGGCGATCGAGCACCCCGGCGCCAAGATCTACGCCCGCGATGAATGGCGCCTCCAGACCAGCGTGGCGAACGCGACCGCCGGCGATGCGCGGGCATGGTATGAGATGGGCAACCGCTATTGCCTGACGGCCTATGGCACATGGGGGCTGGCGCTGCTCTCCGCCGAGACAGTGGCGGATGCGGTGATGATCGCCACTTCCTATCAGGAGCTGACGTATTCGCTGTTGAGCTATAATCCGCTTCGCGACGGCGGCGGGACGATCCGCGGCCTCGTCGTCGATGAGAGCAACGTGCCGGAATCCCTGCGCGAATTCTGCCTGGTGCGCGATCTCGGCGCGCTGCGACGGATGCACGACGGCATGATATCCGGTCCCTTCCCGTTCGAATCCGTCAGCCTGACGATCCCGAAGCCGGCCGGATGGGACGAGTTCGGGCGCGATTACGGCTGCCGTGTCGACTTCGGCGCGGAGCGGACGATGTGGACCTTCGCCAGGGGCGCCGAAAGCCGTCGCCTGCCGATGGCCGATGCGATGTCCGCCGAAACCTACGTTGAGCAGTGCCGGCAGGAGGTCAATCGCGGCCGGCTCGCGCGCGATATCGGCGGCGCGCTGGCGGAGTTCCTGCGCGGCTGCAAGGGGCCGCAGCCATCCGTCGAGGAAGCGGCGCGCCATCTCGGCCTGTCGAAGCGCACGCTGAACCGCCGGCTCGCCGAGCAGAACCTCAACTTCAGCCTGATCCTCGACCAAAGCCGCCGGCAGCGTGCCGAAAAGCTGCTGCTGATGCGCGAAGGCATGTCGATCGAGACGATCGGCGAGATGCTGGGATATGCTGAAACGGCAAGCTTCACGCGCGCCTTCAAGCGATGGAACGGCACCGCGCCGCTCCGCTTCCGCAAGCTGCGTCTGGCGGATCTCCACGCCGCGCACTGAGGACGGCGATATCCGGGCGACAGGGAGGGGAAAGGCTCGACAGGAATCGTCTCGTTATTCCGAAATTGTTACAAGCGCCGGCCATTCGCGACGTCCGGCGAGATGTTCCTCGCGCCGGTCGCCACCTATCCTGTCGCCAAGATGGAAGGATCCGGGCCCGCATCACGACCTCCTCCATTTGGAGCAGGTGCGCGACACGCGGCGACGTTACGCTCTCGCTCCTTAACGAGAGGATGGGCATCGATGGGCATGTTCGAAGGCAAGGTGGCGCTGGTCACGGGCGCCGCGTCAGGGATCGGGGCGGCCACGGCGCAGCGCTTCGCGCAAGAGGGCGCGGCGGTGATCGTCGTCGATATGAACCGCGACGGCGCGGAAGCGGTCGCCGAACTGATCCGCGCGAGCGGCGCCCAGGCACACGGTGTCTCGGCGGACATCTCGCGCGCGGAAGACAATACGGCGATGGTGCGCGCGGCGATCGACACATTCGGCGCGCTCGACGTCGCCTATCTCAACGCCGGCGCCTATGCCCAACTTTCCTTCGAGGAACATGACGAGGCGACGTTCGACCGCATGGTCGCGATCAACCTCAAGGGCGCGTATCTCGGGCTGAAGGCGGTGCAACCCGCGCTGTCGCGCGGCGGGGCGGCGGTCGTCACCGCATCGACCTCCGGCGTGATCGGGCTGAGCGTCGCCGCCGCCTATAGCGCGGCCAAGCATGGGGTGATCGGGCTGGTGCGATCCGCATCGCAAGCCTTTGCCGCAAGCGGCGCGCGCGTCAACGCGATCTGCCCCGGTCCGGTCGCCACCGCGATCCTGGGCGTGGAGGGGGTGCCGACCATCACCCCGGCGGATACGCTCGAAACGGTGCCCTATGCCGGGATGCTGTCGCCGCAGCATATCGCCGAGCTGGCGCTGTTCCTCGCCAGCCCGCGCTCGGGCGGGATCAACGGCCAGTATATGATCGCCGACGCCGGCTTCCTGGCCAGCTACCCGCCGATGCCGCAATAAGGGAGATAGCCGGGCCGCCGGACAGGAATATGCAGGCCGCTTCAGGCTCCCGGTTCGATAAACCGCGCGCGATAGGTCGCGAAGGGCCGGGCGACCTCGGCCTCGTCCAGCCCGAAATCCGCGAGTGTGTATCTGTGCGGCGCGCGATCCTCGCGCCTGTTGTGCTCGATCCATTGCGCCATGCCCGCGCGAACGTCCGGCGTGACCGCCACCCCGGCGGCGGCGAGCACGCGCTCGCCCTGACCGATCGGATCGGTGAGCAGATCGGGATAGCGCACGTCGATGAAATTGCGCCCGTCCACCGCGTCGCGCACCCGCATGAAGCCATCGAGCAATTGCGCCAGCCGCGGCACCCAGAAACGCGCGACGCTCTCGCGGTCGATCGTGTTCGACACCATGCGGTACAGACTGTATTCCATGCTGCAATAGGACGGCACCGTGGCGACCGGATCGCGGTGCGTCATGACGATGCGGGCTTCGGGGAACACCTCGATCACCGCATCGAGCGTCATCAGGTGCCCCGGCGTCTTGAGCACCCAGCGGGCGCCCTTGCGCGCCGGGTCCTGCCATTGCAGCGCTTGCAGTATCTGCTTCAGATCACGATAGCATTGCGCGCGGTCATGCTCCGTCAGCCAGTGCGCGAAGCCGGGGACATGGTATGTCCCTTCGATCATCGTGCTCGAATAGAGCTGGCCGAGAATGATGAGTTCCTCGTCCGGCTGGTCGAGGCTCATCGGGTGGATCGACATCAGGTCCGGGATATTGGCGACCATATAGTCGAGCAGCCCTTGTGCCGCCTGCCGCCGCGCTTCGGGACGTCCGCGCTCCTCACCGGGAAACGGTGCATAATTCTGCGCCTCGAACCAGCGCACGCCGGTCATCCCCGGCGCGGCGGCGAGCATCCGGTGGAGCATCGTGCTGCCGGTGCGCGGCAGGCCGACCACCACCGCCGCCGCCTCGACCTGCTCGTCGAGGATCTCGGGATGGCGCTTGACCAGATCGACATGGCGCAGGCGATTGACGAGGCCGTTGACGATCATCCCCCTCGCCACCGCCACGCCAGCAGCACTGAGTTGGGCTTCTCCGTTCAGCGACGGCACCAGTGCGTCGATATTGGCGAAGAACCAAGTGTCGCCAAAATCGTCCAGCCCGGTCTGCGCCCGCGCCTCGGCGACCAGCGCCTCACGATCGGGAACCCGCTCCTGACCCACACCACCTCTCCTTCGCATATCAATAGAATATCAGCTATACATTCGTGATATTCGTATGAATACATGGTATCAGCAGCGCAAGGACATGCAACCTTATTGGACTCCGCCATGCAGCAGGTGAACGAGTTGCGACTGGCGGCGGGCACCGGTCTTGGCGAAGATCGAGCGCAGGTGCGACCGCGCGGTATTGTGCGCGATGCCCAACGCGTCCGCCGCATCGACCAGCGAACGGCCGCTGGCGAGCGCCACCGCGAGGTTCGCCTCCATGCGGGTAAGCTGGAACAGGTCGCGGATGGCTTCGGGATCGAACTGCGCCTCCTGCCCCGGATCGCTGACGAACAGGGCGAGCGCCGCGCCGCCGCGCATGAAGGCGGGCGCGGCGATTGGCTTGGCGATCGCCGCGAGGTCATGGCCCGAGGCGCGCGCGATGCGGAAACGCTGCGGGGCGGGATCGGCGTCGAGCGATCGCAGCAGCGCGTCCAGCCCCTTGCGCTGCGCCGCGTCCTTGAGTCGCAAGCGGCAATCGGCGACCGCAAGCCCATCTCCCGCCGCCAGCAGCCGGTCCGCGACCGCGTTCGTCCGCACCACCCGGCCGTCGCGGTTGAGGATGATCGCGGCTACCCCCATCTGCTCCACCGTGCCGCGATAGACGCCCTGTTCCGCGCCGGAAACCTGCAGTCGCTCGAACAGGCCGATCGCGTGGCGGAGGTGCGGGACGATCGCCTGGAACGCCGTGCGCTCGGCCTGGCCGAAATCGGGGCGGCTGCGATCGCGGGTCGCGCGCAATCGCGCCTCGAACCCGCTGTCGAAGCGAAGGTCGACGCCGAGAATCTGGTCGCCCCCCGCCGCCGCGAGGAAGTCGCGATAGAAATCGCTGTCGCGCGCCATCTCGCCGCCGAGGAATTCGGCGAAGGCCGTCACCTTGCCTTCGGGAAGCCCCGTGAACGGATCGCTCGCGAAGAAGCTCTCGGCATATTCCTCGCTCCGCTCAGCCGGCGCGCCCGGCGTCAGGATCGCGCCCGGCGTCGTCATGCCCGGCGCGGTCAGGATCAGCGTGGCATAGGTCGCATCGAGCCAAGCCGCGAAATCGCGCAGGAAACGCTCCCACGGCGTCGCCTCCAGCAGCCCTCCATAGAGCGCCAAAAGCAGATCGGAGAATGCGCCTTGATCAGGTTTTGCCATCCCGGCCCTCTATGCTCCCCACAAGCCCTCTGACCAACGGAGAATGACCATGCCCCTCCATCCCGCCGCTGCACAGATCCTGGAGATGATGAAGCGGCTTCCCTCCACCGCCGCACCGTTCTCGGTCGAGGCGTTCCGGCTCGGGGATGTGCAACCCCTCCCCTTCCCCAAAATGGAAGTGGCCGAGGTGCGTGACCTCGTGCTCGCAGGCACACCCGCGCGGCTCTATCATCCGCGGCCCGGCGAGACGTTGCCCGTGGTGCTCTTCCTCCACGGCGGCGGCTGGGTGTGCGGGAGCATCGAAACGCACGACGTCACCTGCCGCGCGCTCGCCGCCAAGGCGCAGGTTGCGGTCGTCTCGCTCGATTATCCCCGCGCGCCGGAACATCCGTTCCCCGCCCCGCTGGAGGCGAGCTATGGCGCGCTTCAGGCGCTGGGCGATGCCGGGCCGGGCATCGACACCGGCCGGATCGCGGTCGCCGGCGACAGCGCGGGCGGCAACCTCGCGGCGGCGCTGTGCCTGCTGACGAAGGAACGCGGCGGGCGCGCGATCGCGCACCAGTTGCTGATCTATCCAGTGACGGACGCCGATTTCACCCGCGAATCCTATCGCGCCAACGGCGCGGACTATTTCCTCACCGCCCCGATGATGCGCTGGTTCTGGGAGCAATATGTCGGCGAAGCAGTGGCGAATCCGCCCGCGCTCGCGGCACCATTGCGCGCGAAGGATCTTTCCGGCCTCCCCTCCGCGACCATCATCACGGCCGAATATGATCCGCTGCGCGACGAGGGCGAAGCCTATGCCGCTCGCCTGAAGGCGGCGGGCGTGCTCGTCAGGCTGGAGCGCGTGGCGGGCGTGTTCCACGGCTTCGCCAGCATGCCGGGCGTCCTGCCGCCCGCCGACGCGGCACTGGACCTTGCCGCCGCCGATCTGCGCAGCGCCTTCGATATGTGAGCCGACGCACGGGCGGGCACGGTCAGATGCCGTACCCGCCCGCCACCGCGATCTGCTGGCCGGTGACATAGGCGGCGTTCGACGAGGCCAGGAACACGGCGGCGTAACCGATCTCCTCCGGCTTGCCCCAGCGTTTGAGCGCTAGGTTCTTGTGCACCTCGCGCGTCCATTCCTCGTCGAACACCCCTTGCCGGGTCAGTTCGAGGAACATCCCCGCCTCGATCACCCCGACCAGCACGGTGTTGGCGCGGATGCCGTATCGCCCTTCCTCGCGCGCGAAGCCCTTCACCAGCGCCTCGTTCGCCGCCTTGGGCGCGACCGACAGGCCGTCCTTGTCCGGCCAGCGCAGGTCGCCCGCCGAGCCGAGATGGATGATCGAGCCGCCTCCCGCGCCGCGCATGTGCGCGATCACCGCGCGCCCGGCGTTGAAGAAACCATGCACCTCCACATCGATCGCGCGCCGCCATTGCGCGTCGCTCGTTTCGGCGAGATAGACCTGATCGGCGAGCGGCCCCGCACCCCATACCATCGTATGCACGCGCCCATGCGCAGCCACGGCCGCCGCGACGGTCGCGTCCACCGCCGCCGTATCGGTGACGTCGCAGGCATGGACACTGGCGCGCCGCCCGAGCGATTGGATCTCGCGTGCAAGTGACTCGGCAGCCTCGCGCTTCGATCGCCACACGACCGCGACGTCACTGCCCGAGCGCGCGAATTCGAGTGCGACGGCGCGCCCGATCCCGCCCGTCGCGCCGAAGATCAGCGCCGCGCCCTCGGGGAAAAGCAGTTTCTCGTCCATTTCGCTCTCCCTCACCCGGATCACCTTGCATGCCGTGTATATTCGTGGAAATATACATCGAAATGCGCAATTGTTAAGCTATAATATAACGCATATCGCGCCCAACAAGATTAATAGCGACAATGGTAGGAGGATGACTTGGGACGGTTGAACGGCAAGGTGGCGATCGTCACCGGGGGCGCGCAGGGCATGGGCGCGGCGACCGCGCGGCTGTTCGCCGCCGAGGGCGCGCGCGTGGTGATCGGCGACGTGATCGAGGACAAGGGCGCGGCCGTCGCGGCGGAGATCGGCGGCAACGCACGGTTCCGCAAGCTCGACGTGCGCTCGGAGCAGGATTGGGCCGCCGCCGTCTCCACCGCGATCGAGGCGTTCGGCACGGTCGATATCCTGGTCAACAACGCCGCCGTGGTCCACTTCACGCCGATCGAGATGCTCGACGCGGGCGAGGCGGAGCGCGTGCTGGCGATCAACGTGCTCGGTGCGATGCTCGGCGCGAAGCATGTCGCGCCGGTGATGACAAAGGCCGGGCGCGGCGTGATCGTCAACATCTCGTCGGTGGACGGGCTGCGCGGCTGCAACGGCCTGTCGGTCTATAGCGCAAGCAAATGGGCGGTGCGCGGGCTGAGCAAATCGCTGGCGATGGAGCTGGGGCCGCGCGGCATCCGCGTCTGCTCGGTCCATCCGGGCGGCGTCAACACGCAGATGGGCAATCCGATGGGGCTGGCCGGTGACGCGCTCAACAAGGATTACAGGCGCGTGCCCTTGCAACGCATCGGCGAGCCGGAGGAGATCGCGCGCGCCAGCCTGTTCATCGCCTCCGACGAGGCGAGCTATATCACCGGGGCTGAGCTGGCGGTGGATGGCGGCTGGTCGGCGGGCTATTACCAGCCGATGCTGCCCGGCGCGCCCGACGGGCTGGGCGCCTGACGGAGCGGCAGGCATGGACCCGCGCGCCGTCGCCGATATCGTCGCGATCCAGCAGCTTCTCGCCATCTATGTCTATGCGATCGACGCGAAGGATTTCGACGCGCTCGATCGCGTTTTCACGCCCGACGCGACCTTCGATTACGCGGTGACGGGCGGCGAGACCGGCGATTACGCGAAGATCAAGCCGTGGCTGGCGAAGGCGCTCGCCGCCTTCCCCCTCACCCAGCATCTGATCGGCCCGCCGCTGATCCGGCTCGATGGCGACGGGGCGAGCGCGCGGACGATGCTGTTCAATCCGATGCGGCTCGCGCGGCCGGGCGGCGACCATCTGTTCTTCGTCGGCGCGACCTATGTCGACGATCTCGTGCGCACGCCCGAGGGCTGGCGCATCACGCACCGCGCCGAAGCCGATCCGTGGATGAAGGACGCGCCTCCGGATCTGGTGCCGGTGATGGCGGAGGACGAATATCATGCTGCTTGAGGGCAAGGTCATCATCGTCAGCGGCGTCGGGCCGGGCATGGGTCAGTCGCTCGCCCGGATCGCCGCGCGGGAGGGCGCGAAGGTCGCGATCGGTGCGCGCAACCAGGCGTTCCTCGATCGGGTCGCGGACGACATCGTCGCGGGCGGCGGCGAGGTGGTCGCCCGCGCGACCGACGTGACCGACGCGGGCCAATGCGCGGCGCTGGCGAAGGCGACGCTCGACGCATTCGGCCGCATCGATGGCCTCGTCAACAGCGCCTATATCCACGGCAACTGGACGACCGTCGATCAGGCCGATCCGGCCGACTGGCTGAAGGTGCTCGACGTGAACTGCCTCGGCGCGCTGCGCATGGCGCAGGCGGTATTCCCGGCGATGAAGGCGCAAAGCGGCGGGGCGATCGTCAACGTCTCCACCATGTCCACCGTCAACCCCTTCCCCGGCGAGGGCGGCTATGCCTCGGGCAAGGGCGCGCTCAACGTGCTCACCCGGCACATGGCGAAGGATTTCGGCCCGCACGGCATCCGCGTCAACACGACGCGCATGGGCTGGATCGGCGGCAAGCCGGTGCACGACTGGATCGACCGCGAGGTCGCCGCCGGCCGTGACCGCGACGCGGTGGTGGGCGAGGTCACCGCGCGCATCCCGCTCGGCATCATCCCGCCGGAGGAGGATTGCGCGAAAACCGTCCTCTTCTTCCTCTCCGATTATGCGAAGGTGGTCACCGGTGCGTCGCTCGACGTGAACGGCGGCCAGTATATGGCGCCATGAGCGGGGGCGTGGAACAGCGCGTCGCCTCGGGCGAGGTGTGGCGCGATTTCTGCCGCAAGCTGGAGGCGATCGGCGAGGTGGTGCTGGGCGCGCCGATCGCGCACACGCCGATCGACCGGGCGGAGGGCTATCGCTACCTGACGCGCCTGACCCGCATCGCGCTCGACATGCATCTGGAGAATGCCGACAGCGATTTCCCCGGCTTTTACGCCGCCTCGCACCCGACCGCGAAGATCGGGGCGGACAATCCCGACAATATCTACATGAACGCCGCGATCAGCGGCGCGCGAACCTATCGCCTCACCGGCAATCGCGGGTCGGTGCCGATCCTGAGCTTCGGCACCAAGGCGAACCGCTATGCGGTCGACGGCACGATGGCCTCCACCGGCGAGCTGGATTCGGCGGACATGGCGTTCGGCCCGGACGGCGGCTTCGAGATCGTCGTGAGCAGGGAGCGCGCGTCCGGCAACTGGCTGCCGCTGGCGGATGACAGCTCGATGTTGATCGTGCGCCAGACCTTCCTCGATCATGACAATGAGATTCCGGCCACGGTGAGGATCGAGGCAATCGACCGCCCACGCGCGACGCCCGAACCGCTCACCGCCGCGATGCTGGAGCAGGGCCTGCACCGCGCCGCCGCCTTCGTGGAGGGCACCGCGCGCACCTTCCTGCGCTGGACCGACATGCTGCTGGCGGACGCCAACCGGCTCGCCACGATCGATCAGACGATGTTCCAGAAGGCGGGTGGCGATCCCACGATCTTCTACCTGCACGGCTATTGGAAGCTCGCGCCGGACGAGATGCTGGTGATCGAGACGCCGATCCCGAATTGCACCTTCTGGAACTTCCAGGTGGACAATGTCTGGTTCGAATCGCTCGATTACCGGCATCACAAGATCCATGTGAACGCGCACGGGGCGAAACCGAATCCCGACGGCACGGTGACGATCGTGATCGCCGCGCGCGATTCCGGCTTCGGCAACTGGCTCGATACGGCGGGGCACGCCCACGGCACGATGCTGCTGCGCTGGACGGGGGCGAAGGATCATCCGGTGCCGGCCACGCGCGTGGAGAAGTTGCCATGAACGACCTCGAGTCCCGCATCGCCCGGCTGGAGGCGGAGAGCGACATCCGCCGCCTCAAGGCGCGCTATCTCAACGCCTGCGACGCGAAGGACGTGGCGGCGATCCGCGCGTGCTTCACCCCCGATGCGGAGATCGACTTCCCGCCGCTCGGCAGCTTCGGCGTCGACGGGCTGATCGACGTGTTCATGCGGATGGCGGCGACCACGCCGATCGTCGACGTGCATCAGGGACATAACGGCGAGATCGAGGTGGACGGCGACGAGGCTCGCGCCCGCTGGAACCTCGGCTATGCCACCTACGATCCGCGCAGCGGCGCCTTTCGGATGCTCGCGAATTTCTATCACGACCGCTACCGCAAGACGCCGGACGGCTGGCGAATCAGCTATTCGCGATCCGAGCCGCGCGCGATCGTGGACGGCACGATCGGGCCGGCGGGCGTGACGGCCGGCTGGGTCAACGGCTGATCCCGCTCAATCGACTAGCGAGCACCAGCGATAGTCGTGCTTGATGAAATTCTGGCCGAGGCTGTAGCGCACGCGGTGGACGCCGGGAATCTTGTCCACCGTCTGGTGGAGGAAATCGGTCAGCTCCGCCCCATTCTCGACCAATGTCATCGCCAGCACGTCGGCCCGCCCAAGGATCGTCGCGACGAAGGTGATCTCGGGAAGCGCGCCCAGCGCCCGCGCGACACGCTCGATATCCGAGGCGCTGTCCGCCTCCACCCACAGATAGGCGAGGATCGGATTGCGCAGCCGGTTGGCGTTGGTGACGGCCGCGACGCGGATCACCTTGTTGTCGAGCAGCCGCTTCACGCGCGCGCGGATCGTGCCTTCGGTCAGGCCGAACTCGCGCCCGATCTCACGGTTGGAGACGCGCGCGTCATGCCCTAGCCGCTCGATGATCCGCTCGTCCAGTTCGTCAAGCGCGATACGGGTCATAAAGGCGCCCATTCCGGATTGTATTTGAGCACCTTGAGCGCGAGGCTGGGGAACAGTCGCGCCACGCCGTCGACCTTGGCGATCACCTCCGTCAGCAATTCCTGCATCTCCGAAAGGCTGGTGGCGACCACCTGGATTTCCAGATCGTGCGTGCCGATCGCGACGTTGACGGTGATGACCCGCTCGATCCGCGCAAGGTCTTCCCCCACCGCCGCCGCCGAGCGGCCCTTCACCTGCACGCCCACCGGCGCGAGATATTCGAAGCCCATCGCCGACAGATCGCGCATCGCCACGACGCGCAGCATGTCCGCATCCTCCAGCCGGCGCAGACGGGTGCGGACGGTCGCCTCGTTCACCCCCAGATCGCGGGCGAGGTCGCGATTGGCGATCCGCCCGTTCTGGCGCAGCGCGGCGATGATCCGCTCGTCCATATCGTCGGTATCATATTCGGCCGGCTTTCGGCCGCGTCCGCGCCGATCCCCCTTGCCCTCTGGTCGCAACGCATGTCTCCAAATCGCGGCGCAGGTGTAGCTACCCGCGCCGGGCCGTCAACACGCTTCGCCGCCGTCAGCGCGCGGCAAAGCCGCCGTCGACCGCAAGCGGGTGGCCGGTGATGAAGCTCGCCTTGTCGGAGCAGAGGAAGATCACCGCATCGGCGATCTCGCGCGCCTCGCCCATCCGGCCGATCGGCATCATCTGGTCGAGCACGGCCTTGCCCTGCGGATCGGCCGCGATCGGCGCGGTCATCGCCGTGGCGATCACGCCGGGGCAGACCGCGTTGACGCGGATGCCTTCCGCCGCGAAGCGCAGCGCGGCCGAGCGGGTGAGGCCGATCACCGCATGCTTGCTGGCGCAATAGGCCGCGCCACCCGCGCCGGACAGGCCCGCGATCGACGAGGTGTTGACGATCGCCCCGCTTTTCCGCGCCGCCATGTGGCGCAACTCCGCCGCCATGCACAACACCACGCCGCGCTGGTTGATCGCGACGGTGCGGTCATAGGCATCGAGGTCGCCCCACGGCGTGCCGAGCATCTCCAGCGTCACGCCGGCATTGTTGAAGGCGCAATCGAGGCGCCCCCAGCGCGCCACCACAGCATCGACCGCAGCGTTCACCGCCGCCTCGTCGGTCACGTCCAGCTCTATCGCGAACGCCTCGCCGCCGGCCGCGATGATCTCGGCGGCGACCGCCTCCGCGCCCTTCAGATCGGCGACGGCGACCTTCGCTCCTTCCGCCGCGAAGGCGAGCGCGGTGGCGCGACCGATACCAGCACCCCCGCCAGTGACGAATGCGGTCTTCCCTTCGAACAATCCTGCCATCGCGTTTTCCTTCAGACGATCTCGAACAATCCGGCCGCACCCATGCCGCCCGCGACGCACATCGACACGACGACATAGCGCGCGCCGCGCCGCTTTCCTTCGATCAGCGCGTGGCCGGTCAGGCGGCTGCCGGTCATGCCGAATGGATGGCCGATCGCGATCGCGCCACCGTTGACATTGAGCTTGCCCGGGTCGATCCCGAGCCGGTCGCGGCAATAGAGCGCCTGGCTGGCGAACGCCTCGTTCAGTTCCCACAGCCCGATATCGTCCACCGTGAGGCCTGCGCGCTCAAGCAGCTTCGGCACCGCGAAGACCGGGCCGATGCCCATCTCGTCAGGCCGGCAGCCGGCGACCTGGAAGCCGCGATAGACGCCGAGGATCGGCAGCACCTCGCGCTCCGCCGTCGCGCGGTCCATCACGATCTGCGCCGATGCGCCATCGGAAAGCTGGCTGGCGTTGCCGGCGGTGACGAACCGGCCCTCCTTCACGAACTCGCCGTCCTTCCACACCGGCTTCAGCGCGGCGAGCGCCTCATAGGTGGTGCCGGCGCGCACGCCCTCGTCGCGGTCAAGCGTCACCGTCTCGGTGCCGGCCTTGCTGCCGTCCCTCTCGTAGAGCTGCTTCTCCACCGTGATCGGCACGATCTCCTCGGCGAAGCGGCCGGCGGCCTGCCCGGCGGCGGCGCGCTGCTGGCTGAGCGCGCCGAACTCGTCCTGCGCCTCGCGGCTGACGCTATAGCGTTCGGCGACGATCTCCGCCGTCTCGATCATCTGGATGTAGATCGCGGGGTCCGCCGCCTTGGCCGACTGGTTCTGGTAGCGCGGCGCATCCTTGGTGATCGTCATCGAGATGCTCTCGACCCCGCCCGCCAGCACCACGTCGTTGTCACCCGCGATGATCGACCGCGCGGCGAGCGCGATCGCGTTCAGCCCGGAGGAGCATTTGCGATCAAGCGACATGCCCGCCACCGTGTTCGGGATGCCCGCGACGAGCGGGGTGAGTCGCCCGACATTGGCCGCCTGCGTCAGCCACTGGTTGCCGACGCCCATGATGACATCGTCGATTCGCGCCGGGTCGATCCCCGCACGCTCGACCGCCGCCTTCGCGACATGGCCGGCGAGCGCGGGCGCCTCGGTCATGTTGAAGGCGCCGCGATAGGCCTTGCCGATACCCGTGCGGGCGGTGGAGACGATGACGGCTTCGCGCATTCCTTAAAATCCTTGCATGTTGGCCGGGCCGAAATAGGCGCGCATCTCGATCACCTTGCCCGCGTCGTCGAAGCGGAAGGTGTCGATCACGTCCACGCGCTTCTCGCCGCCGTAATTCAACGTCACCGAAAATGCGAAGGCGGCATAATCGGCGGCTGTGCGCACCGGCCCTTCGAGCGTCAGCTTCGCGCCGGTCGCCATCGACGCGACATAGAAAGCGCGGATCGCATCGCGCCCATGACGCGCGGGCGAACCGACCGGGTCCTCCACCGTCGCATCCTCGGCGAACAGGGCGACGACCGCTTCCGGGTCCCCCTTGGCGAACGCTGCGATATAGGTTTCGACGACGCGGACCTTGTCCTCATGGCTCGGCATGGCTTCTCCTGCTCCGGGGACGACGGCGAACGGCTTACCGGGCCGACTCATATTTCAAGATAGATGCGTATATTTACAGCGATAATTATACGCAAATATAAAACATATGACGATATTATCATTATATCTCGCTCAAAAAATCGCAAAAAAAGGTGCGCACTAGTCCAACTGGAGGATTTCACCCGCCCACGACCTCGATACGAAACCTGCCATGATAAACGGAGGGGCAGTCGCTCGATGAGCGTTAGATCGACGCGAATGCCGCACCGCGGCGCTGAACCCGCAAGCGGAAAGGCTCGTCCATGACCGATTCCGGGCCGCGCCCCTTCGTCGTCGCGATCGGCGGCACGCTCAAACCCGATTCCTCTACCGAAAAGGCGCTGGTTCTCGCGCTCCGGGGCGCCGAAGCCGAGGGTGCGGAAGTAACGCTCATCGCGGGCGTGCAACTCGACATGCCGCTGTTCAATCCGTCCAGCCCGGATCGCAGCGATACCGCAGGCGCAATGGTCGATACGCTGCGCCGCGCCGATGGCGTCATCATCGGTTCGCCCGGCTATCACGGCAGCATCTCCGGGCTGGTCAAGAACGCCCTCGATTACACCGAGGACATGCGCGACGACCCGATGCCCTATTTTCACGGACGTCCGGTCGGCAGTCTCGCGACCGGCGCGGGCTGGCAAGGCGCGGTCAACACGCTGACCGCGCTGCGCAACATCGTCCACGCGCTGCGGGGATGGAACACGCCGATGGGCGTGGCGATCAACACCGCCGAACCGGTGTTCGCGGCGGACGGCACATGCCTGGATACGAAGATCGCGGCGATGCTGGAGCAAATGGGCCGGGAAATCGCGACGGCGGCGCGCGCCCGGAATATCCTCGAACTGGCGAAGGCCGATCATGACGCGTGACGGGCTGATCGCGACGCTCGGCCCGATCCGCCAGATCGCCTGGCTGACCGAGGATCTCGACGCCGCCACCGGTCGCTGGCGCACCTTCGCCGGCATCGGGCCGTGGACCGTCTATCGCAACGTCACGCTCGAAGGGCGCTATCGCGGCCGATCGGCGCGCGTCACGATCGATGTCGCGCTATCCTATCAGGACGGAACGCAGATCGAGATCATCCGCCCGCACGGGCGCGGCCCCTCGCCTTATCATGACGAAGGCGGGCGAGTGCGGGTCGGGATGCATCATGTCGCCTGGCTGGTGCAGAATGTCGCCGCCGCGAAGGAGACGGCGACGAAAGGCGGTCTCGACCTTCTGTTCGAGGCCGAAGCGGGCGGCGGCGCGACGCGCGTCGCCTATCTGCAAGCGCCGGACGATCCCGCCATGCTGCTCGAACTGATCGCGGCAACACCCGCGACGCTCGAAGGCTTCCATACCGGCGCCGAGGCCTCGCGGTACTGGGACGGCGTCAGCGCCGGACAGGAGCTTGATTTATCGGGATAAGCGCCGCCGCGAACCGGCTGTCCGCTGAATCGCCGATCTTGTGGCAAGAACGCATCACGCTTCCGCAAACACTGGCATTTTTACGAAACGCCTAACGAAATGCGTAGCTGCCACTTGACGCGATCCAGAACTTAGCGGCACAATCTTACGCAAAGCGATGGCATCATAGCCGTCCGACAACAGAATGCGGAACAGGAGGAGAGGGAAAATGCGGGAGGGTGAAAGCCGCCTCACTTGGTTCAATCCCGACGCGGTGGTGCGCTCCGACCGGATCGAGATTGACGCCCCCGCCGCCCTGATCTGGGAAATCCTGATCGACCTTCCCCGCTACGGCGAGTGGAATCCGTTCTGCGTCGCCGCCGACTCCACGCTGGAGATGGGCGCGCCGGTCAACATGGTGCTGAAAAGCTATACCGAGCCGGGCGTCACCTTCCCCAATTGCGAATATGTCTGCGCCTTCGATCCGGGGAGATTGCTATCGTGGCAGCTCCCGCATGACGATGCCTGGCCTTATCCGGCGCGGCGCGACCAGATCATCGAGACGCTGGGGCCGGAGCGATCAGCCTATCAATCGACCGACGCTTTCCTCGGCGAGAACGGCATCCACGTCATGCGCTTCTGCGGCCCGTGGGTGAAGCGGGCGTTCGACGATACCGCGTGGGCGCTCAAGGCGCGCGCCGAAACGATGCAAGCCGCGCGACGGGCGGCGCCATGACCACAAGTCTGGGAAGGATCGAACGGATCGGGCAGCCGTATCCACGATCCGGCCATCATCGCTCGCCCCATCCCGGTCGGCGCGCCTTCGACGCGGCCGCGGGCATCCCTTTTCCGATCTTCAGGGAGTTTTCGATAATGATACGCGCCAACCTCCGTTTCGCGGCCAGCCTCGCCGTCCTTTCCGCTGCGCTCGCCACCCCCGCTTGGGCGCAGGACGCCCCAGCGCAGAAGCCAGCCGTGGACGAGGGCCGCATCACCGATGTCGTCGTCACCGCGCGCCGGCAGGAGGAAAGTATTCAGTCGACCCCGGTCTCGGTCTCCGCGCTCGGCGCGCAGATGCTCGACCAGCTCAATTTCAGGAGCGTCGACAAGCTCACGCAGCTCGTGCCCAACGTCGCGATCTCCGAAGCCTCGGGCAGCATCACCGGCACCCAGCCCTATATCCGCGGCATCGGCTCGGCCGAGCCGCTGCTGACGATCGACAGCCCGGTCGGCATGTATCTCGACGGCGTGTATCTGGGCCGGCAGGCGGCGAACAATTTCGACCTGGTCGATCCCGAGCGGATCGAGGTGCTGCGCGGCCCGCAGGGCACTCTCTACGGCCGCAACACCACCGCCGGCGCGATCAACATCATCACCAAGAAGCCCCCGCAGGAATTCGGCGCCGAGCTGAAGGCGGGCTATGGCAGCTACAATGCGTGGTTCACCCGCGCATCGATCGACACCGGCGCGTGGGGCAATAGCGGCCTTTCGGCGAGCTTCGCGGTGACGCATAGCGAGCGCGACGGCTTCGTCGACAACCCCAACACCCCGCGCGATCGCGATCCCGGCGCGCGCAAGACCACCGCCGCATGGGGCAAGATCCATGGCGACTGGGGCAAGCTGACCGTCGACGTGTCGGCGGACTGGAGCTATTCCAAGGGCCAGCGCGGGCCGTTCGAGATCATCTCCGCCTATCAGCCCGCAGCGACCTATTTCGCGCGCTCGCCTTCCTATGGCGGCGATCCATTTGTCGTCAGCCCGCAATATCAGGACAAGCTGCCGACCGAATATGTCGGCCAGCAGACCGCCAAGACCTATGGCACGGCGATCACCGCCGCTTACGAGGTGAGCAAGGCGCTGACCTTCAAGTCGATCACCGCATGGCGCGGCTGGGATTCGAGCGAGCCGACCAATTATGCCGGCAACCTGATGGGCGAAGTGATCGATTTCACCTCGCCCACGCTCTATTCGGTGCAGCGCGTCTCGCCGTTCGTCGCCTATAATCAGGATCTGCGGCAGCGTCAGTTCAGCGAGGAATTCCAGGTCCTCGGTAAGACCGACACGTTGAGCTACGTCCTTGGCGCCTATTATTTCAACGAGCGCGCGAGCGAGCTGAACGACAATTACTACACGGTCGTCCTGCCGCCGGCCTATCTTGCCGCACTCGGCTATCCGAGCGCCGTGGGCGACGCGCTGACGGGTCAGGGCATCGACCTGATCGGCGTCAACCTCGGCCAGACAATGGCCTATCACACGCGCAGCGAATCCGTGGCCGGCTTCGGACAGGTGAGCTGGAAGCCGATGATCCTCGGCCAGCGGCTCGAGCTGACCGGCGGCCTCCGTTACACCCATGACAGCCGCTCGATCGACGAGACGAGCATCCCGACGCCTCAGCCCTTCGCCGGACAGCTTCCCAATCCCGGCGCCACGCCGGGGCCGTCGCGCACCGGCGACCTGTCGTTCAGCAACTGGTCGTACCTCGGGTCGATCAGCTTCCAGTGGACCCCGGACATCCTCACCTATGCGCGCTTCTCGACCGGCTACAAGTCCGGCGGGTTCGACGCGCGCGCCGGCGTGGACCTGACAACCGGCGTCACCTTCCCGTTCACCTTCAAGCCGGAAAAGGCGACCTCCTATGAAGTCGGCTTCAAGAGCGAGTTCCTCGATCACCGCCTGCGGCTGAACGGCTCGCTGTTCCGCACCGACTACGACGACCTCCAAGTGCCGCAATATGCCGGCGGCAACGGCTTCATCCCGAACGCCAACGCGCGCTACCAGGGCTTCGAGCTTGAGCTGCTGGCGATACCGATCAGGCGCGTCCAGTTCGATGCCAGCCTCGGCTATGTAGATCCGACCTATACCGAGTTCCTGCTCGCCGATCCCAATACCGGCATCGTCGGCGATTACGCGAAGCAGGCGAAATTCCCCTATGTCCCCAATTGGACGGTGCATGTCGGCGCGCAGGCATCGCACCGGCTGGACTTCGCCGACCTGATGCTGCGCGTCGATTACGCCCATACCAGCAAGCGCTATTTCCACACCATCGACCTGCTCAACCCGGCGAACGACGCGATCGCCGATCCGGGGCAGGATCTGCTCAGCGCGCGGATCAGCCTTTCGGATATCGATCTGGGCGGCGGGCGCACGAAGCTGCGCGTGAGCGTCTATGCCGACAACCTGCTGAACGACCACACGCGGCAGGCGGGCATCGATTTCGGCCCGTCGATCGGCATCGCCGGCGTCAATTACGGCCCGCCGCGCACCTTCGGGGTCGATGCGACGTTGAAGTTCTGACGCGGGCTACGGGGACCGGCGCCGGGGGGCGCCGGTTCCCGTTTCGCGAGGAAATGGCGATGACCGGCGCGACGCCGACGATCAGCGCGCCTTTCTCCGCAAGCGTCGCATCCGTTCCTCTCCGTTATGCGCCATGCCCCCGGAGCACGCTCCGTCCGATCGCACAGAAGCTGTGGCACAGGCGCGTGTCTACGATATGTTCCGGACATTCCGGATCGAACCAGCGATCGACGCGTGCCCAATGATAGGGATTGGTCATATAGGGGCCGAGCAGGCCGCCGGGATCGGCATATTCCTGTTCCCACGCATGGGTCCACGCCCGCGCGCCCATCGCTTTGGTCACACGGCTCAGCCGCCAGTTGCGGATCGCGCCGATATAGCGCGGCATCGCCAGCGTCTCCGCCTCGAACTGGCGGACGATATGGTCCGGCGTGCCCGGCGCGACCGCGAGCAGCAGGATGCGATAGACGCCGTCGCGCAGCCCCGGCTCCGCCCCGCTCTCCGCAATGGTTTCGTAAACCGCGCCGTCGATATGCGCGACCGCCGGGTCGGCCGGCAGGCCAGTGCCGCCGCCACGATGGTGGACGATCAGGTCGCCGCCCTCGAACACCCCCGGCAAGGTCGGCGCGACGAGTGTCGCATCGGCGAACTTCCGCGCGACCGCCGCGCGATCCGCATCCGCCCGCAGCGTGAGCAACGCGGTGAAATCAGCCATGGCCGAGCGCCTCCACGTCGCCGGGCGCGGCGGCGAAACGACGCGCACGGCCAAGGAGCCGGTCGCTCACCGCCTCCCAGAAGGCAGTCGTGCCGGGATCGGCGCCGGCGGCGTGCCGCATCGCCCACCAGCCCGCCGCCCCCGCGACGCTCCAGGTGATGCTGATCGTATTCGGCTGGTCGTCCATCCACAGCGGCGGGCTGACCAGCACATGCTCCAGCGTCATGCCCCGCGCCCGCGCGCCCGGCGCATAATCGGCCATATAGGCATCGAGCAGCGCGCGCCCCTCGCCCGGCTTGGCGATCAGATCGTCGAGGACGTACACGCGCGGCGCGCCGTTCACGACCTTGCCTCCGTATCGTCCACGCGCAACACGATCTTGCCGCGAACATGACCGCCTTCGACACGGCGGTGCGCCTCGGCGGCATCCGCCAGCGGCAGCACCTCGATCGGCGCGGGCTTGACCCGCCCCTGCGCGCATAATTCGGCGAGCATGGCCAGATGCTCCGGCTGTCGCGCCACGGCGATCATATTGGAAAGGATACGCACTCCCCGCGTCGCGGCGGTGGCGATGTCCGCCTCGCTCACATGCGAGATCAGCGTCTCTATCTCGACAAAGGCGCCGCCGGGTTTCACCAGATCCGTCGCGGACCCAGGCAACGTGCCAAGCCCCACCGCGTCCAGCACCAGATCGACGCCGCCTTCCGACCAGTCGCGCGCGGCTGCCACCACATCCTCACCGGCATAATCGATCGCGCGTTCCGCCCCGAGCGACCGCACATAATCGGCGTTGCGCGCGCTGCATGTCGCGGCGACGCGCGCACCGGCTGCGCGGGCGATCTGGATCGCGAGGCTGCCGATCCCGCCCGCGCCGCCGTTGACCAGCACGGCCTGGCCGGTCTTCAGCCCGCCGGCATCGACCAGCGCGCCATAAGCGGTCGCCCCCGCCGTCGGCAGCCCGGCGGCTTCGGCGAGGCTCATCCCCTGCGGCACCGGCGCGAGCATCGTGGGCCAGGCGAGGCAATATTCGGCATAGGCGCCATTCTCGCCCTGCCCTTGCCGCGACATGCCGAACACTCGATCGCCCGGCGTCAGACTCTCGACGCCCAGCCCCATCTCCGCGACGGTGCCCGACAGATCGAAGCCCAGTACGAACGGAAAATGATAATCGAAATAGCGCGCCAGCTTGCCCTCGCGCGCTTTCCAGTCCGCTGGATTGACGCCCGCATAAGCCACCCTGACCAGCACCTCGCCCGGTCTCGGCGCCGGTCGGGGCAGATCGGTCAGGCGGAGAACTTCAGGGCCGCCAAAGCCATCGATCGCGATCGCGTGCATTCCTCTCTCCCGATATTAAAAAATCGGCCCGCCGGTGAAGGCGGGCCGAGTGGGGAGACTATTCGGCGGCGGCCTGCCTGACCGCCTCCTGCGCGCGGAAGTGCGGGATGACCTTCTCGCCGATGTTGCGGATCGTCTCCAGGATCGCGGCGTGCGGCACGCCGCCCATCTGGAACAGGAACAGGATTTCGTCCGCCCCCGAATCGAACAGCCGCTGCACGTAGCGGATGCAGTCATCGGCGGTGCCATAGGCGTCCTGCACCTCCCCGTAGCTGCCGATATGCTCGCTGCCGATCGTGATCTTCTCCTCGGAAAGATAGGCGACCACCGCCTCCTTCTCCTGCTGGAGGATCGCCACTTGTTCGTCGGCGGTCAGTTCCTCGTCGACCGTCGGCTTCGGCCCGCCCTGATACCAATGCGCGAGGCTCTCGACGAAGAAGCGCTGGCCGCGCAGCCCGATCTTGCGCGCCTTCTCGCGATCGTCGAGCACGATCGACGGGCACAGCGCGGCGAGATGCTCGGTCGGGCGGAAGCCAACCTGGTCCCCCACCTTGCGGTTGCGGAAATTCTCGCGATAGACGGCGTTCTTCTTCGCGATATCCTCCGGCCCGGCGAAGCCGAGCACCAGCGCGCCGATGCCGCGCGATCCGGCCTGCACCAAAGTCGTCTCGCGAGTACAGGCCATGTAGATCGGCGGATGCGGGTTCTGGAACGGCTTGGGGTGGATCGGCCGGCGCGGGATCTTGATATATTCGCCGTCGTGCTCGATCTCCTCCTGCACCATGATCTTGGGGATCAGGTACATGGATTCGTCGATCATCGGCTGGAGCGTGTTGAGATCGTAGCCGAAGGTGCCCGATTCCTGCTGCGTGCCGCCCTTGCCCATGCCGAAATGGACGCGGCCGTTCGACAGGATATCGAGCGTCGCGATCCGCTCCGCCACTTTCACCGGATGGTTCATCGCCGGCGGCAGGCACACCACGCCATGCCCGATGCCGAGCCGCGTCGTCTTACCCGCAAGGAACGCGAGGAAGGTCTCGGGCGCGGACATGTGCGCATATTGCGTCAGCGCGGTATGCTCGACCGCCCAGACATTGTCGAAGCCCATCTCCTCCGCGAGCAGCGCCTGCTCGATCGTCTCATGGAACGTCCGCGCCTCGTTCTCGCGCGAGGTGTCCACCATCTGGGCTTCGTAAATGATCGAGAATTTCATCGCTCTCCACCTTATGACCTGATTTACAGAATCGATTAGACGGAGAGCGGAAGGTGCGCTTGGTCCGTTTGGATTAGGGTCTAAACTCAATCCAAACGGCATCATGACGGAGCGGATTTTTGTGTCAGGCTAGGAGCCAAGGCGGGAGCGATGGATTTCCATCGTGACCGACGCGCGACGCCGCGTGACGCCAAAAGACGCCCGCCCCAAGGGGTCGCCCGGAGAAGCCCGCTGGACGGCGTCGCTTGCTTGCGCGTAGCTTCAGCTACGCGGCTGCGCTACGCTCCTTGCCAGCGGGCTTCTCCGGGCGATCACGATGTCGTTTGGATTGAGTTTAGACCCTAAACCCGCTGCGACGAGATGTTGCCGCCATCCACCACCAGCTCGGCGGCGGTGACGTAGCTCGCCTCGTCGGACAGCAGGAAGCGCACCACGCTGCCGATCTCCTCCGGTGTGCCGAGCCGTTCGAGCAGGATGCGCTTCTCGAAGAAGCCGGGCATGGCATCGACCGCCGGCTGCATCATCGGCGTCAGGATCTGGCCGGGCGACACCGCGTTGACCCGCACCCCATCGCGCGCCAGCCGGTCGGCCAGCGAGCGGACGAGCGACAGCATCCCGCCCTTGGCAGCGGTGTAGATCGGGTTGAGCGCATTCCCCAGTGTCGCGTTGATCGAGACGATGGCGACGATCGCCGAACCATTGTTCATGGCGAGATCGGGCTGGAGCTTCTGCGCGAGGAAGGCGAGCGGGCGCAGGTGCGTGTTGATCCCCGCCTCCCAGCCTTCCGGCGTCATCCCGTCGATCGAGGCGGTATCGACTACTCCGGCGGCGTGGACGAAGCCGCCGATTGGGCCCATGCCCGCGCTGCTCCGCGCGATGGCCGCGTCATAGGCATCGAGATCGCGCATATCGACGCCGAGGCCGATCGCCTTCACACCCGTCTCGCGCGCGATGGCTTCGGCCGCTTCCCGCGCCTTCTCGCCGGCAATATCCCACAGCGCGACCGGGCGCCCCACATCGGCAAGCGCGCGGGCCGAGGCGAGCCCGATCCCCGATGCGCCGCCAGTGACGATCACGCCGGTGGCCGGCAGGTTGAGTCTCGGCGTCATCACCTCTCCCTTTCGTTGAGCGCCACATTCGCTCGGCACCATGCGTATATTCGTAATATATTCGATTAAATTCTACGCTATGAATTGACATATTGACCATCAGAACGTCAATTGCGTTGATATAAGCGATCGGAGAGGGTCGGCTGACATGGATATGCTCGATTTTTCCGGCAAGGTCGTGCTGGTCACCGGGGGTGGACGCGGAATCGGCGGCGCCTGCGCGGAGGCGTTCGCCGCCGCGGGAGCGTCGGTCGTCATTGCCGAGGTGAGCGAGGAGTTGCGCGCGGATTTCACCGCCCGCCAACCGACAGCTTTGGCGATCCGGTGCGACGTGACGAACAGCGCCGATGTCGCCGCGCTGGCCGATCGGGTACGCGAACGGTTCGGCAGGCTCGACGTGCTGGTCAACAATGTCGGCGATTTCCTGCACGCCGCTCCCTTCGACGCGATGAGCGACGATCAGGTAGCGGCGATCGTCGAGATCAACTTCGGGCAGGTGATGCGCGTCACCCGCGCGATGATGCCGCTGCTGCGCGCGGCGGCGCCCGGATCGAGTATCGTCAGCGTCACCTCGATCGAGGCGTTTCGCGGCATCCCCAATTGCGCCGTCTATGGCGCGTGCAAGGCGGCCGTCACCGGCCTCACCAAATGCCTCGCACTCGAGCTGGCCCCCGCCGGCATCCGCATCAACGACATCGCGCCCGAGACGACCGACACCCCGCAGGTCGCGCTCGATCATATGATCCCGCCCGAGAATCGCGCGCATATGGATAAATGGATTCCGCTCGGTCGCTTCGGCAGGCCGGAGGATATCGCGGGCGCGGCGCTCTATCTCGCCAGCCCGCTGGCGAGCTGGGTTACGGGGACGACGATCCATGTCGACGGGGGCGCACTCGCCGCCGCCGGCTGGACGCGCACGCCTGACGGCCAGTGGACGGTCGTGCCGATGGTCAGCGGCAACGGCCTGCGGATTCCCGCCTGAGGAGAATGGAAGCATGAAGATCCTTGTCGTCGGCGGCACCGGTGGGCTGGGCGGCCACGCCGCGATCCATCTCGCCGCGAAGGGCCATGACGTATCGGTCGCCGCGCGCAATCCAGCGCCGGCCGGTACCGCGATGGCGAACATGCCCTTCCTCCGGGGCGATTATGTCGCAGGCGACTTCACGCCCGAACGGCTGAAGGGTTTCGACGCGATCGTCTTCGCCGCCGGCAACGATCCGCGCCACATCCCGCCCGCCACCGACGCGCAGGGGCATCTCCACCGCGCCAATGCCGAGGCCGTCCCCGCCTTCATGCGCGCCGCGCGCGAAGCCGGGGTGAAGCGCGTCGTCCAGCTCGGCAGCTTCTATCCGCAGGCCGCGCCCGAGCTGGAGAAGGACAATTTCTACATCCGCTCACGCCGCCTCGCGTGCGAGGGCGCGCGAGCGGAGACGCGGCCGGGCTTCGCCGTCATCAGCGTCAACGCGCCCTTCATGGTCGGATCGGTGCCGGGCCTGCCCAGCATGATCTTCGAGCCTTACGTCGCATGGGCGCAGGGCAAGCTGCCGATCCCGGCATTCGCCCCGGCGGGCGGCACCAACTTCATGTCCTATCGCTCGCTAAGTCAGGCGTTAGAGGGAGCGTTGCTGCGCGGCGAGCCGGGCAAGGCCTATCTGGTCGGCGACGAGAATCTGAGCTTCGCCGATTATTTCAGCCTGTTCTTCAAGGCGGTGGGCAACCCGGTGACGCTCGAAGCGCGCGACGAGGCGCACCCCTTGCTGCCTGACGTGGCGATCCCGCAAGGACGCGGCAACTGGATCTGCTACGAGCCGGATGCCGCCGAGACGGCGCTGCTCGGCTATGCGCGCGGCGACGTCGCCAATGCCGTCGCCGAGGTGGTCGCACAATATGGCAGGGCCGATGTCGCGGCTTGAGGATGAGGCGGCGCTGCGCCGCACCGCCGAGCTTTACGCCGCCGGGGCGGATCGCCGCGACAAGGCAATATGGGCACGCATTCTCACCGCGGGTTGCGTGATCGAGGGTCCGGGCTTCCGCACCGAGGGGCGCGAAGCCAATCTCGGCAGCATCGACCTGCTCGCGCGCCTGTTCCTCAAGACCCGGCACCGCGTCCACAACCAGCTCGTGACGATCGACGGCGACCGCGCCGACGGCGAAACCTATTCCACCGCCGACCATCTTTCCGAGCGCGACGGCGGGCGCGCCTTGCTGTGCTGGGCGATCCGCTATCAGGACAAGTGGCGGCGCGAGGATGGCGAATGGCGTTTCAGCCACCGCACGCTGATCGTCGATTGGGAGGAGACGCGCATGCTCCCCGCCCTTACGGCCGCGTCCGCAATCGCCTGAGCAGCCAACCTCATTCTGCCGGGATCGGGCGCTCCTCGATCACGTTCAGGCCATAGCCTTCGATCCCGATGATGTTGCGGTGCGAGCCGGTCAGCAGGATCATCTCCTGCACACCGAGATCGGCGAGGATCTGCGCGCCGATGCCATAGTCGCGCAATTCCTCCGCCGGCGCCTGCGCCCCGGCATGCGAGCGCATCTGGTTGCGCAGATAATCGTTGCGGACCGGGTTGAGCACTACGATCACCCCTGTCCCCGCCTCGCCGATCATCGTCATCGCGCGGTGCAGCAAAGTCGCGCGATTGCCGGCCTCGGCGAGCATGTCGCTGAACACCGAAAAAGCGTGCATCCGCACCAATGTCGGCTGGTCGGGCGTGATGCGGCCCTTGATCAGCACCAGGTTTTCGGTGCCCTCGACCTTGTTGAAATAGGTCCTGGCCACCCAGTCGCCGCCGAAATTGCTGGTGAGGCGCGTTTCCGCCACGCATTCGACCAGATGGTCGTGGCGTCGGCGATAGGCGATGAGGTCGCGGATCGTGCCGATCTTGAGGTTGTGGAGCTGGGCGAAGGCGACGAGATCGTCCATCCGCGCCATCGTGCCGTCCTCGTTCATGATCTCGCAGATCACGCCCGAGGGGTTGAGGCCGGCGAGCCGCGCCACGTCCACCGCCGCCTCGGTATGCCCCGCGCGCACCAGCACGCCCCCGTCGCGCGCGACCAGCGGGAAGACATGGCCCGGCGTCACGATCTCCCCACGCCCCTTCGACGCGTCGATCGCCACCGCCACGGTGCGCGCGCGGTCCGCCGCCGAGATGCCGGTCGTCACCCCCTCGCACGCCTCGATCGAGACGGTGAAGGCGGTCTCGTGCCGCGTGCCGTTGTTGCGGCTCATCAGGTCCAGCCCGAGCTGGTCGACCCGCGCCTTGCCCAGCGCCAGGCAGATCAGCCCGCGACCGTGCTTCGCCATGAAGTTGATCTTCTCCGGCGTCGCCATCTGCGCCGGAATGACGAGATCGCCCTCGTTCTCGCGATCCTCGTCGTCGACGAGGATGAACATCCGACCGTTCTTCGCCTCCTCGATGATCTCCTCCGGCGAGGAAAGGAATGCGTGCCGGATACGGCTGAGCTGGATGTTCGGTTTCATGGTGAACGCATCGCCCAGTTCGGGCGACGTTACTTCCTCCGTTTGGAGGAAATCGGCCGCGAGAGGGCCGCGATTCTCACGAAACCGGCCTCGCCTCCATGACGGGGTAGTCGATATATCCCGCCGCTTCCCCGGTATAGAGCAAGGTGTAATCCGGGTTCGCCAGCGCCGCGTCGGCGCGGATGCGCGCCACCAGATCAGGATTGGCGATGAAGGCGCGGCCGAACGATATGGCGTGCGCCCGCCCCGCCACGATCACTTCACGCGCGCTTTCGGCCTTCAGCATGTTGTTGGCGATGATCGCGCCGGACCAATGGTCGCGCACCATGGCCAGCGTATCGAGATCGGGCAGATTCATGTCCACGACATGGATATAGGCCAGCCCCAGCCCGTTCGACATGCGGAGAAAGGGAACGAATGTTTCCGCCGGATCGGCTGGGTCCATGCCGTTATAGGGATTGCCCGGCGAGATGCGGAAGCCTACCCGGTCTCCGCCGATCGCGTCCGCCATCGCCGCCAGCACCGCCACCGGGAAACGCGCGCGATTCTCCGCGCTGCCGCCCCATTTGTCGGTGCGAAGGTTGCTCGCGGGGTTGAGGAACTGGTTGATGAGATAGCCGCTTGAACAATGCAGCTCCACGCCGTCCATCCCTGCAAGGCAGGCGTTGCGGGCGGCCTGCGCGAACTCCGCGGCAATCGCCGGAAGCTCCGCCGCATCGAGCGCGCGCGGCATATCGGTCGCGACCGGAACGCCGTCCGGCCCCGGCACAAGAGCGGGGCAGGGAATAGCCGATGGCGCGATGACGTCCGCCGCGAAGCCGCGATTGGCCGCCACCACCACGCGCCCGCAATGCATGATCTGCATCACGATGCGGCCGCCCTCGGCATGAACCGCATCGGCCACGCGCCGCCAGCCCTCGATCTGCGCCGCGCTGTGAATGCCGGGCGTCCGCCAATAGCCCTTGCCGATCGCGCTGGGCTGGACGCCCTCGGTCACGATCAGCCCGGCAGTGGCGCGCTGGCGATAATATTCCACCATGATGTCGCCGGGCACGTCATCCGGCCCGGCGCGATCACGCGTCATCGGCGCCATGACGATGCGGTTCCTCAGGTGGAGGGCACCTAGCGCCACCGGCTCGAACAGCACGTCCATTATCCCAATACCCTGCTCATGCCGCGCTCGATCGCGAGCGGCGCCAGCACGACGCCGACACCGCCAGCTCAACCATTCCGAAAGCCGACCCTATGCAGCCTCCGTCCACGGATCCTGCTGCGTGCCCTTCGTGACCATCCGGCCGTTGACGCGGCCCTGGAACTCGGCCGCCCGCTCACGCGGGTTGTAGAATTGCTTGTACCAGATGCGGACCTTGTGGAACGGGCCATCGCCCTGCACCATCATCGGGTGGATACACGCGCGCTTGTTGCCCCAGATCTCGAAATCCTGCGCGAAGGCGTCGACCCCCGCTTGTTCATAGCCGGCGGCGATCGCACGATCCGCCTCGGTGGGCGTGTCGTTCGGCACCTTCACCAACAGGCCATACCACACCTTCACCACGCCATCGTCGACCGGCGTGTGGGCGATCAGCATGTGCGAGGGATATTCGCCGATCATCACCGATTGCAGGATGCCGGGGCCGGCATACCAGGTGTCGTTGGTCATCGGCTCGCTGCCGTCGCCCGCCAGCGTCTTGTGCCCGGCGGTGAGTATCTGACGGCAGGTAACGCCGTCGAACTCGTTCTCGAACAGCACCATGTCGATCGAGCCGTGGACCGGCCCGAGGTGGGCCTTGTCCGCCATATTGTCGACGATCTCCTGCGGGTGTGAAGCCAGTTCGCCAAGCGCGCGGACGTTCCAGTTCACCCAGCCCGGCGCACCATAATTCTCGAACGCGGGCAGATCGTAATCCGGCTCGCCGCCTTCGGGATCGTACCACGTCCAGATGCAACCGGCGCGCTCGATCAGCTTCCAGGACTTGAGGCAGGCGGCCTTGGGAATGGCGGCGGGGGAATAGGGGATGTCATCGCACTTGCCGTCCGGCCCGAAGCGCCAGCCGTGATAGGGGCAGCGGATCGATTCGCCTTCGACGTGCTCCTTGTCCTTGACGATATAGCTGGTGTGGTTGTTCGCCAGATGCGTGCCCATGTGCGGACAATAGGCCTCGACCATATAGGCCCGGCCGGACTGGCCGCGATACAGCACCCAATCCTCGCCGAAATAGCGGACGCCGACCGGTACGCTGGTGACTTCCTCCGACGTCGCAACCATGAACCAGCCTCGCGGGAACGTGAACTCGCCGAGGCGGTATTCGGCCGTGGTAGCCATCTGCCCTCTCCTGTGCTCCTGTTGCCGCCATGCTTACTTCATAGCGCAGGAAAAAGGCAAGAGATACGCCGCGATCAGCGGAAATTATCCGATAATACGATCAATTTGCGTAATTCATCAAAATCATACCTACGCATCAGGCAGAGCGGGTCTCTCCGAAAGGGCGTCGTTGGTGATGCGCACGATGCGCGGATCATATTTCACCGTGCGCACCGCGATCGAGGTTTCGACATGGTGAACGCCGGGCATGCTGAGGATCAGGTCGGACGCCACTTCATACAGCCGGTCCAGCTCGCTGAAGAGGCAGATGGCGAGGATGTTGAACCGCCCCATCATAATCATCGCGCTGCTCACCTGCGGCAGATCGGCGATGTTCCGCGCGATCTCGCGGACGTTCATCACGTCGGCCTGAATGGCGATGAAGGCGAGCTTGGTGGTCTCGACCAGATCGAAGCTCGTGATCGCGGTGAAGGCGATCAGATTGTCCTGCTGCAACCGTTTGATCCGGCCGCGCACGGTGCCTTCGGTGACACCGAGATCGACGGCGATCTTGCGGTTGCTGACGCGGGCGTCGCACGACAGCAGGTCGATCAGCTTGCGATCGAGGTCGTCCAGTTGAGGCAGGGTCATCGTGACACTCGCTCCTCGATGGGGGCAACGTCGAACTGGTATTTCAGCACATCGACCGCGATCGCGGGCACCATCGAGCGGATACCGCTGACCTGAGAGAACTTTTCCAGCAGCAGATGCGGCAGATCGTCGAACTCCCGCAACGCGACGAGAATGTCGATGTCATAGCGTCCGGAGACGAGATGCGCGGCGAACACTTCCGGGAATTTCGCCAGTTCGGCGGCAACGTCGGAGGCGGGGCGCCCGTCCACCTCGATCGCGACCTCCATCAGCAGATTATAGCCGTGCGCCGCGAAATCGGAGACCGCGACGACTCGCAGGAGGTTCGCCTCCTCCATCCGCCGGATCCGCGAGGAAACGGTCGCGGCGGTCAGCCCCAAGCTGTCGGCGATCTGCTGGTTGGTGCAGCGCCCGTTTTCGCGCAGCAGCTCAACGATATTGCGATCGACGTCATCAATCGCGACCGAATTCGCCATCAATCCCCTTTCCAAGCCATTGCCGTCTCCTGCGGCCTTCCGGTGTTTCGGGTCAAGCACGGCGCCGGTCAAGCTCCCGGCGGCCACGGTCACGCCCGGCGGCGCGCAAACTCATCGTGTGGGCGAAAGGCCGGGCGGTCGCGCTCACGCCGTCGGCAAGCTCGGGACCGACGCGCCGTGAAACGCCGTTGCGGTCGCGCGGCACGCCTTCTCAGCCGTCCAGATCCACCAGCTTTTCCCGATCGGTGACGAGCGAATTGCGCGCGCGCCAGATCAGCCACGCCCCGACGAAACCCAGCGGCATCACGATGCTCAGGCCGATCCTGAGGCTGTGCGTGGGATCGCCGCCGACCGCATCGCTCAGCGCGCCCGCGAGCCACGGCCCGCCGACCGCGCCGAGCAGGTTGACCGCGAGCATCCCCAGCGCCGTGCCGGTCGCGCGGATACGGTCCGGCAGCAGGTGCTGGAGCGCCACCACCACACCGACCGACCAGCCGCCGCCGAGCAGCCCGCACGGCACCGCCAGCCAGCGCGCGACGCCCAACCCAGGCGTCCAGGTGACGATCACGATCAGCGCGGTCGCCGCGGCTAGCGCGAGCGCGGCGAGGCGGAGCGGCGCGGTGGCGTCGCGCTTAGAGGAGCGGTCCGCGAGCGCGCCGAAGAACAGCATGCCGACCAGCCCCGCGATGCCGAACGCCAGCCCGAACAGCGTGCTCGCCTGCTTGATCGGCAGCGCATAGGCGCGCGCGAACAGCGTCGGCCCCCATAGCCCGAATGAAAGCCCGGACAGCACGCCCAGCGCCATCCCCGCCATCATCGCGCGATAGCTCGATATTCGCAGCAATTGCGCGGAGAGGGCGCCCAGCCGGGGCGGCTTCGTCTCCGCATGCAGGACGATGCGGCGCGGCTCGCGGATCAGCAGCAACGCGACCAGCCCGATCGCCAGCCCGCTCGCGCCCATCACGATGAAGGGGTAGCGCCACGTCGCGTTCGCCGCGAGCGCGGGGCCGGCGACATAGCCCAGAGTCTGCCCGATATAGGTGTTCAGTCCCATGATCGCGAAGGCGCGGCCACGCTGCTCGGGCACGAAATAGGCCGCGATCAGCGCATAGGCCGGCGCCTGGAACGCCGCCTCGCCGATCCCGACGCCGACGCGCGCGCCGGCCAGCGTCCACGGCCCTTGCGCCAGTCCGGAAGCGGCGGTGAACGCGCTCCACACCATGCAGCCGACGACGATGATCACGATACGCGACATGCGATCCGCCGCGCGCGCGATCGGGATCGCCAGCAATGAGTAGAGCAAGGCGAACGCCGGCCCCATGAGCAGCCCCATGAAGCCGTCGCCGACCCTGAATTCCGCCTTGATCGGCTCGACCAGCCCCGCGAGCAGGAACCGGTCGCCCTGATTGAACAGGCCGATGCCCAGCAACAGGAACAGCACGACCCATTTGTTGCTGAGCCGGGGAGCGGCCACGACGCGCGTCAATCGCGCATCTGCATCCCCCCGTTGACGTGCCATACCTGCCCGTTGACCCATTCGCCGTCCTCCGATGCGAGAAACGTCACCGCCGCAGCGATATCGTCCGGTTTGCCCAGCCGCCGATGCGGCACCCGGCGGAGGCTCTGCTCCACCTGCTCCGCCGTCAGATGTTCCTTGACCGCTTCGGTCAGCACCACGCCGGGGCAGATCACATTGGCGCGGATGCCCTGCTTGCCCCAGCGCGTCGCGACATGCCGCGCGAGCGCGTGGATGCTGCTCTTTGCCATCGGATAGGCGACCTGCCACGCGCTGCCGCCCGATGCCGCACCTGACGAGGTGTAGATCATCGCGCCGCCGCCGCGCTCCAGAAGCGCCGGCAGCGCCGCCTGCGTCGCGATCAGATGGCTTCTGGAGTTGATCGCGACTGATTTGTCGAACACCTCCAGCGGGCAATCGAGCGCATCGACGTCGCCCTGTGTCCCGCCGGCGAGATTGGAGTGATAGAAATCCAGCCCGCCGAATTCGGAGACCGCCGCCGCCACGATCGCGGCTTGCGATTCCGGCGAGGTGCCGTCGAGCGGCACGCCGATCGCCTTGCCGCCGTGCGCGCGGATATCGGCGGCCACTTCCTCCGCCCATTCGCCGGCGATATCGCCGATCACGACCGACGCCCCCTCCGCGCCGAGCCGTCGTGCCGTCGCCGCGCCGATCCCGCGACCGCCACCGGCGACGATACCGACCTTGCCCGTCAATCCGCGCATCATGTCATGCCTTCAAAAAACGGGGCGCGATCCGTGAGGGATCGGCGGATCGCGCCCCTGGCCCACCTCAAAAATTGAACCCTAGCGTCGCACCGTAGGTGCGCGGCTGGCCCCAATAGCCGGCCGCGTAGCCGAGCTGGCCGAAATCGATGGAGCGCACCATGTTATGCTCGTTGGTGAGGTTCTTGCCCCAGAACTTGAGCTGCGCCTTCATCCCGCCGATCGAAACCTTGTCTATGACGATCTGGGCATCGACCAGATGCTGCGGATCGCTCTGGATCAGGTTGTTGAACGGCGCGGACAGCACGTTGACGAAATTATACTGCGACGAAAGATAGGTATAGCCCACGCGCGCGACGAGCTTCGCTCCGTCGTTGCCGATCGGGAATTGCGCGTTGAGCGCGACGTTCCCGGTATATTTCGACACATAGCTCGCGTTCGTGATCGAGGCCGCATCGATCGGCACGCCGCCCAGCGTGGTCGCGTAGGTATTGAACTTCTTGTAGTCGACATCGACGTAGCCGAAATTGCCGTCGATCGAGAAATTGTCGGTGAGGATAGCCTGGCCCTCAACCTCGATGCCGGCATAATCGACACTGCCTGCGTTGACGATATGGGTGTTGAACGCGCCGCCCATGCTGCTCGCCGGAACCGGGACGACGACCGCCAGATCCTTGTATTTGTTGTAATAGCCGGCAACGTTGAACCGCAGGTGGCGGTTGAACAGCTCGCTCTTGAGGCCCAGCTCGAAGGACGTCAGCTTCTCCGGCTTGAACGCGGCGAGCGGCGGCGTGTCCGACGGGTTGAACCCGCCGGAGCGATAGCCGCTCGCGGCGCGGGCATACACGCTGATGTCATGCGTGAAGGCGTAGCGCGCCATCGCGTTCCACGTCAGCCGCTGGAAGTTCGCATGCGCGCTGTCCGGCGTGGGGAGCGGGGCCGCGCCATTCTGGAACAGGATGATGTTCTTGTTGTCCCATGTGTAGCGCAGGCCGCCCGTCAGGCTAAGCTTGCCGTCGCGCCCGTCGACATACCAGGTTCCCTGCCCATAGACCGCGACCGATTCCGCGCTGGTCTGGTAATTCACCAGCGAGTTGGTCACGACCAGCCGGTATTGCGCGGGGTTGGCCGCCACGAACGCCGGCCCGAGCGCGCCGAAATTGCCGAGGAACACCGAGTTGGTATCGAGTACGTAACCCGAATTCTGCGGGTTGTATTCCGAACCCTTCTCATAGAAATAGAAGCCGCCGACGACCCAGTCGAGATGATCGGTATCGCCGGAAACCTCGACCTCCTCGCTGAACTGCTTCTGCTTGCGGAAATCCTGCGTCGTGAACAGGTCCTGCGTCGTCGTCGGCACGGGCGATGCGGAGATATAGGGAATCGCCGCGGCCGGGATCGACGGAATATATTGCAGCAGCGAGGCCGGCATCCCGTTGAACAGTGAGGCCGACGTGTACAGCGGCCCCTTGATCTGCCCCAGCCCGTCCATGTCGGAGCCGTAATTGTCGCTGTGCCAGATGCGATACCCGGTGGTGGACTTCACCTTGAAGCCGCCGAAATCGTTCTGGATCTGGAGGTTATGGCCCCAGATCTGGTCGCGCGCGCCATTGTCGCTGTTGAGGCATATGCGATCGCGATAGACACGGCCCGGCGCGGCGAGCGCCGCGCACGCCGGATTGGTGAACGTCGCCTCGTTCAAATAGCCCGTCACCGGCGCCTGCGCGATCATCGGCACCGATTTGCCGTCCACCTGCACCGGCGGCAGCGCCGAGCCGTTCGCCTCCTCCAGCATCGTGAAGGCATAGGACGAGCCGCGCACGTTCGAATAATCGAAGATATATTTGATGCTGCCGGTGCCACCGATATCGGCCTTCAGCGCTGCGCGGAACGCATCCTGCTGGCGCGCGCCCGGATCCTTCAGGCGGCTGGGCTGGAGGATGTTGTCGACATAGCCGAAATGCTGGCTGTGCGAGTAGCTGAAGGTCGAGCTGATCCCCATGATCTCGCCCGGATCGATCGAGCCGCGCGCGTTCCACTGGCCGTAATTGCCGGCGCCCGCCTCCACGCTGCCCCGGAAGGTCTTCGACGGATCGCGCGTGATGAAGGAGATCGCGCCGCCGGTGGTGTTGCGGCCGAACAGCGTGCCCTGCGGGCCGCGCAGCACCTCGACCCGCTCGATATCCGACACGTCCAGCGACGCGGCGCCGGAACGCGCGATATAGACGCCGTCGACATACAGGCCGTTGGCCTGATCGAGGCTCAGCGATTCCACCGCGCCGCTGGGGATGCCGCGGATCGAGATGACGCCGGCCACCATGCTGTTCGCGGGCAACGAAATGGTCAGGTTCGGCGCGAGGCCGGTGATGTCCTGCGCGTCCTTGATGCCGAGCTGCGCGACCTTCGCCTCGGGAATGGCGCTGATCGCGATCGGCACCGCCTGGAGGTTCTGCTCGCGCTTCTGCGCGGTGACGACGATGTCGGCCAGCCCCGAGCCGGATTCGTTCGCGGCAGGCGCCTGCTGCGATTGCGCCTGCGTCTGCGCGAAAGCCGGCGTGGCGATGGCGAGCGCGCTGGCGCCCCCCACGAGCCACAGCGCACGATTCCTCCCCTTCAGCATCTGTTCTCTCCTAAGCAAGGCGCGGACCCGCCGCGCCATTGATCGGCGCGCACTTTCTCGATTTGCGTAATCAATGTCAATATGAATTACGAAAATAGCATAATACTATGACATTTCTGCCCCAGTTGCGTTCCGTACCCGTCGTCAGTCGAGCAACTTGCGCCTTTCGCTCAGACAGTCGCGCGGCGAGCCGCCCAGGGCGCGGCCAGCTCCAGTTGCGCGGCAAGGCGCAACAGCAGCGCCTCCTCCGCGTAGCGCGCGGTGAACATCACCCCGATCGGCAGACCGCTCGCCGACATGCCGAGCGGCACCGACATGCTCGGCTGGCCGGTGCCGTTATAGACGCCGGTGAAGGCGGCGAAGGTGCTCGCCACCCTGCCCCAGGTCTCGAAATCGGTGGTCGGCGTCAGGCTGATCGCGCCGATCTCCAGCGGCAGGGTGCCGATCGTGGGGGACAGGATCACGTCGTAATCCGCCATGAAGCCGGCCAGCCTCACCGCGATTTCCTGCACCGTCGCATTGGCGCGGGCGAAATCCACGCCGGTGGTGCTCCGCCCGTAATCGACGAAACGGAGCGTGATCGGCTCCACCAGGTCCGTCCCGAGCGTCTTGCCGAGCGCGGCGGCGCGCTGCTCGCAATCGGCGGCGACCGAGGCGGCGATCAGCACGAACGAGGCTTGCCCGTAAGCGGCGGCGTCGATCGGCGGCGCGGCTTCCTCGACGATATGGCCGAGACTCTCGCACAGGCGCGCGGCGGCGCGCGTCGCCTCGACGCATTCGGGATCGACCGGCGTGCCGGACGGCGCCGTGGTCGTCAGTGCGATGCGCAGCCGCCCCGGATCGCGCCCGACCTGCGAGAGGAAGGTTTCGGCCGGCGCCGGCGCGCCGTAGCGCGAGCCGGGTTCGATGCCGTGCGTCGCATCGAGGATCGCCGCGGAGTCGCGCACGCTCCGCGTTACCGCATGATGCGCCGAGAGACCGCCCCACCCCTCGGTGCGCGCCGGCCCCATCGGCACGCGGCCCCGGCTCGGCTTTAGCCCGAACAGGCCGCAGCAGGAAGCGGGAATGCGGATCGAGCCGCCGCCATCGGTGGCGTGCGCCGCCGGGACCACGCCGGCCGCCACCGCCGCCGCCGCGCCGCCCGACGAGCCGCCGGCGATATGCACCGGGCTCCACGGATTGCGCGTCACGCCGCACAGGGCGGATTCGGTCGTACCGGTCAGGCCGAACTCAGGCGTGGTGGTCTTGCCGAAGATCACCATGCCCGCGCGCTCGATCCGGTGCACCAGCTCCGACGTCCGCGTCGCGCGATTGCCGCGCCAGAGGCGGCTGCCGTTCTCGGTCAGTTCGCCCTCGATATAGGTGTTGAGGTCCTTGAGCAGCCACGGCACGCCCGCCAGCGGCCCATCCGGCACGCCACGCACGACCGTCGCGCGGGCGTAGTTGTAATGACGCTGCGCCATGAAGTTGAACTGCGGATCGCGCGCCTCGGCGCGGGAAATCGCGGCCTCCAGCAGCTCGGCCGGGGAAACCTCCCTGGCCTTCACCAGCGCCGCGAGGCCGAGCGCGTCCTGCTCGTCGAGCAGGCGCTCGATACCAACGGGCGACGGCGCGCCCGCCCCGGATTGCGGCATGTCGTCCGCCACGCGCCTAGCTCGCGACCTTCAGCGGCTCGACCTTGCCCGCATCCGGGCCGCCGTCGGGCTTGGCGTAGAAGCGGCTGTAATGGCGCCGGAATTGCGGGATCGGGCCGTCGCCGTCGCAGATGATCGGATTCGGCTCGAACCGCTGCCGGTCCCACACCACCTTGTCCTGATCGAACTGCTTGCAGATGTCCTTTATCATCGCGCGGGCGAGGCCGGCCATCGGCCCCTCGGTCTGCGACTTAGGCTGCGTGAAGCAGAAGCGCGCATGGATATGGTCCTGCTCCACCGGCGTCAGGCAGGCGACCAGCAGCGTCTCGGAAATGCCGGTAAAACGCGTCCAGTTCTGGCCCGGCCCGACCGTGTCGAACGAGATGCAGCCGTCAACCTCGCCCTGCGGCGTGCCCATCTTGGCGCGGACATCGGCGCCGCGTCCCCAGTCGCTCCAGCGCATCTCCGCCTTGGGCATGTTGGCGGTGCCGTGGATGAACTGGAAATGCGCGAAATCGACTCCGTTCTCCGCCATGTTTTGCAAGCTGCCCCAGACGTTCCACTCATAGACCTCGAAATCGGTCCACTCGGGATTGCTCGCCTCGGGCAATTCGACGACTTCCCACAGCGGCGCGACGTCCTGCGGGTGATACCACATCCAGACCCAGCGATTGGCTTCCTTGACGTGCCATGTGCGCGTGCACTTGCGCTTCACCTGCGGCGGGATCGCGCGGGCATACGGGATTTCCTTCACCACGCCTTCCTCACCGTCATAGCGCCAGGCGTGGAACGGGCATTCCAGCAGGTTGCCGCTCACCCGCCCGCCATGACCGAGATGCGCGCCGAGATGCTTGCAATAAGCGTCGAGCATCCGCACCCGGCCGTCCATGCCGCGCCAGATCGCGAGATCGGTCGAGAAATAGCGTAGCGGCTTGGCGACGCCCGCCTCCAGCTCGCTCGACAGCATCACCGGATACCAGCCGAACGGGAAGCCCATGTCGAGGTTGCGCTCCTTGACCGACGGGCGGTTCTTCACTTCCGCCACGCGCCAGTCGATCAGTTCCTGCCCCTTCAGCTTCTCCAGCACCTGCCACACCGCGACGGGGGGGACGCGCGCATCGACGGGGGCGCTTTTTTCCTTTTCGGCATCGGACATCGTCATTCTCCCAAACCAAAGACCTTGATGGCGTTCTCGCGCAGGAATTTCGGCCACACCTCGTCCTTGAACGGCACGTTCGGCATGTCGGCGAAGATGCGATCGAGGCTCATCCCCATCGGGAAATATCCGGCGTAGATGATCTTGTCGGCGCCGCGCGTGTTGGCGTAGTCGATGATCGCCTTCGGATAATGTTTCGGCGCGAAGGCGCTGGTCGAATAATAAAGGTTCGGCCATTTCAGCATCAGCTTCACCGCCAATGCTTCCCACGGCTCCGCGCCGTGGCGCATCACCACCTTGAGGTCCGGGAAGAACCAGCACACCTCGTCGAGATGCTCGACCTTCTGCGTCTCCATCGGAATGCGCGGGCCGGGGATACCCGCGTTGAGCAGGATCGGCAGGCCGAGCTCCGCCGCGCAAGTATAGAGCGGGAACATATATTTGTGGTTGATCGCCACCTGCGGCAGCGTGCCCGAGGGGAACACGCTGATCGCGGACAGACCCACCTCCTGATGGATGCGCTTGATCCGCCGCACCTCGTCCACCCCGTTATTGGGGTTGCACGGCAGGTCGAAGAAGAAGCGATCGGGATAGCGTTCCTTAGCGCGGCGCGAGGTGTCGTTGTCGTTCCAGCCGACCAGCGCCTTCTCGATGTTGAAACGGTCCATCTGGTCGACCGTCCATTTGACGAAATCGTCGACCTTGCCGGTCTCCGGGATGTCCTTGAACATATATTGCGCGGGCATCGCGAACTGGTCGCGCGACTGCGCGTCCTTCAACAACGGGCGGAAGCTGTCGAACCAGTCGCCGCGATCCTCCGCGTGAGGGATGCCGAGCATACAGTCGATGATCTTAATATCGTTGGGCATGGGCATGTCATCGGTCTCCCGCGAGTTGCGGCCAGAGTGAACGGAGTTGTGCCTTGTCGACCTTGCCGAGGCCGTTGCGCGGCAGGGTCACGGTGGAGATACCGACGCGGACGGGCGCCTTGTAGCGCGCGAGATGCTCGCCGACGTGATGGCGGACCTTGTCCTCGTCCAGCCCCTCGCCCACCACCACCGCGACGAGCCGCTCGCCGAGCCGCTCGTCGGGCAGGCCGAAGGCGGCGCATTCGACAAGCTCGGGGATCAGGCTCAGCACCCGCTCCACCTCGGCGCAATAGATGTTCTCGCCGCCGGAGATCACCATGTCCTTCTTGCGGTCGACGATGAACAGGTAGTTCTCGTCATCGACGTAACCGATGTCGCCGGTGCGCAGCCAGCCGTCCGGGCCGAGCACGGCGGCGGTTTCCTCCGGGCGGTTCCAATAGCCCTGCATCACGGTCGGCCCGCGCACGACGATCTCGCCCGCCTCGCCCGGCGGCAGCGCCGCGCCGTCCGGCCCTTCGATGCGCACTTCGTAGAGGTCGAGGACGCGGCCGGTCGCGGCGCGGCGGCGGATGAAATCCTCGCCCACCGCCATCGCCACGGTGCCGGACGTCTCGGTCATGCCATAGCCGGTGCCCATCGCCGCGTTGGGACAACGCTCACGGATCGCATCGAGCAGGTTGATCGGCAGCGCCTGCCCGCCCGACGCGATATTGGTCAGCGAGGACAGGTCAGCGTCCGCCAGCCGCGCGCGGTGCAGCACGTCCCACAACATCGTCGGCACGCCGCTGAACATCGAGATGCGCTCCGCCTCGATCAGCCGCAGCGCCTCCTCCGCATCCCAGCGGCGCATGATGACCACCTTGCCGCCCGTGAGCAGCGGCGTGAGGAAATTGGCGACCAGCCCCGAGATGTGGAACAGGGGATAGACCAGCAGCACCGCCGCCTGCGGCCGCCCGACCATCAGAGCCTCGGGCGCGACGCCCATCTTCCGCGCGACATCGTGGAGCACCATCAGCCCGGAAAGCTGCACGCCCATCAGCGCCGTCACCATATTGCCGTGGGTCAGCACCGCGCCCTTCACCCGGCCGGTGGTGCCGGAGGTGAACAGCACCGTCGCCGGATCGTCCCGCCCGCGCGCCGGCGGCACGAAATCCGCGCCGCCTTCGAGCGGAAAATCCTTCGCCTCCAGGATATCGCCGTCATAACCGGACTGGCGCAGCAGCTCCGCCCGCTCGCGATCGGCGAGCACGAGGGGCGGCGCGAAATCCTCCACCGCCGCGCGCAATTCGGCCGGCGCGCCGCGGCTGTTGACCAGCACGGCCACGCCGCCCGCGCGCATCACCGCGAGGAAGGCGACCATCCACGCCGCGCGGTTGCGCATGCAGATCACGACATGCTCGCCCGGCGTGACCGGCAGTGCCGCCGCCAGCGCGTCGCGCCGCGCGAACACGTCGTCGAAGCTCAGCCGCGCGTCGCCCTCGACCACGAAGGTCGCAGCCCCATGGCGCCGCCCGCTCTCGATCAGCATGTCGAGGCTGGCGGGCGCGTTGACGAAGCGGCGCATCCCGTCCTGCTCGCCGATCGCGAAGGGTGTGCCGGGGGCGGTGAGTTGCGCGACGGTTGGATCAATAGTGCTCATGCGGTGCCTGCAAGCTCCTTCGCCCAGCGATAATCCTGTTTGCCGGCGGGCGAGCGCTTCACCGCATCGACCCACACCAGCGCCTTGGGCACCTTGTAGCCGGCGAGCCGCCGCTTCAGGTGCGCCGAAACCTCCTCAAACGACGGCTGCGCCACGCCCGCGCGGCGCGAGACGATCCCCACCACGCGCTCGCCCCAGCGCGCGTCCTTCTGCCCGGCAACCACCGCGTCGAGGATCGCGGGATGGGTGCGCAGCGCGGTCTCCACCTCCTCGGGAAAGACCTTCTCGCCGCCGGTGTTGATGCAGGTCGATCCACGGCCGAGCATGGTGATCTTCCCGTCGGAGTCGAGCCGGCCGCTGTCGCCGCTCACCGCCCACAGCCGCCCGCCGATCATGCGGAATGTTTCCGCCGTCTTCACCGGATCGCCGTAATAGCCGACCGGCGTGTGGCCGCTGCGCGCGATCAGCCCGGTCTCGCCCGTGCTCGCAAGGCGATCGCCGACCACCACCTGCTGGTTCTCGTTGGCGGGCAGACGCATCATGCCCTCGCCGCTCGCCTCCGCCATGCCGGAGATGCCCGTCTCGCTCGATCCCATGCCGTCGGTGATCGTGGCGTGCGGCGGCAGCTTCGCCCTGATATCTGCCTTGACGTGCGCGGAGAACACCGCGCCGCCCGATCCGAAATTCACGATATGCGCGAGGTTCCAGCGATCGGGGTGCGCGTAGAGCGCATCGCGCAGCGGCACCGCCATCGCGTCGCCGACGATCGCGATGATGTTGACCTGCTCGCGCTCCACCTTGTCCCAGATCGCCTCGGGGTCGAAGTGGCGGACCGGATCGAGCACGATGGTCAGCCCGCCGAGCAGCGCCGACCAGCTTCCCCAGGTCGCCGCCCCGTGCATCAATGGCGCGATCGGGAAGAAGCGCAGGGGATGCCCCTCGCGCGCGCGGACGGCGATATCCTCCGGCGCGGCGATCGGCCCGGCGGGGTGGAAATGCCCTCCACCGCCCAGGCAGCCGAACAGGAACGCCTTGTGCGGCCACATCACGCCCTTCGGCATCCCCGTTGTGCCGCCGGTGTAGATCAGGACGATATCGTCCTCGCTCCGCTCGAAACCCGTGCGCGGCGCGGTGCGGAGCAGGTCGTCGTAACGCTCCGATCCGGCGATATCCTCGCCCGACCCGTCCTCCACAGCGACCGTCGCCTTGAGCTTCGGCAGGTCGCCGCGAATCGCGCGCAATACGGGCGCGAACTCCGCGCCGTGGATCACCGCCGCCGCATCGGCATTGTCGAGCAGGTAGCGCAGTTCCTCGGCGCGATAGCGATAGTTGATGTTGAACGGCACCGCCCCGCATTTCATCGCCGCGAGGAACGCTTCCAGATATTCCGGCCCGTTCATCAGATAGAGGCCGACCGTCGCCCCCCGCCCGATCCCGCGATCGGCCAGCGCCGTGGCGAGCCGGTCGGCGCGATCGTTCAGCCCGGCATAGCTGATCGCGCCGCCGTCATGCCGGATCGCGATCCGGTCGCCCACCGCGCCGGCGACGATCTCGAACAGATCGGCTAGGTGGAATTGCGCGGCCATCATCCTCTCTCGTTTGACGCGATCGGCGGGTTTCGCCGATGAAATTCTTTATTTGCGTAACATTACTTCTCATACATTACGCATTTATGCAAGCGCCCCGCGACCGGCCGGCGGTTTCAATAAACCGCCGCCGGATTCGGCGCGGGCGGGCTGCCCAGCATCTCGCGATAGGAGGGCCGCTCCTTGCCGCGATCGGTGACGCCAAGCTCGCGCGCGATCTCCGCCGCGATCAACGTGCGGCCGGAAAGCTCCGCCCCGCGCGGGTCGCTCGCCAGCGCGTATAGGATATGCGCGGTGAACTCCGGATTCTCGGCGGTGGCGATGAAGCCCTCATATTGCTCCGGGTTGGTCTTGCTGGCGATCGCCGAACGCTCGGTGACGAGCGGCCCCATCCAGATCGAGACGGTGCGCACGCCGGTGCCGCGCAGATCATGCTCCATGTCGTGCGCGAACTTGTCGATCCCCGCCTTCTGCGCGCCATAGGCCGGGCCGTGCATGTAGCAGCTCGCGCCGAACGACGAGCCGAAGGCGATCAGCCCGCTTCCCTGCTCCACCATCATCCGCGCCGCGTGCCAGCTCGCGACATAGGCCGAGCGCAGCCCGACATCGAGGATGCGCGCCGCGTCCAGCTCCTTCTCCCAGAAGGGCTTCTTCTCGATGAGCTGATGGTGAATATAGGTGGCGTTGTTGACGAGGATATCGAGCCGCCCGGCCTCCGCCGCGATCCGCGCGAACAACGCGGCGACCTGCGCGTCGTCGGCATGATCGCACATCACCGGCACGCCCTTGCCGCCCGCCTTCGTCACTTCCGCCGCCGTCTCGGCGACCGTGCCGGGCAGCACCGTGCCGTCCCAGCCGCGCGCGTCGCCCGGCGTCACAGTGCGGCCGGTGACGTAAACGGTCATGCCCTTCTCGCCCAGCCCGCGCGCGATCCCGCGCCCGGCCCCGCGACTGGCCCCGGTGACGAGCGCGATCTTCGGTTCCGTCATGTCATTCTCTCCCTAAATTCAGCCGAAATTGGCTTGCCCACCGTCGAGCGGCACCACCGCCCCCGTGAGATAGGCCATGTCGGACGAGCACAAGGCCACCACCGCGCGGCCGATATCCTCCTCCAGCCGGCCCACACGGCCGAGCGGGATGGTGCGGAAGAACGCTTCCGCCTCCTCCGGGTTGTTCTTCATCCACCATTTGAGTCCGGGCGATTCGGCATGCGGCGCGATCGACAGCGCACGGATGCCCTGCCGCCCCCATTCCGCCGCCGCCGCGCGGGTGAGCGCGTGGATTGCTTTCTTGACCGCCGCGTAAGCGCCATAGCCCGTCATGTCCCAGCGCACCGTGACGGAGGAGATGAGGTTGACGATGACCCCGCCGCCCCGCGCCACCAGATGCGGATGGACCAGCTTCATCAGCCGGTGCGCCGCGAGCGGGCCGGATTCGAAACCCGCGAGGAACGCCTCGTCGGTGACCTCCATCAGCTTGCCGTTGGGCACTTCCTGCGCATTGTTGACGAGGATGTCGATTCCGCCGAGTCGCGCCGCCGTCTCCTCCACGATCCGCGCGAGGTCGGCCGGCCGCTTCACGTCGCAGGCGAGCGGGATCGCGGCGCCGCCGCGCGCCGCGATCAGCGCGCAGGTGCGATCGAGCTTCTCGATCGTGCGGCCCGTGACGGCGACCGCCGCGCCCTCGCTCGCCAATGCCAGCGCAATGCCCTCACCGACGCCTTGCCCAGCGCCCGTGACCAGTGCGACCTTGCCGGTCATCATCCCCACACACCCTCTCCATATTCGTAATACAATCCACTATCACCTACGCACAACGTTGACAATTTACCAAATATAGCCACAGAATGCGTTAAATTTATCGAGAGGATGCCTCAATGAGCCAGGATTTCACCGGGCGCGTCGCGATCATCACGGGGGGCAGCGACGGGATCGGCCGCGCCACCGCCCGGCTGCTCGCGGAGCGGGGCGCCAGCGTCGTCATCTGCGCCCGCCGCCCCGAGAAACTGGAGGAAGCCCGCGCCGAGATCGCGAAGGTCGGCAAGGTCGAGGCGGTGCAGCTCGACGTGTCGGACGACGCGGCCTTCACGAAAGTGATCGAGGACGTCGCCGCGCGGCACGGCCGGCTCGACATGCTGGTGAACAACGCCATGTCGGTCCATTACGCGCCGATCGGCAAGCTGACGCTGGATCACTGGCGCAAGGATTTCGCGGTCAACGCCGACGCCGTGTTCGTCGGCACCAAGGCGGCGATGAAGGTGATGATGGCGGCGGGTCGCGGCTCGATCGTCAACATCTCCTCCTCCTGCGGCATCCGCGCCGCGCCTTACATGGCGAGCTATTCCGCGTCCAAGGCGGCGCTGATCCAGTTCACCGCCGTCGCCGCGATGGAGGCGGCGCGCTCGGGCGTGCGCGTCAACGCGATCGTGCCGGGGCAGGTGCAGACCCCGAGCACCGAGGATTTCGCGTCCAAGGCCCCCGACACCGCCGCCAAGACCGCCGACGCCATCCCGATGGGGCGCGGCGGCGAGCCGGACGAGCTGGCGGAGGCGATCATCTTCATGCTCTCCGACGCGGCGAGCTATATCACCGGCACCGCGCTTCCGGTCGACGGCGGCAAGGCGGCGCAACTCTATCTTCCTTCCTGACCGAATCGAAAGGCGCGCGAAAAATGGGGTGGGACAAGGAAGTCGACGTCCTGGTCGTCGGGTCCGGCGCGGGCGGGCTGCTTTCCGCATTGGTGGCGGCGGATGCCCATGCCGACGTGCTGGTGATCGAGAAGGAGCCGCTTTGGGGCGGCACCTCCGCCACTTCCGGCGCGGGCATCTGGATTCCCGCGAGCGATCAGGCGGCGGCGGTCGGCTTCCATGACAAGGTGGAGGACGCCTTCGCCTATGTCCGCGCGCTGTCGGCGGACAATGTGCCGGACGCGAACATCCGCGCCTATGTCTCGAACGCCGCTCCGATGCTGCGCTGGCTGACGCAGCATACGCCGATCGAATACCACGCCTTTCCCTATCCCGATTATCACGCCGAGAACCCCGGCGGCAGCCCGACCGGCTATCGCACGCACATGCCGCTGCCGATCGACGGGCGGCAGCTCGGCCGCGACGTGGAGACGTTGCGCTTCGCCTCTCCCGCCGCGAGCCTGTTCGGCTATCTCAACTGGCATTTCGACGAAACCTATATGCTGCTGTTCCGCGCGAAGGGCTGGCAGATGCATCTCGCGAAATCGCTCGCGCGCTACTGGTTCGACCTCCCCTTCCGCCTGCGCTCGCGCAAGGATCGGCGGCTGACGCTCGGCAACGCGCTGCTCGGCGGCCTGCGCATCGCGCTCAACAGGCAAAACGTGCCGGTGTGGCTGGAGACGCCGATGCGCGAGCTGGTCGAGAAGGACGGGCGCATCGCCGGCGTCGTCGTCGAGCATCGGGGGCGGCCGATGCGCATCGGCGCGCGGCGCGGCGTGGTGCTGGCGGCTGGCGGATTCGACAAGAACCAGGCGATGCGCGACGCCTATGCGCCAAGCTATCCGCGCGCGCTCTACAGCGGCGGCACCTCGGGCAATACCGGCGATTCGATCCGCGCCGGCATGGCGGTCGGCGCGGCGACGATGAACATGCAGTCCGCCTGGGCCGCGCCGGTTTTCTACGTGCCGGGCGAGGATCGCGGGCGGCTCTGCACGATCGAGCGTGCGCTGCCGGGCTGCATCATGGTCAACCAGTCGGGCGCGCGTTATCTCAACGAGGCGGCATCCTATCATATCGTCGGGCAGCAGATGGCGGCGCGGCAGCGCGAGCATCGGGACGCCGATCCGAGCTGGATGATCTTCGACCATGATTTCCGCCATAAGTATCCGATGGGACCGCTGCTGCCTTTGGTGCCGGATGCGCTCCAGTCGAGGGGCGTGCGCAAGATCCTGCGCAAGGGCCGCACGATCGAGGAACTCGCCGCGAAGATCGGGGCGGACGCGGCTACGCTCGCCGCCACGGTCGCGCGCTTCAACGCTGGTGCCGTGAAGGGCGAGGACCCCGATTTCCATCGCGGCGAGGCGGCCTATGACAAGATGTACGGCGATCCGCGCGTCACGCCCAATCCGTCGCTCGCGCCGATGGTGAAAGGGCCGTTCTACGCCATGCCGATCCACCCCGGCGACATCGGCACCAACGGCGGCCTCGTCACCGACGAGCGCGCGCGGGTGATCGACGGCGCGGGCAAGCCGATCGCCGGCCTCTATGCGGTGGGCAACAACGCGGCCTCCGCGATGGGCGAGAGCTATCCGGGCGCGGGCGTTACGATCGGGCCGGCGCTGACTTTCGGCTATCTCGCCGCGCGCGACCTGACCGGCACCAACGAGTGAGGATATCAGGCATGGGAAGGCTTGAGGGACGCGGCGCGATCGTCACCGGCGCGGGGCGCGGCATCGGCCGCGCGATCGTCGAGCGGCTGGCGGCGGAAGGCGCACGGGTCGCGGCGCTGGACCTCAAGGTGGAGGATTCGCCCGCCGCGCTCGCGATCCGCTGCGACGTGAGCGACAGCACCTCCGTCGCCGCCGCCGTGCGTGAGGCGCGCGCGGCGTTCGGACGGCTCGACATCGCGGTCAGCAACGCCGGGATCGGCGCGGCCCCCGGCGACGGCAGCGAGCGATTCCACGCCGGCATGGGCGAGCGCAACGCGCAGATCGCGGCGGGCGAGACACCCACTGCCTTCGCCGACCAGCTCATCCATATGGAGGACGCCGGCTGGCACGGGGTGATGGCGGTCAACCTCGACGGCGCGTTCTTCCTGGCGCGCGAGTTCGTCCGCGTACTGGCCGAGGACGGAAGCGGCGGCGCGATCGTCAACATCAGCTCGACCAGCGCGCAATCGGGCGAAGGCTCGCCGCATTATGTCGCGTCCAAGGCGGCGGTGATCGGGTTGACCCGGCAGCTTGCGAGGGAGCTCGCACCGCGCGGCATCCGCGTCAACGCCGTCGCGCCGGGGCCGACCGACACGCCGATCATGCAGGGCATACCGGCGGAGTGGATCTCCTCGATGGAGGCCGCCGTGCCGCTCGGCCGCCTCGCCCGGCCGGAGGAGATCGCGGCGGCGGTCGCCTATCTCGCCAGCGACGACGCCAGCTTCACTACCGGATCGGTGGTAGTGGCGAACGGCGGCAGCTATTTCTTCTAGGACCGATCAGGCAGCGACGAACCAGCACACGCCGTCCCGCGTCTCGCGCGTCGCGCGGCCGTCCAGCTCCAGCCGGCGCAGGTGCGACAGCGTCTCGCCGGTCGCCATGCTCACCATCTCCCGCACGATCGCACGGCGGAACAGCGCCGGGAAGCAATCGATCACGCGGCGCGGCGCGGCGAGCAGCGCGTGGAGCCGCTCCAGCCGGCGCTCGTACACCAGCGCCATCGCGTCCAGCCGCTCGTGCAATCCATAGAAAGGCTCGCCATGCCCCGGCAGCACGAGCAGGTCCGCATCGAGCAGCCGCAACCTCGCGATCGAGGCGAGCCAGTCGCCCAGCGGATCGCCCTCCGGCTCGGCCAGCGTGACCGACACGTTGGGGCTGACCCCCGGCAGCACCTGATCGCCCGCGATCAGCACCCGGCCGCACTCATCGAGCAGGCAGGCATGTTCGGGGCTGTGCCCGCTGCCGGTCACCACGCGCCACTCCGCGCCGTCCAGCGCGAGCCGGTCGCCGTCGGCGATGCGGCGGAAGCTTTGCGGCGGCGCGCCGACCAGTTGTGCGTAGCCGCTCCACCCGCGAATCGATTGCGCGATCTGATCGTCGTCCCAGCCGGCCGCGCGCCAGTAATCGACGATCTCCGCCGGCACGCCGTCAGCGCCCGAGGCGAAGCGGTGCAGTTCCAGCCACTCGACCCGCGTCATCACCAGCGGCGCGCGATATTCGCGGCACAGCCAGCCGGCCGAACCGCTGTGATCGGGATGGTAATGCGTGCAGATCACCTGCGTCACCCGCTCCCCCGCGAGCGCCGCCGCCCAGCCGTCGCGGGTCGCGTCATTGTGGTAACCGGTATCGACGATCGCCACGCCGCCGTCGTCATCGACCAGCCAGCAATTCACGTCGCCGAGCGGACCGGGAACGGGCACGCTGCGCCAGCGGATGCCCGGCGCGACCGTGACCATCTCATGTGGCGCGGGGGTGCGGCCCGCGAAAGGCTGGCGGAGCCCAGTCACTCCGCCATCGCCACCGCCGGCTGCGGCGAGAGGATCGCCTCCACCGCCCCGGCCGCGCCGCGCATCGCGCCCTCGATATAGGAGATGCCGGTGCAATCGCCGATCGCATGGACCGCGAAGCCCTCGGCGCGCAACGCGTCGGCCAGCGCCTCGTCCGCCGTCGCGCCCTTGGCGACGATGACGTGATCGGCGCGCGGTCGTTGCGTCGTGCCGCCCGCGTCGGTGAAGGATACGAAACCCGGCTCGATGCGGATATCCGAGGCGGAGGGGAACAGCGCGACATTATGCTCGCGCAATTCGTCGAGCAGCCGCATCCGCCGCACCACCGTCAGCCCCGCGCCGAAGCGCGGCGCCTCGTCCACCACCGTCACCGTGCGCCCGCGTTCCAGCAGGAACTCCGCCAGCTCCAGCCCGACCAGCTCGCCGCCGACGATCACGACATGATCGCCCAGCGGCATCCACTGGCGCGTCGCCTTGCGCACGAAATCGAGGTTGGCATTGAGGCCTGTCGCCGCGCCCAGCCTGGTCGCGAGTCGCGTGGCGAGGCTGGTCTTGCGCTTCAGCTCCTCGGAGCTCTCGCCGAGCATCATCTTGCGCATGTCGTCGCCCGACAGGACGTTGGGCAGGTCGCCGCCGGGGATCAGCGGCATCCCGCGCCGCGCGCCGGTCGCGACGATCACCGCATCGGGCTTCAGCGAGCGCAGCAATTCGGGCGTCGCGGGCGTGTTGAGCCGCACCTCCGCGCCCGACGCCGCCACTTCCCGCTGGAGCCAGTCGAGCAGCCGCTCATTGGCCGGATAGGCGAGCGAGGCGAAGCGCAACGTGCCGCCGAGCCGCGCACCCGCCTCCAGCAGGATCACCTCCTGCCCCTTCGCGCGCAGCCGCCGCGCCGCTTCCATCCCCGCCGGGCCGCCGCCGATCACCACCACGCGCTTCGGCGGCGCGACCGGAGCCTCGCGGCGGAGATATTCGAACCCCGTCTCCGGATTCACCGCGCAGCGCAGCGGATCGCAGACGTAGATCGCGCTGATGCAGGTGTAGCAATAGATGCAGGGCAACACGTCCTCGGGCCGCCCTGCCGCCAGCTTGTTCGGCAGGTGCGGATCGGCGAGCAGCTTGCGCCCCATCGACACGAAATCGAGCGAGCCGTCGGCGATCGCCGCATCCCCTACTTCAGGCTCGATCCGGCCGGAGGCGATGATCGGCACGTTCACCGCCGCCTTGATCCGCCGCGCGAAGGGGACGTTCAGCCCCGGCTCGTGCGGGGTGTGCGATCCCGAATGCAGCTTCGGCTGGCCGACGTCGTGATAAGCGGTGACGGTGATCGCATCGACCCCGGCGGCCTCCACCATCCGCGCCGTCTCGACCGCGTCCTCGATCGTGATGCCGCCATCCTTGCCGACCTCGCGCGAATCGAGCTTGCACCACACGGGGAAATCCGGCCCGACCGCCGCGCGCACCGCCGCGATCACCTCCAGCAGGAAGCGTACGCGATTCTCCAGCGGGCCGCCGTAATCGTCGGTGCGCTTGTTCGATTTGGGCGAGATGAAGGAGGAGATGAGGTAGCCGTGGCCGCCGTGGATCTCCACGCCGTCGAAGCCCGCGCGCTTCACCCGCTCCGCCGCCGCAGCGAACTGGCCGACGACGTGGCGGATGTCCTCCACCGTCATCACCTTCAACTCGACGCCCTTGATGCGCCCGAACGGCGCGCGCATGATCTCCTCGATCAGGAAGGCGGCGGTGAAATCGCCACCCCGCGCGTCCGGCACCGAAGGCGTCCAGATCGGCCGCCCCGCGAGCAAATCCTCCATCGCCGCCGCGCCGCCGTGATGGAGCTGCGGCACGATCTTCGCGCCATGCGCATGCACCGCATCGACCAAGGCCGCGAGGCCGGGCAGGAAGCGATCGTCGGAAATCGCAATCTGCCCCTCCTGATTGGCGCCGACCGGCCATGCCACCCCCGCCACCCCGGTGATGATGAGGCCGACGCCGCCACGCGCCTGCTCCGCGTGATAGGCGATGATGCGTTCGCCGCATTGGCCGTCCTGCTCGGCGAGGCTCGCGCCCATCGCGGTGACGGCGATGCGGTTGCGCGTTTCCATCCGCCCGATGCGGCCGGGGGAAAGCAGATGCGGGAATTTCCTGACGGTCATCGTGTTTCCTGTCCTCTCAATCCGCCCGCACCTTCACGCGCGGCGCGGCTTGCCCCCGGCGCATCGCGTTGAGGAAACCCTCCAGCGGTGCCGGCTCGGTGACCGGGCCGCCGTGGTCTCCCTCGCGCGCCCAATATTCGTCGTAGCTCGGAAAGAGCTTGTGGAAATTGCCCTCGACCCATTCCGCCCCCGGCCAGCGCATCTTGTTCGCGCCGACCGGCGGCTTGTTGAGATCGGTCGCGTACCAGTAGAGCGGCAGCCGGCGCGCGAAATGCCAGCGCCCCTCCGCGCGGACGTAATCGTCGACATACATCATCTGCATGATGACCCATTCGTCGCCCGTCTCATGCTCGTTCTTCGAATAGACCACGCCATGCGCGTGATCGGCATCGTCGAACTCGATGACATGGCCGCCGATATGGTGCGAGGTGCCGGTGAAGGGCGAGCGCAAGGTGCGGTCCATATAGGCGCGCAGCGCGGCGCGCCCGCTCGCCTCCTTGCCGACGCGCACGTCCGCCGGGAACAGCGAGACCATCGCGTCCATGTCGCGCATGTCGAGCGCGAGCGCATATTTAGCGGGGAGTTGGCGAATCTGGTCCAGCGATTCGAGCCGATAGATGCGTGCTTCGAGATTCGACAAGAGCGATTTCCTCTCCGTTTCACGGCATTTGAGCGCATATTGTTATTAGCTATCGCGTATTTTTCTATTATTGCGTAGATTAATGCCGGTATAGTCTACGCAAATCAAGAGTGGAGGAGTGGATGCGTTTTGCGGGCAAGAAGGTGCTGGTGACGGGCGCCGCATCGGGAATCGGGCGCGCGACGGCGCTACGTCTCGCGAGCGAAGGCGCGGAGCTGACGCTGGGCGACGTCAACGAGGCGGGCCTCGCCGACACCGCCGCAGTGATCGGGCGGCCGGTGCGCGTCCGCCCCTATGACGCGACAGACACGATATCCTGCCAGGCGCTGGTCGCGGCCGCAGCCGAAAATGGGCTGGACGTGCTGTGCAACATCGGCGGGATGCTCGACTGGGGGCCGACGATAGATTTCGACGAAGCGCGATTCGAGCGCGTGCTGCGCGTCAACCTGTTCAGCGTCTATGTGCTGTGCCGCGCCGCGCTGCCGCACCTCGTCCGCTCGAAGGGGAATATCGTCAACATGGCGTCGGCCGCCGGGCTTTCCGGCGTCCCCTTCACCCTCGCCTATGCCGCATCCAAGCATGGCGTGGTGGGGATCACCAAGTCGCTCGCGGTGGAGTTCGCCGCGCGGGGCGTGCGCGTCAACGCGATCTGCCCCGGACAGGTCAACACCGCCATGACGCGCACCCCGCCGCCCGAGGGCGACATCGACTGGCCGCTGATGATGCGCAACGCCCCCAAGCTGGAAGGCGGCGGCGCGGAGCCGGAGGATATCGCCGCCTCGGTCGCCTTCCTCGCCTCGGACGACGCGCGGAAGATCAGCGGCGCGGCGCTGCCGGTGGATTGCGCGCAGCTCGCGGGTTAGCCCGCCGCCGCGCGCCCGGCCCGCCGCCCGAAGAAGGTGCAGTCGGCAAGGCTCAGCCCCGAGCTGTAGCCATGTCCCCACGCCGGCAGCCCGGACGTGCAGCGCCCGGCGGCGAACAGGCCCGGAATCACCTGCCCGCCGCGATCGAGCACAGCGCCGTCGATCGACGTGCGCAGGCCGCCGAGCGTGAAGTGCGAGAAATAGCTCGACCGGAAGTTCAGCTCCAGCGCGATGAACGGCCCCTGATCGAGCGGCCTCAGGATCGGCGGCTGCTTGTCGAACAACGGGTCGCGCCTCTCGCGCGCGTGGCGGTTGTAGAAGGCCATCGTCGCGGCGAGCATGCCTTCCGGCATTTCCAGCTCGCGTTCGACCTCTTCCCACGTCTCGCCGGTCGCGGCGATGGTCATGCGGGCGAACTCGGCAGGCCGGTCGAAATGCGCGTTGTCGAGCAAGAGATAGACGCGATCCCCCGGCTGGTCGATCATGAAGCGGCTGACGCGGCCGTGATAGCAATCCTCGTTGATGAAGCGCTGGCCGTGGATGTTGACGAACACGCCATGCGCATGCGGCTCGGGCATCGTCCACGGACAGGTGACGAAGAACTGGTCCATGTGGATCGCGTCGCCGCCCGCCGCCATGCCGAGGTTGATGCCCGAGCCGTCATCCTTGTCGCCGATCGGATCGGCGACCTTCGTGGTGAGCGGGGCGTAACGCTTCAGCATGTCCGGGTTGAGCACGAAGCCGCCGGTCGCCAGCACCACGCCGCTGCGCGCCCGGATGAAGCGCGGGCGGTTGTCGATCCGCATCACCGCGCCGACCACCCGGTCGCCATCGCGCACCAGCGCCAGCGCGCGCGCGTCAGTGACGACCGTCACGCCGAGTGCGCGCGTCCGCGCCTCCAGCACGTCCATCAATTTGCGCCCGCCACCCCAGCCGGTGAACTGGATCACATGCCCGCGCGGCGCCGGCTTCGCGGCGTGGCGGAACGGCGCCGCCGCCTCGCTGCCGGACCAGATAAGGGTGTCGTCGGTTTCCGGCTCGATCACCTTGCCGGGGAGGTAGGTGCCTTTGTACGGTACGCCCTGCGCCTTCAGCCACGCATAATGATCGAGCGCGCCGGCGGCATAAGCGTCGCACTTCGCCGCGTCGGCGCACGGGCCGCCGGCCATCGTGAGATAGGTCGCGAAGTCCTCCGTGCTGTCCGCGAAACCGTTGGCGCGCTGGACGTCGGTGCCCCCGCCGCCGCCGATATAGATTTCCCCACCCGACAGGCCGGACGCGCCGCCGCTGCCCGAATTACGCTCGAACAGTATCACCGACGCGCCCGCCTCCGCCGCACCGATCGCCGCGCACGCGCCCGCCGCGCCGAAGCCGATGACGATCACATCGGCCTCATCGTCCCATTGCGGCACCTCGGCTGCGGGGACCGTGCGGTGCAGCGAGAATTCAGCCATGAAACGTCTCTCCCAATGCGGCCCGTGTCGCCTCCACCGCCCTGCGCGCGCGATCGAGCATCGAGCGCCCGGCATCGAGCGCGGATTGGCGCGGCACCTCGACGCTGACCGGGCATTCCGGCGCGAGCGCCGCGACGAACCCGTCAATGTCGAATGCCCCCTCGCCCGGCAGCAGGCGCTCGCTCCCCGCTTCCCATTCGATCCTGTCGGGCGCGATGGCGAGCGGGCCGTCGCTCACCTGCGCGATGCGGATGCGCGGATCGGCGAGCAGCGGGAGCGCGCCCGGCATCTCGCCGGCGCGGTGGAGATGAAGCAGGTCCAGCGTCACACCGATATCATCGCGCCCCGTCGCCTCGATCAGCGCCAGCGCCTCATGCAGAGAGCGCACCTGCGACGGCGGATAGAATTCCACCGCCAGCCCGATGCCGTAACCGCCCGCCAGCTCGGCGAGCGCGGCGAGCTTCCCGATCCGCCGCGCTGGCTCGCGATCGTAGCACAGCACATTGGCGAGCCGTCCGCCAAGCCATGCCGCCGTCTCCAGCACCGGTTCGAACACGACCACGTCGGTTCGTCCGGCCAGTGTGAAGGGATAGGCCAGATCGAGCGCCACTCCACCCGCGCGCATCGCATCGCGGGTAGCGCGGCGTTCGGGCGTATCCCCGATCAGCGCGAAGTCCGGCATCCCGGGCAGCACCGCCATCGGATGCAGGAACAGGCACATCCCCGCGCATCCCGTCTCCGCCGCCAGACCCGCGAGCTGCGACGGCGTGGCGTCCACGACCGTGATGTGATCGAGCGACAGCGGGCGCACGGCCCCTCCCCTCATGCGCTCCCGACGCGCGCCTTGAGCATATCGAGAGCGACATCGGTGATCATGTCTTCCTGTCCGCCGACCATCTTGCGGCGTCCGAGCTCGACGAGGATGGCGCGGGTGTCGAGGCCATAGGTTTCGGCGGCCTTCTCGGCATGGCGCAGGAAGCTTGAGTAGACCCCCGCGTATCCAAGCGCGAGCGTCTCGCGATCGACGCGCACCGGGCGGTCCTGCAACGGCCGCACGAGGTCCTCCGCCGCGTCCATCAGCGCCATCACGTCGCAGCCGTGGTTCCAGCCCTTGCGATCGGCGGCGGCGACGAACACCTCCAGCGGCGCGTTGCCAGCGCCCGCGCCCATCCCGGCAAGACTGGCGTCGATGCGCACCGCCCCCTCCTGCGCCGCGACGATCGAGTTCGCCACCCCGAGCGACAGGTTGTGGTGCGCGTGGATGCCGCGCTGCGTCTCCGGCCTGAGCACCTTGTCATAGGCGCGCAGCCGATCGCGCACCCCGTCCATGTCGAGCGCGCCCCCTGAATCGGTCACATAGACGCACTGCGCGCCGTAACTCTCCATCAGGGCTGCCTGCCGCGCGAGCGCCTCGGGTTCGATCATATGGCTCATCATCAGGAAGCCCGCGACATCCATGCCGAGATCGCGCGCGATGCCGATATGCTGCCTCGACACGTCCGCCTCGGTGCAATGCGTCGCCACCCTGACCGAGCGCACCCCGAGGTCACAGGCGCGGCGCAGTTCCTCCACCGTGCCGACCCCCGGCAGGATCAAGGTGGTCAGCACCGAACGCGTCAGCACGTCCGCGACGGCCTCCAGCCATTCCCAGTCGGTATGCGCGCCGAAGCCATAGTTGAAGCTCGCGCCCGAGAGGCCGTCGCCATGCGCCACCTCGATCGCGTCCACCCCGGCGGCATCGAGCGCGCTCGCGATCGCGCGGACATGATCGAGCCCGTACATGTGGCGGATCGCGTGCATCCCGTCGCGCAGCGTCACGTCCTGGATGTAGAGCTTCTGCGTGTCGACGTCGAAGGTCATGCCGCCGCCCTCCGCTCGAGGATGCGCCGGGCGAGCAACTCTCCGGTCGCCCTGGCCGCCGCCGTCATGATGTCGAGGTTGCCCGAATAGCTCGGCAGATAATCGCCCGCCCCTTCCACCTCGAGGAAGATCGAGGTCCTGATCCCGGTGAACTCGCCCATGCCGGGGATCCTGAGGCGGTTGTTGTCGCCGTAGCGCTCGAACTGCACTTCCTGCTTCAGCCGATAGCCGGGGACATAGGCCTGCACCTTCGCCACCATCGCCTCGACCGAGGCGCGGATCGCCGCCTCGTCGCCGCCTTCGGACAGCGTGAACACCGTGTCGCGCATGATCATCGGCGGCTCGGCCGGGTTGAGGATGATGATCGCCTTGCCCTTCGCCGCCCCGCCGACTTCCTCGATCGCGCGCGCGGTGGTGCGGGTGAACTCGTCGATGTTGGCGCGCGTCCCCGGCCCCGCCGAGCGCGACGACACCGACGCCACGATCTCGGCGTAATGCACCCTCGCCACCTGGCTCACCGCCGCGACCATCGGGATCGTCGCCTGCCCGCCGCACGTCACCATGTTGACGTTGGGCTGGTCGAGATGCGCCTCCATGTTGACCGGCGGCACGGTGAACGGACCGATCGCCGCCGGGGTCAGGTCCACCACCTGGATGCCGTCCGCGCGCAGCGCCGCGTCATGCGCCTTGTGCGCATAAGCCGAGGTCGCGTCGAAGGCGATGCCGATCTCGCCATAGCAGGCGAGCTTCCGCAGCCCCTCGATCCCCTCGTGCGTCGTCGCCACCCCGCGCGCCCGCGCCATCGCCAGACCTTCCGACGCCGGATCGATTCCCACCACCGCCGCCAGTTCCATATGCTCCGACCCACGAAGCATCTTCACCATCAGGTCCGTCCCGATGTTCCCCGATCCAATGATCGCCGCCTTCACCTTGCACACCACTCATTACTCCTAGACGAAGCGCGCAGTGCAACTGCCCACGCCCTCCAGCGTCATCTCGAACTGATCCCCGGCCACCGCCGGGGCCAGCGGCACCAGCGAGCCGGACAGGATCACGTCACCCGCCTCAAGCGTCACGCCGTAGCGCCCCAAAGTGTTGGCGAGCCATGCCACCGCCGCCGCCGGATCGCCCTGCACCGCATGACCATAGCCTTCGGACAGGGGCGCGCCGTTCTTCGTCACCGTCACATGCAGGGCGGGCATGTCATGTTCGCGCGGATCGGCCCGCGCCTCGCCCAGCACGAACACCCCGCAGGAGGCATTGTCCGCCACCGTATCGACGATGCCGATCTTCCATTCGTCGATCCGGCTGTCGACGATCTCGAAACACGGCGCGATGCTTTCCGTCGCGGCCATCACGTCGGCCGCCGTCACGCCGGGGCCTTTCAGCGCATCGCGCAGGATGAAGGCGATCTCCGCCTCCGCGCGCGGCTGGATCAGCCCGGTGGCGGCGATGTCGATATCGCCCTCGATCCACATCCGATCGGTGAGGAAACCGAAGTCGGGCTGGTGGACACCCAGCATGTCCTGCACCGCCTTGCTGGTGACGCCGATCTTCTTGCCGATCACCCGTTCCCCCTCTCGCGTGCGGCGGGCGAGGAAATCGAGCGAGATGGCGTAGGCGTCGTCCACCGTCAGCGCCGGATCGCGGGCGATCAGCGGCGGCACCGTGCGGCGCGTGCGCAAGGCGGCGTGCAGCTCCGCGCCGTAGCGCTCAGCGATGCTCATCGAGGAAGCCGATCGAATAGCGGTTGAACTCGCCCGCGCGCTCCACCTGCACCCAATGGCCGACGCGGGTGAAGCTCATGAAGCGCACGTCCTCGCAAGCTTCGAGGAAATAGCGCGCGCCGCTCGCCGGGCAGAAATCGTCCTCCAGCCCCCAGAAGCCGAGGATCGGCTGCTTCACCTCGCCGAGCCGGGGCGCGAGGTTCGGCGTGCGCATCCGCACCAGCACGTCCTTCGGCTGGGTGCGGGCGACGGCATAGCGTTCCGCGACCAGCGCGTCGGTGACGGCCGACGCGTCATAGACGAGGTTGCAGATCAGCCGCCGCTGCTCCTCGATCGTGAAATCCGGGCCGCCGAAGTTCGACACCATCTTCGCAATGCCGGGCATGGCGAAATAGGTCTCGCGCTCCTCGATGCAGCCCGGCGCCATCAGCACGAGGCTGGAGACGAATTCCGGGTGGTCCAGTGTCATCTGCAGGGCGACGCCGCCGCCCAGCGAGTTGCCGACCAGCGCCGCGCGGGTGATGCCGTGGGCGATCAGCGCGTCGTAGAGCGTGTCGGTGAAAAGCTGGAGCGTGTAATCCAGCCCCTCCGGCTTGGAGGACGCGCCATAGCCGATCATGTCGGGCAGGATCACGCGATAGCCCGCCGCGACGAAGGCGTCCGCGTTCTGCCGGAAGTTCGACGCGCCGGACGCCCCCGGCCCGCTGCCGTGGATGAACACCACCGCCGGGCCGCTGCCCATCTCGGCGATATGGATCTCATGGCCGCCGACGACGACATGCCGCTTGCTCACCAGCGCCTCCATCACAGGAACATCATCGCGGGCGGCTGGCCCATCAGGCCGCCGATCATGTCCGCCGTCCAGTTATTCGGATCGTTGGCGACATGCGCGCGCGCCGCGTTGAGATCGAGCCACGGCTGGACGATCGGGCTGGACATATAGATCGCCCGCCCGCCGAGCAGCGGCAGAATATCCCCGATCAGCTCCGCACAGCGCCGCACCACGGTGGACGACTGGTATCGATAGGCCGATCTCTTCTCCAGCGGGATCGCCTCGCCGCGTTCGGCATAACCCATCAGGTCGTCGAAGGTCGCGCGCAGCGCCAGCTCCATCTCGCCGACCTGCGCATGCGCGCGCGCGATCGCGGCGTGAAGGATCGGGTCGGTCCTGGATGCCTTGCCGGTGTTGGTGGAGACGCGATCGGCGGCGATCGCCAGCGCCGCCTCGATCCCCGCCCGCGCGCCGCCCAGCGCCGCCGAGGAAACCGAGCGGACGAAGATCTGCGCCCACGGCAGGGTATAGAGGATGCCGTCATTCTCCTTCTGTCCCGGATTGCGGCAGTTGAAGCCGTCGACCGAGCGGTGCGTGCGATATTCCGGGACGAAGGCGCGCTCCACCACGATATCCTGGCTGCCCGTGCCCTGAAGGCCGAACACGTCCCAGTTGCGCTCGATCCGGTAATCCCCGCGCGGCAGCAGGAAGGTCCGCATGTCCGGCGGCCCGCCCGGCTCGCCGGGCGGCACCAGCGCGCCGAGCAGCACCCATTGGCAATGCTCCGACCCGCTGGAGAAACCCCAACGCCCGGTCAGGTAGAAACCGCCGTCGGCATGCTCCACCTTGCCGACCGGCTGATAGGAGGAGGAGGCGAGCGCGCCGTCATCCTCGCCCCACACTTCCCGTTGCGCGCGATCGTCGAACAGCGCCAGCTCATAGGGATGGCAGCCGACCACGCCATAGACCCAGCCGGTCGACATGCAGCCTTCCGCCAGCAGCTTCTGCACGTCGAAGAAGGTGTTGGGGTGCATCTCATAGCCGCCCCAGCGCCTGGGCTGGAGGATGCGGAAGAACCCCGCCGCCCGCATCTCCGCGATCGTCTCGTCGGGCACCTTGCCCTCCGCGACGCATCGCTTCGCGCGCTCCTTGAGCGTCGGAATCATCGCACGCGCGCGCTCGACCAGCTCGGCCGCGGTGGGCTCGACCTGAGTCGTGAGCGGAACTGTGGCAGCCATTACAGCCCCTCCTTTATGCGGCCGGCGGTTATCACCGGCTCAAAATCACAATCTTCGTAATTTCTCTTGCGCTATGATACGCAAATCGTCAATAGAAAAGCGAGACCACGCGATTTGGTGATGGTTCAAGAACGATTTCACACCCTTTATCGGGGAAGGCGGGAGGGAAGGCTTGGCGAGCGGCGCGCATCTCGATCTGACCGGCAAGGCCGCGATCGTGACCGGGGGCACGCGCGGCCTTGGCCGGACGATCGCGACCCGGCTGGTCGAGGCCGGCTGCGCCGTCACCGTCTGCGGCCGCGCCATGCCGGACGAGCTTCCCGCTGGCATCGCCTTCCATCAGGCGGACGTGCGCGATCCCGATCAGGCGCGCGCGCTGGTCGAGGCGGCGGTGGCGGCGCACGGGCGGCTCGACATATTGGTCAACAACGCCGGCGGATCGCCGCAGGCCGATGCCGCAAGCGTCTCGCCGCGATTCGTCGATGCGATCCTGAAGCTCAACCTCGTCGCCCCGCTCTACATGGCGCAGGCGGCGTATCCGCACATGGTGGCGGGCGGCGGCGGGAGCATCGTCAACATCGCCAGCGTCTCCGGCGCGCGCCCTTCCCCCGGCACCGCCATCTACGGCGCGGCCAAGGCGGGGCTGCTCAACCTGACGCAGAGCCTCGCGCAGGAATGGGGCGCGGCGAACATTCGCGTCAACGCGATCATCGCCGGGCTGATGCATACCGAGAACGCCGAGGCGACCTATGGCGACGCCGAGGCGCAGGCGGCGGTCGGCCGCTCGATGCCGCTCGGCCGGATGGGCAACGGCGACGATATCGCGGGCGCGGTGCTCTACCTCTCCTCCCCGCTGGCGAGTTGGGTGAGCGGCGCGCGGCTCGAAGTCGATGGCGGCGGCGAGCGTCCGTATTTCCTCGATCTGGTGAAGGGAGCCTGATGTCATGGGCGTGAAGTCGCTTGGCTATGCGGTGGTGGAGACCATGCAGCCGGACCGCTGGGACCATTTCCTGACGCAAGTCGCGGGCGCGATGCGCGGCGCGCCCGCGAGCGATGGCGCGGCGTTATACCGCGTTGACGAGCGGCCGTTCCGCTTCCGCATCGAAACCGGCTCCGCCGACCGGCTCGCGGCCTCGGGTTACGAGGTGGAGGACAAGGCCGCGCTCGACGCGCTGGCGGAGAAGGTTCGCGCCGCCGGCCGCCCGGTCGAGATGGGCACGCCGGAACTGGCCGCCTCGCGCTGCGTCGCCGGGCTGTTCCGCACGACCGATCCCGCCGGCAACGGGCTGGAATTCTATCATGGCGACCAACGCGCGGAGACGCCGTTCGTCTCCCCCGTCGGCGTGCCGCACTTCGTCACCGGCATCTATGGCATGGGCCATTCGGTGCTCGCCGCGCCCGATTTCGAGGCGAGCCATGCCTTCTATCGCGACGTGCTCGGCTTCCACGACACCGACCTGCCGCACTTCTTCCTGATGGGCGGCGACCACGATCCGGGAATGCGCTTCGCCTTCATGCACGCCGACAACGGCCGCCACCACAGCGTCGCGCTGGCCGAGATGCCGGTGCCGCCCTCGCAGAGCATCCACCTGATGCTCGAACTGCCCTCGCTGGAGGAGGTGGAGAAGGCGCACGCGCGGATGGTCGCGGGCGGCTACAAGGAATCCGCGACGCTCGGTGAGCACGTCAATGACGAGATGACCAGCTTCTACGTCCAGACGCCGGGCGGTTTCGATCTGGAGATCGGCTGCAACGGGCTGGTGATCGATCCCGCCACCTGGGAAGTCACCGCGCACGACAAGGTCAGCAAATGGGGCCACGTCTGGGCATGGCAGACCGAAGCCGCCGAGGGAGCCGCCTGATGCTCGACAAACGCATGACCGCGGCGGAGATCGTCGCCAATCTCCATGACGGGATGACGCTCGGCATCGGCGGCTGGGGGCCAAGGCGCAAGCCGATGGCGCTGGTGCGCGAGATAATGCGCTCGCCGCTGAAGGACCTGACGATCGTCGCTTATGGCGGCGCGGACGTGGGGATGCTGTGCGCGGCGGGGAAGGTGAAGAAACTCGTCTTCGCCTTCGTCTCGCTCGACGCGATCCCGCTGGAGCCGTGGTTCCGCAAGGCGCGCGAGGCGGGGTCGATCGAGGTGCTCGAGCTCGACGAGGGGATGCTGCAATGGGGGCTGAAGGCCGCCGCCTTCGGCCTGCCCTTCCTGCCGACGCGCGTCGGCCTCGGCACCGATCTCGCCGAACTGGGCGGGCTGAAGCTGGTCCAGTCCCCCTATGAGGACGGCGAGACGCTGATCGCGATGCCGGCGCTGAAGCTCGACGCGGCGCTGATCCACGTCAACCGCGCGGACTGGCGCGGCAACGTCCAGCTTTTCGGGCCGGACACCTATTACGACCAATGGTTCGCCCGCGCGGCGGCGCGCAGCTTCGTCTCATGCGAGGAACTGGTCGACCGGATGGAGGATCATTATCCCGATGACGCGCGGTTCAACGAATTCGAGCGCTGCTTCGTGAGCAGCGTGGTCGAGATGAAGGGCGGCGCGCATCCCGGCTCGATGCCCCCCGCCTATGGCTGGGACATGAAGGCGTTCCGCGACTATGCGGCGGCCGCGAAGGAACCCGGCGACTGGGCGCAGGTGGCCGACCGCTTCGTCGGCGCGGACGAGCAGGGCTATATGGATTCGGTGGGCGGCATGGAATCGGTGGCGAAGCTGCCGATGCCGGTGTTCTGATGAGCAGCGCCACCCTCGCCGAACTGTGCATCTTCGCCGCGTCGGAAGCATTCCGCGACACGCGCGAGATCATCGCCACCGGGGTCGGCCCGGTGCCCCGGCTTGGCGCGAGCCTCGCCAAGCTCACCCACTCGCCCAGCCTGATGATGACCGACGGCGAGGCGTTCCTGGTCGAGCAGCCGGTGCCGATCGGCCCGCGCGGCTATGACGATCGGCCGAAATCGGCGGGCTACCTCCCCTTCTCGCGCTTCTTCGACGCGGCGGTGTGGACCGGACGGCGGCACGCGATGGTGACGCCGACGCAGATCGACCGTTTCGGGCAGACCAACCTGTCCTATCTCGGCGGCACCCATCGCCAGCCGAAGACGCAGATGCTGGGCGTGCGCGGTTTCCCCGGCAATTCGGTCTATCACCCCAATTCGATGTTCGTGCCCGTGCATTCGCCGCGCGTGTTCGTCGCTGGCGAGGTCGATATGGTGTCGAGCGCGGGCTATAATCCGGCGAAGCGCGTGGCGGGCGGCAACTACGGCGGGATCGACCTCCGGCGCATCATCACCAACCTGTGCGTGATGGATTTCGGCGGCAAGGATCACGCGGTCCGCGTCATCTCGCTCCATCCCGGCGTGACGTTCGCGGAAGTGCAGGCCGCGACCGGCTTCCCGCTGGAACAGGGCGCGCTGGCCGAAACACCGCTTCCCGATGCCGAGGCGCTGGCGATCATCGCGCGGCTCGATCCGCACAACGTCCGCGCGACCGTCATCGCGGGCAATCCCGATGCGGTGAAGGAGAAAGCAGCATGAGCGACGAGATCGTCCCCCGCCAGCCGCAATCGCCGGTCTATGAGACCGACACGCCGGTCCGCTACGAAACCGACGGTCCTGTCGCGTGGATCACGATGGACCGGCCGCAGTTCAACAACGCGCAGAACAGCCAGATGACCTATGCGCTCGACGCCGCCTTCGGGCGCGCGACCGACGACGATGCGATCAAGGTCATCGTGCTGGCGGGCGAAGGCAGGCATTTCAGCGCCGGCCACGACATCGGCACGCCGGGGCGCGACCACCTCGTGCCGTTCGACCGCAAATTGATGTTCGGCGACCACACCACCCGCCCGGCGGCGGAATTGCTCTACACGCGCGAGCATGAGGTCTATCTCGGCATGTGCCGCCGCTGGCGCGACATCCCGAAGCCGACCATCGCGATGGTGCAGGGCGCGTGCATCGCGGGCGGGCTGACGCTCGCCTGGGTGTGCGACCTGATCGTCGCGAGCGAGGACGCGTTCTTCCAGGACCCGGTGAACCGCATGGGCATCCCCGGCGTCGAATATTTCGCGCACGGCTTCGAGCTGCCGCCGCGCGTCGCCAAGGAGTTCCTGCTCCTCGGCGAGCGGCTGCCCGCCGCGCGCGCCTATCAGTTCGGCATGGTCAACCGCATGGTGCCGCGCGAGGAATTGCGCGCGGAGACCGCGAAGATGGCGCATGAGCTGGCGCAGCGCCCGCGCCTCGGCAACTGGCTGACCAAGCAGGCGTTCAACCATGTCGAGGACCTGCGCGGCAAGCGCACCGCGATGGACGCGGTGTTCCACATGCACCATTTCGCGCACGCCCAGAACGATCTGACCAGCGGCAACTCGCTCGGCGGGCTGGACGGCAAGGCGATGGCGTCCGCCAACAAGAAGGCGGCGGGCGAGGGCTAAGCGATGGGCGATCCGCTTGCCACGATTATGACCGAGCGGCTCGGCTGCCGCCTGCCGGTGATCCAGACCGCGATGGGCTGGGTCGCCGAGCCGCCGCTCGTCGCCGCCGCGTGCGAGGCGGGCGCGTTCGGCTTCCTCGGCGCGGCGGTGATGACGCCGGGCGAGGCGGCGGCGAAGATCGCCGACGTCCGCAAGCGCACGTCTAGGCCGTTTGGCGTCAACTTCCACATGTTCCAGCCCGGCGCGGGCGAGATCGTCGAGACGATCCTCGCCAATCGCGACCAGGTGCGCGCGGTGAGCTTCGGGCGCGGGCCGGACGCGAAGATGATCGGCCGCTTCAGGGATGCCGGCATCCTGTGCGTGCCGACCGTCGGCGCGGTGAAGCACGCCAAGAAGATAGTCGAGCTCGGCTGCGACATGGTGACGGTGCAGGGCGGCGAAGGCGGCGGGCATACCGGCGCGGTCGCCACCACCGTGCTGCTGCCGCAGGTGCTCGACGCGGTGAAGGTGCCGGTGATCGCGGCGGGCGGGTTCGCGGACGGGCGCGGGCTGGTGGCTGCGCTCGCCTATGGCGCGGTCGGCATCGCGATGGGCACCCGCTTCCTGCTTACCACCGAAAGCGCGCCGCCGGCCGCTGCCAAGCAGGTCTATCTCAAGGCCGGCACCGACGACATCCACGTCACCACGAAGATCGACGGCCTGCCGCAGCGCATGGTCCGCACCCCGATGTTCGACCGGATCGAGAAGTCCGGCCCGCTCGGCATGTGGCTGCGCGCGATCGAGGGTGGCCTCGCGATGAAGAAGCGCACTGGCGCGAACTGGGGCGAGCTGATCGCCGCCGCGCGGGGGATGACCAGCCACGGGGGCCTGAGCTTCATGCAGGCGATGCTCGCCGCCGCCGCCCCGACGCTGATCCAGAAGGCGGTGGTGGACGGCGACGTCGAGCATGGCGTGATGGCGACCGGCCTCGTCGCCGGGCGGATCACCTCGCTCCCCACCTGCGCCGACCTGCTCGCCGATATCGAGCGCGAGGCGCGCGTGCGCATCGCCGCGCTGACCGCGACCGCCGCCAACGAGAAAGCCGCCTGATGCCGATCCGCACCCACATCGCCGACAACATCGGCGAGGTCATCCTCGATCACCCGCCGGTCAACGCGCTCGACAGCGCGGGCTGGAACGAGCTGCCCGGCATCATCGAGACGCTCGGGCGCGATCCCGAAGTGCGCGGCGTGCTGATCCGCGCGGAGGGCAAGGGCTTCTGCGGCGGCGTCGACATCAAGGAGATGCAGGCGCACCCGGAGCGGATCGTCGATCTCAATCGCGGCAACTACCGCACCTTCCGCGCGGTGCGCGGCTGCGAGGTGCCGGTGGTGACGGCGGTGCATAATTTCGTGATCGGCGGCGGCATCGGCATCTGCGGCGCGTCCGACGTGGTGATCGCGGCGGAGGGCGCGTTCTTCTCGCTGCCCGAGGTCGATCGCGGCGCGATGGGCGGGGCGAGCCACCTCCAGCGCATGTTCCCGATCCAGAAGGTCCGCGCGGCCTTCTTCACCGGCGGGCGCATCCCGGCGGAGGAAGCTTATCGCATCGGCGCGATCGAGAAACTGGTGCCCGCCGACAGGCTCGTTGAAGAATCGCGCGCCTTCGCGGCGGTGATTGCGTCCAAGAGCCGCAAGGCGCTGGTGATCGCCAAGGAGGCGCTCAACGGGCTGGAGCCGCGCGACGTCGATCACGGCTATCGCTTCGAGCAGGGCTTCACGCTGGAAATGTACATGCACGAGGACAGCCAGAAATCGCGCGACGCCTTCGTGGAGAACAAGGGGGCGGCGAAGTTCTGATGGACCTTCTCTACACCCCCGAGCAGCAGGCGTTCCGCGCCGAGGTGCGCGCGTGGATGGAAGCGCATGTGCCCAAGGAGCCGCTGCCGACGCTCGAAGGGCGCGTGGGCTTCGACGCGCATGTCGCATGGGAGCGCACGCTGGCGTCGGGCAACTGGGGCATGGTGACATGGCCCGAGGTCTATGGCGGGCGCGGGCTGGACCTGATCCGCTGGCTGATCTTCGAGGAGGAATATTATCGCGCCGGGGCGCCGCTGCGCGCCAACCAGAACGGCATCTTCCTGCTCGGCCCGACGATCATGGAATTCGGCACCGACGAGCAGAAGGCGCGCTTCCTCACGCCGATGGCGAACGGCGAGGTGATGTGGGCGCAGGCGTGGTCTGAGCCGAACGCCGGGTCCGACATGGCGGCGATCCGCTCGCGCGCGGTGCGTGAAGGCGACGATTACGTCATCTCGGGGCAGAAGACCTGGTCGAGCCGCGCGGCCTTCGCCGATTGGGGCTTCGGCCTGTTCCGCACCGATCCCGAATCGAAGCGACACAAGGGGCTGAGCTTCATCCTCGTGCCCCTGGACGCGCCGGGCGTGACGATCCGCCCGATCCGCCAGCTCCACGGCGAGACCGGCTTCGCGGAAATCTTCTTCGACGAGGTGCGCGTCCCCGCCGCCAACCGCATCGCGGGCGAGGGCGAAGGCTGGAACGTCGCGATGGCGACCGCGGGCTTCGAGCGCGGGCTGATGCTGCGCAGCCCGGCGCGCTTCCAGGCGGCAGCGAAACGGCTGGTCGAACTGTATCGCGAGCGGGAGGCGGACGCCTCCCCCGCCGCGCGCGAGGCGGTGGTTAAGGCATGGGCGGAGGCGGAGGCCTATGCGCTCAACACCTACAAGGTCGCCTCAACCGTGATGGCGGGCGGGAAGATCGGCGCGGAGGCGAGCCTCAACAAGATTTTCTGGTCCGAGTTGGATCGCGCGCTGCACCGCACCGCGATGAGCCTGATGGGCGCCGCAGCGGAGCTGAAGGCGGTCGGCGGCCGCGTCAACCAATGGCTGGAGGGTTATATCTTCTCGCTCTCCGGCCCGATCTACGCCGGATCGAACGAGATCCAGCGCAACATCGTCGCCGAGCGGCTGCTCGGTCTGCCGCGGCTGGGGGCGGGCTGATGGAATTCTCGTTCACGCAGGACCAGATCGAGCTGCGCGACGGCGTGCGCGCCTTCCTCGACGGCACGCACGGCCCCGAGGTGCTGCGGCGGCTCGATGCCGAGGGCGGCCGCGATCCGGCGATCTGGCGCTCGCTGGTCGAGATGGGGTTGACCGGGCTGATCGTGCCGGAGGCGCAGGGCGGCCTCGGGCTGGGGCTGATCGAGGCGGTGCTGGTCGCGGTCGAGCTTGGCCGCGCCGACGTGTCGGAGCCGATCGTCGATACCGCCTTGGTCGCGCCGCGCCTGATCGCGGACGAGGCGCGGCTCGCGGCGATCGCTGTCGGCGAGTTGAAGGTCGCGCTGGCGCATCGGGTCAACCCGTGGGTGGCGGATGCCGATCAGGCCGGACTAGTGCTCGGCGGCGCTGCGACCGGCGAGCGGCTGGAGAGCGCCGATCCGCTGCGGCGGCTGTTCGCGGTCGAGCGGGCCGACGCCGATCCCGCCATGCTCGATCTTTCCGCGCTGACGGCGGCGGCACAACTCGTCGGCGCGAGCGAACGGATGCTGGCGCTCGCCACCGATTACGCCAAGGACCGCGAGCAGTTCGGCCAGCCGATCGGCGCGTTCCAGGCGATCAAGCACCACCTCGCCAGCGTCGCGGTGGCGCTGGAGTTCGCGCGGCCGGTGCTGTGGCGCGCGGCCTGGGCGCTCGATCACGGCCATGCCCGCGCGCCCGTCCACGTCAGCCACGCCAAGCTCGCCGCGACCGACGCCGCGATGCAGGCGGCGGAGACGGCGATCCAGGTCCATGGCGCGATGGGCTACACCTACGAGGTCGATCTCCATTACTGGATGAAGCGCGCATGGGCGCTCGCCGGGACATGGGGCGATCGCGCCTTCCACCTCCGCCGCCTCGACGCCGCCGTGATCGACGGCGCGATGGCGATCGGCCCGGACCAGACTTTCGAGACAGGAATGCAACATGGCTGAAGCCTATATCGTCGATGCGGTGCGCACCCCGATCGGGCGCAAGAAGGGCACGCTCGCGGGCGTCCATCCCACCGATCTCGGCGCGCGTCCGATCAAGACGCTGATCGCGCGCGCCGGCATCGATCCGAAGGCGGTGGACGACGTGGTGTGGGGCTGCTGCGACACGATCGGGCCGCAGGCGGGCGATATCGGCCGCACCGCATGGCTCGCCGCCGGGCTGCCGGAGGAAGTGCCGGGGGTGACGATCGATCGCCAGTGCGGCTCCTCGCAGCAGGCGGTGCATTTCGCCGCGCAGGGGGTGATGAGCGGCACGCAGGATCTGGTCGTCGCGGGCGGCAGCCAGGCGATGAACGCCATCCCGATCTCCGCCGCGATGTTCGCGGGCCAGCCGTACGGCTTCGACGATCCGTTCCGCGGCTCGATCGGCTGGCAGGCGCGCTACGGCGACGAGGAAGTGAACCAGATCAAGTCGGCCGAGATGATCGCCGACAAATGGGGCATCACCCGCGAGGCGATGGAGGCGTTCGCGGTCGAATCCCACACCCGCGCGCAGCGGGCGACCGAACAGGGCTGGTTCAGGGGCGAGATCGCCCCGCTCGCCGGTCTGGAGGTGGACGAGACGATCCGGCCGGCGACCAGCATGGAGGGTCTCGCCGCGCTGAAGCCGGTGCGCGAAGGCGGCGTCATCACCGCCGGCGTCGCCAGCCAGAATTGCGACGGCGCGGCCGCGCTCCTGATCGCGAGCGAGGCGGCGGTGAAGGCGCATAGGCTGAAGCCGCGCGCGCGCATCCACCACCTCTCCGTCCGCGCCGCCAATCCGGTGTGGATGCTCACCGGCCCGATCCCGGCCACGCAATACGCGCTGGCGAAGGCGGGCATGTCGGTCGCCGATATCGACCTGTTCGAGTGCAACGAGGCGTTCGCCTCCGTGCCGATGGCGTGGATGAAGGAACTCGGCGTGCCGCACGAGAAGGTCAACGTGGCTGGCGGCGCGATTGCGCTCGGCCATCCGATCGGCGCGACCGGCGCGCGGCTGATGACCACCCTGCTCAACGCGCTGGAGCGCACCGGCGGACGCTACGGCCTCCAGACCATGTGCGAGGGCGGCGGGCAGGCCAATGTCACCATCATCGAAAGGCTGTGAGCGGATCATGACGAACCCCGCCATCGACATCCCCAACCTGCTCTATCGCTACGCCGACGCGATCGATTCGGCTGACTTCCACCGCGCGGCACGGATGTTCCGCCACGGCTGCCTCGTAACCAGCGGGGGCGAGCTGCGCGGCGAGGACGCGATCGTCGCAATGTGGAAAAGCTGGGTGCATATCTATGCGGACGGCACGCCGCGCACCCGCCACATCATCACCAATCCGGTGATCGAGCTGTCGGCGGATGGCCAGAGCGCGACCTGCCGCTCGCAATGGACCATCATCCAGGCGACCGACGACCTGCCGCTCCAGGTGATCGCCGCCGGCCATTATGCCGACAAGCTCGCGATCATCGACGGCGAGTGGCATTACACCGAGCGCCAGTATCTCGCGCCAGAACTGACCGGCGACATGAGCGGCCACCTGCTCCGCACCATCGCGCGCCGGGAGGCTTGAGCATGGGTATCTGCGACGGACGCACCGTCATCATCACCGGCGCGGCGCGCGGGCTGGGGCGCGCCTATGCGCTCGCCTTCGCCGCCGAGGGCGCGAACGTGGTGGCGAACGATATCGGCACCTCGCTCGGCGGCGAGGGACGCGACACCAGCGCGGCCGATCAGGTGGTGGCGGAGATAAAGGCGGCGGGCGGCACGGCCATCGCCAATTACGAGGACATCACCGATTGGGACGCGGCGAAGCGGATCGTCGATGCCACCGTCGCCGCGTTCGGCGGACTGGACGTGGTGGTCAACAACGCCGGGATCGTGCGCGACCGCATGTTCGTCTCCGCGACGCCCGAGGAATGGGACGCGACGATGCACGTCCACCTGCGCGGCCATTTCTGCCTGTCGCGCCACGCGGTCGATCACTGGCGTGCGCGGCAGAAGGCGGGCGACGCGGTGGACGCGCGGATCATCAACACGACGAGCGGCGCGGGGCTGCAAGGCTCGATCGCGCAGGCGGCCTATTCCACCGCCAAGGGCGGAATCGCCGCGCTGACCCTGGTGCAGGCGGCGGAGCTCGGGCGCTACGGCATCACCGCCAACGCGCTCGCCCCCTCGGCGCGCACCCGCATGACCGAACAGGCGTTCGCGGAGAAGATGGCGACCGAGGGACAGACGTTCGACACGATGGACCCGGCCAATATCGCCCCCACCGTGGTGTGGCTGGGCAGCGCGCAGTCCGCGCACGTCACCGGCTGCGTGTTCGAGCTGGAGGGAGGCAGGATCATGCTGGAGGACGGCTGGCGCGAAGGCCCGGTGGTCGATGCGGGCAAGCGCTGGGCGCCCGCCGATGTCGGCGCGGCGGTGGACGGATTGCTCGCCGAACGGATCGCGCCGCGCAAGGTATGGGGGACGGCCTGATGCAATTCGCCTTCACAGAAGAACAGGCGATGATCGCGGAGACGGCCCGCGCCTTCTTCGCCGGGAACGCCACCAGCGAACGCACCCGCCGCGCGATGGAAGGCGACGGGATCGATCGGGACTTATGGGCGAGCTTCTGCACCGAGCTGGGCCTCGCCGGGATCGCGGTGCCGGAGGCGCATGGCGGCTCGGGCCTCGGGCTGGTCGAGTTCGCGACCATTGCCGAGGCGGCCGGCGCGCAGGTCGCCGCCCTCCCCCTGCTCGGCCTCGCCATGCCCGCCCGCGCGATCGCCGCCGGGGGCAGCGAGGCGCAGAAGCGGGAATGGCTGCCGAAGCTCGCGTCCGGCGAGGTGATCGCCGCGCCGGGCGGAAGCCATGACCAGCGCGTCGGGGACGGCAAATTGACCGGCACGGTCGATTTCGTGCCCCACGGCGGGATCGCGGATATGTTCGTCCTCGCATCGCCCGAAGGCGCATGGATCGTCCGCGCCGACGCGCCGGGCCTCGCGATCGAGCGCCCGGTGACGATGGACCAGACGCGCCCCCTCGCCCGCGTCACGCTCACCGACACGCCCGGCGATCCGCTGCCCGACTGGCAGGCAGGGCTGGAAGCGGCGCGCGCGGGCGGCTGGATTTGCGTAGCGGCGGAGGCGCTGGGCGGCGCGCAGGCAACGCTCGACCGCACCGTCGGCTATGCGCAGGAACGCGTGCAATTCGGCCGCCCGATCGGCAGCTTCCAGGCGTACAAGCATCGCCTCGCCGACATGATGGTGGAGATCGAGCAGGCGCGCTCGGCGGTCTATTGGGCAGCCTGCGCGGTGGACGAGGACTCGGCGGAAGCCCCGCTCGCGCTGCACAGCGCCAAGAGCTTCGCGGCCGACACCTATTGCCGCTGCGCGGGCGACATGATCCAGCTCCACGGCGGGATCGGCTTCACCTGGGAGCATGACGCGCACCTGTTCTTCAAGCGCGCCCGCGCGATCCGTTCGATGCTGGGCGACAGCGACTGGCACCGCGAGCAGGTCGCCAACATCATCGGATTGGGAGAAGCGGCATGAGGCTCGGATTCTCGGCCGGGGACGAGGCGTTCCGCGCTGAGGCGGCGGACTGGCTCGCCGACCAGATGTCCGGCGAGTTCCGCGACATCAAGGACGTGCTGGGCCTGACGGTGATGGCCGAACGCCGCAAGGAATGGGAGCAGCAGCTCGGCCGCCATCGCTGGAGCTGCATCGGTTGGCCCAGCAAATGGGGCGGCCGCGACGCGACGCTGGAACAGCAGGTGATCTTCGCGGAGGAATATGCGCGTTCCGGCGCGCCCGGCCGCGTCGGGCATATGGGAATCGAGCTGGCCGGGCCGACCATCCTCGCCTTCGGCACCGAGGAGCAGAAGGCGCGCTTCCTGCCCGGCATCGCCTCGGGCGAAGTCTTGTGGTGCCAGGGCTATTCGGAGCCGAACGCCGGGTCAGACCTCGCCTCGGTGCGCACCCGCGCGCGGGTCGATGAAGCGACCGGCGAATGGGTGGTGGACGGGCAGAAGATCTGGACCAGCCTCGCGCAGATCTGCGACTGGATCTTCGTCGTCACCCGCAGCGAGGAAGGGTCGAAGGGGCCGAAGGGCCTCACCTTCCTGCTTATGCCGATCGACCAGCCGGGGATCACCATCCGCCCGATCAGGCAGATCAACGGCGACGCCGAGTTCAACGAGACCTTCTTCGACGGCGCGCGCACGGCGGCGGAGAACCTCGTCTCCACGCCGGGCAACGGCTGGCAGGTGGCGATGGGGCTGCTCGCGTTCGAGCGCGGCGTCTCCACGCTCGGCCAGCAGATGGGCTTCCGGCACGAGCTGGACGCGATCATCGCGGCGGCGAAGGCCAACGGCTCAGCGAGCAACCCGCTGATCCGCCAGCGTATCGCCAAGGCGGAGATCGGGTTGCGCCTGATGCGCTACGGCGCGCTGCGCGTGCTGAGCAACACCGATCACGCCCGGCCGGACGGCGCGGCGCTGACGTACAAGCTGCAATGGGCGACGTGGCGGCGCAATCTCGGCGAGCTGGCGATGGACGTGCTGGGTCAGGCGGGTGAAGTGACGGCCGGGCCGGATTACGACTTCCCGATGCTCCCCAGCCTGTTCCTCTCGTCGCGCGCCGACACGATCTACGGCGGCACTAACCAGATCCAGCGCAACATCGTCGCCGAGCGCGCGCTCGGCCTGCCGCGCGAACCGCGAGGCAACGCATGACCCCTGCCCCCGCCTATCCCGCCCCGCGCGGGCTGCTGAAAGACCGCACTATCGTGGTCACCGCCGCCGCCGGGACCGGCATCGGCTTCGCGGTCGCCAGGCGCGCCGCCGAGGAAGGCGCGCGCGTGCTCATCAGCGATTTCCACGAGCGCCGGCTGGGCGAAGCGGCGGACGCGATCGCGGAAGCGGTCGGCACCCGCCCCGAAACCTGCCTGTGCGACGTGACCAGCGAGGCGCAGGTGCGGGCGCTACGCGACGCGGCTCTGGCTAAGCTCGGCCATGTCGACGTGCTCATCAACAATGCCGGGCTGGGCGGCGAGGTGCCGGTGGTCGACATGACCGACGAGCAATGGTCGCGCGTGATCGACGTGACGCTCACCAGCGTGTTCCGCATGACCCGCGCCTTCCTGCCCGCGATGACCGCGCGCGGCACCGGCGCGATCGTCAACAACGCCTCCGTGCTCGGCTGGCGCGCGCAGAAGGGGCAGGCGCATTATGCCGCCGCCAAGGCGGGCGTGATGGCCTTCACCCGCTGCGCGGCGGTGGAGGCGGCGGAACAGGGCGTGCGGATCAACGCGGTCGCGCCGTCGATCGCGATGCATCCCTTCCTCGCCAAGGTGACGACCGAGGACATGCTGGCGAAGCTCTCCGCGCAGGAGGCGTTCGGCCGCCCCGCCGAGGTGTGGGAAGTGGCGAACGTGATGATCTTCCTCGCTTCCGACCTGTCGTCGTACATGACGGGTGAGATCGTCTCGGTATCGAGCCAGCGGGCGTGAGCGCGCGGGTCTATCAGCACCCGCGCGGCCTGATCGGGCAGGAAGGCACCGCGCTCGGCCCGACCGGCTGGCTCGCGATCGATCAGGCGCGCGTCGACGGCTTCGCGCAGGTGACGGGCGATCACCAGTGGATCCACGTCGATGTCGAGCGCGCCAGGGTCGGCCCGTTCGGCGGCACGATCGCGCACGGCTATCTGACGATGAGCCTCGTCAACCTGTTCCTCCCCGACCTGATCGAGGTGCGCGGCTTCGCCCATGCGGTGAACGTCGGCGCGGATCGGCTGCGCTTCCTCGCGCCGGTGAAGGTGGGCGCGCGGATTCGCGGCACGGGCGAGATCGTCGCGGTGGAGGAGGTAAAGGGCGCGATCCAGTCCACCGTCCGCGTCACCGTGGAAATCGAGGGCGGCGACAAGCCCGCCTGCGTCGTCGACACGATCAGCCGCTATTTCCCGGAGTGACGGCCGTGGCCCTCCCCCCGACGATCCCGCACCTCGCCGCCTCCGCCGCCGAACGCTTCGGGGATCGCCCGGCGCTGCTGGAAAATGGCGAGACGTGGAGCTTCGCGGAACTTTGGCGGCGCGCCCGCGCGGCGGCCTCCGCCTTCCTCGCCAACGGAATCGGGGCGGGCGACCGCATCGCGATCTGGGCGCCCAACCGCGCGGAGTGGATCATCGCGGCGATCGGCGCGCAGACGGCAGGGGCGGCGATCGTACCGCTCAACACCCGGCTGAAGGGGCGCGAGGCGGGCGATATCCTGCGGCGGACGGGCGCGCGGATGCTGTTTACGGTCGGCGACTTCCTCGGCACCGATTACCCCGCCCTGCTCGAGGATGAGGCGCTGCCCGCGCTGGAACGGACGATTCTGCTGGACGATGATTGGAACTCCTTCCTCGCCGAAGGCGCAGGAGCGGACGCCCCCCGCGTCGCCGCTGCCCTCGCCGCGCTCGGCCCCGATGCGCTGAGCGACATCATGTTCACCTCCGGCACCACCGGTGCGCCCAAGGGCGTGCTGACCACGCACGGCCGCATCGTCCCGATGTTCGAGGCATGGGGCGACGCGGTGGGGCTTCGTGAAGGCGACGTCTACCTCATCGTCAACCCGTTCTTCCACAGTTTCGGCTTCAAGGCGGGCTGGGTCGCGGCGCTGATCAAGGGCGCGACGGTCGTGCCGATGGCGACCTTCGACGTGGCGAGAGCGATCGCGCATATCGAGCGCGACCGCGTCTCCTTCCTCCCCGGGCCGCCGACGATCTTCCAGTCGCTGCTCGCCGAGCCGCGCTTCGACTCATCCTCGCTGCGCTGCGCGGTTACGGGCGCCGCGACGGTGCCGCCGATCCTCATCGAGCGGATGCGGAACGAACTCGGCTTCCGCACCATCGTCACCGCTTACGGCATGACCGAATGCAGCGCGATCACCTCCTGCCGGCAGGGCGATTCGGCCGAGCTGGTCGCGTCGAGCTGCGGCAAGGCGCTGCCGGGGCTGGAGGTGAAGTGCGCCGACGATGCCGGGCGCGAGGTGCCTCGCGGCCAGGAGGGCGAGGTGCTGGTGCGCGGCTATGGCGTGATGCTCGGCTATCTCGACGACCCCGCCGCCACCGCCGAGGCGATCGATGCCGGCGGCTGGCTCCATACCGGCGACGTGGGGGTGATGGACGCGGCGGGCTATCTGCGCATCACCGATCGCAAGAAGGACATGTACATCTCCGGCGGGTTCAACTGCTATCCGGCGGAGATCGAGAAATTGCTCTCCGCCCATCCTGCCATCGCCGCCGCCGCCGTGATCGGCGTGCCGGACGAGCGGATGGGCGAGATCGGCCACGCCTTCATCGTGCTCCGCCCCGACGCGCCACGCGCGGACGAAGCGGCGCTGATCGGCTGGTCGCGCGCGAATATGGCGAATTACAAGGCCCCGCGCCGCGTGACCCTGCTCGACGCACTGCCGCTCAACGCTTCCGGCAAGGTGGTGAAGCCCGAGCTGCGCGCATTGGCGGAACGGGAAGGCTGAGCCGCCGTCTGGGTGACGATTGCTCCGAGGAACGCCGGCGAATGCGGCCCGCTGCCTATTCTTCCTCGGTGGGCGCGCCCGGTCCGTTCTTCTTGATCGATTCGATCGCGTTCACCGCGCCCGCCTTGTTGGCATAGCCCTCGGTCCAGAAGATCGTTTCGCTATTGTATTTGAAATACGCCACGAACTCACCGGCCTTGTTCTTCTTGATCGTGAACTTGTGCGCCATCGAACACTCTCCCCTAAGCCATGGGTCAGGCGAGCTTATCCACGAAACGCGCGGGCGTATAGCGGGAGATGTCGATGCCCGCAGGAGGCGCATCGCCCAGCAGCAGCGCGGCGCCGACCCGCGCGGCGGCCGGCGCGGTCTGGATGCCGAACCCGCCCTGCCCCGCGAACCAGAAGAAGCCCGGCGCATCGGCGGCGAAGCCATAGACCGGCAGCCGATCCGGCGCGAAGCTGCGCAGCCCGGCCCATTTCCGCTCGACCTGCTCGACCCGCCAGTCGACCGCCTGCTCCATCCGGTCGATCGCGATCGCGACATCCAGTTCCTCAGGCTGCACATCGCCCGGCGCGACCGGCGTCTCGTCATGCGGCGACAGCCACAGCCGCCCGCCCGCCTCCGGCTTGAAGTAGAAGCTGCCGCCGAGATGCGCGACATGCGGCACCGCCGCCGGCACCGGCGGATCGACGCGAAGCTGGATCAGCGTGCGGCGATAGGGCTGGATGCCGATCGGCGCCGCGCCGGCTCCGCGCGCCACTTCGTCCACCCACGCGCCGGCGGCATTGACCAGCACCGCCGCGTCGCGCACGCCGCCGCTCGTCTCGATCCGCCAGCGGCCGTCCACGCGCGTCGCGGATCGCAATGCGCGGCCCAGCTCGATCACCGCGCCCGCCCGCCGCGCGGCGGCCAGCGCATCGCCGTGCAGCGCCGCGACGTCGATATAGGCGCAGCTCGGTTCGATCACGCCCACCGTCCAGCCCGGACGCAGGCCGGGGACGAAGCGCGCGGGATCGACCCGCGCCAGCTCCACGCCCGATCCGTCGAAGCCGGCGATGAACGCATCGGCCAAAGCCTCGTCCCCCGCCCTGCCGATGTGCAGCGAGCCGAGCGGCTGGAGATACCCCCCGCCCCGCAGCGCATCGCCGGAAAGCGTCGTCAGCGGCTGGATCGCCGGCCCGCCATAGGTTTCGGACCAGAAAGCGGCGGAGCGGCCGGTCGCGTGATAACCGGCGACCTCCTCCGCCTCCAGGATCAGCACCCGCGCGCGATCGCCGATCGCGGCGGCAAGGGTGGCGCCAGCGATCCCGGCGCCGACGATCGCGATATCGTAGCTCATCGCGCGTGCGTTTCGAGGAAAGCGTCGATCGCCGCAAGCGCGCGATCGCGCACCGGATCGGCCTCGCGCAGGATCTCATGCGCGGATTCGGGACCGAAGCGCACTGCCTCGGCCGCTGGCAGCTTGCCGGCGACACGCAGCGCCGCGCGCGCATCGACCAGCCCGTCCGCCTCCGCGACGAGCAGCATCACCGGCGTCGTCATCGCCGCGAGGCGCGGATCGGCCTCCAGCGCGCGCGTACCGGCAAACGCCCGCGCCAGCCACGCCCAGCTCGGCGGGCCGAGCTGTATCTCGGGCTTCTCGGCATACCAGAAGCCCTCGTCCTCATAACGCGAGGCGTCGTGAGTCAGGAGCTTCTGCCGGTCGAGCCGCGCGCCGGGGCGCTCATGCCCCTGCCACGCGGCGCGCGCGGGATCGCCGAGCAGGCACATCAGCCGCGCCACCTGCTCCCCCAGCCACGGCCCGACCGGCGCCTTCAGCCCCAGCATCGGCGCGACCAGCACGGCGGCGGCGGGGTCCACCGCCCGTTCCACCAATGCGCGCAGCACGAGGTAGCCGCCCATCGAATGTCCCATGATGACACGCGGGCCAGCCGCCTCCCATGATCGCCAGAAGGCGGCGAGATCGGCGATCCACGGCGCGAAATCCGCCGCATGGCCGACCCGAGGGTTCGCCGATAGCCGCCCCGACCCGCCCTGCCCGCGCCAGTCGAACGAGGCGATCATCCAGCCGGCATCATGCCAATGGCCGAATGTTTCCAGATACTTCTCGAACACATCGCCGCGCCCGCCCTGGAACAGGATCGCGCCGCGCGGCACGCCCTCCGCCGGCCAGTCGAAGCGGCGGATCGACCACCCGTCGGGCGCCGCCCATTGCGTGATCGACGCGCCGGCCGGAATCGCGCGGCGGATGGGCGATGCGATGGTCATCGGGCATGGTTACGGTTTGGAAAGCCATTCCGTCTAGTGCGTGGGGAATGGCATGGTCCGTTCTCCACTGGCTGCTCCCCGCGATCCTCCTGCTGCTGTTGCTGTCGGCGGGGATCGAGGATGCGCGCAGGCGGGAGATCGCCAACTGGAAGAACGCCGCCATCGCGCTGCTCGCGCCGCTGTGGTGGGTGACGAGCGGGCTGGCGCCGTGGCCGGACATGGCGATCCAGTTCGGCATGGCGCTGATCGTGTTCGCGTTGTTCTGCGTGGCGTTCCACTTCGGCCAGATGGGCGGCGGCGACGTGAAGCTGATCGGCGCGCTCGCCCTGTGGCTGCCGCTGACGCCGCTGCTCCAGATGCTGCTGGTGATGTCGCTTGCCGGCGGCGTGCTGACATTGGTCATGCTGGCCGATCATCACATCAGAAAAAGTCAACGAATTCTTGAGGTTCCCTATGGAGTCGCGATCGTCTTCGGCGGCCTCGCGGTTCTTCACGAACTTCTTCTTAACCAGTTTGCGTAATCATGACCGGAATAACCCCGGCGTGACGGACGCTTGAAAGGCACGTTGAGTCATGGACACTCGCAAGGTTGTATTGCTGGTCGGCGCGCTGTTCGTCGCGGCCATCACCGCATTCTTCGCGCGCACCCTGATTACGGGAAGCGCCGCGCCTCAGGCGACCGCGATGGTCGGCGCGCCGGCGCCGGTCGACGGGCCGAAGGTGCTGGTCGCGATCCGCGCGCTGCCCGTCGGCACGATCATCGATCCGACGGCGGTGAAGTTCCAGCCGTGGCCGAAGGAACTGGTCGAAGGGGCCTATTTCCAGGAAGGCGCGGGCTTCGACATGAAGAATGTCGTCGGCACGGTGGTGCGCAACGCGATCACCGCCGGGCAGCCGATCACGCAGGGCGCACTGGTCAAGCCGGGCGACCGCGGCTTCCTCGCCGCCGCGCTCGGGCCGGGGATGCGCGCCGTGACGGTGCCGGTCTCCGCCCAGACCTCGGTCGCGGGCTTCATCTTTCCAGGCGATCGCGTCGACCTGCTGCTGAGCCAGTCGGTCACGGGCGGCGGCGATGGCCCGCCGCTCAAGACCGCCGAGACGATCCTGCGCAACCTGCGCGTGCTGGCCACCGATCAGCGCACCGCCGACGAGAAGGACGAGAAGGGCAACACCGTCGTCCACACCTTCTCCACGGTCACGCTGGAGACGACGCCGAAGATCGCCGAGCAGATCGCGGTGGCGGAATCCGCCGGCACGCTGTCGCTGTCGCTGCGCTCGATCGCCGACAATCAGGCCGAGTTCGAGCAGGCGATCGCCGCCGGCGCGGTGAAGGCGCCGGCCAACGGCGATCCGAAGGCGGAGCGCGCGCTGATGCTCCAGGTCGCCAGCCAACCGCAAGCCGGCGATTCGAGCGTCACCGTCGGCGCCGACGTGTCGCGCTTCCAGCGCCGCACCGTGCCGGGCAAGTCGTCCGACGCGCCGCAGCAGGGCGCGCAGGTGGCAGGCGGCAATTTTCCGGGAGGGGCGCCGGTGCTCGGCCCCGTGGTGCGGGTGGCGCGGGGCAATACTGTGACCGATGTTCCGGTCGGGGGGAAGCACTGAAGATGCGTATTCGTTCGACATCGATCGGGCTGCCGCTGGCAGTCGCGCTCGCAGCGGCCGCAGTCGCCGCAACGCCCGCCGCGGCGCCGGCGCAGTCCGCGCCGGGGGCCGGCGGACCGGTTGTCCAGCTCGCCACCAATCGTGGCCGGCTGGTGACGCTGGCGCGGCCGATGAGCGACCTGTTCGTCGCCAACTCGGAAATCGCCGACGTCCAGGTCCGCTCGCCGACCCAGCTCTACATCTTCGGCAAGAAGACCGGCGAGACGACCGTCTCCGCCACGTCCAAGAGCGGGCAGGTCGTCTATTCCGCGACGATCCGCGTCGGCAACAACTTCGACTCGATCGGCCAGATGCTCAAGCTGGCGATGCCGGAGGCGCAGATCACCGCCACGACGATGAACGGCGTGGTGCTGCTGACCGGCACCGTCGCGCAGCCCGACGACGGCGCGGAGGCTGAACGCCTCGCCACCGCCTTCGTCGGCGAGGGCACGAAGGTCATCAGCCGCCTGCGCACGGCAACGCCGTTGCAGGTGAACCTGCAGGTAAAGTTCGCCGAAGTGAGCCGCAGCTTCATCAAGAACATCGGCTCGAACATCATGACGCGGGACACGACGAACGGCTTCAACTTCGGCGTGCTTTCCGGCCGGGCCGGCGGGACGATCGGCAGTTTCAACACGTCCAACCTGCCCGTGCTCGACGCCTCGTCAAAGTTCGGTCTGCCGGCCGGCTCGATCTCGCTGCCGTTCAATCCGGCGACCGGCACGTTCGTCTATCCCAATTCGGGCAGCCAATACGGGTTCACGCAGAGCACCACCGAGCGCACGACGCTCGGCCTCGCGGGCAAATTGTTCGGCCTCGACGTGCTCCAGGCGCTCGACCTTGGCGAGCGCATCGGGCAGGTGACGAGCCTCGCCAACCCGAACCTGACGGCGCTGTCGGGCGAGACCGGCACGTTCCTGGCGGGCGGCGAGATCCCGATCCCGGTGGCGCAGGGCCTCGGCGCGGTGTCGATCGAATACAAACAATATGGCGTCAGCCTGGCCTATACGCCGACGGTGCTGGCGGACGGCCGGATCAGCCTGCGCGTCCGCCCGGAAGTGTCGCAGCTTTCATCGGATGGCGCGGTCACCTTCCAGGGCACGACGATCCCCGCCATCACCACGCGGCGCGCGGAAACGACGGTGGAGCTGGGCTCCGGCCAGAGCTTCATGATCGCCGGGTTGCTCCAGAACTCGCACAACAACTCGATCGACAAGACACCGGGTATCGGCGACCTGCCGGTGCTGGGCGCGCTGTTCCGCTCCAACGGCTTCCAGCGCAACGAGACGGAACTGGTGATCGTCATCACCCCGTATCTGGTGAAGCCGGTGAACGCCAACGACATCGCCCTGCCGACCGACGGCTACAAGGCGCCGACCGATCTCGATCGCGTGCTGTTCGGCCAGCTCGGCGGCGGCACCAGCGGCGGCCAGCGGCCCAAGCCGACGATGGAGGCCGGTCCGCCCGCGCAGCCGGCGGTCGGCGCGGCGGCGCCGGTCACTCCGGTCCCCGCGCCCGAGCCACGCCGCGACGATGCGGATCGCAAGGCGGCCGCGAAGCCAAAGGACAAGGCTTCGTCCGCCACACCCGCCGCGACGCCGGCTCCCGGCTTCTCGTTCAATTGACCCGCATCGAGGACATGAACATGGTCAAGCGCACCCTGCTCCTCGCCGCCCTCCCCGCGATATTGCTCGGCGGATGCAGCGGCACGAAGAATCGCGGGCTCGAATCCGTCCATCAGCCGGTCGTCAGCCGCACCGACTACAGCTTCGACGTCGGCACCGGCCCCGCCGGGCTGGCGCCGGGTGAGGAGCAGCGGCTCGCTGGCTGGATGGGCTCGCTCCGCCTCGGCTACGGCGACAGCATCGCGATCGACGATCCGGCCGGCGCAAGCCCCGCGGCGCGCGGCGCGGTGTCGCGCGCCGCGGCCCGTTTCGGCCTGCTCGTATCCGGCGACGCGCCGGTGACGGGCGCGCCGGTCACGCCGGGCACGTTGCGCGTGGTGGTCAGCCGGACGCGCGCGCGCGTCCCGAACTGCCCGGATTTCTCGCGCACGCGCCAGCCGGAGTTCGAGAGCAACACCTCCTCGAACCAGGGCTGCGCGGTCAATTCGAACCTTGCCGCGATGGTCGCCAATCCGCTCGATCTGGTGCGCGGCGAGCCGGGCGCGCAGGTCTATGACGCGGCGACCGGCACGCGCGCGATCACCGAATATCGCAAGGCGACGCCCACCGGAGCCGGCGGCACGGTGCTGAAGACCGAAAAAATGACGGGGAACAAGTAAGATGAACGCTCCGTGGAAACCGGGCGGCGTGGCCCATCGCGAACCCTTCGTCGCCTATGTCTGCGACGAGACGGCCGCCGAGGCGATCCGCCCCATCGCAACCGAGATGGGCTGGTCGCCCGAGAAGGTGAACAAGGGCGGCCTGCGCAACGCGGTGCAGTCGCTGTCCGTGTCGGCCAGCCCGCAGATCCTGTTCGTCGACCTCGCCGAATCGGGCGATCCGCTCGGCGATATCAATTCGCTCGCCGAGGTATGCGAGCCGGGCACGGTGGTGATCGCCTCCGGGCAAGTCAACGATGTGCGGCTGTACCGCGATCTCGTCGCGAGCGGGATCCAGGATTATCTCCTGAAGCCGCTGTCGCCGGACATGCTGCGCGATGCCTTCTCCCACGCGCAGGCGGTGCTGAACGCGCCCAAGGTGGTCGAGGGCGCGGTGGACCGGCCGCATTATGCGGTGGCGGTGATCGGCACGCGCGGCGGCACCGGCGCCTCCACCATCGCCGCCTCGCTGGCGTGGCTGATGAGCGAGAAGCAGCAGCGCACCACCGCGATGCTCGATCTCGACGTGCATTTCGGCACCGGCGCGCTGGCGCTCGATCTGGAACCGGGACGCGGCCTCACCGACGCGATCGAGAACCCCAGCCGCATCGACGGCCTGTTCATCGAGCGCGCCATGGTCCGCGCCTCCGACAAGCTGTCGATCCTGTCCGCCGAGGCGCCGATCAACTCGCCGATCGTCACCGACGGCAGCGCCTTCTTCCAGTTGCAGGAGGAGATGCGCGCCGCGTTCGAGTGCACCGTGGTCGATCTGCCGCGCAACATGCTGGTCGCGCACCCGCATCTGGTGAGCGACATGCAGTGCGCGCTGATCGTCACCGAGCTGACGCTGGCGGCGGCGCGCGACACGATCCGCATCCTCTCATGGATCAAAGCCAATGCGCCGCACCTGATGGTGCTGGTGCTGGCCAACCGCGTCCATCCGGGGCAGCAACTCGAAATCACGCGCAAGGATTTCGAGAATTCGATCGAGCGCAAGATCGATTTCATCGTCCCGTTCGACCAGAAGCTCGCCGCGCAGGCCGCGAAGCTCGGCAAGCCGCTCGCGGAAGCCGGCAAGGGTTCCAAGACGGTTGCGCCGATCGCGCAGCTCGCGAGCCGGCTTTGTACCGTGAGCGACGAGAGCGGATCGGGCGACGCGGCCGACGCGAAGGCGAAAAGCGGGTCGCTGATGGACCGGTTCGCCGACCTGAAATCCCTCCTGCCCAGGAAACCGGGCGGAGCGAAGGCGAAATGATCGCGCGCCCGCGCTTTTCCGCGCGGGGCCGCGCCCAAGGACGTGTGAGGCCGCGATGCCCCTGATGCCGATTGTCATGCTTGCGCTGGGCGCGCTGACCGTGATCGCGATGATCGGGTTCGCGTTCGCCGGCCCGTCCGCAGCGCGCGCCGGCAGCCGGCGGCTCGGCGCCCTGCGCGAGCGTCATTCCGCCTCGCCGACGATGGCGGTGGAGGCGCAGATGCGCCGCATCACCGGCAAGAACGCCACCAGGGCGGATCAGGCGGCGATGCGCTTCCTGCCGAAGCCGGCCGAACTGAAGAAGCGGCTGACCCGCACCGGCAAGAACTGGACGGTCGGTCAATACGGTATGGTGACGGTGGCGCTGCTGGTGATCGTCACCCTGCTGCTGACGCTGCAGGGCCTGCCGCTGCTGCTGGCGCTGCTGGTCGGGCTGGGCGTCGGCGCGGGCCTGCCGCATTATGTCGTCGGCTTCTTCATCAAGCGCCGCATCGCGAAGTTCAATGCGAAATTTCCCGACGCGATCGAATTGCTCGTGCGCGGCTTGCGCTCGGGCCTGCCGATCACAGAAACCATGTCGGTCGTCGCCAGCGAGGTGCCGGGTCCTGTGGGCGAGGAATTCCGCATCGTCTCGGACAAGATGAAGATCGGCCGCTCGATGGACGTGGCGCTCCAGGAAACCGCCGAGCGGATTCCGACGCCCGAGTTCCAGTTCTTCTGCATCACCATCGCGATCCAGCGCGAGACCGGCGGCAATCTGGCGGAAACGCTCCAGAACCTCGCCACCGTGTTGCGTCAGCGCGGGCAGATGAAGCTGAAGATCAAGGCGATGTCGTCGGAATCGAAGGCGTCGGCCTATATCATCGGCGCGCTGCCGTTCATCGTTTTCGGCCTGATCTGGTTCATCAACGGCAGCTACATGCAGAAATTCTTCGTCGATGAACGGCTTATCATGGTCGGCGGCGGCGGGCTGGTATGGATGGCGATCGGCGGCTTCATCATGGCCAAGATGATCAACTTCGAGATCTGACGCGATGGAACCCACATCCAATCCGACGCTGCTTGGCATCGACGTCTATCTGGCCGCGACGATCCTGTCCGGCGTGGCGGCGTTCGCCGTGCTGGTGGCGATCTACGCCGCGCTCAGCGTGCGCGACCCGATGGCCCGGCGCGTCAAGGCGCTGAACGAGCGTCGCGAGCAGCTCAAGGCCGGCATCACCGCCTCCAGCGGCAAGCGCCGCGCGAAGCTGGTGCGCCGCAGCGAGGGCGCCGACCGCATCCGCGCCTTCCTCGCCTCGCTGAAGGTGCTGCAGGACAGCCAGCTCAAGGACGCGCAGGTCAAGCTGCTCCAGGCCGGCATCCGATCGAAGGAATGGGCGGTGGGGGTGATCTTCGGCCGGCTGGTGCTGCCGGTGGTGATCGGCGGCATCATGGTGTTCGTCGTCTATGGCACGAACAGCTTCGCCGAATGGTCCGCGCTCAAGCGCTATGGGCTGGTCGCCTTCACCTTCATCGCCTGCTACAAGGCGCCGGACATCTTCCTCAAGAACCAGATCACCAAGCGCTCGCAGGCGATCCGCAAGGGCCTGCCCGACGCGCTCGATCTGCTGGTGATCTGCGCCGAGGCCGGCCTGACTGTGGACGCCGCGTTCCACCGCGTCGCGAAGGAGCTGGGCAAGGCCTATCCCGAGCTGGGCGACGAATTCGCGCTCACCGCGATCGAGCTGGGCTTCCTCACCGATCGCCGCCAGGCGTTCGAGAATTTTTCCAACCGCATCGCGCTGGACGAGGTGAAGGGCATCGTCACCACGATGATCCAGACCGAGAAATACGGCACCCCCCTCGCCTCCGCGCTGCGCGTGCTGTCCGCCGAGTTCCGCAACGAGCGCATGATGCGCGCGGAGGAAAAGGCCGCCCGCCTGCCGGCGATCATGACGGTGCCGCTGATCCTGTTCATCCTGCCGGTGCTGTTCATCGTCATCCTCGGCCCGGCGGCCTGCTCGATCAACGACGCCTTCATCCACGGCACCCCCTGACCGGCCCGCCGTTCCGGCCGCGCGCAAGCGGCCGGAACGGCGCGGCGCGGTGAATCGTTGAGGCTCCCGTAAGAGGAGGCCGCACGAGGAGGTCCGCCGCCATGCCGTTCACCACGCCGACACAATATCTCGCGCTAGCGCTCGCCCTGATCGCGGGCTGGCTGCTCGGCCTCGCCAGCCATCCCGGCGGCCGCAAGTGGCGCGATCGCTACATCGCCGAGCGCGACGCCCATGCCGCCACCCGCAACGAGGCGGAAGCGCGCATCCGCGAGTTGGAGGCGGAGAACGCCCGGCTCGGCCGCGCCGCGCCCTTCACCGCCGCGACGATCGCGCCCAACGCGCATCGCGCCAACGAAGGCGATCATCCGCCGGACGTCGACCATATCGGAACGAACGGCTGACGCCTTTGGGCCAAGCTTCGGCCGCAATCGCTTGGCAAGGCCAAGGTCAAGCGATTAAGGCCGGGACATGAGCGACCGCGACACCATCCTCACCGCCATCAAGGCGCAGATCGAACCTTTCAACAAGAAGGGCGTCGCCGTCACCGACGCCACCACCTTCCAGGGCGACCTGGAGTGGGACAGCCTGACGGTGATGGATTTCGTCGCCGCGATCGAGGACGAGTTCGACATCATCATCACGATGAACATGCAGGCCGAAATCGAAACTGTCGGCCAGCTCGCCGACGCCGTCGCCAGGCTGAAGGCGTGAAATGAGCGACAGCGGCCTGCAATCCGATCTCCCGCCGGCGGCCACCCCGGCGCCGGCCGAACGCGACCTGTTCGACAAGTTCGCCCCCCTGATCGCCGAGCGCGAGGCGCTGCTGTCGAGCGGCCTGCGCGATCCGTTCGGCATCGTGATGGAGGAGGTGAAATCCCCCACCGTCGCGGTCATCAAGGGCAGGGAAACGATCCTGCTCGGTACCTATAATTACATGGGGATGACCTTCGACCCGGACGTGATCGCCGCCGGCAAGCAGGCGTTCGACAAGTTCGGCACCGGCACCAACGGCAGCCGCGCGCTCAACGGCACGTTCCACGACCATATGGAGGTGGAGCAGGCGCTGCGCGAATTCTACGGCATGTCGGGCGCGATCGTCTTCTCCACCGGCTATCAGGCCAATCTCGGCGTGATCTCCGCGATCGCGGGCAAGGGCGAATATATCATCCTCGACGCCGACAGCCACGCCTCGATCTACGATGGCTGCGCGATGGGCAATGCCGAGGTCGTCCGCTTCCGCCACAATTCGGTCGAGGACCTCGACAAGCGCCTCGGCCGGCTGCCGAAGGAGCCGGGCAAGCTCGTCGTGCTCGAAGGCGTCTATTCGATGCTCGGCGACGTCGCCCCGCTCAGGGAAATGGTGGCCGTCGCCAAAAAGCACGGCGCGATGGTGCTGGTGGACGAGGCGCATTCGATGGGCTTCTTCGGCCCCAACGGGCGCGGCGTCTATGAGGAGCAGGGGCTGGAGGATCAGGTCGATTTCGTGATCGGCACCTTCTCCAAGTCGGTCGGCACGGTCGGCGGCTTCTGCGTCTCGAACCATCCGAAGTTCGAGATCCTGCGCTTCGTCTGCCGCCCGTATATCTTCACCGCCAGCCTGCCGCCGGCGGTGATGGCGAGCGCGGCCGTCTCGATCCGCAAGCTGATGCACGCCCATAACAAGCGCGCGCATCTGTGGGAAAATACCAGGGCATTGCACGGCGGCCTCAAGGCGCTGGGTTTCCGCCTGCCGACCGATGAGCCGCAATCGGCGGTCGTCGCGGTGCTGCTCGACGATCAGGATCAGGCGGTGGCGATGTGGCATGCGCTGCTGGAGGCGGGGCTGTACGTCAACGTCGCGCGCCCGCCGGCTACACCCGCGGGCACCTTCCTGCTGCGCTGCTCGGTCTGCGCCGAGCATACGAGCGAACAGATCGCCCGCGTGATCGCGATGTTCGAGGCGGCGGGCCGCTCGACCGGCGCGATCGCCTGAGCAACCGGCACACGCTTTTCCCGCATCGCCCGGTCTGATACTATGTCGGTCGTGAGCGCGATCGACGGGGGAAAAACGCGAGAGCGGGCGATTTCGAAGCTCCGCACCATCGCGCTGGCGCTGATGGGCGTGCTCGGCGTCGCCGTGCTGTTCGCGCTGATCCTGACGCTCGGCGAGGCCAACCGCCAGCGCGACCGCGCGATCCAGCTCCAGTCGCACAGCTATGACATCATGGTGCTGGCGCGCACGCTGGACGGGACGATCGCGGAATCCGAAGCGTCGCTCGGCCGCTTCGTCATCTCCGGCGACAAGCAGCTCGGCCGCCTCTATTACGACAACTGGCAGCTCGCGGGGAAGCAGATCGACCGGCTGGCCGATCTCGCCCGCCAGAACGGCAGCCAGATCCCGCGCCTCGCGCAATTGCGGCTCGCCTATCAGCAGCGCGGCAAGGAATTGTCGCTGATCGCGCTCAGCACCAATTACGGCAAGAACAGCCAGGCGCTGTCGCTCTATTATCGCGCGCGCGAGGCGCCCTCGCTGACGGCGATCGACCGCATCCTCGAGGAGGTAATCCGCAGCGAGCGGAACCTGCTCGACCAGCGCACGCAGGAAACCCGCGTCGCGATCGCCCGCTCGACGCGGCTGGCGCGAATCCTCTCCGCCTTCGGCATCCTGATCCTGGTCGGCGCGATCACGCTGGGCGCGCTCACCGCGCGCGCGCTGACCGAGCGCGGCGTCGCCCGCGCCGAGGCCGCCGCCGAGCGCGAGCGCGCCGACCAGTTCGCCGCCGCCGTGACGGTCGCCACCGCCGAGCTGCGCCAGCAGGAAGCCCGGCTGCGGCAGGTGCAGAAGATGGAGGCGGTGGGCCAGCTCACCGGCGGCATCGCGCACGATTTCAACAATATGCTGGCGGTCGTGATCGGCGGGCTGGAGCTTGCCCAGCGCGGACTGGCGGGCACGACTTCGCGCAAGGAGATCGGCCGCCATGTCGACAGCGCGATGGAGGGGGCGAAGCGCGCCGCGGCGCTGACGGGCCGCCTGCTTTCCTTCACCCGCGAGGCCGCGATCAATCCCGTGGCGATGGGCGCGGCCGATCTGCTGCGCGGGATGTCCGACCTGCTCGACCGGACGCTGGGCGACGCCATCACCGTCGTCATCCGCGACGAGAGCGTCGGATGGCGGCTGCGCGCCGATCGCGTCCAGATCGAGAACAGCATCCTCAACCTGGCGGTCAACGCGCGCGACGCGATGGACGGGCGCGGCAGGCTGACCATAACCGCCGCCACGGCGACGCTGGCGGAGAACGAGCGCGAATGCGCCGCTGGCGATTATCTCACCATCGCGGTGACGGACACCGGCTGCGGCATGGCGCCGGAAGTCGCCGAGCGCGTGTTCGAGCCGTTCTTCACCACCAAGCCGGTGGGCAAGGGCACCGGACTGGGGTTGAGCCAGATCTTCGCCTTCGTCCGGCAGCAGGGTGGCGCGATCACGGTCGACACCGCGCCCGGCGAGGGCACGACGATCACGCTATATCTGCCGCGCGAGCATGAGGAGGCGGCCGCGCTTCCCGTTACGAGCGACGAAGAAACGTCCCACGCCTCCCCCGCCGCGCTCGACGTCCTGGTCGTGGAGGACGATCCGCGCGTGCTGGCCGCGACGAGCGGCGCGCTTCGTGAGCTGGGCCATCGCCCCATCCCCTGCAACGACCCGCTCGCCGCGCCGGCGATGCTCGCCACGCACGATGCGATCGGGCTGATCCTTTCCGACGTGCTGATGCCCACCCAGACGGGGCCGGAGATGATCGCCGCGCTCGATCGCCAGCATGCGCACATCCCGGTGCTGTTCGTCACCGGATTCGCCGGCGAGGCGAGCGACGGCGATGCGTTCAGCGGCCATCACGTCCTGCGCAAGCCGTTCACGCTCAACGCGCTCGATCGCGCGATCTCCGCCGCGACCGCCGCCGATCGCGCGGCTGCGCGCTCCGGCATCGCGGCGGAATGACGGGCGGAAACGCGCCGCGCGGATATTTCGGCTGACGCCCGGCTTTCCCCCGCCTATACCGCCCCGATCGACCAGCAGCGCCGAGTGACCGTTTCCCGCCCATGAAATCGATCGACCGCTACATGGCACGGCTGATCGCGCTGCCGCTGTTCTCGACTCTCGTGCTCGCGGCGATGCTGCTGGTGCTGGACCGCATGCTGCGCCTGTTCGACTTCGTCGCGACCGAGGGCGGCCCGGTTTCGGTGGTATGGCGGATGCTGGCGAACCTGCTGCCGGAATATCTTGGCCTCGGCATCCCGATCGGGTTGATGCTGGGTATCCTGCTCGCCTTCCGCCGCCTCGCCACCTCGTCGGAGCTGGACGTGATGCGCGGCGTGGGGATGAGTTACGGGCGACTGCTGCGCGTGCCCTATATGTATGCGATCGCGCTGGCGCTGCTGAACCTCGCGATCGTCGGCTATGTCCAGCCCAAGGCGCGCTACGCCTATGAGCAGCTCGGCTTCGAGCTGCGCACCGGCGCGCTGGGCGCCTCGATCAAGGTCGGCGAATTCACCCATCTCGGCGACCGCACCACGCTGCGCATCGAGCAGAGCCGCGACGACGGGCGCCAGCTTTCGGGCATCTTCGTGCATACCGAGACGCAGAAGGGCGACTGGGTGGGCGTGACGGCGCAGCGCGGCCAGTTCCTCGCGACCGACGACCCGGACGTCATCATCCTGCGCCTGACCAACGGCACCCTCGTCCACAATCGCAAGGATTTCAGCACCCCGCGCGTGCTGACCTTCAGCAGCCACGACCTGCCGATCAACCTGCCGAAGTTCGAGCGATTCCGCGTGCGCAGCGGCGAAAGCCTCGAGGCGACGCTGCCGGAGCTGGCGCGCACCGGCCGCACCGGACAGACCGTCGAGGAGCGCGACAGCAGCCGATCGGAATTCCATTTCCGCCTCGCGGAAGTCGCCTCGATGTTCCTCCTGCCGCTGCTCGCGGTGGCGCTGGGCGTGCCGCCGAAGCGCTCCACCTCGGCGCTCGGCGTGTTCCTGTCGATCGTGATCATCGTGACCTATCACAAGATCAACCAATATGCGGCCTCGGTGGGGCATCTCGGCCGGATCGACCCGTTCTTCGCGCTTTGGATACCGTTCCTCGTCTTCGCCGCGCTGGTGCTTTGGATGTACCGCACGATCGCCTTCGTCCCCGGCGGCCAGCCGATCGGCGCGCTGGAGCGCGTCGCGGGCAAGGCGTGGAAGGCGGTTGCCAGCCGCCTGCCGGGCCGCCGCAAGCGCGCGGAGACCACCGCATGACCTCCTTCTTCCCCTCGCGCACCGTCTCCCTCTACATGGGGCGGATGTTCCTGGTGCGGACGTTCGGCATCCTCGCCGGACTGGTGCTGGTGCTCCAGGCGCTCGACCTGCTGGGCGAATCCGGCAAGATTCTCGCCGCGCAGGGCAACGGCGACGCGCAGGTGTGGTATTACGTCACGCTGCGCGCGCCGCAGATCATCGCGCGCTTCCTGCCCTTCTCGGTGCTGCTCGGCACGATCCTCACGCTCATCACGATGAACCAGAACAGCGAGGTGATCGCGCTGAAGGGCGCGGGCATGTCCGCGCATCAGGTGCTGGCGCCGCTGATCGTCGCCAGCATGGGCGTCGCGGTGCTGAGCTTCGCCTTCAACGACCGCGTCGTGCCGCGCGCCACCGCCACGCTCAACCGCTGGCAGAAGGTCGACTACGGGCCGATGCCGGTCGATCGCGGCGACCGGACGAACGTGTGGGTGCGATCCGGCCCGGACCTGATCGAGGTCGATACGATCAACGGGCGCGGGAACGCGGCGGAACTGGGCGGCATCACCGTCTATGACCGGCAGGGCGGCGCGCTGCGCGCGATCATCACCGCGCCGCGCGGCCGCCGCGCCGGCGATGGCTGGGCGGTGGCCCCGGCGCAACGCTTCGACGTCGCGAGTGGCAAGATATCGCAGATCGGCGAGATGGTGATCGCGCGCGGCGTGACGCCGGACCAGTTCACCCTCGCCTCGGTCGATGCCGACGAGCTGTCGTTCGGCGCGCTCAGGGAAGCGATCGGCGACCTCAAGGCGGCGGGGCGGCCGACCAAGGCGCTCGAAGGCTCGCTGTGGCACAAATTGTCGGGGCCGCTCTCGTCGGTGCTGATGCCGCTGCTCGGCGCGGTGGCGGCGTTCGGCATCGCGCGCTCGGGCAAGCTGTTCGTCCGCGCCGTGATCGGCATGGCGCTGGGTTTCGCCTATTTCGTCGCGGACAATTTCGCGCTGGCGATGGGCAATCTCGGCGCCTACCCGCCGTTCCTGGCGGCGTGGGCGCCGTTCCTACTGTTCCTGTTCATCGGCGAGACGGTGCTGCTGCGCACCGAGGAGTGAGCTGCCTCAGCGCGGCAGCATCGTGCTCCGCGCGATCTTGCCGACCAGATACGGCAGGCTGCGGTAATTGGCGTCGTGATAGGGCGAGGATGCGTCCAGCGCCTTCGACAGCCGCCGGTGCGCCTCGCCCAGCGAGTGATAGGGCAGCCCCGGCAGCAGATGGTGCAAGGCGTGATAGCGTAGCCCGACCGGCGCCCACAGGCCCGGCAGCAGCCCCGGCGGCGGCACGTTGACCGAATCGAGATATTGCGCCGTGACGGTCATCGTCTCGCCCTCGTTCTCCCACAGGTGCGCCACGAGGGTGCGGACCTGGTTGAGCACCGCCACGCCCGAGGCGACCGCCACCATGATGCCGAACGCGCGCAGCGGCAGCACGCCCGTCGCCGCCAGCGCGACCAGCGCGATCGCCCAGACCATGCAGGCGGCTTCGATCCGGTTCCATTGCGCGCGGAACTCGCCCTCCGGCATCCGGCGGCGGAAGGCGGGGTTGATCGACAACGACGAGTAACGCGCCACCACCGCGCGGCGCAGCGGCGGGATGAGCAGCGAGAGCGGCGTCAGCACGGCGTAGCGGATGATCAGCCCCACCGGCGCCAGCGCCGCGACGATGATGAACACGGGCAAGGTCCACGGCTTCATCAACGCTAGCGGCAGATATTCCGGATCGTCGACCGTGCCGTAGCGGGTGCGCGCATGGTGCAGGTTGTGGACGCCCTCGTACATGAACGACGGCACCAGCATCGGCACGCCAATCACCAGATTATAGGCGAAGCGGAACCCCGGCAGCGCAGCGTGGCGCACATGGGTCAGTTCGTGGATGAACAGCAGCGCGCGATAGAGCGCCAGCACCGATACCACCCCCGCCGCGATCGTCACGGCGGTCGAATGCGACAGGATCGCCGCCGCCAGCGCGGCATAGCCGAGCACCGCCGATCCGAGGAAATCCGCCCAATAGATACCCGGACGCGGCGCATTGATATCGCGCGTCAGCTCGGCGGCGGCCTTCAGCATCTCGCGATCGTCGGCGATCGGCAGGCGCGCGGGCGCCGCGGACGCGCGGTCGAGGGTAATGGTCGTCATGGCGTGGTCCATTGGCCGAAGATAGTGGCGAGACGGTGGCGTTTACAGGCCGCCGGCGGCGCGATGATGACGGAAAGGTCACTCGCCATGATCGCCCCGTGCGATTATTGCGCCTGTCCCATGGCATCACCGATCACCATCCGCCCCGTCCTGACGAAGCGCGACCGCAAGACCTTCGTCGACCTTCCCTTCCGCCTCTATCGCGACGATCCGAACTGGGTGCCGCCGCTGAAGGGCGAGGCTCTGGGCCTCATCACGCCGGAGAAGAACGGCTGGTACAGCCATGCGAAGGCGCAGCTTTTCCTCGCCGAGCAGGACGGCCGGGTGGCCGGGCGCATCTCCGCGCATATCGACACGCTGGCGCTGGAAATGCCACCCGAGCGCGGCTTCGGCCCCGGCACCGGCTTCTGGGGGCTGATGGACGCGGAGAACGAGGAGCAATTCGCCGCGCTGATCGCGGCGGCGGAAGGCTGGCTGCGCGATCAGGGCATGACGCGGGCGATCGGCCCCGTCTCGCAATCGGTGTGGGAGGAGCCGGGGCTGCTGATCGAGGGTTTCGATCATCCGCCGACGGTGATGATGGGTCATGCCAGGCCCGAATATCGCGGCTGGGTGGAGCGCGCGGGCTACCTCCCGGCGAAGCAGCTCTTCACCTATGACCTGCCGATCTCGGACGGCTTTCCGCCGATCGTCAACCGCATCGTCGCGTCCGGCGAGAAGAACCCGCGCATCCGCATCCGGCACGTCGACAAGTCGAGGTTCCAGCAGGAGGCCGCGATCATCCTGGGCATCCTCAACGATGCCTGGTCCGACAACTGGGGCTTCATCCCGCTGACCCAGCCGGAGATCGACGATATCGGCGTGAAGCTGAAGCCGATCGTATTCAACGACCTGATCCGCATCGCCGAGCTGGACGGCCGGCCGGTCGCCTTCATGATAACGCTGCCGGACCTCAACGAGGCGATCAAGCCGCTCAATGGCAACCTGCTGCCGTTCGGCTGGGCGAAGCTGTTGCTGTGGTTGCGGCGGCCGAAGGTGCGGACGATGCGCGTGCCGCTGATGGGCGTGCTGAAGGAGCTTCAGGCGTCGCGGCTGGCGAGCCAGCTCGCCTTCATGATGATCGAGTTCATCCGCCGCGACGCGGTGGGGCGTTATGGCGCAAGCCGCGCAGAGATCGGCTGGGTGCTCGACGACAATCAGGGCATGAATTCGATCGCCAGCGCGATCGATAGCAAAGTCAACAAGGTCTATCAGATCTACGCGCGCGATCTGTAGCGGCAAGTCGGACGGCTCGCGACATGAGGGAGGGTCGCGAGCCGTCCGTGCCCGCCGTCACTTCTTGGCGAGCGGGTCCACACCCATCTTCTGCCACTCGGCGCGGGTATGGCATTCCTTCGTGGGGATGCGCGAGCCGGTGACCGTATCGACCCAGCAGATACGCTGCGTGGGCGATGGCGTGTCGGTCGGCGCGGGGACGGGCGCGGGCGGCGGGAGCGTGCGCGCCGCGGCGGGGACGGCGATCGCGGCGGTGAAGGCGATGGTCGCGGCGGCAATCAGGGAACGGGTGTTCATGGCTTTCCTCCTCCGAAAATTTCGCAGCCTGGGGAGCGCTGCGACCATCGAAGTGCATTAGTCGTGCCAAACACTTGAATCTTTTATTTTCAAATACTTATGAAAACATCACCCTGAAAGACGCACCGGAGATTGGTGAAAATCACGCCTTGTCGGCGCATTACGCCAACCCTCGCAGTGATAAGCGCCATCCTGCAATCCGGCGCGCGCGCTAACTGAATCGTGGCCGAGCGTTCGCCTTTATCCGTTGGAAAATGCATCCCGCTGGGCCAAACCGCGCCGACGCCATAACGACAGGAAACCCATCCGATGTACGCCTCCTCCCCGCTCGCCTCGCACCGCGCGTGGCTGACCGATGCGATCCGACGGATCGAGGCCGATTTCAATCGCTCGGCGGACACACACCTGATCCGCGTCGACCTGCCGCGCCACCCCGGCATCACGCTGTATCTGAAGGATGAAAGCTCGCATCCCACCGGCAGCCTGAAGCACCGCCTCGCCCGCTCGCTGTTCCTCTATGCGCTGTGCAACGAATGGATCGGCCCGGATACGTGCGTGATCGAGGCGTCGTCAGGCTCGACGGCGGTGAGCGAGGCGTATTTCGCGCGGATGCTGGGGCTGCGCTTCATCGCCGTGGTGCCGGCGACCACCGCCGCGCCGAAGCTCGACGCGATCCGCTTTCAGGGCGGCGAGATCCATACTGTCGACGATCCGCGCACCGTCTATGACGTGGCGCAGCGGCTCGCGGCGGAGACGCGCGGCCATTACCTCGACCAGTTCACCTATGCCGAGCGCGCGACGGACTGGCGCGGCAACAACAATATCGCCGAGAGCATTTTCTCCCAGATGGCGCGCGAGGAGCGGCCGATCCCTGACTGGATCGTGTGTGGCGCGGGCACCGGCGGCACCTCCGCGACGATCGGGCGCTTCATCCGCTACCAGCGCCACGCGACGCGGCTGCTGGTCGCCGATCCGCTCCATTCGGTGTTCCATCGCCATTACGCCGACCGCAGCGTCGACGCGCTGCCGGAGGGCTGCGCCTCGTGCATCGAGGGAATCGGCCGCCCGCGCGTCGAGCCGAGCTTCATCCCCGGCGTGATCGACCGGATGGTGGCGGTGGACGACGCCCAGAGCATCGGCGCGATGCGCGCGCTTTCGGCGCGGCTTGGCCGGCGCGTCGGCGGCTCGACCGGTACGAACCTCTGGGCCTGCGCGCAATTGGTGGAGGAGATGGCGGCGGCGGGCGAGCGCGGCAGCATCGTCACGTTGCTGTGCGACGGCGGCGACCGCTACGGCTGCACCTATTACGACGATGCGTGGCTCGCCGAACGCCGGATCGACTGGCGGAGTGCGGCTGAACGCGTCGCGGCGCTGTGGGATTGATTGTTCCGGCGCGGACGTTCGGCCCGGATGGCATGGAGGCTTCCGCATCCACGCCGGGCGCGCCGCATAGCGGCACCGTCCGCGAACGCAAGATGCCTGAGCTTTCCGACGTCGCGCTGTTCGTCGTCGCCGTGCTCGCGGTGTGGCTGACACGCCGCGCGCTCAGGCGACGGATGCGAAAAGGGCCGCCGGACGGTTGACCGCGCGCGCCACACGCGGCACCGCTGCCGGCATGGCCGACGATACGCTCGATCGCCTCGAGGCGACGATCCGCGCGCGCAAGGACGCGGCGGCGATGAAATCCTATACCGCCAGCCTGTTCTTCCAGGGACGCAGGCGCATCGCGCAGAAGCTGGGCGAGGAAGCGGTGGAAACCGTGATCGCCGCCTGCTCCGGCGACGACGCCAAGATCGTCCCCGAGGCAGCGGACCTGATCTTCCACCTGCTCGTCCTGCTCGCCGACGCGGACCTGACGCTGGACGACGTGCGCCGCGAACTGGAGCGTCGCGAGGGCCAGTCCGGCCATGACGAGAAAGCCGGCCGGCCGCTTTCCTTCCGCCCCGAATAGGAGTCGCATCATGGCCGTCGACGCCACCCAGCCCTATGACGATCAGAACATCTTCGCGAAGATCCTGCACGGCGAGATCCGGTCGCGAAAGGTGTTCGAGGACGAACATACATTGGTGTTCCACGACATCGCGCCATGGGCGCCGACGCACCTGCTGGTAATCCCGAAGGGCGCCTATGTGAGCTGGGACGATTTTTCCGAAAAGGCGTCCGACGCGGAAATCGCCAGCTTCGTCCGCGTCACCGGCAAGGTCGCGCGCGAGGCCGGGCTGGTCGAAAGCGGCTATCGCCTGATCGCCAACACCGGGCTGGATTCCCATGCCGAGGTGCCGCACCTCCACGTCCATATCCTCGCCGGACGGCAACTCGGGCCGATGCTGGTGCGGAACGACAGCCGCCGCTGATCCATCCTCCCCTCAACCCGCCCCGTTCGGGCTAGGCGAGCCGCGCATTCGCCGCTAGGTTCCGGCGCTTAACGTATTCGGGCCGTCCGGGGGCGGCCGAGGGAGGATTATGGCAACCAGACCCGCAGAAGGTCTTCTCGCGCGGATGACGCTCCGCAAGACGGTGGAGCAGGTTCAGCGCGAGACGCAGGCCAGCGAGCTGAAACGAACGCTCAGCGCGGCCAATCTCGTTTTTCTCGGCATTGGTTGCATCATCGGCGCGGGCATCTTCGTGCGCACCGGCAACGCGGCGGCGCTCCATGCCGGGCCGGCGGTGCTGATCTCGTTCGTCGTCGCCGGCGTGATCTGCGGGCTTGCGGGCCTGTGCTATGCCGAGCTTTCCTCGACCCTGCCCGTATCGGGGTCGGCCTATACCTATTCATATACCACGATCGGCGAGTTCGCCGCCTGGGTGATGGGCGCGCTGCTGCTGCTCGAATACGGGCTGGCGGCATCGGTCGTCGCGGTCGGCTGGTCGGGCTATGTCGTGTCGCTACTGCGCGATTACGGCATCATCATACCCGTGGAGCTTACCGGGCCGAGCGGCCATGCGATCATGCAGAACGGCGCGGCGGTGCTCGGTGCCAACGGCGCGCCGCTGACCTACCTGTTCAACCTCCCCGCCTTCATGATCTGCGTGCTGCTCGGCGCGCTGCTGGTCGTCGGCGTGAGCGAGAGCGCGAAGGTCAACAACGCGATCGTAGTGGTCAAGATGGGCGTCATCATCGCGTTCATCCTGATCGTCGGCTGGTTCGTGATCCAGAATTTCGGCACGCTGAAGGCCAATTGGGAGCCGTTCATCCCGCCGCCCTCCGGCGCGAAGGGCGAGTTCGGCTGGGGTGGCATCATGCGCGCGGCCTCGATCGTGTTCTTCGCCTATATCGGCTTCGAGGCGGTCTCCACCGCCGGGCAGGAAGCGAAGAACCCGGCGCGCGACATGCCGATCGGCATCATCGGCAGCCTCGTCGTCTGCACCGTCATCTACATGCTGGTGTCGGTGACGATGACGCTGATCGTGAACTACAAATTGCTCAACGTGCCCGATCCGGTCGCGGTGGCGGTGGACGCGCTCGGCCCGCAATGGGGCTGGTTCGCGAAGATCGTCAAGATCGGCGCGATCGTTGGCCTCACCTCGGTCGTGCTGGTGCTGATGTACGGCCAGACGCGCATCTTCTACACGATGGCACGCGACGGGCTGCTGCCGCGCGTGTTCGCCAACGTGCATCCGCGCTTCAAGACGCCGTGGGTCAACACGATCCTCGTCGCGGCGATCGTCGCGGCGGCGGCGGGCTTCTTCGACATCAACACGCTGGGAGACATGACTTCGGTCGGCACGCTGGCGGCGTTCGGCATCGTCTGCCTCACGGTGGTGTGGCTGCGCCGCACGCACCCGAATCTGCCGCGTGGCTTCAAGGTACCGCTCTATCCGGTGCTGCCGATCCTCGGCATCCTGTTCTGCTTCGGCCTGATCTTCTCGATCGAGACGCGGGTGCTGATGTTCTTCCTGTGGTATTCGATCGGCGCGATCGTGCTGTATTTCGTCTATGGGATGCACAACTCGCGGCTCTACAAGGGACTCGACGAGATCGAGGGCAAGGACATGGGCGAATATGTCGCGCCCGTGGGCGAGCAGCCCTGATCGATCGCCTCCGCCCGTTCACCCCCTTCGCAACGAGGGGGCGGACGGGCTAGAGGGCGGCTATGACCGCTCTCCCCTCCGACGATCCCGCAGCCGCCGCCGAGCTTGAACGGCTCGCGCGCGAGATCGCGCACCACAACCGCCGCTATCACACCGAGGACGCGCCGGAGATTTCCGACGCCGATTACGACGCGCTCGTCCGCTGCAACAACGCGATCGAGGCGGCCTTCCCGCACCTGATCCGCGCCGATTCGCCCTCGCGCCTCGTCGGCGCGGCGCCCGCCTCGCATCTCGCCAAGGTGCGCCACGCGAAGCCGATGACCAGCCTCGACAACGCTTTCTCCGACGAGGAGGTGAAGGAGTTCGTCGCGCGCGTCCGCCGCTTCCTGCGGCTCAGCGACGAGACGCCGGTCACGCTCACCGCCGAGCCGAAGATCGACGGCCTCTCCTGCTCGCTCCGCTACGAGGACCGCCGCCTCGTCCAGGCGCTGACGCGCGGCGACGGCACGACCGGCGAGGACGTCACAGCCAATGTCGCGACGATCGCGGATATCCCGCAAAGCCTGCCCGCCGGCGCACCGGACGTGTTCGAGGTGCGCGGCGAGGTCTATATGGCGAAGGCCGATTTCACCGCGCTCAACGCCCGGCTCGCGGCCGAGGCGGCGGAGACCGGCAAGGAGGCGCGCCAGTTCGCCAACCCGCGCAACGCCGCCGCCGGCTCGCTGCGCCAGAAGGACGCCGCCGTCACCGCCAGCCGCCCGCTGCGCTTCCTCGCGCACGGCTGGGGCGAGGTGTCCGCGCTGCCCGGCGATACGCAGCTCGCGGTGATGGAGGCGATCCGCGGCTGGGGTTTCCCGGTCGCCGACGATCTCGCCCGCGTCGCGGACGCCGCCGCCGCGCTGGCGCGCTATCGCGCGATCGAGGCGGAGCGCGCCGACCTGCCGTTCGACATCGACGGCGTGGTCTACAAGATCGACCGGCTCGACTGGCAGGAGCGGCTCGGCTTCGTCGCGCGCGCGCCGCGCTGGGCAATCGCGCACAAATTCCCCGCCGAGCGCGCGCAGACCACGCTCGAAGCCATCGACATCCAGGTCGGCCGCACCGGCAAGCTCACCCCCGTCGCCCGCCTCAAGCCCGTGACGGTGGGCGGCGTGGTCGTCTCCAATGCGACGCTGCACAATGCCGACGAGATCGCCCGGCTCGACGCGCATCCAGGCGACCGCGTGGTCGTCCAGCGCGCCGGCGACGTGATCCCGCAGATCGTCGAGAACCTGTCGCGCCAGGAGGGCCGCGCGCCATGGCCCTTCCCCACCCATTGCCCCGAATGCCATTCCGAGGCGGTGCGCGAGCCGGGCGAGGTCGACTGGCGCTGTTCGGGCGGCCTCGTCTGCCCGGCGCAGCAGGTCGAGCGGCTGCGGCATTTCGCCTCGCGCCACGCGCTCGATATCGAGGGGCTGGGCATCACCAATGTCGAGAGCTTCTTCGCCGACGGCCTGATCGCGCGGCCCGCCGATATCTTCCGGCTGACCGGGGAGCAGTTGCTCGCCCGCGAGCGCTGGGCGGAGGTGTCGGCGCGCAACCTGATCGCGGCGATCGATGCCAGGCGCAACCCGCCGCTCGACCGGCTGCTGTTCGCGCTCGGCATCCGCCATATCGGCGAGGTGACGGCGCGCGATCTCGCCCGCCGCTGGCAAAGCTGGGCGGCGTTCCGCGCGATGGTGCAAACGGGAATCGAGAAACGCGATTCGATGCTCCAGGCGATCGGCGAGAGCGATGACAAGTTGCTCCAGCGCACCGCCAAGGAACTCGCCGCGATCGCCGATACCAAGCAGGTCGGGCCGGAGGTGGCGCTCGCGCTGATCGACTTCTTCGCCGAGGAGCAGAATGACGAGGCGGTTCGCGACCTCCTGACGCAGGTGACGCCGGCCGACGTGACCCACGAAACCCGCGCCTCGGAGGTGTCGGGCAAGACGGTGGTGTTCACCGGCACGCTGGAGACGATGAGCCGCGACGAGGCCAAGGCGCAGGCCGAATCGCTCGGCGCGCGCGTCGCCGGCTCGGTCTCCGCCAAGACCGACCTCGTCGTCGCCGGCCCCGGCGCGGGATCGAAGGCGAAAAAGGCCGCCGACCTCGGCATCCGCGTGGTGGACGAGGCCGGCTGGCAGGCGATCGTCGCCGCAGCGGGCTGATTTCGCGACGAAAGTGTCGCTTTTTTGCAACGCCTCATGAGTCGAGTCTGAAGCGGGGACGAAATCGACTCGCGGCTGTCATCGTAGCTTAATAATGCGAAGGCACGGGCTCGGCGGACGGTCAGGGAACCGCCGGGAACCTGAGCAGAAGCTCGCAAGGGGAACAGGAACGATGCGTACTAGCCTATTTCTGGGCGTGGCTGCGGCTGCGCTCATCGCGCCGGTTGCAGCCACGGCGCAGGAAACCACTTCGTCGATTCGCGGCTCGGTGACGTCGGGCGGCGCCCCGGTCGCCGGCGCGACCGTGACGATCGTGAACGTGCCGACCGGCACCACCAGCACCACCGTCACCGACGGCAACGGCGGCTTCATCGCCAACGGCCTGCGCCCCGGCGGCCCCTACACCGTCTCCGTAACCGCGACCGGCTTCGCCAAGACGCAGATCACCGACGTCAACACCACGGTCGCGCAGGTCTATGAGCTGCCGATCGAGCTGCAGACCGAAGGCTCCGCGCAGGACGTCGTCGTCACCGCCTCGCGCCTGCCGAACGCCCGCACTGTATCGCAGGGCCCGGCCACCGTGCTGACCGCGGCGGACATCGCCAACGTCCCCACCATCAACCGCGACATCCGCGATCTCGAGCGCCGCGATCCGTTCGCCCGTCTCGACGACAGCCCCACTGGCGGCCGCGCCGTCTCGTTCGCGGGACAGAATGCGCGTTACAACCGCTTCTCGGTGGACGGCGTGCCGATCACCGACAATTTCGGCCTCAACACCGACGGTTTGCCCAGCCGCCGTTCGCCGATCCCGATCGACGCGATCGGCCAGTTCCAGGCGAAGGTCGCGCCCTATGACGTGCGCGAGGGCAATTTCCAGGGCGGCGCGATCAACATCGTGCTGAAGTCCGGCACCAATTCGTTCCACGGCACCGGCTTCTATTCCTATATGGGCGACGGGCTGGTCGGCAAGGACACGAAGCCGGGACCAGGTATCCCGAGCGGCCACACCAGCGTTCCCGATTTCAAGATCCAGAACTTCGGTGCCGAGCTTTCCGGCCCGATCATCAAGGATAAATTGTTCTTCATGGTCGCCGGCGAGCGGCTGCGCGGCGGCCGCCCGATCGCGGAAGGCCCGATCGACAATAATGTCGGCACCGCCATTCCGAACCTGACGCAGGCGCAGGTCGATCAGGTGTCGCAGATCGCCAAGACCGTGTACGGCTACAACACCGGCACCGTGCTGCACGATCTGGGAGACAAGGACGACCGCATCGTGGCGCGCATCGATGCCAACCTGTCGGATCGCCAGCGTCTGTCGTTGACCTACACCTACGCCAATGACGCGATCAACCTGCTCAACAACACCTATTCGTCGATCACCACCGGCAGCCCCGGCCTCGGCCTGGCGTCGAACGCCTATATCCAGGGCAACCGCCTGCACACCGGCGTGGTGCAGTGGAACGCCGACTGGTCGGACAATTTCTCGACCGAGGCGCGCGGTTATTACAAAAACTACACCCGTATCCAGCAGCCGCTGATGGGCAAGGGCTTCGCACAGTTCCGCGTCTGCACCAATCCGACCAACAGCATCGTCAGCGCAATCAACGCCACCGTCTCGCCGACAGGCTGCGAACGCACCAGCGCCGATGAGGTTGGCACCGACGCGGTCGTTTCGTTCGGCCCGGACAACTCGCGCCAGACCAACGAACTGCGCACCACCACCTGGGGCGGCTTGCTGCAGGCGCGCCTGACGATAGACAATCACGACGTTCGCCTCTTCACCGAGGTCGCGGCGGTGAGCGTATTCAACGCCTTCCTTCAGAACAGTGCCGGAAATTATTATTTCGACTCGATTGAGGATTTCCAGAACCAGCGCGCCAGTTCGATCACCTATGCCAACGCGATCCCGTCGCTGAACCCGGACGACGCGGCCGCCAACTTCCATTACCAGAGCTATACCTTTGGCCTGATGGATCAGTGGCGCATTTCCGACACGTTCAACGTCAGCTTCGGCGCGCGCTACGACCTTTTCGCGCAGCATGACCGGCCGGCGCTCAGCCAGGCCTACGTCAATCGCTACATCGGCGGCGCCTATGTCAACGGCCGGACCATCCTGGTTGGGCCGAACTCGGTCAACATTGGCGGTCTCGGCCTGTTCCAGCCGCGCTTCGGCTTCGATTGGAAGCCCGCGCCGCGCCTGAGCTTCCGTGGCGGCGGCGGCATCTTCGGCGGCGGCGCGCCGGACGTGTACGTGTCGAACAGCTTCTCGAACACGGGCGTACTGACCAACTCGATCTCGATCAGCCGCACGGCTACCGGCTACACCGGCACGCCGGTCGACCCGACGGACGCCAACGCGATTCTGACGAACGTGACGGGCAAGAGCATCCCGTCGCTCGCCAATCAGGTGCTGACCAACGCCACGGTGAACACGCTTGCGCCGATCAATGCCATCGACCGCAACTTCAAGACGCCGTCGCAATGGCGCGCCACGCTGACGGGCGAGTATAACGCCAACCTTGGCCCGCTTGGCGACAACTGGCTGTTCGGCGCCGACCTGCTCTACTCGAAGGTCCGCAACCAGGTGTTCTTCACCGACATCCGCTCGACCCCGGTGACGAACCCGGCCAATGCGCTGACGCCGGACGGCCGCATCCGCTATCAGAACGTGGCTCTCGACTCCAAGACCGGCCTACCATCAAGCGACACCAACACCGATATCCTGATGACCAATACGGACAAGGGCCGGTCGTGGGTCGCGGTCGCGCGCGTCGACAAGTCGTGGGATATGGGGCTGAGCATCTACGGCAGCTACACGTTCCAGAACATCAAGGATCAGTCGCCCGCGACCTCCTCGACCGCCGGCTCGAACTATTCGAACGGCGCGTTCGTCGATCCGAACAACGTGGCCTACGGCACGTCGAACGACGAGGTGCGCCACATGTTCAAATATGGCGTGACGTTCGATCACGCCTTCTTCGGCGACAACAAGACCTCGATCGCGCTGTTCGGGGAGACCCGTATCGGCCGCCCGTTCAGCTATACGTTCCAGGACTTCGGCTCCGGCCGCTCGGCGGTGTTCGGCGTCACCGGGCGCAGCACGGCCACCAGCACGGCAGGCCAACGCTATCTGATGTACGTGCCGTTGGTGAACGATCCGCTCGTTTCGTACAGCTCGACCGATTACCAGAACAAGCTGAACGCGTTCATCGACGCCTCGGGCCTTGGCAAGTACCGTGGCAAGGTCGCGCCACGTAACGGCTTCAACTCGCCGTGGTTCACCCGCATCGACCTGCACGTCGCGCAGGAGCTGCCGACCGGCCTGTTCGGTTCCAAGGTGCAGGTGTTCGCCGACATCGAAAACTTCACCAACTTCCTCAACAAGAAGTGGGGGCAGCTCCGCGAATATGTCTTCCCGTATAACGCGGCGGTTACCCAGGTGCAGTGCTTGACGGCACCGGCCGGTCAGCCGGGCAGCGCCGTGGCGACCAGCACCGGGCAGCCTTGCGCACAGTATAAATACTCGCCGCTGGGCGGCACCAACGACTTCGTGAAGCCGACGGATCAGATCTACGTGAACCAGTCGCTCTACACGATCCGCATCGGCGCGCGCTTCAGCTTCTGAGCGCCCGCCTTTCGGCAAACCCTTACGGGCCGTCGCTCCCTTCGCGGGAGCGGCGGCCCGCTTGTTTTTGCACCGTTGCGCCGGGGCGTGTAAGGCGGCGGCGATGGCGACCTCGTTCACGGCCCCCAACACCAGCCCGACACCTGCGGCGGACGCTCCTCCGCCGCTGCCCTTTCCGGCGACGCCGATCCGCGCGCCCACGATGTTCGCCCGCCCGTTCTTCGAGGACAAGGCGCGCGCCTTCTGGTTCCTCCAGGCGGCGGGCTGGTCCGGCTATCTGATCCTGCGCACCGTATCGAGCATCTCGAACGGCTTCACGCTGCAAGGCATCACCACCAACATCATCGAGACGATCGTCGGCTATTGCATCACGCTGCTGCTCTCGACGCTCTACGGCTATTACCGCAGCTTCCCGCGCATCGCCGGGATCATGCTGACGCTGCTGACGCTCGGCGCGGCGACGTTCCTCTACGCGCTGCTCGACACTTTCTCGTTCAGCTTCATCAAGTTCGCCGCGCCCGGCATCGACGTGAAGCTGCTGATCGGCGCGCTGTTCCTCAATTTCACCGTGCTGGCGGGCTGGTCGGCGCTCTATTTCGGGATCAACTTCTACCTTATCATCGAGGAACAGATCGACCAGATGCAGCATCTGGAGACGCAGGCTTCCTCCGCGCAGCTCGCGATGCTACGCTATCAGCTCAATCCGCATTTCCTGTTCAACACGCTGAACTCGATCTCGACATTGGTGCTGCTGAAGCAGACGGAGCGCGCCAATGCGATGCTCTCCCGCCTCGCCTCCTTCCTGCGCTACACGCTGATCAACGAGCCGACCGCGCACGTCACGATGGCGCAGGAGATAGAGACGCTGAAGCTCTATCTGGAGATCGAGAAGATGCGTTTCGAGGAACGGCTGCGCCCGCAATTCGATATCGATCCGGCGGTGGAGAAGGCGCACCTGCCGTCGCTGCTGCTCCAGCCGCTGGTCGAGAATGCGATCAAATATGCTGTCACGCCGCAGGAGGAAGGGGCCGAAATCCACATCAGCGCGCGGCTCGCCGGGGATCGCGTGCAGATCGGCGTATCTGACACCGGACCGGGCTTGCAGGGAACGAAAAACCGGCCGAGTCTTTCAACCGGCGTCGGCATCGCCAATATCAGGGAGCGCCTGGCGCAGGCCTACGGGGCGGATCATCGTTTCGAGATCCAGGCCATGCCGGCGGGCGGGTTCGGGGTCGAGATAGAGATCCCGTTCCAGCTCGAGTGAGTCAACAGGGGTGTGGAGTAAATGAAGCCGTCGCGCTGGACGGATGAATTGGGCGCGGCGGATGTATTGGAGAATACCCAGGCAATGACCATCCGCACCATTCTGGTCGACGATGAACCGTTGGCGATACAGGGCCTCGAACTGCGGCTCCAGACCCATGAGGATGTCGAGATCATCGCCAAGTGCCAGAACGGGCGCGAGGCGATCAGCGCGATCAAGACGCATAAGCCCGATCTAGTGTTCCTCGATATCCAGATGCCCGGCTTCGACGGTTTCTCCGTCGTGCAGGGGCTGATGGAAGTGGAACCGCCGCTGTTCGTGTTCGTGACCGCATATTCGGACCACGCGCTGCGCGCCTTCGAGGCGCAGGCGGTCGATTATCTGATGAAGCCGGTCGAGGAAGCGCGCCTCGCCGATACGCTGGACCGCGTGCGCCAGCGCCTCGCGGAGCGCAAGGGCGCCGAGGAGACCGAGAAGCTCAAGGAGGCGCTGGCCGAGCACGCGCCGGAAGCGGCGGCGGAAATGGCCGGCGGCGACGGCGACCATGTCAACGCCAACCGCTTCGAGAAGCTCATCAACATCAAGGATCGCGGCCAGATCTTCCGCGTCGATGTCGACACGATCGAGCTGATCGAGGCGGCGGGCGATTACATGGTCATCAAGACCGGCGACAATTCGCTCGTCCTGCGCGAGACGATGAAGGACCTGGAAAAGCGCCTGGACCCGCGCCGCTTCCAGCGCGTCCATCGCTCGACGATCGTCAACCTCGATCTCGTCAAGCAGGTGAAGCCGCACACCAACGGCGAATGCTTCCTGGTGCTCGATTCGGGCGCGCAGGTGAAGGTCAGCCGCTCCTATCGCGACGTTGTGGCGCGGTTCGTCCACTGACGCGCGCCGGGCCGGAGAGAGCCGCGCCGCCTCGCTGGCGGCGCGCGCTCCGCTCTGCTAGGCGCGCGCCATGCTTACCCTCAATGCCATCACCGTCCGCCTCGGCGGGCGCGCGATCCTCGACGGCGCGAGCGCCTCGCTGCCGCCGGGGAGCCGCGTCGGGCTGATCGGCCGCAACGGCGCCGGCAAGTCGACGCTGGTGAAGGCGATCGCCGGGATGATCGAGCCGGATGCCGGCGCGATCGAGATGCCGCGCGGCGCGCGCATCGGCTATATCGCGCAGGAGGCCCCGGCCGGCGAGACGACGCCGTTCGAGGCGGTGCTCGCGGCGGACGTCGAGCGCGCGCACCTGATGGCGGAGGCCGAGACCGCCACCGATCCGCACCGGATCAGCGACATCCACGAGCGGCTGATCGCGATCGACGCCCACGCCGCCCCTGCCCGCGCGGCGCGCATCCTTGTCGGCCTCGGCTTCGACGAGGAGGCGCAGCAGCGCCCGCTCGACAGCTTTTCCGGCGGCTGGCGGATGCGCGTGGCGCTGGCCGCATTGCTGTTCTCCCAGCCCGACCTGCTGCTGCTCGACGAGCCGTCGAACCACCTCGATCTGGAGGCGGTGATGTGGCTGGAGGATTTCCTCAAATCCTATCGCGCGACGATCGTGGTGGTCAGCCACGAGCGTGATTTCCTCAACAATGTGGTCGATCACATCCTGCACCTGCAAGGCGGCAAGACCACGCTATATGCCGGCGGCTATGATTCCTTCGAGCGCCAGCGCGCCGAGCGGATGGCGCAGCTCGCCGCCGCGCGTGCCAACCAGGATGCCCAGCGCGCGAAATTGCAGGATTATATCGCCCGCAACTCCGCCCGCGCCTCCACCGCCAAGCAGGCGCAGAGCCGCGCGAAGATGCTCGCGAGGCTCCAGCCGATCGCCGAGCTGGCGGACGATCCCAGCCTGTCGTTCGACTTCCCCGATCCCGATCCGCTGCGCCCGCCGCTCATCACGCTCGATCATGCGGCGGTCGGCTATGGCGAGACGCCGGTGCTCAGGCGTCTCAACCTGCGGCTCGACCCGGACGACCGCATCGCGCTGCTCGGCCGCAACGGCAACGGCAAGACCACCCTCGCCCGCCTGATCGCCGCCCAGCTCGCGCCGATGGAGGGGGATATGGCCGCCTCCAACCGGATGAAGGTAGGCTATTTCACGCAATATCAGGTCGAGGAGTTGGACGCCGACGACACACCGCTCGCGCATATGACGCGCGTGATGCGCGGCGCGACCCCGGCGGCGGTGCGCGCGCAGCTCGGCCGCTTCGGCTTCTCCGGCGATCGCGCGACCGGGCAGGTCGGCAAGATGTCCGGCGGGGAGAAGGCGCGGCTCGCGCTGGCGCTCATCACCCGCGACGCGCCGCACCTCCTCATCCTCGACGAGCCAACCAACCACCTCGACGTCGATGCGCGCGAGGCGCTGGTGCAGGCGCTGGCGGGCTACAAGGGCGCGGTGCTGATCGTCAGCCACGACCGGCATATGGTGGAGCTTACCGCCGACCGGCTGGTGCTGGTCGACGGCGGCACGGCGCACGAGTTCGACGGCAGCCTCGACGATTATGTCGCGCTGGTGCTGGCGAAGGAGCCGAAGGCCGAAGGCGCGAAGGCCAACCGCAAGGACGAGCGCCGCGCCGCCGCCGAACGGCGCGAGGCGGCGAAGGAATGGCGCAAGACCGCGCGCGAGGCGGAGACGGAGCTGGCGAAGCTCACCGCCCAGCGCTCCGCGATCGATCACGCGATGTTCGATCCCGCCGCCGCGGATCAGGCGCTCGCCAGGCTGACGATGACCGAGCTGATGAAGCGCCGCGCCGACCTGACCGACCGCATCGAGGCGGCCGAGGCGCGCTGGCTGGAAGCGAGCGAGGCGCTGGAGGAAGCGTAACACGCTGCAACATTGCCGCCGCCGCGTGAAACATCGCGACGGCGGCGCAACGATCGCGAAATATCCCGGCGCGCCGCGATGATTACAGCTTCCTTACAGGATGCCGGATGCCCCGGCTTCCTGCGGGAGCGGCGCAATGAACCATCATCACGGACTGGACGATCACGATCGCGGCCTGTCGCACGACCTGGCCGTCATGGAGCGGCTGGTGCGCCGCCGGCAGATGCTGCGCTGGGCGGCGGGCGCGGGCGCGATGGCGCTGCTCGCCGGATGCGGCGACGACGGTACCAGCGGCGGTTCCGACACGACGACCAGTTCGTCCACCGCAACGCCCACGCCCACGCCGACCCCGACGGCGACCTCCACCGCCTCCCCGTCGGCCTGCATCGCCGATCCGACCGAGACCAACGGCCCTTATCCCGCCGACGGCACCAACGCATCGAGCGGCAGCACCTCGAACGTGCTCACCGCCAGCGGCGTGGTGCGCGGCGACATCCGCGCCAGCTTCATCGGCTCGACCAGCAGCGCGCCGGGCGTCACGCTCACGCTGACGCTCACCCTCGTCAACGCCAACGCCTCATGCGCGCCGCTGTCGGGCTATGCGATCTACATCTGGTGCTGCGACGCCAACGGGCAATATTCGCTCTATTCGGCGCCCGCCGAGAGCTGGCTGCGCGGCGTGCAGGTGACGGACGGCAACGGGCAGGTGACGTTCACGATGGTCTTCCCCGGCTGCTACAGCGGGCGCTGGCCGCACATCCATTTCGAGGTCTATTCGAGCATCTCGGCCGCGACGAGCGGGCGCAACGCCGCGCTCATCTCGCAGATCGCGATGCCGCAGGCGGTGTGCGACACCGTCTATGCCGACACCGCAACCTATCCCGCCAGCGCCACCAACCTCGCGCGGATCACCATCGCCAGCGACAATGTGTTCGGCGACAATACGTCGGCCCAGATCGCCCGGATGACGGCATCCGTCACCGGCAGCAATGCCGCCGGCTATGTCGCCACCAACACGATCGGGATCGCGGTCTAGGCTTCCTGGTCCTCGCCTTCGCTCCCGGCCGGGCGCTCGAACCATGCCTCGACCGGGCCGGAGAGCTTGATCGTCAGCGGTCGGCCGTGGCGATCGACCTTCTTGCCGAGCGCGACGCGGATCCAGCCTTCGCTGATCGAATATTCCTCGACGTCCTTGCGCTCCACGCCCTTGAAGCGAATGCCGACGCCGCGTTCCAGCGCCTCCTGGGCGAAATGCGGGCTGCGGGGGTCGATCGACAGATGGTCTGGAGGAGTATCGCTCATGGCGGCGCGCTTAGCGGATCATCGCCGCCGAACCAACGCAAAAACGGCGCGGGGGATACCCGCGCCGCTCCTGCGTGACCTCGTTGAAGCCTGCTGCGATCAGCGGCAGACGCGCACCGGCACATCGCGGCCCCAATAGGGGTCCCAGCGCCAGCTCGTCCAGCAGCGCGGGTAATAGGGGCGCTCGTAATAATAAGCCGGCGGCGGCCCGTAATAGCCGCGATCATAATAGCCATAGGGGCGATTGTTCGACGCGATCGCCGCGCCGATGCCGAGGCCCACGATCCCGCCGACCAGCGCCGCCGCACCCGCGTCACCGCCACGATAGCCGTGGCCATAGTGACGATATCCACCCCAGCGCTGCGCATCGGCCGGGGCGGCGGAAACGAGCGCGGTCGCGGCCAGCGCCGCGCCAAGGCCCACCTTTTTCAGAAAGCCATTCATCTCGAACCTCCACAACTCTCAACACCGGTTCGCATGACCAACGCACGATGGTGCGACCGTGTTGCCTTTGCTAGCCGAGTCGGGCTGAATAAGGCCGGAATACGGCATTCACCCCCTGTTTAGGTGAGACATCATGTCACATTGGCTGCTGAAATCCGAGCCCGAAAGCTATTCGTGGGACGATCTGGTGCGCGACGGCGGCACCGAGTGGGACGGCGTGCGCAACAATGCCGCCGCCGCGCACCTGCGCGCGATGCGCCCCGGCGACCGCGCGCTGATCTATCACAGCGGCAAGGAGAAGGCCGCCGTGGGTGTCGCCGAGGTAACGCGTGGCCCGCGCAAGGACGGCGACGAAGGCAATTGGGTATCGGTGGCGATCAAGCCGATCGCGCAATTGCCTCACCCCGTTACGCTCGCCGCGATGAAGGCCGAACCAGCGCTCGCGGCCCTGCCGATGCTGCGACAATCGCGGCTCTCGGTCTCCCCGGTCGGCGATGCGGAATGGGCGGCGATCGAGCGGATGGCCGCGCGCTGACGGCCTCATACCTTTCATTATTCGGACACAAATTGCCCCTAGCGGCCATCGCCAGCGGGTGGAGCACCAGCACGAGTCGGGAGAGCGCGAGCCGGTCGGCGCCATTGGGGCCGCACGTTCGCGGACCTCGGACTGAGCGTCATCCTCGCCGAACATAAGCCAAAAGAGGGTATCATCGTGTCGATCAATCGCATCCGCCCCGCGCTGCTCGCGGGCGTGGCCATCGGCCTCGCCGTTTCCGCAGTCTCCGCACAGGCCCAGTCCACGGACAACGCCGCTCCCGCCGCCGCTTCCGACAGCGCCGGGCTGGGCGATATCGTCGTCACCGCCGAACGCCGCAGCGAGAACATGCAGCGCGTGCCGGTGTCGGTCGCGGCGGTCGGCGGCGCCGATCTGCGCAACTTCCAGGCGGCGGGCGAGGACATCCTCGCGCTCTCCGGCCGTGTGCCCAGCCTTTACGTCGAGACGACCACCGGCCGCATCTTCCCGCGCTTCTACATTCGCGGCCTCGGCAACGTGGACTTCTATCTCGGCGCGTCGCAGCCGGTGTCGATCATCCAGGACGACGTCGTGCTCGAGCATGTCGTGCTGAAGTCGAACCCGGTCTATGACGTGGCGCAGGTCGAAGTGCTGCGCGGCCCGCAGGGTTCGCTGTTCGGCCGCAACACCACGGCCGGCATCATCAAGTTCGACACCAACAAGCCGACGATGGACTGGGAAGGCCGTGGCTCCGCCTCGTGGGGCAGCTACAACACGGTGTCGGCGGACGTCGGCCTCGGCGGCCCGATCGTCGCCGACAAGCTGGCGTTCCGCGTCTCCGGCCTGTGGCAGCATCGCGACAACTGGGTCAGCAACAGCTACACCGGCCCGAGCTTCGACGGCACCAGGGGCGGCAAGGACGTGATGGGCGGCTTCAACGACCGCAACGCCCGCCTCCAGCTGCTGTTCACCCCGACCGACAATTTCTCGATCGACCTGTCGGGCCATGTCCGCGACTATGACGGCACCTCGACGCTGTTCCATCGCGGCGCGCTGACGAAGGGCTCGAACAACGCCCAGAGCACACCGCGTGACGTCGTCTCCTATGACGAGGCGGACAATAATGTGCAGGCCTATAACACGCAGGGCGCCTCGCTGCGCGCGGCATGGAATTTCAGCGGCGCGACGCTGACCTCGATCACCGCCTATGAGCATTCCTCGGGCTACAGCCGTGGCGACACGGACGGCGGCGCGGCGGTGAACTTCCCGTATCTCGGCAACCCGAACGGCTATGGCGAGAGCGAGGGCTATCTGCGCGGGCTGGACCAGTGGACGCAGGAACTGCGCCTCGCCTCGAACGGCGACGGTGCGTTCAAGTGGCAGTTCGGCGGCTTCTATTTCGACAGCCGCGACATCACGGACTTCTACCAGCGCCGCTATTTCCTGACGGCCCCGTTCGTCGCCTCCAACCCCAACACCAACAACCCGGACAATTGGGTGCGGCTGCATGACGTGAACACGTCCTGGGCGGTGTTCGGCCAGGCGAGCTACACGATCGGCAAGCTGACGCTGACCGGCGGCGCGCGCTATACCGAGGATCGCAAGCGCACCACGCTGCTGAAGCCGGCGATGACCGGCGCGACGGTGAATTTCCCCGCGTCGGCGCCGAGCGACGTGCGCCTCGTCGGCAAGGAGCCGAGCTGGGACGTGTCGGCGCTGTACGAAGTGAATCCGGACCTGAATCTCTATGCCCGTGTCGCGCGCGGCTTCCGTGGCCCGACCATCCAGGGCCGCTCGGCGGTGTTCGGCGCGCCGTTCACCATGGCGGATTCGGAAACGATCATGTCGTATGAGGCGGGCTTCAAGTCGCAGCCGGCTTCGAACCTGCGGTTCAACGCCACCGCCTTCACCTATACGGTGAAGAACATCCAGCTCAACGGCAACGATTCGAACGGCAACGGCGTCCTGTTCAACGCCGACCACGCCAACGCCTACGGCATCGAGGCGGAAGCGGAGTGGCGGCCGATCCGCAACATCACCTTCACGCTGGGCGCGAGCGCGCTGCACAGCGAGATCAAGGACCGCAACGCCTATGCGCAGGTGTGCAGCCTGAACGGGGTGATGGTCTGCACCGTGCTCAACCCGATCGCCTTCACGAAGGGCAGCGGGACCAGCGAGAGCTATTTCGTGTCGGTGAACGGCAACCCGCTGCCCAACGCGCCGACCTTCAACGTCGACGCGGCGGTGCGTTATGACATCCCGCTGGGCAACGGCGGCGCCTTCTTCGTCAACAGCGACGTGAACGTGCAGGGCTACACCAATTTCGTGCTCTATCGCACGAAGGAGTTCTACGCGGACGGCAATCTCGAACTGGGCCTGAAGGTCGGCTACACCACGCCGGACAAGAAGTATGAGATCGCGGCGTTCGCCCGGAACCTCACCAACGAGCAGAATCTCAAGGGCGTGATCGAGAACTATATGGCGGCGGTCTATAACGAACCGCGCGTCATCGGCGTCTCGGTGTCCGGCAAGTTCAACTGATCGGAAGCCGGGGCGGCGCGATCCACCCCGGCCATTCTGGCCAGAAAAAGGGCGGCGTGGTCGATGCCACGCCGCCCTTTTTTCTTGTTTCACGTCGCTCCGACGGAAGCCGGGATCTCAGCGACATTTCTCCCCTGCCGCGCGTGACCCCGGCTTTCGCCGGGGCGACGGCAAGGCTGCGTCAGGCCGCTTCCTTCGCCCGCGCCGCGCGCTTGCGCTCGTGCGGATCAAGGTAGCGCTTGCGCAGACGGATCGACTTGGGCGTCACCTCCACCATCTCGTCGTCGTCGATGTACGCGATCGCCTGCTCCAGCGTCATCTTCTTGGGCGGGGTGAGGCGGATCGCATCGTCCTTGCCGCCGGAGGCGCGGAAGTTGGTGAGCTGCTTCGCCTTCATCGGATTGACCTCAAGGTCGTCCGTCTTGGCGTTCTCGCCGATAATCATGCCTTCGTAGAGCGGGTCGCCCGGCGCGACCATCAGGATGCCGCGATCCTCCAGCGCGTTCAGCGCATAGGCATTGGCCTCGCCCGAGCCGTTCGAGATCAGCACGCCGTTCTTCCGGCCGTCGATCTGGCCCTTGTACGGGCCGTACTTCTCGAACAGCCGGTTCATGATGCCGGTGCCGCGCGTGTCGGACAGGAACTCGCCGTGATAGCCGATCAGGCCGCGCGACGGGGCGGAGAAGGTGATGCGCGTCTTGCCGCCGCCGGACGGGCGCATGTCGGTCATCTCCGCCTTGCGCTGGTTCATCTTGTCGACGACCGTGCCACTGAACTCCTCGTCCACGTCGATGACGACCGTCTCATACGGCTCCTCGCGACCGCCGGGGCCATCGCGGAACAGCACGCGCGGGCGGCTGATGCCCAGCTCGAAGCCCTCGCGGCGCATCGTCTCGATCAGCACGCCGAGCTGAAGCTCGCCGCGCCCGGCGACCTCGAACGAATCCTTGTCCGCCGCTTCGGTGATCTTGATCGCGACGTTCGATTCCGCCTCGCGCATCAGGCGGTCGCGGATCATGCGGCTGGTGACCTTGCTGCCTTCGCGCCCGGCCATCGGGCTGTCGTTCACGGCGAAGCGCATCGAGAGCGTCGGCGGGTCGATCGGCTGCGCGCGGATCGGGGTCTCGATGCTGGTGTCGGCGATCGTGTTCGCCACCGTCGCGACCGTCAGGCCGGCGAGGCTGATGATGTCGCCCGCCCGCGCTTCCTCCACCGGCACGCGCTCCAGCCCGCGGAAGCTCATCAGCTTCGAGGCGCGGCCCGTCTCGATCACATTGCCCTCCTGATCGAGCGCATGGATCGGCTGGTTGAGCTTCACCACGCCAGACTGCACGCGCCCGGTGAGGATACGGCCAAGGAAATTGTCACGGTCAAGCAAGGTGACGAGGAACGAGAACGGCGCCTCCTGATCCAGCGCGGGCGGCGGGACGTGATCGACGATCTTCTCGAACAGCGGGCGCAGCGTGCCTTCGCGCACGTCCGGGTTGTCGCCGGCATAGCCGTTGCGGCCGGAGGCGAACAGCACCGGAAAGTCGAGCTGCTCGTCGCTCGCGTCGAGCGTGACGAACAGATCGAACACCTCGTCCAGCACTTCCTGCGCGCGGGCGTCGGCGCGGTCGATCTTGTTGACCACGACGATCGGGCGCAGGCCCAGCGCCAGCGCCTTGCCGGTGACGAACTTGGTCTGCGGCATCGCTCCTTCGGCCGAATCGACCAGCAGGATCACGCCGTCGACCATCGACAGGATGCGCTCCACCTCGCCGCCGAAATCGGCGTGGCCGGGCGTGTCGACGATGTTGATGCGTGTGCCTTCCCACTCGATCGAGGTCGGCTTGGCGAGGATGGTGATGCCACGCTCGCGCTCCAGATCGTTCGAGTCCATCGCGCGCTCCTCGACGCGCTGATTGTCGCGGAACGTGCCGGACTGGCGGAAAAGCTGGTCCACAAGGGTGGTCTTGCCATGATCGACGTGCGCGATGATGGCGATATTGCGCAGATTCATCTGAATTCCTGGAATGGCCGCAGGGCGCGGCGCTTCGCGCGCGCCGATAGCCTATTTGCTGCATTGCGGCTAGATGCCCTGATTATGGCACATGCCTTTGTCGGTTGAACCGGCGCGCCAGCGTGTTACATACGCAACACAGTTGAACGCGAGGCGCAGGCGGGTCATGCTCGCGCATCGCTGGAGGAAAAGATGGCGACCACCCCCGAGACGACCACCGACGAGTTCGCGCTGAAGCTGACGCCGCCCGATCCGGTGCCGCCCGTCCCGGCGGAAAAAGCCGCCGGGCTGGTGCCCGTCGACGACGGAACCAGGAGCAAGCTGGAGGAGCGGGTCGACCATTTCGTCGCGCAGCTCGTGGCGCAGGACGCGAACTCGCCCGAGTTCGGCAAGCGCGTCGATGCGATCACCGCGATGGGCGCGAAGGAGATCCGCGACGCCGCCGGCCAGTCCAACCGCTTCCTCGATCGCCCGGTGCGGGCGATGGACCAGGAAACCGGCGTGGGGAAAGACCTCGCCCAGCTCCGCCGCGTGGTGGAGGATCTCGATCCGGGCCGGAAGGGCAATCTCACCGCGCCGCAGAAGCTGTTCGGGATCATCCCGTTCGGCAACAAGATGCGGAATTATTTCGACAGCTACAAATCCAGCCAGACGCATATCGCCTCGATCCTGCGCAGCCTCGCCTCCGGCAAGGACGAGCTGCTGATGGACAATGCCGCGATCGACACCGAGCGCGCGAACCTGTGGTCGGCGATGGGCCGGCTGGAGCAGATGATCCACCTCTCGCGCCTGATGGACGGCAAGCTGGAGGACAAGGCGAACGAGCTGGACGCGACCGATCCGGCCAAGGCCAAGGCGATCCGCGAGAGCGCGCTGTTCTACGCCCGCCAGCGCACGCAGGACCTGCTGACGCAGATGGCGGTGACGGTGCAGGGCTATCTCGCGCTCGATCTGGTCAAGAAGAACAATGTCGAGCTGATAAAGGGCGTCGATCGCGCTTCCACCACCACCGTATCGGCGCTGCGCACCGCCGTCACCGTCGCGCAGGCGATGACCAACCAGAAACTGGTGCTGGAGCAGATCACCCAGCTCAACACCACCACCGCCAACATCATCGATTCGACCGGCAAGCTGCTGCGCTCGAACACCGCGCGCATCCATGAGCAGGCGGCCTCGTCGGCGATCCCGCTGGAGACACTGCAACGCGCCTTCCAGAACATCTACGACACGATGGACGCGATCGACACCTTCAAGATGAAGGCGCTCGATTCGATGAAGGCGACCGTCGACACGCTGGGCCGCGAGGTGGAGAAATCGCGCGGCTATATCGCTCGCGCCGAGGGCGCCGCGCAGAACCAGGTCGCCGCGCCGCAGGATAATTTCAGGCTGGAGTCGATGTGAGCGACACGTCGGACCAGACGATCGCCGCCGCCCGCGCGGCCTATGAGCGGATCACCGGCGCGCATTACGACGCCGGCTACATGCTCCGCCGCCGGCGCAGCGCGGGCGCGAAACGGCTCGGCCGGCGGCTGGCGCGGATCGCGATCGCCGATGCGGTGATCCTGATCGCGGCGGTGGCGGCCGGGCTGGTCATGCCGCTCGGCATCATGGGCGCGACCGCCGTGATGGCGATCCTGATCGCCGCCACGGTGACGCTGGCGATATGGCCGCCCGACGCGCCGGTCGCGCCGGAGCGGCTGCGGCAGGCGGACATCCGCGCCCTCCCCACGCAGACGGCGCGCTGGCTCGACGCGCAACGGCTCGCGCTGCCGGCCCCGGCCGTGCCGATCGCCGACCGGATCGGGGTGCGGCTCGACACGCTCGCGGCGCAGCTTGCCGCGATCCATGAGGAGACGCCCGCCACGGCCGAAATCCGCCGGCTTGTCGGGGAGCAGCTCCCCGAATTCGTGCGCGATTATCAACGTGTGCCGCGCGAACTGCGCGCCACTCCGCGCAACGGCAAGACCCCGGACCGCCAGCTTGTCGAGGGTCTGGAACTGATCGAGCGCGAGATCGGCCAGATGTCGGAGGAGTTGGCGCAGGGCGATCTCGATTCGCTCGCGACGCGCGGGCGCTATCTCGAAATCAAATATCGCGGCGAGGGCGGGGCCGCGTAGCTAGCGCGCCAGCGCCTTCACGCCGGGCAGTTCCTTGCCTTCCATCCATTCGAGGAAGGCCCCGCCGGCGGTCGAGACGAAGGTGAACTTGTCCGCCACGCCCGCGTGGTTGAGCGCCGCGACCGTGTCGCCGCCGCCGGCGACCGAGACGAGGCTGCCGTCCTGCGTCAGCGCCGCCGCCGTGCGGGCGAGCGCGACCGTCGCAGCATCGAACGGCGGCGTCTCGAACGCGCCCAGCGGGCCGTTCCATACCAGCGTCCGGCACGTCTTGAGCACGTCGCCGAGCGCCTCCACCGCCGCCGGGCCGACATCGAGGATCATCTCGTCGGCGGCCACTTCATGCACGTTGACGGTGCGCGTCGGCGGGTTGGCGCGGAATTCCTTTGCCACCACCACGTCATAGGGCAGATGGACGGTGCAGCCGGCGCGGTCGGCGGCTTCGAGGATTTCTTCGGCGGTGCCCGTAAGGTCATGCTCGCAAAGGCTTTTGCCGACATTCACCCCGCGCGCGGCGAGGAAGGTGTTGGCCATGCCGCCGCCGATGATGAGGTGATCGACCTTCACCACCAGATGCTTGAGCACGTCGAGCTTGGTCGAGACCTTCGCCCCGCCGACCACCGCCGCGACCGGATGCTCCGGCTTGCCCAGCGCCTTTTCCAGCGCGTCGAGTTCCGCCTCCATCGCGCGCCCGGCGAAGGCGGGGAGGACATGCGCGACGCCCTCGGTCGAGGCGTGCGCGCGATGCGCGGCGGAGAAGGCGTCGTTGACGTATAGATCGCCGAGAGCGGCAACCCGTTCAACCACTTCCGGCGCGTTCTTCTCCTCTCCCGCGAAAAAGCGCGTATTCTCCAGCACCGCGATATCGCCGGGCTGGAGCATGGCGATCGCCGCCTCCGCGCCGTCCCAGTCGACGAACCGCACCGGACGGCCGAGGACGGCCGAATAAGGCTGGACGATCCGCGCCAGTGACATCTCCGGGTTGGGCTGCCCCTTCGGCCGTCCGAAATGCGCGAGAACCAGCACCGCCGCGCCCTTGTCGGCGAGTTCCGCGACGGTCGCGACGGTCGCGCGCAGCCGGGTGTCGTCGGTGACACGGCCATCGGCCAGCGGCACGTTCAGGTCCTCGCGGACGAGCACCCTCTTGCCACGGACATCGCCGATATCGTCGAGCGTTCGGAATGGCCTGGACATGATTCCTCGCGTGAAATGTTAACCGGCCGCCGCCCTGGCGTTCACCGGGGCGGTGCCTGTCGGATCAACCCAGCTTCGCCATCCGCGTGGCGGTGTCGACCATGCGGTTCGAGAAGCCCCATTCGTTGTCGTACCAGCTCACGACGCGCACCAGCTTGCCGTCGATCACCGCCGTCTCGAGGCTGTCGACGGTGGAGGACGCGGGCGTGTGCTGGAGATCGATCGAGACGAGCGGCTCGTCCGAGAAATCGAGCACGCCCTTGAGCCGCGCGGTTTCGGACGCGGCCTTGAGTATCTGGTTGATCTCCTCGACGCTGGTGTCGCGCTTCGGCGTGAAGGTCAGGTCGACGAGACTGACGTCCGGCGTCGGCACGCGGATCGCCGAACCGTCCAGCTTGCCCTTCAGCTCCGGCAGCACCTCGCCCACCGCGCGCGCCGCGCCGGTGGTGGTCGGGATCATCGACATCCCGGCGGCGCGGGCGCGGCGCAGGTCCGGGTGGATCTGGTCGAGGATCTTCTGGTCGTTGGTATAGGCGTGGACGGTGGTCATCAGCCCGCGCTCGATGCCGACCGTGTCGTTCAGCACCTTCGCCACCGGCGCGAGGCAGTTGGTGGTGCACGACGCGTTCGAGACGATCGTGTGCCCGGCCTCCAGCTTGTCCTCGTTGACGCCGAAGACCACGGTCAGGTCGACGCCCTTGCCCGGCGCGGAGATCAGCACCTTCTTCGCGCCCGCCGCGATATGCTTCTCGCACGAGGCGCGGTCGGTGAAGAAGCCGGTGCATTCCAGCACCAGCTCGACGCCCAGTTCCTTGTGCGGCAGGTTGGCCGGATCGCGCTCGGCGGTGACGCGGATGCGCTTGCCGTCGACCATCAGGTCGTTGCCCTCGGCGGTGACGGTGCCCGGCCAGCGGCCATGCACGCTGTCGCGCGCGAACAGCCATGCGTTCGACCTGGCATCGGCGAGATCGTTGATCGCGACCAGCTCCAGGTCCCCGCCCCGCTCCAGCATCGCGCGCGCCACCAGGCGGCCGATGCGCCCGAAACCGTTGATCGCAACCTTGGTCATAAAATCCTCATAGCCTCCCGATAGCGTCGGTCCGGGGCGGCGGCTGCCGCTTTCCCGCTCGCGGGAGCCTTTGCGCGACGGAGGCGCCGCGCGTCAACCGCGCAACGGACCGCCGCGAGCGGGCTTGTCCCGAAACCGGCAGGTTCCTATCGTGAAGCCATGACAGACACCTCGCCGTTGCAACGGATCGAGGCGGCGGTCGCGCGGATCGAGGCCGCCGTCGTCGCCCAGCGCAAGGAAAGCGATTCGCTCGCCCGCCGCCATGAGAAATTGCGCGAGGCGATGGCGAAGGCCGTCGGCGCGCTGGACGAGATCATCGCGCGGGAGGACGGTTGATGGCGACGGTGACGCTGGTGATCGGCGACAATCGCTGGCCGGTCGCCTGCCGCGACGGCGAGGAGGCGCGACTCGAGCAACTCGGCGCGATGATCGACCAGCGCTGGGGAGATGCGCAGCGCGCGTCCGGCAATACCGGCACGTTGCAGGCACTGCTGCTCGCGGCGCTGATGCTGGCGGACGATCTCGCCGATGCGAAGGCCAGCGCCCGCGCGCCTGGCGAGACCGACGCGCTCGCCGCGATCGCCGGCCGGCTGGAATCGCTCGCAAGCAGCCTTGAGAAAAGCGCGGCGAGCGCCTAAATCCCTTCACGGCGGGTTCTGCCCGGTGCGAGCCTTGAACTATCCCTGAGGCTATTCATCATCCATGGGGGCTGTCCCTGCGCAGATCCTGGTCTGACGTACATGGTCCCCACCTGACGTACTGGGCGTCAGTGGATACTCCGGCAAACGGCCATGGCGGTCCCGCCACCGCTTCTCTCGCTCTCCCGCTCTCATGACCGAAGCGCTTTCCAAGTCCACGATCCGCGCCGCCGCCCGCGCCGCACGCGCGCGTTTCGTCGCAACGCATGGCGCCGACGTCCCCTGCCCCGCGCCGTTCCGCGGCCTGCTGTCGCGCGGTCTGACGGTCGCCAGCTACATGCCGCTGGGCAGCGAAGCCGATCCCGCGCAGCTCGCCCGCGCGGCGGTGGAGGCCGGATGCGCGATCGCGCTGCCGCATGTCGTGGACCGCGCGACGCCGCTGCGCTTCCTCGCGTGGGATACCGAGGCGGCGCTGGCTGCCGGCCCCTTCGGCCTCGCCCAGCCGCATGACCATTGGGCGGAGCTTGCACCCGACATCATCCTCACCCCGCTCGTCGCCTTCACCCGCGGGCTCGACCGGCTCGGGCAGGGCGCGGGGCATTACGACCGCGCCTTCGCGCAATTTCCCGACGCGCGACGGATCGGGGTTGCGCTTTCGGCGCAGGAGGTGGAGGCGCTGCCGGTCGACCCGTGGGACATGCCGCTCCACGCGATCGCGACCGAGAAGGAATGGATCACGCCATGACGCCAAGCTGGCGCAAACCCGCCGGGATGCTCATCATCCTCGCGATCATCGCGGTCTGGTGCGTGGCCGTCGTCAGCCTGTCGGGCGTCGTCGGCCAGTGGCATTGGGCGCTGCAACTTCCCTTCTACATCGTCACCGGCATCGTCTGGATCGCGCCGCTCAAGCCGCTGCTGCGCTGGATGGAGACCGGGCACTGGCGTTGATGTTCTTATTTTGTTCTGATATCACGGGACAATGGATCAGGCCCGGCCCAAATCCCGAGCGGTGCGCGGCGCGACGCGGAACGACGAGAGCCGCCGCTTCAACCTGCCGCAGAACGAGGCGGACGGGGACTGGCTCGACGATCGCGGGCTGATCGACGGCGCGCCGCCACCGCTGCGCACCACCGTCACCGTCGAGCGGCCCAGGACGATCATCAACCGCAACAAGTCCCCCGACATCCCGTTCGACCGCTCGATCAACCCCTATCGCGGCTGCGAGCACGGCTGCATCTATTGCTTCGCGCGGCCGAGCCACGCCTTCCACGATCTCTCCCCCGGTCTCGATTTCGAGACGAAATTGTTCGCCAAGCCCGATGCGGCGGAGTTGCTGCGCGCCGAGCTGGCGAAGAGGAATTATGTCTGCCAGCCGATGGCGATGGGGACGAACACCGATCCCTATCAGCCGATTGAGCGCGAATGGCGCGTCACCCGGCAGGTGATCGAGGTGCTGGCGGCATGCGACCATCCCTTGTTCATCACCACCAAGTCCGACCGGGTGACGCGCGATCTCGACCTGCTCGTGCCGATGGCGGCGAAGGGGCTGGCGGCGGTGGCGATATCGGTCACCTCGCTGGTGCCGCGCATCGCGATGACGATCGAGCCGCGCGCACCGCATCCGGTGCGGCGGCTGATGGCGGTGCGGCGGCTCGCTGACGCGGGCGTGCCGGTCTATGTCAACATGGCGCCGGTGATCCCCGCGATCACCGACAGCGAGGTAGAGGCGATCGTCGAGCAGGCCGCAGGGGCCGGGGCGCGCGGCGTCTCCTTCATCCCGGTGCGCCTGCCGTGGGAGGTCGCGCCGCTGTTCCGCGCGTGGCTGGACGAGCATTTCCCCGATCGCGCGGGCAAGGTGATGTCGATCATCCGCTCGCTGCGCGGGGGGAGGGACAACGATCCCGATTTCCACAGCCGGATGCGCGGACAGGGGCCGTGGGCCGAATTGCTGCGCACCCGCTTCCTGCTCGCGCGCCGCCGCTACGGCATCGACCGCAACGGCGAGAAGATGCGGCTCCGCACCGATCTGTTCCGTCCGCCGGCCGGCCCGCAGGGGGAATTGTTCTAGCTGGACCGACTCCCACCGGCGGGCCTAGGATCGCCCGCAAAGGAGCATTCCCATGACCACCACGATCGATCGCCGCACCGACTGGACCGCCATCGGCGCGGAAGAACTGGCGGACGTCGTCGCGCTGCGCCGCGCGATCCATGCCGAGCCGGAGATCGGCAACCACTGCCCGCGCACCACCGGGAAACTCAAGGCCGCGCTGGTCGGCCTGCCGCTGGAGATCCACGACAGCAAGACGACCACCGGCTTCGTCGCGATCCTGCGCGGCGGGCGCGCCGGCCAGGGCAGCAACACGCGCACCGTGCTGCTGCGCGGCGACATGGACGCGCTGCCGATGAGCGAGGAGACGGGGCTGGACTTCGCCTCCACCGTCCCCGGCGCGATGCACGCCTGCGGCCATGACGCGCATTGCGCGATGCTGGCCGGCGCGGCCAAGGCGCTCTGCGCGCGCAAGGAGCAATTGTCGGGCACGGTCGTGTTCATGTTCCAGCCCGGCGAGGAGGGGCAGCACGGCGCGCGCCACATGATCGAGGACGGGCTGCTGAACATCGTCCGCCCCGACGCCGCCTTCGCGTTGCACATCTCCCCCAACGCCCCCGCCGGCCTGTTCATCGGCCGCGAGGGGCCGCTGCTCGCCTCCACCGACACCGTCAAGGCGACGATCCGCGGCAAGGGCGGGCACGCCGCGATGCCGCACGACTGCCTCGATCCGATCCCGGTCGCCTGCGAGATCGTCGGCGCGGTGCAGACCTTCATCGCGCGCCGCGTGCCCGTGTCCGATCCGGCGGTGCTGACCATCACGCAGATCCACGCCGGCTCCGCGCACAACATCATCCCCGACGAGGTGAAGCTGGCCGGCACGCTGCGCACCCTGTCCGAAACGACGCGCGGCACGATGCGCGCCGCCTTCCGCCAGATCGCGACCGATATCGCCGCCGCGCACGGCTGCACCGCCGAGGTGGAGATCGACGAAGGCTATCCGGTGACGATGTGCGATCCGCGCGCCACCGGACTGGTGCGCGCGCTGGCCGGCGAGATTTCCGGCGAGGACGGCTGGTCCACCATGCCCGCGCCGATGATGGGCGGCGAGGATTTCTCCTATGTGCTGCGCGAGGTGCCGGGGGCGATGGCCTTCATCGGCGTCGCGCCGCAGGGCAGCGATCCGCGCACCAATCCGCCGCTGCACAATACGAAGATGACGATCGACGAGGCGACGATGGCGAAGGGCATCGCGATGCACTGCGCCGCCGCCGAGCGCTATCTCGCCAACGGCTTCGACTGAGTAACGGCCGCCGAGGCGGTGGGGCGGCCGTTCAGCCCGCCACCGCCTCCGCGATCGCCAGCGTGCGCCGCGCCTCGTCGCGGTGGAGCAGTTCGACCATCCTGCCCTCCACGCGGATCGCGCCTTTCCCGGCATTGGCCGGGTCGTCGAACGCCGTGACCACCGCGCGCGCCCATGCCACTTCATCGTCGCTCGGGGAAAAGACCGCATTGGCCGGCGCGATCTGCGACGGGTGGATCAGCGTCTTGCCCTCGAAGCCCCAAGCCAGACCCTGCCGGCATTCCGCCTCGACCCGCGCGGGATCGTCGATCGCGTTGCACACGCCGTCGAGCGCCGCGATCCCCGCCATCCGCGCGCAAAGCACCAGATTCGTCATCGCCGGCAGCAGCGGCGCGCGGTCGACGCCGGGGCGGCAGCGCATCTCCTTGGCGAGATCGTTCGGCCCCAGCACCAGCGCGGCAAGCCCGGTCTCTTCCGCCGCCGCGACGATCGCGGGAAGGTCGACGATCCCCCGGCACGTCTCGATCATCGCCCACAGCGCCGGTCCCGCGCCGAGCGCCGCCCGCGCCCCGCGCAACGTATCGGGCGAGGAGACCTTCGGCAGCAGAACCGCATCGGGCGCGACGCCGGCGATCGCCGCAAGGTCGTCCGCGCCCCATTCGCTGTCCAGCCCGTTGGCGCGCACCACCAGCTCACGCCGGCCGAAGCCGCCCGCGCGCACCGCCGCCACCGCCTGATCGCGGGCCAGCGCCTTCTGGTCGGGCGAGACGGCATCCTCCAGATCGAGGATCACCACGTCGCACTCCAGCCCGCGCGCCTTCTCGATCGCCCGTGCGTTGGATGCGGGCATGAACAATGCGCTGCGCCTCGGTCGTATCAAAGCCTTGCCTCCACCTGATCGTGGAAGTGGCGAATCCCCACCTCCAGCGCGCCGAGCGTTATCCGCTCCACCGCGCCGGATTCCAGCCCCTCCTGGCCCAATGCGGCGGCGCGGAAATCCTCGCTGCCGAACACGCCGCCGTCGAGCAGCGCCCAGCTTTTCTCCCAATGCCTCAGCGCCTTGCCGGTCGCCGGCGCTTCGGGGATCAGCATGAAATCCTCGACCAGCACGCGGTCATGTGCCTGCGGCATCATCACCATCAGGTTCACGTAATCGGGGCTGACGATCAGCACGGTGCCGGGGAACATCTGATAGGTATAGGTGATCGCCGAGCGCAACGTCGGCCAGTCGCCCGCGCGCACCGCCGCCTCGTCCACGTCGCGCCCCACCGCGGAGCGCTGGTGCGGCCCGATCGTGTCGGCGGTGGATACGCCGTCCTTGAAGAACGAGCCGATCGTGCTCGCGTGGAGCCGCAGCACGTGATAGCTCTCCAGGAACGCATCCATGATGAGCTTCCAGTTCGCCGGCACGTCATGCGTCCGGCGGCGGAACAGGTGCAGCCCGGCCAGCCCGAAGGCGTCGAAGTCATGGCCCAGCGCATCGGCTTCGGCGAACCCGGCCTGCTCGTCGAACGAGAACCAGATCAGCCCGCCCGCCTCGCGCGTCGGCAGGCGCTTCAGGCCATAGTCAGCCTTGTCCAGCCCCGGAAAGGTCTCGCCGCGCGGCAGACCGACCAGCTTTCCGTCGAGCGCATAGCTCCATGCGTGATAGGGGCAGACGAGGCGCGGCCCGCACGCCACCTCCCGGCCCTCCACCAGCCGCGTGCCGCGATGGCGGCAGACGTTGAGGAAGACATGCGCCTCCCTCGCCCTGTCGCGCGTGACGAGCAGCGGCTTGCCGAAGCCGTCGTGCGGCACCGCCATGTTCGGCTCCGGCAGCAGCGCGGAGGGCGCGATCACCAGCGGCGCGCGCGAGAAGATGCGCGCCTGTTCGGCGACATGCCGCGCCGGATCGGTATAGGCCGCCGCGTCGACATAGGTGATGCGCGGTTCGCGCGCGGTGCCGCCATCGGCCAGCGCCGCCGCGAGCGCGAGTTGACCGGGCGTTGGCTGGAGGCGGCCGGCGGGTGCGTTCATGGCTGTCCTCTCGATCTTTTCCCGCTAAGTGTCGCGGAAGCGGATACGGGGAGCAAGGTCGGCAATGAATATAGGCGTCGAGCGCACATGGGTCGATGGCGTGAAGCCCTATATCGAGAAAGCGCCGCTCGCTGCGCTGGCGCTCGGCATCTCCTCCGGCTTCCCCTATGCGATGATCGGCGCGACGCTCACCACCCGGCTGGCGCAGAGCGGCATCGACAAAAAGACGGTGACGGCGTTCAGCCTCGCCTTCCTTGTCTACAACCTCAAATTCCTGTGGGCGTGGATCGTCGACGGCGTGCGGCTGCCGGTGATCGCTCACCTCGGGCAGCGCGTGTCGTGGCTGCTCGTCGCCGGGGTGCTGGTGATCGCGGCGGTGGCCAATCTCGCGCTGGTCGATCCGCAGGCGGATATCGCGCGGACCGCGCTGGCGGCGATCCTCGTCGGCGCGGCCGGGGCGACCTTCGACATCGTGATCGACGCCTATCGCATCGAGATACTGGAGCCGCGCCAGCTCGGCGTCGGCGCGGGGATGAGCCAGTACGGCTGGCGCATCGGGTCGGCCGGCGCGGGCGCACTGGCGCTGGTGATCGCGGGGCGCGGCGGGTGGCATCTCGCCTATCTCGCCTGCGCCTGCTTCGCGCTGCCCGCGATGCTCGCCGGGCTGCTGGTCGGCGAGCCGGAGCGGCGGCGCGACCCGATCGAGCGCAAGGGCGCCTCCGCCGCGCTGGAGGCGATCTGGCGGCCGTTCGTGCAATTCTTCACCCGCCCCGGCGCGGTGGTGATCCTCGCCTTCATCCTGATCCACAAGATCGGCGACACGCTCGCCAACCTCACCTTCCGCCTGCTGTTCGACGACCTGAAGTTCAGCAATGACGAGATCGCCTTCTATGACGTGGGCCTCGGCTTCTGGGCCTATCTGGTCGGGATTTTCGTCGGCGGCATCCTCTACGCGCGGATGGGGATGAAGCGTTCGGTGCTGCTCGCGCTGATCCTGATGATGGTGTCGAACCTCAGCTTCGCCGGCCTCGCCGCCGCCGGTCATTCGAACGCCGGCATGGCGGGCGCGATCGGATTCGAGAATTTCGCCAGCGGCTTCGGCGGCGTGGCGGTGGTCGCCTATTTCTCGGCGCTGTGCGACCTGCGCTTCACGGCGGCGCAATATGCGCTGATCTCCGCCGCCGCGAGCATCCTCGGCCGGATCGTCACCGGCACGACGGCGGGCGCGCTGATCGAGGCAATGGGCTATGTGAACTTCTACCTGCTCACCACCGTCATCGCGCTGCCCGGCGTGCTGCTGTTCTGGTGGATGAGCCACACCGGCATGATCGACCGCTCGATCGGCAGCGCCGGCACCACCGGCGAGGGCGATGTGCGGGAGGAAGAGGCGCTTTAGGCGGACAGGGCAAAGCCGGCCGCGCGGACGCGCGCGGCCGGATCGATCGTCAGGAAATCGGAAAACCGGGCAGCCGGTCGGGCCGCCCGCGTGGACGTCAATCCACGGTGTCCAGCGGCGCGGGGCCGCTGGTCACGACCGGAATCTGCTTCACCGAGCTGTCCCGCGCGGCGAGCAGGTAATCCGCGGTGGTGAGGAACGGCACGGGGTTCACCGCGTGTCCGTCGATGCGCACCTCATAGTGGAGGTGCGGCCCGGTGGAGCGACCCGTCGAGCCCATCAGCGCGATCAGCTGCCCGCGCTTCACGCGCATATTGTCAGCGACCAGGATCTTGGAAAGGTGGCCATAGCGGGTCGCGATGCCCTTGCCGTGGTTGATCTCCACCATGTTGCCATAGCCGCCGAGGCGATCGGCGTGGCTGACGATGCCGTCGGCTGTGGCGTAGATCGGGGTGCCGACCGGGCCGGGGATGTCCACGCCCGCGTGCATCGCGGCGGTGCCCCGGAAGGGGTCGCTGCGGACGCCGAAATTGCTGGAGAAATTGAGGTGCTGCACCGGCTGCACGGAGGGAATGGAGATCACCCCCTGCTCCATCCGGTCCATCTTCTTCCACGTCATGAACAGCGAGCGGAACTGCGCCTCGCCGGTCAGTTCGACCGATGCGTCGGCGCTGCTCGCCGCGAGGATCGGGCCGCCGACGGCGGGCTTCTGCCCCTCTTCCGGCGCCGCGTTGGCAGCGGTGCCGACCCCGGCGAGCGCCAGCGAGGCGGCGGCGATCGAAGCGACCCGGACGAGTTGCGTAAGAGAAAAGTGCGACATCAGACCCCGACGAGCGTGCATGGAACCACTACCGCCGAGCGACCCGGCGTTACTTGTCTATCTGTCTGGATCGCACCCCCGCGCCCCGGACGACGCTTTCTGGCTCCGCGCGGTTAAAATACGCAATAGAAGCCCCCATCCGAAGCGTCGGGTCGGGCCGAAGCTGCGTTGAGTCGTTATATCATGAGGCTAATCGATGGAACCGGGCGGCCTGAACGGCGCATGAATCGCGTCAGACCATCGCCATCAGGCTCGCATTTCCACCCGCCGCGGTGGTGTTGATCGAGGTGGACACCTCCTCCACCAGCCAGTCGAGCCGGTAGCTGCCGGCCTGCGGCAGCGCGATCGGCCCCGGCAGCGCGGCCAGCCCGGCCAGCGCCTCGCGCACCCGCGCGGGCTCGCCCTCGATCAGCGCGCCGGCGAACGGCCCGGCCTTCGTCCAGTCCGCCACGCGGGAGACACGCCGCGCCACCGACGGCGGCAGTTCCGGGAGCAGCGCGGCGCCTCCCGCGACCACCGCGTCATTGCCCCCGGCCAGCGCCGCGCCGAGCTGCGCGATCAGCCCCTCGCGCGTCTCCGGCAGCAGCAGCACCCGCCCGCGCGGATGGAGCGCATAGAGGTTGCGCTCGCCCACCGGCCCCGGCAGCTCCACCTCGCCGCCGAGCAGCGAGGCGCTGATCGCCGCGCGCACCCGCGCCGCCGCCGCGCCGTCGCCCGCTTCCTCCAGCCACAAGGCGAGGTCGCGCGCGGCGGGATCGGCGCTGTTCGAGGAAAGCCGCGGCGGCACCGGCGCCCCCGTCACCAGCCGGCCGAGATAGAGCGGCCCGCCCGCCTTCGGCCCGGTCCCGGAAAGCCCGCGCCCGCCGAACGGCTGCACGCCGACCACCGCGCCGATCACGTTGCGGTTGATGTAGATGTTGCCGACCTTCACCCGCGCCGTGACATGCGCGATCGTCTCGTCAAGCCGCGTATGCAGGCCGAAGGTGAGGCCGTATCCGGTCGCGTTGATCGCGTCGATCAGCCGGTCCAGCCCGGCGCGGCGGAAGCGCACGACGTGCAGCACCGGGCCGAAAACCTCGCGCGTCAGGTCCGCGATATCGTCAAGCTCGATGATCGTCGGCGGCACGAAGGTGCCGTGCGCGGTTTCACCCGCCAGCGCGATCTGCTCCACCGGGCGGCCGAGGCCGCGCATCCGCTCGATATGCTTCGCGATGGTCGCCTGCGCCTCGGCGGTGATGACCGGGCCGATATCGATCGCCAGCCGATCGGTCCGCCCGATCGACAGCTCGTGCAGCGCGCCCTTTATCATGTCCAGCGTGCGATCGGCGATGTCGTCCTGCAAGCACAGGATGCGCAGCGCCGAGCAACGCTGCCCCGCACTGTCGAAGGCGGAGGCGATCACATCCGCCACCACCTGCTCGGCGAGCGCGGAGGAATCGACGATCATCGCATTCTGCCCGCCCGTCTCGGCGATCAGCGGGATCGGCGCGCCATCGGCGGAAAGCCGCGTGGAAAGCTCGCGCTGGATCAGCCGCGCCACCTCGGTCGATCCGGTGAACATCACCGCCGCCGTCTCGGGCGCGGCGACCAGCGCCGCGCCGATCGCGCCGTCGCCGGGCAGCAGTTGCAGCACGTCCGCCGGCACGCCCGCCTCATGCAGGATCGCGACGCCCTGCGCGGCGATCAGCGGGGTTTCCTCGGCCGGCTTGGCCAGCACCGGATTGCCCGCGACCAGCGCCGCCGCCACCTGCCCGGTGAAGATCGCCAGCGGGAAGTTCCACGGACTGATGCACGTCACCGGCCCGAGCGCGCCATGCGCCGGCCCGAGCGTGCGCCGCGCCTGATCGGCATAATAATGCAGGAAGTCGATCGCCTCGCGCACCTCCCCGATGGCATTGGGCAGCGACTTGCCCGCCTCGCGCACGATCAGCCCGAGCAGCGCCGGCATCCGCTGCTGCATGATCGCCGCCGCGCGATCGAGGCATGCGGCGCGATCGGCCGGGGGCACCGCCGCCCATGCCGGGGCCGCCGCCAGCGCCCGCGCCGCCGCGGCGCGCGCCTGCTCCGCCGACGCCTCGACCACCGTGCCGACACGGTCGCGGTGATCTGCCGGGTTGAGCACCGGCCGCACCGTTCCCTCCCCGTCCGCCGGCGCGGCTCGCCACGCGTCGGACGCCCCCGCGCGCATCGTCTCGCCCAGCGCGGCAAGCGTGGTTTCATCGCTCAGGTCCAGCCCGGCGGAATTGGCGCGCGCGCCGTACAATTCGCGGGGAAGCGCGATCTGCGGATGCTTCTGCCCGATCACCGGCATCGCGCGCACCGCCTCGACCGGATCGGCGACCAGTTCCGCGATCGACACTTCGGGATCGGCGATGCGGTTCACGAAAGAGGAATTGGCGCCATTCTCCAGCAGCCGCCGGACGAGATAGGCGAGCAGGGTCTCATGCGTGCCCACCGGCGCATAGATGCGGCACGGCCGGTCGAGCTTGTCCTTGCCGACCACCTCGTCATACAGCGGCTCGCCCATGCCGTGCAGGCACTGGAACTCGTAGCGGCCGATCGCGAAGTCCGGCCCCGCCATGTGGTAGATCGTCGCCAGCGTCTGCGCATTGTGCGTCGCGAATTGCGGGAAGACGTGATCGGTCGCCGCCAGCAGCTTCCGCGCGCAGGCAACATAGGCGACATCGGTGTGGATCTTGCGCGTATAGACCGGGAAATCGGCCAGCCCGTCGACCTGCGCGCGCTTGATCTCGGCATCCCAATAGGCGCCCTTGACCAGCCGCACCATGATCCGCCGGTTGGCGCGTTTCGCCAGATCGACGATCCAGTCGATCACGAACGGGCAGCGCTTGCCGTATGCCTGCACGACGAAGCCGAGGCCGTTCCACCCGGCCAGATCGGGATCGAGCGCGAGGCTCTCCAGCAGGTCGAGCGACAGCTCCAGCCGGTCGGCCTCCTCGGCGTCGATATTGAGGCCGATGTCGTAACCCTTGGCGATCACCGCCAGCGCCTTCACGCGCGGCAGCAACTCGCCCATCACGCGATCCGCCTGCGACCGGGCATAGCGCGGGTGAAGCGCGGAGAGCTTGATCGAGATGCCCGGCCCGCCATAGACGCCGCGCCCGGCCGAGGCCTTGCCGATCGCGCGGATCGCCTCCTCGTAATCGCGATAGTAACGCTCGGCATCGGCCGCAGTCGTCGCCGCCTCGCCCAGCATGTCGTAGCTGTATTGGAAGCCGCGCGCCTCAAGCTCGCGCGCGCGCTTCACCGCCTGCCCGATCGTCTCGCCGGTGACGAACTGCTCGCCCATCATGCGCATCGCCATGTCGACGCCGCGCCGGATCACCGGCTCGCCCGCGCGCGCGATCAGCCGGGTGAGCGCCGCGCCCAGCCCGCTGTCGTTGACGCTGCTGGTCAGCTTGCCGGTGACGACCAGCCCCCAGGTCGCCGCGTTGACGAACAACGAGCGCCCGTCGCCCAGATGCGCGCGCCAGTCGCCCCCGGCGATCTTGTCGCGGATCAGCGCGTCGCGCGTCGCATCGTCGGGGATGCGCAGTAGCGCTTCCGCGAGGCACATCAGCGCCACGCCCTCCTGGCTCGACAGCGCATATTCGTGGACCAGCCCCTCCACGCCGCTGCCCTTGTGCTTGGCGCGCAGCGCGGTGACGAGCGCGGTCGCCGTCGCGGCGGCGGCGGCGCGGACCGGCTCGGGCAGCGTCGCCTGGTCGAGCAGCGCGGCGACGCATTCCGGCTCGGGCCGGCGATAGGCGGCGGTGATCGCCTGCCGCGGCGGCGTCTGCGGGCGGATCGGCGGGGCGAAATCGGCAAACAATGGTGCGAACGCGTCGGTCATCTCGCGCCATTAGCAGAGTCGATCGTGGCAATCCGACCGATCATCAGCCATAATATGACTGAATGGACTTCATTTTGGCATATGGTCAGGTGATATGAATGGCAAAACGGCGCTTCATGGTGAAATCGACGTGTTCGACAGCCGCATCATCGGCGCGCTGCGTGAGGACGGGCGCATGTCCGTGACGGAGCTGGCGCGGCGGGTCGGCCTGTCCAAGACGCCGTGCCAGGTGCGGCTCAGGCGGCTGATCGAGGAAGGCTATATCCGGGGCTTCCGCGCGGTGATCGATCCGGCCAAGCTCGGGCTGGACCATGTCGCCTTCGCCGAAGTGAAGCTGTCGGACACGCGCGAGACAGCGCTGGACGAATTCCGCCGCGCGGTGCTGAAGATTCCGGAGGTCGAGGAATGCCACATGATCGCGAGCAACTTCGACTATCTTCTCAAGGTGCGCACCGCCGACATCCGCCGCTACCGCATCGTGCTGGGCGAGCGCATCTCCAGCCTGCCGCATGTAGCGAGCACATCGACTTTCGTCGCGATGGAGACGATCCGCGACACGACGACGTAGAGCGGCGCATGGCCGCCCGGCGAACTATCGCGAAATCAATGTATTGAGGAGGAGGATGGTGGAGCCGAGGGGGATCGAACCCCTGACCTTCGCAATGCCATTGCGACGCTCTCCCAGCTGAGCTACGGCCCCATTTCCGTCCGGGAAGCGCCCCCTAGCGGGGCGCGACGGCCTTGGCAAGCGGCTGTTTCGCCGCTCGCCAAAAACCGTCAATTCTCTTCGTCGTCGCTCGACGTCTCGACGCCTAGGTCGTCGTCGCCGCCGAGATCCACCTCGTCGTCGGCCGAGGGCTCCTCGTCCTCGCCGGTGTCGATATCGACGTCGTCGTCGCCGGCCAGATCGCTGTCCGGCTCGCCCTTGTCGGTCTTCGCCTCCTCGAACGGAAGCGGCTGCTTGGATTTCAGGATCGGCTCCGGCTCCCATGCATAGCCGCAGCTGATGCAGGTGACGGGGTCGTTCTTTTCGAGGTCATAGAAACGCGTCGCGCATTTCGGGCACGTACGCTTCGTGCCCCATTCCGGCTTGATCATGCCGTGCAAAACCTTTCGGATGGGTGGTTCAACAGGCCATTCCCTGCGAAGTGGCGGGCGCCTTGCCATAGCATGACCCGGCTGGCAAGGCCGCTCGAACATGACCCATGTCGCCGCCCAACCCGTCACCGTCGCCGCCGCCAGCGCCCTGAGGGGCAGAATCCGCGTGCCGGGCGACAAATCCATCAGCCACCGCGCGCTGACGCTGTCCGCGCTGGCGGTGGGCGAAAGCCGCGTCGAGGGGTTGCTGGAGGGCGAGGACGTGCTCGCCACCGCCGCCGCGATGCGGGCGATGGGGGCCGGGATCGCGCGCGGCGAGGACGGCATCTGGCGTATCCACGGCGTCGGGGTCGGCGGGCTGCTCCAGCCACAGGCGGCGCTCGACATGGGCAATTCCGGCACCTCGACCAGGCTGCTGATGGGGCTGGTGGCCAGCCATCCGGTCACCGCGACCTTCATGGGCGATGCCTCGCTCTCGGCGCGGCCGATGAAGCGGGTGATCGACCCGCTCTCGATGATGGGCGCGGACTTCACCGCCTCCCCCGGCGGGCGATTGCCGCTGATGGTGCGCGGGCTCTGCCCGGCGGTGCCGATCGCCTATACTTTGCCGGTCGCCTCGGCGCAGGTGAAGTCGGCGATCCTGCTCGCCGGCCTCAACACGCCGGGCACGACCCGCGTGATCGAGCCGGTCGCCACGCGCGACCATAGCGAGCGGATGCTGACCGGCTTCGGCGCGGCGCTGAGCGTCGAGCAGGTGCCGGAAGGCCGCCTCATCTCGATCACCGGCGAGGCCGAGCTGAAGCCGCAATCGATCGTCGTCCCCGGCGACCCCTCCTCCGCCGCTTTCTGGCTGGTCGCCGCCTCAATCGTGCCGGGCAGCGACGTGGTGGTCGAGAATGTCGGGATGAACCCGACGCGCAGCGGCATCGTCACCGCGCTGCGGCTGATGGGCGCGGACATCGCGGAGCTGAACCCGCGAATCGTCGGCGGCGAGCCGGTGACCGACCTGCATGTCCGCCATGCCGCGCTCACGGGAATCGAGGTGCCGCCGGAACTCGCGCCCTCCATGATCGACGAATATCCCGCGCTGTTCGTCGCCGCCGCCTTCGCCGGGGGCCGCACCGTGGCCCGCGGGGCCGAGGAACTGCGCGTCAAGGAATCGGATCGCATCGCCGTGATGAAGGCCGCGCTGGAGGCGAACGGCGTGTCGCTGATCGAGCATGAGGACGGCCTGTCGATCGACGGGAGCGGCGGCGACGCCATTCCCGGCGGCGCGCGCATCGCCTCGAAACTCGATCACCGCATCGCGATGAGCATGGTGGTCGCCGGGCTTCACGCCCGCGCGCCCGTGACGATCGACGATGCGGCGCCGGTCAGGACGAGCTTCCCGACCTTCTTCGCGCTGCTCGAATCGCTCGGGGGGCAGGTGACGTGGAACTGATCGACAGGCGGCTGCTGCTTGCCGGCGGACTGGCGGCGCTCGTCCCGCTGCCGGCGCTGGCGCGCGGCCTCGCGAGCTATCCGCCGCCGACGCGCGAGGCGATGGTGCCGGTGGAGGGCGGCCGGGTCTACGTCCGCGTCAACGGCGATCTCGCCGGGCCGCGCCCGCCGCTGCTGCTGATCCATGGCGGCCCCGGCGGGACGCATGACGCGCTGCTGGAGGCGCTGCCGCTTGCCGACGAGCGCGCGGTGATCTTCTACGACCAGCTCGATTCGGGGCGCTCCGACCGGCCGGACGACCCCGCCAACTGGCGCGTCGCCCGCTTTGTCGACGAGGTGGAGGCGGTGCGCCGCGCGCTGGGGGTGAAGCGCTGGCATGTGCTGGGGCATAGCTGGGGCGGCACGGTCGCGCTGGAATATGGCGCGCGGCGGCCGGGGGCGCTCGCCGGCCTTGCGCTCGCCAGCCCGCTGATCGCGACGAAGAGCTGGATCGGCGACGCCAATATCCTGGTCGACGCCCTCCCCGCCCCGATCCGCGACGAGATCCGCCGCTGCGAGGCGATCGCCGCGCCGCAGCCGCCGGACTGCGGGACGGCGACCCGCGCCTTCTATGCCGCCTATAACGGGCGCGAACCGGCCTCCCCCGCGCGGCGCGCCTATGCGCAAGCGGCCGGCGGGCGCGGCTTCAACGCGAAGCTGTACGAGACGATGTGGGGATCGAGCGAGTTCGTCTCGACCGGCACGCTCAGCAAATATGACGGCGAGCCGTTGCTCGCCAGGCTCGATGGAAGGCGCACCTTGTTCATCTGCGGCCAGTATGACGAAGCCCGCCCGGCGACGATCGGCAACTATGCCGCGCGCGTGCCGGGCGCCGAGTTCGCGGTGATCCCCGGCGCGGCGCACAATATCTTCGGCGACCGCCCGGAAGAGACGATCGCGACCGTGCGCGGGTGGCTCTCGCGGCAGGACGCGCTGGCATGATCATCGCGGTCGACGGGCCGGCGGCGTCCGGCAAGGGCACGATCGCCAAGGCGCTCGCCCGCCATTACCACCTGCCGCATCTCGATACCGGGCTGCTCTATCGCGCGGTGGCGGCGACGGTGGAGCGGCTCGGCCTCGACCCGACGAAGGAGGCCGACGCGGTCGCCGCCTGCGATTTCGACGAGCTGACGCTGGCCGATCCGGTGCTGCGCGACGGCGAGATCGGCAAGCTCGCCTCGGTCGTCTCGGCGCATCCGCTCGTCCGCGCCGCGCTTCTCCGGCGGCAGAAACGCTTCGCGCATCAGGAGGGCGGCGCGGTGCTCGACGGGCGCGATATCGGCACGGTGATCGCGCCCGACGCCGACGCCAAATTGTTCGTCAAGGCGACGCCGACGATCCGCGCCCGCCGCCGCCATGCCGAGCTCCGGTCGCACGGCTCGACGCAGAGCTTCGATCAGGTGCTGGCCGATATCCGCGCCCGCGACGAGCGCGACAGCACGCGCAGCGCCGCCCCGCTCGTCGCCGCGCCCGATGCGGTGGTGCTCGACACCAGCTTCCTTTCGATCGAGGCGTCGGTGCGCAAGGCGATCGACATCGTCGAGGAGCAGCGCGCGCGCAAGGCGGCGGCGCGCGCCTGATCCGCTCGCGAATCCGCGCCGTTCCACCGCATCGCCACGCGCTTTCGCTTGTGGATAACCGTCACTTGCGCTAAGGGCGCGCGGTCCGGCGGGCTGGGGTCCGCGGGGGCCGGGCGCGGAGGTTGCTCTCTCGCGCCCTTTTCGCATGTGCGTTCCGGCCCTTCGCAAGCCCTGTCCGGCGGATGCCGCATCGGCACGGGGCTGGCGCGGCGGTGAAGGCCAAGACCAGCGGATTCAACCGCTTGGCCGGAAACGACATCAAGGAATCGAAAGTTTATGGCCTCTACGGCAACCCCCACCCGGGACGATTTCGCGGCGATGCTCGATGACATGTTCGGCGGCGCCGACAGCTTCGAGGGCCGCGTGGTGCACGGCACCGTCACCGGCATCGAAAATGACATGGCGATCATCGATGTCGGCCTCAAGAGCGAAGGTCGCGTGCCGCTGCGCGAGTTCGCCGCCCCCGGCCAGAAGGCCGAGCTGAAGGTCGGCGACGAGGTCGAGGTCTATGTCGATCGCGTCGAGAACATGCACGGCGAAGCGATGCTGTCGCGCGACCGCGCGCGCCGCGAGGCCGCCTGGGACAATCTGGAAGCCGAATTCGCCAAGACCGCGCGCGTCGAGGGCGTGATCTTCGGCCGCGTGAAGGGCGGCTTCACCGTCGACCTGAACGGCGCCGTGGCCTTCCTGCCGGGCAGCCAGGTCGATATCCGCCCGGTGCGTGACGTCACCCCGCTGATGGATATCCCGCAGCCGTTCCAGATCCTGAAGATGGACCGCAAGCGCGGCAACATCGTCGTCTCGCGCCGCGCGGTGCTGGAGGAAACCCGCGCCGAGCAGCGTTCGGGCCTGATCCAGAGCCTGCACGAGGGCCAGATCATCGACGGCGTGGTGAAGAACATCACCGACTACGGCGCCTTCGTGGACCTGGGCGGCATCGACGGCCTGCTGCACGTCACCGATCTCAGCTACAAGCGCGTCGCCCACCCGAGCGAGATGATCAACATCGGCGACACCGTGCGCGTCCAGATCATCCGCATCAACAAGGACACGCAGCGCATCTCGCTGGGCATGAAGCAGCTTGAGAGCGATCCGTGGGATGGCGTCGGCGCCAAATATCCGGTCGGCGCGAAGCTGTCGGGCCGCGTCACGAACATCACCGAATATGGCGCGTTCGTGGAGCTGGAGCCGGGCATCGAGGGCCTCGTCCACGTCAGCGAGATGTCCTGGACCAAGAAGAACGTCCATCCGGGCAAGATCGTCTCCACCTCGCAGGAAGTGGACGTCGTGGTGCTGGAGGTCGATGAGGACAAGCGCCGCATCAGCCTTGGACTCAAGCAGGCGCAGGCCAATCCGTGGGAGGCGTTCGCCGCCGCCCATCCGATCGGCTCGACCGTCGAGGGCGAAGTCAAGAACGCGACCGAGTTCGGCCTGTTCGTCGGTCTCGACAACGACGTCGACGGCATGGTCCACATGTCCGACATCGCCTGGGGCGTTTCGGGCGAGGACGCGCTGGCGCTGCATCGCAAGGGCGAGATGGTGCAGGCCATCGTGCTCGACATCGATCCGGAGAAGGAGCGCATCTCGCTCGGCATGAAGCAGCTTGAGCGCGGCGGCCCGGTGGTCGGCGCGGCGACGGGCGGCGAGCGCCTGTCGAAGAACGCGGTCGTCACCGTCACCATCCTCGAAGTCCGCGACGCCGGTCTCGAGGTGCAGGCTGGCGACGACGGCGCGACCGGCTTCATCAAGCGCACCGACCTCGGCCGCGACCGCGACGAGCAGCGTCCGGAGCGTTTCCAGGTCGGCCAGAAGCTCGATGCGATGGTGACCGGCTTCGATCGTTCGAAGAAGCCGACCTTCTCGGTCAAGGCGATGCAGATCGCCGAGGAGAAGCAGGCGGTGGCGCAGTACGGCTCGTCCGATTCGGGCGCGTCGCTAGGCGACATCCTGGGCGAGGCGCTCAAGGCTCGCGAATCGAAGAAGTGAGATCGGCGGAACCGGGCAGGAAAATTTCCTGCCCGGTTCTCGATCCGGCACAAAAATTACAGGGAATTGTCGTTTCGATCCTATTCCGATCGGCAGTTTCTCGGCTAATATCGCGATCCGCCGGTTCCGCGCGTCGGGGAACCGCTTCAGGACTTGCAGAATGATCCGTTCCGAACTCGTCCAGCAACTCGCCGAAGCCAATCCCGAGCTTTCGCTGCGTGAGGTCGAAGCGATCGTTTCCACCTTCTTCGACGAGATCGTCCGCCGCCTGGCCGAAAACGGCCGGGTCGAGCTGCGCGGTTTCGGCGCTTTCTCCACCCGCGCCCGCGACGCCCGCTCCGGCCGCAATCCGCGCACCGGCGAGACGGTGGACGTGAATGCCAAGCGCGTCCCCTATTTCAAGCCGGGCAAGGAAATGCGCGCGCGGCTCAACGTCGCTTGACGTAAGGCTCCGGGTAGCCTTCACGTCGCGTGCGATGCGCGGACGTGGCGGAATCGGTAGACGCTGGAGACTTAAAATCTTCTGCCCTTGGCGTGCGGGTTCGAGTCCCGCCGTCCGCACCATCGCGTGTGCCGCGCTGGCGCTGATCGCCGGCTGCGAGCGGCGCCCCGACGTCGGCCCGGTCGTGGCGAGCGTGATCGGCGGCGCTCCCGAATTGCGTGATTCCAGCCGGGGCGAACGACCGGAGAGCGACCGGCTGCTCGCCGACTCGGTCGCGCAAGGGCTGGTCCGCTTCGACGCGACGGGGCAGATCGAGCCGGGTATCGCGGAACGCTGGATCGTCACCGACGAGGGCAAGACCTATATCTTCCGCCTGCGCGAGACCTTGTGGTCGGATGGCCGCCCCGTCACCGCGCAGGAAGTGGTGGCGATCCTAAAGCGGCAGATCGCGGCGGCCTCGCGCAACCCGCTGAAGCCCTATCTCACCGCGATCGACTCGATCGTGGATATGACGCCTCAGATCATCCAGATCGAACTGTCCTATCCGCGCCCCGACCTGCTGAAGGTGTTCGCCCAGCCCGAGCTGGCGATCATCCGGCTGCGCGATCCGGCTGGCACCGGCCCGTTCCGCATCGCGCACCGGAGCCGCTATTCGCTGCTGCTGACGCCGGTGCGCGAGCTGAACCGCTCGCCCGACGAGACGCCCGAAAAGGCGCCGGAGGACAACGTCCGGCTGATCGGCGAATCGGCGGCGCGCGCTATCACCCGCTATGCCGCGCGTCGGTCGGATCTCGTCACCGGAGGAACGTTGCGCGACTGGCCGCTGCTGCAAATCGCCGCGGTCGCGCCGAACAATATCCACCTCGATCCGGCCGCCGGCCTGTTCGGGCTGGCGATCGTACGCCGCGATGGCTTCCTGGCGACACCGGAGAACCGCGCCGCCCTTGCCGGCGCCATCAACCGTAGCGCGCTGACCGGCGCCTTCTCTCCCGATTGGCCGGTGACCGAGCAACTGCTGCCCGAGCAGCTCGATTCGGCCACCGCGCCGGCGCTGTCGCAGTGGGTCGCGCTCGATCAGGATAGCCGCCGCCGGCAGGCGCTGGCGAGCGTCGCGGCGTGGCGACGCGCGCATCTCGAACCGCTTCAACTGCGCGTCGCGCTCCCCGCCGGGCCGGGCGGCAACCTGCTATGGGCGCGGATCGGCGCGGACCTGCTGGCGATCGGCATCCAGCCCGAGCGCGGCGCGGCGGACGATCCTGACGCGGACCTGCGCCTGATCGACGCCGTGGCGCCCTACGACAGCGCGCGCTGGTACCTCGCCCACGCCTGCGCGCCGTGCAACGAGGCAGCGAGCCAGGCGATCGAGGCGGCGCGGGTCGCCCCGACATTGGCCGAGCGCGCGACCGCGATCGCCGCCGCCGATGCGGCCATGGCCGCCGATGTCACCTTCATCCCGATCGCCCGCCCGCTGCGCTGGTCGCTGGTGTCGCTGCGGTTGCGGCAATGGCAGCCGAACGCGCGCGCATGGCACCCGTTGAACCGCCTGCGTGCCGCCCCCAAGTGATGCTGCATGAACCAGCGCACCACCCGCATCCACGCCGCCGCGCTCGATAACCTGCCGCTGAGCCGCGATCCGGCCCACGTCCGCCAGCGGATCGAGGCGATGGAGAAATTGCTCGAGGGGCTGTTCGTCGTGCCGGGGATCAACCGGCGCGTCGGGCTGGATTTCCTGCTCGGGCTGGTGCCGGTGGCGGGCGACGTGGTCGCCGCCGCGCTGGGCGCATGGATCGTGTGGGAGGCGCGCAACCTCGGCATGAGCCGCTTCCAGCTCGCGCGGATGAGCGCACGGGTCGGTTTCGACGCGCTGATCGGCATGGTGCCGGTGGTGGGCGACGCGGCCGATTTCTTCTATCGCTCGAACACGCGCAACCTGAAGACGATCAAGCGCCACCTCGACCGGCATCACCCATCGACGGTGACGATCGAACGATAAACCTCCGTCAATACAGCAGGAATGCGCGCCGGCGCTCATCCCATGCGCGCTCGTCGGGGATGGTGAGCGCATCGAGGTCGCCAGCCGCCGCACCGGCGTCGTCGACCCATTCGCGCAGCGCCGGCCCACCGTTGATGACGTCGATCGCCAGCTTGCCGAACTCATATTCATACGGGAAGTCGCGCCACAGCGGGTAATCCGACCACAGCCGCCGGATCGCCTTGAACGCCAGCGCCTGAAGCCGCCACGGCCGGAAAGCCGCGTGGTCGTACCCCGCGCCCTCGGCGTGGATGAACACGCCCGCGCAAAGCTGCCCGACATGCTTGTGGAAAGTCGGCTGGAACCAGAAATCGCGCAAGGTGCAGCCGGCGAGCCATGCCGGCGCCAGCGCGCGCATCTCCGCCATCACCGCGCGCGCGTCGATATCGGGCGCGCCGAACAGCTCCAGCGGGCGCGTGGTGCCCCTGCCCTCGCTCAGCGTCGTGCCCTCCAGCATCACCGTGCCGGCATAGGCGCGCGCCATGTTGACGTTGGCGGCATTGGGGCTGGGATTGATCCACACCCGCTCGGGCGGCCAGCCGTAACCGGGCGCCTCGTCGGGCCGCCAGCCCTCCATCGCGATCACGCGATAATCCACGTCGAGCCGGAAATGATCGACGAACCACCGGCCCATCTCGCCGAGCGTCAGCCCATGCCGCATCGGCATCGGCCCCGCCCCGACGAAGCTCTCCCAGCCCGGCCGCAGCGCCAGCCCCTCGACCGGGCGGCCGGCGGGGTTGGGGCGATCGAGCACCCATACCGCCTTGCCGTGCGTGGCTGCCGCCTCCAGCACATAGAGCAACGTCGTGACGAATGTGTAGATGCGGCAGCCCACGTCCTGAAGGTCCACCAGCAGCACGTCGAACGTGCCCATCGACTGCCCGGTCGGCCGCCGCACCTCGCCGTAGAGGCTGAACACCGGCATGCCATAGGTCGGATCGGTGAAGTCGGGCGACTCCATCATATTGTCCTGAAGGTCGCCGCGAACGCCGTGCTGCGGCCCGAACACCGCGCTGATCTCCACGCCCGCCGCGATCAGCGCGTCGAGGCTGTGCGTCAGATCGGCGGTGACGGAGGCGGGATGCGCGAGCAACGCGACGCGCTTCCCCTCCAGCGGCTTACGAAGGCTCGCATCGGCGAGCAGGCGGTCGATCCCGAACTTCATGGCGCCTCAGGTGCCGGGAGCCGCGCGACAAAGCAATCGTCGCGGTGGAAATCCGGCGCGCCCGGCGGATGCGCGAGCGACCAGAAGGAACGCCGCCCGCCGGTTTCCTCGATCACGGCGGTGAGGGCGATGCGCCGCCCGTTTACATCGTCCAGCCCGCTCACCGTGACGCCATCCCCACGCCGCTCGATGCGCGGATCGACCGGAAGCGGCAGGTCACGCATCCCCGCGCGATATCCATCGAACGCATAGGCCGCCCAACGTCCGGACGGCGAGAAATTGAACTCGGCATACCCTTCACCGCCATCCGGCTTCACGAACAGCTCGAAGCAGGTCGCCTTCCACAATTCGTCCATCCGGCCGGGCGCGGCGGGTTCCGGCCACACCAGCTCGCCTGCGCCCTCGACACGATAGTGCAGGCATAGCTCACCGCCCCGCCGCTCCACCTCGACGCTCACCTCTTTCACCGCCAGCGGGGGGAAATCGGGATGCGGGATCAGGGTGTAAATCGCCATGTCGCGCCCACCCTAGGAAAAGCGTGCGGAAATCGCTATGTGGCGCGCCTTCCTATGGCGACAAAACTCCCCTCCCCGCCCCGCGTGGGCATGGTCTCGCTCGGCTGCCCGAAGAACCTTGTCGACAGCGAGCGCATCCTGACCCAGCTCCGCGCCGACGGCTACCAGATGTCGGCCGACTATGCCGGGGCGGATGTCGTGCTGGTCAACACCTGCGGCTTCCTCGATTCGGCGAAGGAGGAAAGCCTGGAGGCGATCGGCGAGGCGATCGCGGAGAACGGGCGCGTCATCGTCACCGGCTGCATGGGCAAGGAAGCGGAGCTGATCCGCGCGCGCTTCCCCGACGTGCTCGCCGTCACCGGCGCGCATCAATACGAGCAGGTGGTGGAGGCGGTGCATGACGCCGCGCCCGCCAATATCTCGCCCTATGTCGATCTGATCCCCGACGCCGGGCTGAAGCTCACCCCGCGCCACTACAGCTACCTCAAGATTTCGGAGGGCTGCAATCATCGCTGCGCCTTCTGCATCATCCCTTCGCTGCGCGGCGATCTGGTCAGCCGCCGCCCGGATGCGATCCTGCGCGAGGCGGAGAAACTGGTCGCGGCCGGGACGAAGGAACTGCTGGTCATCAGTCAGGACACCTCCGCCTACGGGGTGGACCTGCGCCACAAGGCTTGGCCATGGAAGGGCGGTGAGGTGCGCTCGCACATGACCGACCTCGCGCGCGAGCTGGGCCGGATCGCGCCGTGGGTGCGGCTGCACTACGTCTATCCCTATCCGCACGTCGATCAGGTGATCCCGCTGATGGCGGAAGGGCTGGTGCTGCCCTATCTCGACATCCCCTTCCAGCACGCCAGCCGCGCGGTGCTGAAGGCGATGAAGCGTCCCGCCAACGAGGCGAAGGTGCTGGAGCGCATCCGCTCGTGGCGCGAGATCTGCCCCGATATCGCGATCCGCTCGACCTTCGTGGTCGGCTTCCCCGGCGAGACGGAGGACGATTTCCGCTACCTGCTCGACTGGCTGGACGAGGCGCAGCTCGACCGCGTCGGCGCGTTCCGTTTCGAGCCGGTGGAAGGTGCGGCGGCCAATGCGCTTCCCGATCCGGTGCCGGATGAGGTGAAGGAGGAACGCTACGCCCGCGTGATGGAAAAGACCGCCGCCATCTCCGCCGCGAAGCTTGCCGCGAAGGTGGGGCTCACGCTGGACGTCATCATCGACATGGTGGGCGAGGAAGGCGGCGCGACCGGCCGCTCCTATGCGGATGCGCCGGAAATCGATGGCGAGGTGCATCTGCGCGACGCGGGTCATCTGTCGCCCGGCGATATCGTGCGGGTGGCGATCGAGGACGCCGACGAGCACGATCTGTTCGGCGCGCCGTCCGACGCCTGAACTGGGCGCTTGACCGCTCCGGCGGCGCTGCTAATAGGCGCCCCTCGCTTCGGCGAAAAACGCCCTGGGGCGGAGTAGCTCAGCTGGTTAGAGCAGCGGAATCATAATCCGCGTGTCGGGGGTTCAAGTCCCTCCTCCGCTACCACCTTCATCCGAACAGATGACGCGACAGCGGCTCCCACTCGCCGCCGCGATACCACCATGACCCAAGGCCGGTGACCGTTACCGGCCGGGCACGAAACCCGGCGCGCAATGCCGCCAGCAAGACTCCCGCTTCCCTCGGCGCCACCTTGTTCTGGACCGTGACATGCGGCCGCCAACCCGCCATGTCTTGTGGCACCAGCAGGCCAGCGAACGCCTCGGCGAGCCTTGCGCGGACAGCCGCCAGCCCTTCGCTCTCGATCCGCCACGCGACGCCCTGCGCCAGCGAATAGGGCTCACGCAGCATCGCTGGCGGCGCTGGCATGCCGCGCGTTTCGTGGCTGAGGCGCTGCTTCACCTCCGCCTCCAGCGAGGGCGGCAGGTGGTGGAACAGCGTGAGGTGCGCGGGCACGCGGTTGCGCTCCGCCGGATAATGCGCGCGGCGCAGCGAATCGAACCATCCCTGATCGCCAGCGCCGAACAGCGCGGTGACGACGATCGGCGCGCTCAAATCTCGATCTGCGTGCCCAGCTCGACCACGCGGTTGGTCGGCAGGCGGAAGAATTCCATCGCACTTTCGGCGTTGCGCAGCATCCACGAGAACAGTTTCTCGCGCCAGATCATCATCCCCGGCCGCTCGGACGGGAGGAGCGTCTGCCGCGAAAGGAAGAAGCTGGTGTCGATCATGCGGATATCGGCGCCGCACCCGTCGAACCGCTTGAGCGCCGCCGGCACGTCGGGCGCCTCCATGAAGCCATAGCGCAGGATCACGCGGTGGAACCCCTGCCCCAGATCGTCGTGCAGGAAGCGATCGTCCTCCGGGAAATAGGGCAGGTCCGTCACCTTCACGGTGAGCAGGATCACCCGCTCGTGCAGCACGCGATTATGCTTCAGGTTGTGGAGCAGCGCGTGCGGCACGCCTTCGGGCGTCGAGGTCATGAACACCGCCGTTCCCGGCACGCGCGTCGCCGAGCTGGCGGCCGAGCCGATGAAGATCTTGATCGGCATCGCGCCCTCACGCATCCGCTGGATCATCAGCTTGCGCCCGGTCGCCCAGGTGGTGAGCATGACGAAGCAGACCATCGCGACCAGCAGCGGGAACCAGCCGCCGTCGAACACCTTGGTCAGGTTCGACGTGAAATACATGCCGTCGACGAACATGAACGTGCCAACGAACGGCACCACCGCATACCACGGCCAGTGCCACACCCGCCGGATCAGCACCCCGATCAGGCAGGTCGAGATGAACATCGTCCCCGTCACCGCGATGCCGTAGGCCGCCGCGAGGTTGGAGGATTCGCGGAAGCCGAAGATCAGCAGCACGACCATCACCATCAGCGTCCAGTTGATCGACGCGATGTAGATCTGCCCCGCCTCCGACGCGCTGGTGTGGCTGATGCGCAGGCGCGGCATCAGCCCGAGCTGGATCGCCTGCTGCACCACCGAATAGCAGCCGGTGATCACCGCCTGGCTGGCGATCACCGTCGCCACCGTCGCGAGGATGACGAGCGGCAGGCGCCATTGCTCGTTCGCCAGCATGAAGAACGGGTTCTGCGCCGCCGCCGGATTGCCGAGCAGCAGCGCGCCCTGCCCGAGGTAATTGAGCATCAGCGCGGGGAAGATGAACCACAGCCACGCATAGGCGATCGGCTTGCGCCCGAAATGCCCCATGTCGGCATAGAGCGCCTCCGCCCCGGTCAGCGCCAGCACGACCGAGCCGAGCGCGAGGAACGCCAGCCGCCCGTCCGTCGTGGCGAAGCGCACCGCCCAGCGCGGATCGAGCGCGAGCAGGATATGCGGTTGCTTGATGATATGGATCAGGCCCAGCGCGGCGATCGTGACGAAATAGACCGCCATGATCGGGCCGAAGAACTTGCCCACCCGCGCCGTGCCGACCGACTGGATGTAGAACAGGCCGACGAGGATCGCCACGGCGACCGGGATGACGAAGCTGCTGAACCCCCGCTCCACCGTCACCAGCCCCTCCACGGCGGAGAGCACGGATACGGCGGGGGTGATCATGCAATCGCCGAAGAACAACGCGGAGGCGAGCACGCCGAGGATGACGAGGCTCGGCCCCCATCTCTTCCCCGCCCCGCTGCGCCGCTGGATCAGCGCGAGCAGCGCGAGGCTGCCGCCCTCTCCCTCGTTATCGGCACGCAGGATCACCGTCACATATTTGAACGAGACGATCAGCAACAGCGACCAGAAGACGAGGCTGACCACGCCGAAGATGTGGAGTTGGTCGACCGTCAGCGGATGATGGCCGACGAACACCTCCTTCATCGAATAGAGCGGGCTGGTGCCGATATCGCCATAGACGACGCCGACCGCGCCCACCGCCAGCTTGGCGAGGCTGTCGCGGCGAAGGTCGTGGCCAGACGCCGCGCCCGAGGCTGGGGAGGTGCTCACGAAATGTTCGCAGATTCCGGAATCACGGCAGAAAGCCTGCAATCACCCTGTTGGAGCGGCGCGCCTAGCACGCCCCCCCGCGCCCCGCAACATGAGGCTCAGCGGGCCTGCGCGCCGCGTGCGGCCATCGCCAGCACGCGATCGAGCAGCAGGAGCTGGCGCGCGATCTCCTTCGCGTAATCCGATCCCGGCGCGGACAGAGCGAGCGCACGGCGCCACAATGGGCGCGCCGCGGCGAGATTGCCCGCGCGCAGATAGGCGAGCCCCATGAAATAGGGCGGCGCGGGATGTTTCGGGGCCAGTCGCATCGCCTGCCGGAACGCCGCCAGCGCGGGCGGTGACATCTGATCGCCGTCATGCAGGGCGAGGTTGGTGCCGAGCTGCGTCCACAGGATGAAACTGCCCGGCATGGCGCGAATGCCGCCGAGCACCACCTGGGTCGCGGCCGCCGTGTCGCCGGTGCGCAGCATCGCGTCCGACGCGACGAGATAGGCGGCGTCGGCGGTATAGCGCCCGCCCATCAGCCGGTCGCGCAACGCGATCACTTCCGGCTCCACCGCGATCGGCTCGGTCGCGGGGGTCGCCGGATGCGCGGGCAGCGCCGGCCGTCCCTGCCACGCATAGCCCGCCGCGCCGAGGAACAGCGCCGCGCCGGCGAAGGACCAGAGCGACTTCGGCAGGCGGAACAGGAGGAGCGCGGCGAACGCGAGCAGGCCTAGCAGCGCGAGGAAGGTATAGCCGATCATTGCTTCAGCGTCTTCGTCTCATGCATCTTGCCGGCGACTTCGGGCGGCATGTATTTCTCGTCGTGCTTGGCGAGCAGGTTGGTCGCGACGAACGAGCCGTCCGGGTGGAACTCTCCCTCCGCCACCACGCCGGAATCCTCCTTGAACAGATCGGGCGCGATGCCGGTGAAGGTGACCGGCGTGGTCGCGCGGCCGTCCGTGACGCGGAAATGGATCGTCACGCCGTCGCTCGCGCGCTTGATCGACCCCTTCTCGACCATCCCGCCGAGCCGCACCGCCTTGCCCAGCGGCAACGTCCGTGGCGTGACGTCGGACGGGGCGTAGAAGAACGCCGCCTGATCCTTGAGCGCGGACAGCGCGAGCAGCGCCGCGCCGACGATCGCCGCCACCGCCAGCAGCGCGAGCGTCAGCCGCTGATGCTTGGCCTTCACTTCTCCGCCTTCCGCATCGCGATCCAGCTCCACAGCGCGACCGCCGCCGCGCCGATCAGCGTCACCGCATAGGCCGCCGTCACGAAGGGCCAGGGGTTCATGCCGCCGCCTTCCGGCGCATCCGCGCCTCCGCCTTGGCGACCGCCAGGATCGCGCGCATCCGCATCAGCACGATGCCGATGAACAACAGGGTGAAGCCGCCCATCATGATCGGCAGCGGCCACAGCAGCGAGGAATCGATCGTCGATCCGGTCAGCCCGATGCTCGGCCCCTGATGCAGCGTGTTCCACCATATCACCGAATAGCGGATGATCGGCAGCAGCACGGTGCCGGCGATGCCGAACAGCGCCGGGATGCGCCCGTCGCCGCCGCGCTCGCGATCGGCGCGGGCCAGCGCGATATAGCCGAGATAGACGAAGAACAGCAGCAGCATCGAGGTCAGCCGCCCGTCCCATTGCCAATAGGTGCCCCAGGTCGGCCGCCCCCACAGCGCGCCGGTGACGAGGCAGATCAGCGCGAACGCCGCTCCCGGCGCCGCGATCGCGCGCGCCGCGACATCGGCGAGCGGATGGCGCCAGACGAGGAAGGCGATGCTGGACAGCGCGATCCCGCTCCACCCGCCCATGCCTAGCCATGCGGCGGGAACGTGGATGTAGAGGATGCGCACGCTCTCGCCCTGGAGATAGTCCGGCGGGGTCTGCGTCAGCCCCGCCCAGCAGCCGATCGCGATCAGCGCGACGCCGAGCCACATCGTGACCGGCGTGAGCGGGCGTGCCAGCTTCAGGAAGCGGGCCGGATTGGCGAAGGCGTGGAGTGCGGGCACGATGCCCGGCCAATATGGCAAGATCGCGCGGTCGTCACCCCTTGCCTGCCGCTTTCATTCCGGTTCGCGTTCGCCCCTGCGACGGCCGCCGGTTGACAGCCGCCGCCCCGCCTCATCATAACTTTGGTTACGGACGACGGACACGTCGGCCATGAAAGAGGATGCGCGATGGCGGAACTGACGGCGGAAGAGCGCGGGGCCTTGCTCGATTCGGTCCGCCGCCTGCTCGCCGACCGCTGCGCCGAAAGCGACGTGCGCCGCGTCATGGACAGCGACTCCGGGTTCGATCGGGCGCTGTGGCGGGCGCTGGCCGATCTCGGCGTCGTCGGCCTGACCGTGCCGGAGGAACATGGCGGCGCCGGACTCGGCCCGGTCGAACTGGAACTGGTGATGGAGGCCGCCGGCGCCGCGCTGCTGCCCGCCCCCCTGCTCTCGACCGCCGTGGCGGCGACGCTGCTCGATGGGGAACGGCTCGCCAGCCTCGCGGGCGGATACAGCATCGCGGCGGTCGCCTTCGCCGGCAGCCGTGACTGGACCGGGCGCGGCGACGTGCATGTGGAGGGCGACCGGCTCGCCGGCACCGCGCGCTTCGTGCCCGACGCCGCGATCGCCGACACGATCCTCGTCACGCTCGACGATGCGGTGTTCGCGGTCGCGCGCGAGCATGCCACGATCACTCCCCTTCCCGTCTTCGATCGCACGCGGCGCATGGCCGACGTGACATTCCACGGCCCCGCGACGCGGATCGGCGACGGCACGCGCATCGCCACGGCTCATGCCACCGCGCTCGTCGCGCTGGCGGGCGAGCAGGCGGGCGGCGCGCGGCGCATCATGGATATGGCCGTGGACTATGCCCGCGAGCGCCACCAGTTCGGCCGCGCGATCGGCAGCTTCCAGGCGGTGAAGCACATGGCGGCCGACCTGCTGCTAGAGGCGGAGAGCGCGACCAGCGCCGCCCGCGACGCCGCTCGCCAGCTCGCGCAGGGCGCGGCCACGCAGGACGCCGCCATCGCGCTGGCCGCCTTCGCCTGTGGCGACGCCTATGTCCGCTGCGCCAGGGATGCGATCCAGATGCACGGCGGCATCGCCTTCACCTGGGAGCATCCCGCGCATCTCTATCTGCGCCGCGCGCGATCCGGCGCGCAGCTTTACGGCGACGGTAATCATTGGCGCGAACAATATGTCCGCGCGCTGGAGGTTGGGGCATGACCGACGAACAGTTGAAAGCCGAGGTCGAGGGGTGGCTCGCCGCCAATTGGAAGGGCGTGAAACCGCACCATGACACCTTCGGCCGCGATCCGCGCAGCGAATGGCTGGCGAAGGTGCGCGACGCCGGCTGGGCCGTGCCGCGCTGGCCGGAGGAATGGTACGGGCGCGGCCTGCCGGACGATCAGGCGAAGATCGTCGAGCGCGCCTTCGCGGCGCTCGATGCGCCCGGCGCCGGGCAGGACCGCACGAACCTGTGGGCCAATACCGCGCTCGCCCATGCCACCGACGCCTTCAAGCGCGAGATCGTGCCGAAGCTGCTCGCCGGCGAGGTCGGCATGTGCCTGCTCTATTCGGAGCCGGGCGCGGGCAGCGACCTCGCCGCGATCCGCACCCGCGCTGACAAGGTGGAGGGCGGCTGGCGCGTCACCGGGCAGAAGGTATGGACCAGCGGCGCGAAGGTCGCCGATTACGGGATGCTGATCGCGCGCACCGATTGGGACGTGCCCAAGCATCGCGGCATCAGCTTCTTCTTCCTGCCGATGAAGCAGAACGGCGTGGAGGTGCGGCCGCTGCGCCAGATCACCGACGAGGCGCATTTCAACGAGGTGTTCATCGACAACGCCTTCGTGCCCGACGCCAACCTGCTCGGGCCGCTCGGCGGCGGCTGGGGCGTGTTGCAGACCGCGCTGGCCTACGAACGGTCGGTGATGGGCGATCGCGCGCGCGGGCCGCGTTCGGGCGCGGGCGGGCCGAAGGGCGATTATTCGCTGATCGGCCTGGCGCGCGAAGCCGGGAAGCTCGGCGATCCGGTGATCCGGCAGGAGCTGGCGCAGGCGATCGCGTGGCGCGCGCTCAACAAGCTCAACACGCAACGCGCCAAGGCCGAGCTGCGACAGGGCACATCGTCCTCGATCATGTCCCTGGGCAAGCTGGCGATGAGCCGCATCCTGCACGAGGAAGCGCGCGTCCGCACCCTGCTGCTCGGGCCGGAGAGCCTGTTGCAGGGGCCGGAGCATCCGCGCGCGGAGGACGCCAACTTCCTGACGCTCAACGCCTATTTCACCTCGATCGGCGGCGGCACGGACCAGATCCAGCGCAACATCATCGGCGAGCGCGTGCTGGGCCTGCCCAGGGAACCGGAGGTCGATCGCACCATCCCGTTCCGCGAGGTGCGGGCGGGGTAGGACTTACGCGGCAGCCCTCCGCGTCGGCGCGGGCGTCTTGGGCTTGTAGGCGCACAGGTCCACCTCCACGCAGCGCCAGCATTCCGGCTTGCGCGCCTTGCAGACATAGCGGCCGTGCAGGATCAGCCAGTGATGCGCGTGGACGCGGAACGGCTGCGGCGTCTCCTTATCCAGCTTCTTCTCCACGGCGAGCGGCGTCTTGCCGGGGGCGAGGCCGGTGCGGTTGCCGACGCGGAAGATATGCGTGTCCACCGCGAAGGTCTCCGCGCCGAACGCGACGTTCATCACCACGTTCGCCGTCTTGCGCCCGACGCCGGGCAGCTTCTCCAGCGCGTCGCGGTCGGCCGGCACCTCGCCGTCATGGTCGGCGATCAGCGCCTCGCTCAGCGCGATGACGTTCTTCGCCTTGGTGTTGAACAGGCCGATCGTGCGGATGTGCTGCTTCAGCCCTTCCTCGCCCAGCGCGACCATCTGCTGCGGCGTCCTCACCGCCTCGAACAAGCGCCGCGTCGCCTTGTTGACGCCGACGTCGGTGGCCTGCGCCGACAGCACCACCGCGACGAGGAGCTGATAGGCGTTGCCCGATTCCAGCTCCGTTTCGGGATGCGGGTTCAACTCGGCCAGCCGGCGGTAGAATTCGAAGATGTCGGCCTTCTTCAAAGCCCCAGCACCTCGGCCATATGATAGCGCCCGGCCGGCTTGCCCGCGAGCCACAGCGCCGCCTTCAGCGCGCCGCGCGCGAAGATCGTGCGGTCCTCGCCGCGATGGCCCAGCTCGATCCGCTCGCCCTCGCCCGCGAATACCACCTGATGATCGCCGACGACCGAACCGCCGCGCAGCGAGGAGAAGCCGATCGTCCCCTCGGTCCGCGCGCCGGTGAGCCCCGCGCGGCCGTCGACGCGCACCTCGGCCAGCGTGGTGCCACGCCCCGCCGCCGCCGCCTCGCCGAGCAGCGTCGCGGTGCCCGAGGGAGCGTCGACCTTGTGGCGATGGTGCATCTCGACGATCTCGATGTCCCAGTCCGCGCCCAGCCGCTGCGCCGCCTCGCGCACCAGCCCCGCGAGCAGCGTGACGCCGAGTGAGGTGTTGCCGGTCTGGAGCACCGCGATCCGCTCCGCCGCCTTGTCGATCATCGCGTGATGCGTCGCGGAAAGCCCGGTCGTGCCGATCACGATCGGCGTTCCCGCCGCGACCGCCGCCGCCAGATGCCCCTCCAGCGCGGCCGGCGCGGAAAAGTCCACCAGCACGTCCGCCGCCCGCGCCAGCGGCGCGGGATCGTCGCCGGTATCGACCCCGCCCGCGACCGTCACGCCTTCCTCGCCGGCGATCGCCGCGATCGCGCGACCCATCCGCCCCGCGCTGCCATAGATTCCGACCTTCGTCATATGTTCCTCGCGGTTTGGCGGTTCAGGCGCGCGCTCTTGGCACAGTTCGCCGGGCCGCGCGACACTTTCGGCCGCCTTGCGCCCCGCTTCGCCCGCTGCCAAACAACGCGCAACCGATCCCGTCACGGAGCATGTAATGCGTTCTCGCCCGCCCCTGTTCCTTCCCCGGACCGCGCCCATCGCGCGGGGCGCCGCGCAGTGACCCGCACGCCGCCGGCCGAATGGGCGCGCCACAAGGCGGTGTGGATCGGCTTCCCGTCCCACCCGGAATTGTGGCAGGACGATCTCGATCAGGCGCGGCACGAGGTCGCGGCCTTCGCCCGCGCGGTCGATGCGGAGGGGCGCGGGGAAAAGGTGCTGCTCGTCGCCGCCGATGCGGAGGCGGGTGTTGCGGCGGCAAGCCTCGCGCCGTTCGCGGAGGTGGTGGTCGAGCCGTTCGGCGATATCTGGCTGCGCGACACCGCGACGATCGTCACCGGCGACGGCACGGTGCGCGACTTCGCGTTCAACGGCTGGGGCGGGAAATACGATTTGCCCGGCGACGAGGATATCGGCGCGCGGCTCGCCCGCCGCCGGGGCAAGCGCATCGTGCCGTGCGACTGGGTGCTGGAGGGCGGCGCGCTCGACGGCGACGGCACCGGCCTTGTCGTCACCACCGAGCAATGCCTGCTCAACCCCAACCGCAACGGGCTGATCGGCAAGGCGGAGATCGAGGAGCGGCTGGAGCGCGACCTCGGCTATGATCGCGTGCTGTGGCTGGGCGACGGGCTGCTCAACGACCATACCGACGGTCATGTCGACAATCTCGCCCGCTTCGTCGGCGAGGGGCGGCTGGCCATCCCGGTCGCGGCGGAGAACGATCCCAACTGGCAGGTCTATCAGCAGGCCGCCGAACGCGCGCGGGCGTTCGGCGTGACGGTGATCCCCGTCCCCTCCCCCGGCCGCGTGATGCGCGACGACGAGATCGTGCCGGCGAGCTACATGAATTTCTACATCGGCAACGCCAGCGTGGTCGTGCCGGTATACGGCGCGCCCGACGATCAGGCGGCGGTGCAGCAGTTCCAGGCGCTGTTCCCCGATCGCAAGGTGATCGGCCTGCGCGCCGACGCGATCCTGACCGGCGGGGGTAGCTTCCACTGCATCAGCCAGCAGATTCCGGGGTGATGGCGGATTTTTTGGGTGGAGAACAGACCGGCGGCTTGCGCGAACAGCAGGCTGGAAAACGGCCGCAAGCACTTCATAATAGGGCATGGCTGTGACCCTGCTTTCACTTCCCGATGGCAACTCGTCGTTAGAGTTCACGCCCGATGAAATCGAAGCCGTGCGGCAGGCAATCTCCGACCTGTTTGGAAAGGTAAACAGCGAGCCGCACGCTACGTACTCTCAGATAGCATTCGGTGGTGAAGCCTTCATCTTCGAACAAGAATGGGATGAGCCGTGCCTTATCGCACTGACGGGAGCGGGAGGCCGTTTGCTCGCGGAGATCGAACGACATCTTTCAGGAACGACTTCATAGCATCGTTACGGCCGCAATTGGGGCGTTAGCCGTCACTCTCCACGCCCCGAAACAAAACGGGCGCCGCTCCCGCGACGCCCGTCTCGTTCCTCACGCAGCCAACGCGGAGATCACGCCGCGTCGCCGGCCTTCTTCTTCGCATTCTCGGCATAGACGCGGATCGGCTCCTTGCGGCCGTCCACCACGTCCTTGTCGATCATCACCTCGTCGACGCCCTGCATACCCGGCAGGTCGAACATCGTGTCGAGCAATATGCCCTCCAGGATCGAACGCAGGCCGCGCGCGCCGGTCTTGCGCTCGATCGCCTTCTTCGCGACCGACACCAGCGCGTCGTCGGTGAAGCCCAGCTTCACCTCCTCCATCTCGAACAGCTTCTGGTATTGCTTGACCAGCGCGTTCTTCGGCTCGGTCAGGATCTTGACCAGCGCCGGCACGTCGAGGTCCTCCAGCGTCGCGACCACCGGCAGGCGGCCGACGAACTCGGGGATCAGGCCGAACTTGAGCAGATCCTCCGGCTCGGTCTGGCGCAGCATCTCGCCGGTGCGCTTCTCCTCCGGCGCGGCGACATAGGCACCGAAGCCGATCGACTTGCCCTGAAGACGGTCGCCGATGATCTTCTCCAGCCCGCTGAACGCGCCGCCGCAGATGAACAGGATGTTGGTCGTGTCGACCTGCAGGAACTCCTGCTGCGGATGCTTGCGCCCGCCCTGCGGCGGAACGCTGGCGGTGGTGCCCTCCATCAGCTTGAGCAGCGCCTGTTGCACGCCCTCGCCAGACACGTCGCGAGTGATCGAGGGGTTCTCCGCCTTGCGGCTGATCTTGTCGATCTCGTCGATATAGACGATCCCGCGCTGCGCCCGCTCGACGTTATAGTCGCTGGCCTGGAGCAGCTTGAGGATGATGTTCTCCACATCCTCGCCGACATAGCCCGCCTCGGTGAGCGTCGTCGCGTCGGCCATCGTGAACGGCACGTCGAGGATACGCGCCAGCGTCTGCGCCAGCAGCGTCTTGCCGCAGCCGGTGGGGCCGACGAGCAGGATGTTAGACTTGGCCAGCTCGACATCGGCGCCCTTCGCGCCGTGGTTGAGCCGCTTGTAATGGTTGTGCACCGCAACCGACAGGACGCGCTTGGCCTGCTTCTGCCCGATCACATAATCATCGAGCACGTCGCAGATTTCCTGCGGCGTCGGCACGCCACCGTCCTTCTTGGAGACGAGCGCAGACTTCGTCTCCTCGCGGATGATGTCGTTGCACAGCTCGACGCACTCGTCGCAGATGAAGACCGTCGGGCCGGCGATGAGCTTGCGGACCTCGTGCTGCGACTTGCCGCAGAACGAGCAGTAGAGGGTGCTCTTGGAGTCGCCGCCGGAGAGCTTCGTCATTCAATCGATCCTTTCGCGCCCCCACGGCGGAGGCGGCTTTCGGGCCGGGCATGGTAACCCGGCCCGTCACGAAACGGCAATGCCTGAATATGCCTAATGGCTCAGGCGGCCGCCGCTACCTCATCGGCGGGCGCGGGGCGCTTGTCGAACACCTCGTCGATCAGCCCGAACTCCTTGGCTTCCTCGGCCGACATGAACTTGTCGCGGTCCATCGACTTCTCGATCTCATCCAGCGGCTTGCCGGTGTATTTCGCATAGAGCGAGTTGAGGAAATGCCGCATCCGCAGGATCTCGCGCGCCTGGATCTCGATGTCGGCGGCCATGCCCTGCGCCCCGCCCGAAGGCTGGTGGATCATGATCCGCGCGTTGGTGAGCGCGACGCGCATCCCCGGCTCGCCGGCCGCGAGCAGGAAGCTGCCCATCGAGGCGGCCTGGCCGATGCACACCGTGCCGACGCGCGGACGGATATATTGCATCGTGTCGTGGATCGCCATGCCCGCCGTGACGACCCCGCCCGGCGAGTTGATGTACATGAAGATGTCCTTCTTCGGATTTTCCGATTCGAGGAACAGCAACTGTGCGGTGATGAGGCTCGCCATCCCGTCCTCGACCCCGCCGGTGACGAAGACGATTCGCTCGCGCAGCAGGCGGGAGAAGATGTCGAACGAGCGCTCGCCGCGATTCGACTGTTCGATGACGATCGGCACCAGGCCCGCCTGGGTCTGCTGCAGGTCGAGGCCCGCGCTGGCCAGCTTGCCCGCGAAATCGCCGGTGTCGAACGGATTGTGCATGGAAGACTCTCTATATCCTGATGGACCGCCAACATCGGCGCTCCGGCGGGGTTGTTCAAGCCCCGCGCGACGGGGCGCGATGCGCCAGATAGGCCAGCCGCCGCACCTCGCGCCGCCCGCGCACCACGGTATCGAGGATCAGCCCGGCGAACCCGTTCAGCGCGGCGAGGATCGTCAGCCCGGTGACGGCGATCGCGGTGGGGAAGCGCGGCACCAGCCCGGTCTGGACATAGGTGATCGCCAGCGGCACCGCGAGGATCACCGCCAGCGCCAGCAGCAGCGCACCGATCGCGCCGAAGAACCACAAGGGCCGCTCGATGCGATAGAGCGTGATGATCGTGTTGAGGATGCGCCAGCCGTCGCGATAGGTCGACAGCTTCGAGGTCGATCCCTCCGGCCGGGCGAAATAGGGCGTCTCGATCTCCGCCACCGGCATCTTCAGCTCAAGCGCGTGGACGCTGATCTCCGTCTCGATCTCGAACCCGGCCGACAGCACCGGGAAGCTCTTGACGAATCGCCGCGAGAACACGCGATAGCCCGAAAGGATATCGGTGAAGCTGCGCCCGAACAGCCGCGCCAGCATCCCCGTCAGCAGCGCGTTGCCGAAGCGGTGGCCGCGCCGATAGGCCTCGGTAGCCTCGCCGATGCGGCTGCCGACCACCATGTCGAGCTGCTCGTCCAGCACCCGTGCGACCAGCGCCGGGGCGGAGGCGGCGTCATAGGTCGCGTCGCCGTCCGCCATCACATAGATATCGGCGTCGACATCCGCGAACATGCGACGCACCACCGCGCCCTTGCCCTGGATGCGTTCCGAGCGGACGATCGCCCCGGCGGCGCGCGCCACCTCGATCGTGCGGTCGCGGGAATTGTTGTCATAGACATGGATCGCCGCGCCGGGCAGCGCCGCGCGGAAACCGGCGATCGTCTGCGCGATCGCGGCTTCCTCGTTATAGCATGGCAGCAGGACGGCGATCGTCGGTTCGGTCGGCACGGACACCCCAGGGCAAAAACGCATCGAGCCTGTCGAGGCCCCCCGCCCGCTCCCTAACAGGAAAGGCGGCGGCCCGACAGGCTCGACGTAAAGCCCTCCCCTTCAGGGGAGAAGCCCGAGAGGTCCGGCTCAGCCTTCCTTCTTGGCAGCGGGCTTTTTGGCCGGAGCCTTCTTCGCGGCGGGCTTGGCGACCTCCTCGGCGAGAGCCTCGTCCTTGGCGGCCGCCTTCTTGGCCGGAGCCTTCTTCGCGGCGGGCTTAGCGGCCTCCTCGGCCGGAGCCTCGTCCTTCGCCACGGCCTTCCTGGCCGGCGCCTTCTTCGCGGCGGGCTTCTCGGCCGCTTCCTCGCCCGCGGCGGCCTTCTTCGTCGCCGCCGCCTTCTTCTGGCGCGGCTTGTGGTTGTCGTGGTCGTGGCTGTGCGTGCCGGTCGAGAAGCCGTCGTCGCTTTCGATCGCGGCTTCCAGCTCCTCGCGGGTGGTCTCGCGGTCGGTCACCTCGGCCTTGTCGAACAGGAAGTCGACGACCTTGTCCTCATAGAGCGGCGCGCGGAGCTGGGCGGCGGCCATCGGCTCCTGCTGGATATATTGGATGAAACGCTTCTGGTCCTCGCCGCGATATTGCTGCGCGGCCTGCGCGATCAGGCGGTTCATCTCCTGCTGCGTCACCTCGACGCCATTGGCCTGGCCGATCTCGGACAGGAGCAGGCCAAGCCGCACGCGGCGCTCCGCGATCTTGCGGTAATCGTCGCGGTCGTTCTCCAGCTCCTCCATCGCGGCCTTCGGATCGGCCTCATGGGTCGCCTCATGCTCGAGCTGCTGCCAGATCTGGGTGAACTCGGCCTCGACCATCGACGGCGGCACCTCGAAATCGTGGCCGGCGGCGAGCTGGTCGAGCAGCTTGCGCTTCATATAGGTGCGGGTGAGGCCGTTATGCTCCTGCTCGATCTGGCCCTTCAGCAGGCCCTTGAGCTGCTCCAGGCTTTCGAGACCGAGGTTCTTGGCGAGATCCTCGTCGATCTTGCTCTCGGCGGCGGTCTTCACCGACTTCACGGTGAGGTCGAAGGTCGCGTCCTTGCCGGCCAGCTCCTTCGCCGGATAATCCTCCGGGAAGGTGACCTTGATCTGGCGTTCCTCGCCGTTCTTCACGCCGACGACCTGATCCTCGAAGCCGGGGATCAGGCGGCCTTCGCCAAGCTCGATCGCCATGTCGGTGCCGGTGCCGCCCTCGAACGCCACGCCGTCCATCGTCTTGCCGACGAAATCGACGGTCACCTGGTCGCCCAGTCTGGCCTTGTGGCTCGGCTTGGCGTCTTCCCAGCGCTTCATCTGGTCGGCGAACTTCCTGAGCTGCTCCTCGACCGCCTCGTCGGCGACCGGCACGGTCAGCCGCTCCAGCTTCAGGTTCTCGATCGCCGGGGCCGGCACCTGCGGCAGCACCTCCAGCTCGACCTTCAGCTCGGCGTCCTTGCCCGGCTCATAGCCGTCGGCCAGCTCGACCGAGGGCTGCATCGCGGGGCGAAGCTGCTGGTCGGCGAGCAGCGACTGCACGCCTTCCTGGATCGAGGTGTTGAGCGCGTCCTGCAACAGCGCGGGGCCGTGCATCTTGCGCACCAGGTTGGTCGGCACCTTGCCGGGGCGGAAGCCGGGCATGCGAATCTGCGGCGCGACGCGCTTCAGCTCGGCATCGACCTTCTTCTCGATGTCCTTCGCGGTGATGGTGAGCGTGTAGGCGCGCTTCAGCCCTTCGTTCAACGTCTCGACAGTCTGCATCGTCAGCCTTCGTAAAGGAAAGAATCCGTAAGGAGGTGCCGCCCCGCGAGGTGCGGGTGACTGGTGCGGGCGAAGGGACTCGAACCCCCACATCTTGCGATACCGGAACCTAAATCCGGCGCGTCTACCAGTTCCGCCACGCCCGCATGGGACACCGCCGAAGTGGGCGCCTCTATACCGCCGCCGCCGCTTCGGCAAGCCGCAGGCGGCAACCGGGGCGCCGCCCCTGCGTTTCCCGTGGGAAAGGAGCGATCATGGCCACTCCGCCGCCACCCCCGCCGCCGCCCGATGTCCCGAAACCGGACCAGCCGCAGCCGCCCGCCCCGCCCCCGCCGGAGATCGCTCCGCCGGGGCCGGACGTGGACGTGCCGGAGCCGAACGCGCCCGGAAGCGATCCCGCGCCGGTCAATCCCGTTTCCGCTGTGTGAATGACGCCTTCCGCCGGGAAATGGCGCGAGTGACGGGGCTCGAACCCGCGACCTCCGGCGTGACAGGCCGGCGCTCTAACCAACTGAGCTACACCCGCTTGGAAAGCGTGAGGCGCGCCAACTAGGCGGGCGATCCGGGGCTGTCAACCGGGCTTGTCGAACCTTTTTCAAAACGGCGCGCGTGGCGGCGTTCCTGCCGCACCAGCGTGCCGTGCTCGAACAGGAATCCGGCGATATCCGGCTTGCCCGCCGCGCCCAGCACGGTCTGGATGATGACCAGCAGCGGCACCGCGAGCAGCGCCCCCGGCGTGCCCCAGATCCAGCCCCAGAAGCTGATCGAGACGAGGATCAGGATCGGGCTGATGGTGAGGCGATGGCCGACGATCAGCGGCGTCAGCACGTTCGCCTCGATCAGGTGACAGCCATACATGATCCCCGGCGCGGCGAGCGCGGTCCACACGTCGCCGAAGGTCATCAGCGCGCCGATCGCGATCAGCAGCGCCGCCACCACCGGCCCGAAATAGGGGATGTAGTTCAGCAGCGCGACGATCCCGCCCCACATCAGCGGGGAAGGCATGCCCAGCAGATGCAGCATGCCCGCGACGGTCAGCCCCAGCGCCACGTTGATGACGGTGATCGTGCCGAGATAGGACGATACGTGATCCACCACGTCCTGGATCACCCGCGCGGTGGCCATCGCCCCGCCGAAGCTGGTGCGGCTGGTGATCGTCCGCTCGCGCAGCCGCGTCCAGCCGGACAGGAAGAAGAAGGTGACGAGCACCGCGTAGAAAAGCTGGATGATCGCCGCCGGCGCGGAACTCGCCGCCAGTTCGAGAATCGACTGCGGCTGGGTGACGGTGGCGGTCGGCAGCGGCCGGATCGGGGTGGAGGCGATCTGGCGCAGCGTGCGGTTCGCGTAATGCTCGAGGTTCGAATAGAGATCGAGCAGCGGGGCGAGATTCTCCTGGATCCGGCCGATTCGCTTGGGCAGCAGGCGGAAGAAGTCGATGGCCGGAAAGACGATCGCCGCCACCACGATGTTCGCCGCGATCAGGAACAGCAGCACGCAGATCAGCGCCGCGATCGGCGACGGGATGCGGCGGCGCTCCAGCCATTCCAGCATCGGGATCAGCGCGATGCCGACGACCAGCGCGACCGTGGTGGGCAGGAAGAACTCCGCCCCCGCCTTCAGCGCGAACGGCGTGCCGAGCACGACGCCCAGCCCCGCCAGCAACGTCAGCGCGGCGAGCAGCCGGTCGCGACGCAGCGCGATCCGCGCGTCCTCGATCCCGCCGGCGGTCAGCGGCAGGCCGAACGCTCCCTCGGCGGCCGGGAGCGGCGACGGCGCGGCGTCGGAAAGATCAGGGGACCGGTCGGCCATCGGGCGACACTAGCGACAAACCGGGAACATCGCCAGCATCACCCGCCGCATTCATCCACCGTGCCACGGCCCGTCCTCCAGATAGAGATAGTCCGGGTCGAACTCCCCGATCCGCGCCAGTCGCGGGAAGTCCATCACATGCGCGTGACCGCGTGAAATCTCCACCACGCCATCCTCCCGCAGCCGCCGCAGCGTGCGGTTGACATGCACGCTGGTCAGCCCGCACGCCTCGCCCATGTCCTGCTGGGTCAGCGGCAGCGCGAACCGTCCGCCGACCGCCCGGCCCACCGCCGCCATGCGCAGGTTGGTCTCGCACAGGAAGTGCGCCACCCTGCCCGCCGCGTCGAGCCGGCCGATGCGGAAGATCCATTCGCGATGCAGCGCGGCGTCGAGCAGGGTGCTGAACCACAGCAGCCGCGCGAGATGCGGCATCGTCGCCATGATCGCGTCGAGCCGCTCATGCGGCACCAGCGCGATCCGCGATTCGGTCAACGTGGCGATGTCATGGTCGATGTGCCGGGTCGGATAGCCGTGCAGATCGACGAAATCGCCCGGCACCTGATAGGATACGAGCTGCCGGTAGCCGTCGCGCGCATCCATGTAGCGGCAGATGAAGCCGTCAATCAGCAGCGTGCTGTTGTGCAGGCGATCGGCGCGATGGGCGATGATCCGCCGCGGCGGCACGACCACCACCTCGGAAATCGCCGCCTCGAGCACCGCCATTTCCTCGGCGGTCAGCTCCGACCGCCGCCGCCCACGCAGAAAATCCCTCGTGCGATCCAAGCGCCGCTTCTCCGATCCGCAGCACCGTTGCTACGCCATCGTAATGTTCCGCGATCGGAACAGTTCCGCGCCATGGTCAGGCCGCCGCGCGATCCTCGAACAAGGTCTTGAGATCACGCTTCAGTATCTTGCCGTTGGCGTTGCGCGGCAGCGTCTCGGCGGCGAAGCGGATCGCCACGGGCACCTTGAACGCCGCCAGCCGCGCGCGGACCCATGCCTGAAGCTCGGCCTCGCTCGCGCTGGCGCCGGGCGCGAGATGCACCACCGCCGCCGGCTCCTCGCCCAGGGTGCGGTGGGGGATGCCGATCACCGCGCAATCCGTCACCGCCGGGTGATCGTAGAGGACATTCTCCACCTCGCTCGAATAGATATTCTCGCCGCCCCGGATCAGCATGTCCTTGGCGCGATCGACGATGTAGCAGAAGCCCTCCTCGTCCAGCCGCGCGAGGTCGCCGGTGCGCACCCAGCCGTCGACGAAGGTCGCCGCCGTCGCCTCGGGCCTGTTCCAATAGCCCTTCACGATCATCGGCCCGCGCGCCCACAATTCCCCGATCTCGCCGGCCGGCAGCTCGCGCGTCCCGTCCGCGTCCATCACCTTCAGGTCGGCCACCGCGACCGGCGGGCCGCAGCTTTCCGGCCGGTTGAGATAATCCTCCGCGCCGTGCGTGGTGACGGTCGCGGTGGTTTCCGTCATGCCCCAGCCGTTGGCGGGCAGCGCCTTCAGATCGGCCGCGATCTTGCGCACCAGCTCCGGCGCGGAGGGCGCGCCGCCATAGCCGATCATCTCCAGGCTGGAGAGGTCGAAGCGATGCCGCTCGGGGTGCTCCAGCAACTGCCAGGCGATGGTCGGCACGCCGCCGGTGGAATTGACCCGCTCGCGCTCGATGATCTCCATCGCGCGCAGCGGCTCGAACTTGCGCATGTAGATGGTGGTGCCGCCCGCCGCCATCGCGCCCATCAACCCGGCGGAGAGCGCCGTGGCGTGGAACAGCGGGATCACCGTCAGCGCGACCTTCGGCGTCGGCTCCGGCAACGGCTCGCCGCGCCGCACGAACATGCGCGCCATCGCGAAGCCGCTGGACAGGATGTTGCTCATGAAATTGCGATGCGTGCCGAGCGCGCCCTTGGGATTGCCGGTGGTGCCGCTGGTGTAGAGGATCGACACGTCGTCGTCGGGCGCGAGATCGGCCTCGGGCAGGTCGCGGTCGGGCAGCCCCGCCCAGTCGCGCGGCGCGCCGATCACGTCCTCCAGCCGCGCGGCGGGGCTTTCCGGCGGCGTCGCGGCGCGACTCACCAGCACGCGGGCGAGCGCCGGCAAGGCGGCGCGGTGCGGCGCGATCCGCGCCCAGCGCTCGTCGTCCGCGATTAGCACCTTCGCGCCCGAATCACTCAGGCCATACGCCAGCTCGTCGCCGGTCCACCACGCATTGAGCGGCACGACGATCGCCCCGATCACCGCCGCCGCAAAGAAGCCGACGATCCATTCCGGCAGGTTGCGCATCGCGATCGCCACGCGGTCGCCCTTCTCCACGCCGTGCGCGCGCAGGTCGTGCGCCAGCGCCGCGATCGCGCGGAACTGCGCCTCATAGCTGACCCGCTCGTCCTCGTGGATCGTCGCGAGCCGCTCGCCATGGGTGCGCGAGAAGCGGACGAGCGCCGCCATGTGCGGCGGGACGTTCTTCCACACCCGCGTCGGAATCCCGCGAATCTCCACCGTTTCCATTTCGAAACGGCTGCCGGGCGCGGTAAGGATCGCCGTTGCCTCCACCAGCGACACCGCCGGCCACGCCTTGCCCGCTGCCGATTGATTCTCCACGACGATCCTCTCTCACTAGAAAAACGGGTTTGTCATCGCCGAGGTTAGGATTGATTTCCGCGCCGCTCAAGCGATAGGGCGTGAAGACGATTTGAAACAGGGGTATGGAGCAGGCATGAAGATCGCCAGGCCAGAGAAACACGGTTTCAACCCCGGCCGGCTCGCCGCGATCGACCGCCTGCTGAAGGAACGATACCTCGATTCGGGCAAGTTCCCGCACGCCCAGCTATTGATCGCGCGCGACGGCGAGGTGGTGCATTTCTCCTCGCAGGGCGCGGCGCGCGAGGGGAAGAAGAAGCGGATCGACGAAGGCTCGCTGTTCCGCATCGCCTCGATGACCAAGCCGATCACCTCGCTCGCCTTCATGATGCTGGTGGAGGAGGCGCTGGTCGCGCTCGACACGCCGGTCCACCACGTCCTGCCCGAGCTGAAGGGCGTCGGCGTCTATGCCGGCGGCGGCGCGGGCGTGCCGTTCATGACGAAGCCGACCGACGAGCCGATGCGGATGGTGGACCTGCTGCGCCACACCGCGGGCTTCACCTATTCGTTCCAGAACCGCTCGAACATCGACGCGGCGCATCGCGAGCTGAAGCTGGAGAACTGGCACGGCAAATACGACCTCGACGGCTTCGTGGCCGCGCTGGGCGAGCTGCCGCTGGAATTCTCGCCCGGCACGCGCTGGAACTATTCGGTCGCGACCGACGTGCTCGGCCTCGTCGTGCAGCGAGTCGCCGGGATGCCGCTGGAGCGCTTCTTCGAGGAACGCATCTTCAAGCCGCTGAAGATGCACGACACCTTCTTCACCGTGCCCGCCGACAAGCTCGACCGGCTGGTCGATTGCCAGACCTTCGTGCCCGGCAAGGGCAACCAGATGTTCGACCGCGCCAGCGACAGCATGTGGGCGCGGCCGTTCACGCTCGTCTCGGGCGGCGGCGGGCTGGTGTCGACATCGCACGATTACAACCGCTTCTGCCAGATGTGCCTCAATGGCGGCGAGCTGGACGGCGCGCGCGTCGTCGGGCGCAAGACGATCGACCTGATGACGGTCAACCACCTGCCCGACAACGCCGATCTCAGCTCCATGTCCGATTCGATGTTCAGCGAGACGCAGAACGCCGGCACCGGCTTCGGCCTTGGCTTCGCGGTGACGATCGACGTGGCGCGGTCGATGATGCCGGGATCGGTGGGCGAATATTATTGGGGCGGCATGTTCTCGACCGCCTTCTTCGTCGATCCGGTCGAGCGGCTGTCGATGGTGTTCATGACGCAATTGTCGCCCTCGTCGCTCTATCCGGTGCGGCGCGAGCTGAAGACGATGATCTATTCCGCGCTGGCCTGACCGCCACGCCCTGCCGACCAACTGGAGAAACCCGACATGACTTCCCCCGTCCGCACCGAACGCCACGGCGACGTGCTCGTCATCATCTCGAATTCGCCGCCGGTGAACGCGCTCGGCGCGGCGGTGCGCGACGGGCTGGAGGCCGGCGTCAAGGAAGGCATCGCCGACGGCTCGATCGCCGCGATGGTGCTGCGCTGCGACGGCCGCACCTTCTTCGCGGGCGCGGACATCACGGAGTTCGGCAAGCCGCCGATGGGCGCCTCGCTGCATGAGGTGATCGACATGATGGACGCCTCGCCCAAGCCGATCGTCGCGGCGATCCACGGCACGGCGCTGGGCGGCGGGTGCGAGACGGCGCTGGCCTGCCATTATCGCGTCGCGGTGCCCTCCGCGATGATCGGCACGCCGGAGGTGAAGCTCGGCCTGCTCCCCGGCGCGGGCGGCACGCAGCGCCTGCCGCGCCTGATCGGCATGAAGGCCGCGCTGCCGATGCTGGCGATCGGCGATCCGGTGCCGGCGAAGAAGGCGGCGGAGCTTGGCCTGATCGATCGCGTGGTAGGCGAGGACAGCCTTGAGGCCGACGCGATCGCCTTCGCCCGCGAGATTGCCCACAAGCGGCCGATCCCGCGTATCCGCGACAAGGACGCGAAGCCCGATCCGGAAGCGGTCGCCGAATTCCGCAAGGCCAATGCGAAGAAGTTCCGCGGCTTCGACGCGCCGGAGGCGAACATCCGCTGCGCCGTCGCCGCGACCGAGCTTCCCTTCGACGAGGGCATGAAGTTCGAGCGTGACGAGTTCATGAAGCTGATGATGGGCGTTCAGTCCGCCGCGCAGCGCCACATCTTCTTCGCCGAGCGGCAGGCCGCCAAGATTGATGACGTCGATCCCAAGACGCCGCTCCGCCCGATCAACCGCGTCGGCGTGATCGGCGCCGGCACGATGGGCGGCGGGATCAGCATGAACTTCCTGTCGGCGGGCATCCCCGTCACCATCGTCGAGATGCAACGGGAGGCGCTCGATCGCGGCGTGGCCGTAATGCGCAGGAATTACGAGGCATCCGCCGCCAAGGGGCGCATCAAGCCCGATGCGCCGGAAAAGGCGATGGGCCTGCTCACCCCCACGCTCAGCCTCGAAGACCTCAAGGACTGCGACCTCATCATCGAGGCGGTCTATGAGAATATGGACGTGAAGAAGGACATCTTCGGCAAGCTCGACAAGATCGCGAAACCCGGCGCGATCCTTGCGTCGAACACCTCCTATCTCGACATCAACGAGATCGCCGCCGTCACCAGCCGGCCGGAGGACGTGGTGGGGATGCATTTCTTCTCCCCCGCCAACGTGATGAAATTGCTGGAGGTGGTGCGCGGCGACAAGACCGCGAAGGACGTGCTCGCCACCGTCATGGCGCTTTCCAAGAAGATCAGGAAGGTCGCGGTCGTGGCCGGCGTATGCCACGGCTTCATCGGCAACCGGATGCTCGCCCCGCGCCAGCAGGAGGCGAACAAGCTGCTGATGGAAGGCGCCACCCCGCAGCAGATCGACAAGGTCCACACCGATTTCGGCATGCCGATGGGGCCATTCCAGATGTCCGATCTCGCGGGCGTCGACATCGGCTGGCACCGCGATCCCAACCGGATCGAGACGATCCGCGACGCCTTGTGCGCTGAGGGCCGCTGGGGGCAGAAGAAGCAGGCCGGCTTCTATGACTACGACGAGAAGCGGAACCCCACCCCCTCGCCGCGCGTGGCGGAGATCATCGAGGAGTTCCGCCAGAAATCGAACCTGCCGAAGCGCGAGATCACCGATCAGGAGATCGTAGAGCGCACGCTCTACACGATGGTCAACGAAGGCGCACTGATCCTCGAGGAAGGCAAGGCGCAGCGCGCGTCCGACATCGATGTGGTGTGGATCTACGGCTACGGCTGGCCGGTCTATCGCGGCGGCCCGATGTTCTGGGCGCAGAGCGAGGGACTGAAGAAGGTGGTCGCGGGTCTGGAGAAGCATGGCTTCAAGGTCGCCGAAAGCCTCACGGCGGCGGCCGGGAGCGGCAGCCAGTTGAAGTGACCAATGCCGTCATCCCCGCGCGCGGGGATGACGAACCTCGCGAGGTATCCCGATGACCGAACGCTCCGCCCTTGAAACCGCCGCCGCCGTCCGCGCGGGCGAGACCACCGCATTGCTTGAAACCGAGGCGGCGATCGCCCGGATCGAGGCACGCGACGGGCCGCTCAACGCGGTGGTGGTGCGCGATTTCGCCCGCGCCCGCCACGCGGCGGCCGAACTCGACCAGCGCATCAAGGAAGGGTTCGACGCGCCCTTGCTCGGCGTGCCGATGACGGTGAAGGAAAGCTACGACCTCGCCGGCCTCAAGACCACCTGGGGCTTCACCGAGCATCGCGACTTCACGGCGAAGCGCGACGCGGTGCTGGTGCAGCGGCTGAAGAACGCCGGCGCGATCGTGCTGGGCAAGACCAACGTGCCGGTCGGGCTGGCGGACGTTCAGTCGAACAACCCGATCTACGGCCGCACGCACAACCCGCACGACCATGGCCGCTCGGCCGGCGGCTCCTCGGGCGGCAGCGGCGTTGCGCTGGCCTCGGGCATGGTGCCGCTGGAAATCGGCTCGGACATCGGCGGCTCGATCCGCACGCCAGCGGCCTTCAACGGCGTGTGGGGGCTGAAGCCGACGTTCGGCCTGCTCTCCACCACCGGCCACAGTTTCCCCGGCACGGACGGCGCGCGGGTCGCGCTCAGCGTATGCGGGCCGATGGCACGCAACGCCGACGACCTCGCGGCGGCGCTCGACATATTGGCGGATCATCCGGTCGTTCCCGCCCCCCCGCGCCGGCCGGACGAGTGGCGCATCCTGATCCTCGCCGATCATCCCGAGACGGGCATCTCAGCGGAGATGCGCGCGGCGCTGGAGAAGGTCGGCGCGGCCTTCGCCGGTGCCGGCGCGAAGGTGGACTATGAGAGCGACCTGCTGCCGGACCTGTCGCAGCAGCATCGCCATTACATGCACATGCTCAACATCGCGATGACGCGCGGCGCGCCCGATCCGGTGCGCGGCGTGCCGACGCTCACCGAATGGTTCGACCTCGCCGACCATCAGGCGCGCAACATCCGCCAGTGGCATGAGGTGTTCGGCCGCTATGACGCGGTGATCGCGCCGATCTTCGGCACCACCGCCTTCCCGCATGACGATGCGCCGCTGACCGGGCGCCGGCTGGAGATCGACGGGCAGGACACGTCCTTCGCCACCCAGTTCGCCTGGGCCGGGCTGGCCACCTTCGCCAACCTTCCCGCGACCAGCGTGCCGGTGGCGACCGGGGCGGGCGGGCTGCCGATCGGCGTGCAGGTGATCGCCGACCGTTATCAGGACCATCTTTCGATCGCGGCCGCGCGCGCGGCGCACGACCTTGTCTGGAGCAAATGATGAGCGACCTCGAACAATTCCGCGCCGAGACGCGCGCCTGGCTCGAAGCCAATTGCCCGCCGGAGATGCGCGAGCCGGTCCGCACCGAGAAGGATTCGGTCTGGGGCGGCCGCGACCAGAGCGCGATGACGCCCGCGCAGAAGCAGTGGATGGACCGGATGGGCGAGCGCGGCTGGACCGTGCCGGACTGGCCGAAGGAATATGGCGGCGGCGGCCTTTCGGCGGCCGAGACCAAGGTGCTGCGCGAGGAGATGGCCGCGCTGCGCTGCCGCAACCCGCTGTCGTCGTTCGGCATCTCGATGCTCGGGCCGGCGCTGCTGAAATATGGCAACGAGGCGCAGAAGAAGGAGCATCTGCCGAAGATCGCGCGCGGCGAAATCCGCTGGTGCCAGGGCTATTCGGAGCCGAACGCGGGGTCCGACCTCGCCAGCCTCGCCACCAAGGCGGAGGACAAGGGCGATCACTTCCTCGTCAACGGCCAGAAGGTCTGGACGAGCTACGCCGACAACGCCGACTGGATCTTCTGTCTCGTCCGCACCGATCCGACGAACAAGCATAACGGCATCAGCTTCGTGCTGTTCGACATGCGGACGCCCGGCGTCTCGACCAAGCCGATCCTGCTGATCTCCGGCTATTCGCCGTTCTGCGAGACCTTCTTCGACAATGTGAAGGTGCCGAAGGAGAATCTGGTCGGCGAGCTGAACAAGGGCTGGGACGTCGCCAAATATCTGCTCGGGCACGAGCGCGAGATGATCTCCGGCATGGGCCTCGGCGGCGGCGGCAAGAACCCGCTGATCGAAGGCGCGAGGAAGACGATCGGGCTGGACGCGGAGGGCCGCCTCGCCGATCCGCTGCTCCGCGCGCAGATCGCGCTGTTCGAGGTGCGGGCGAAGGCGTTCGCGGCGCAGTCCGAGCGGTTCATCGATGAGCTGAAGGCGGGCAAGGCGCACCCCGCCCAGCCTTCGATGATGAAATATTACGGCACGGAGCTGAACAAGTCCCGCCACGAGCTGATGATGGCGGCGGGTGGCTCCGACGAGCTGGAATGGGAAAGCGAAGCCTCCGACGGCGGCCGCGAGGCGCGCGCGTGGCTACGCACCAAGGCGAACTCGATCGAGGGCGGCACGTCCGAGGTGCAGCTCAACATCATCGCCAAGCGCATCCTCAATCTGCCGGGAGCGTGATTCCCCCGCGCGACCATCCAGCCATCAACCGTTCCGGCCGATCCGGGACGACGGAGTGAAAAATGCCGCTTTTCCTGAATGATGAACAATCGATGCTGCGCGACACGGCGAAGGATTTCGTCGGAGAGAAAGCGCCCGTCAGCCATATGCGCAAGCTGCGCGACGACAAGGACGCCACCGGCTTCAGCCGCGACCTGTGGAAGCAGTTCGCGGAGATGGGCTTCACCGGCATCCTGGTCGGCGAGGATCATGGCGGTCTTGGCCTCGGCCATGTCGAGGCGGGCGTGGTGCTAGAGGAGATCGGGCGCAACCTCTCCCCCTCCCCCTTCCTCTCCACCGCCGTCGCGGCGGTCGAGGCACTGAAGGGCACCGGCCATGCGGAACGCTGGTATCCCGGCATCCTGAAGGGCGAGACGGTCGCGGCGCTGGCGATCGACGAAGGGGCGAAGCACCGCTCCAGCGTCGGCCTCAAGGCGGAGCGGGCCGGCAACGGCTTCCGCCTTTCCGGCAGGAAGCAGTTCGTCACCCACGGCCATGTCGCCGACCTGCTGATCGTCGCGGCGCGCACGGCGGGCGCGGCGGACGACGAGGCGGGCGTCACTTTGTTCGCAGTGCCGCAGGGCGCGGCGAAGATGTCCGTCACGCCGGAACGGCTGGCCGATTCGAGCCTCGCCGCGCGGATCGAGTTCGACGGCGTCGAGGTGGATGCCGATGCGGTGATTGGCGAGGTCGACGCCGGGCGCGATCCGCTCGGCCGCCTGCTCCGGGCGGGCCGCACCGGCGCCGCGGCCGAGATGCTCGGCGTCGGCGCAGGCGCAATGGACATGACGGTCAACTACCTCAAGGAGCGCAAGCAGTTCGGCACGCTGATCGGCAGCTTCCAGGCGCTCCAGCACCGCGCCGCGCATCTCTACAGCGAGATGGAGGTGGCGCGCGCCGCCGTGCTCAAGGCGCAGCAGTTGCTCGACGCCGGCGACGACAGCACAGGTAGCGGGGGGGCGGACGCCGCCGTCTCGGTCGCCAAGGCGATGACCGGCATGGCGACCATGCTTTCGGTGCAGGAAGGCGTGCAGATGCACGGCGGCATCGGCATGACCGACGAGTACGACATCGGCTTCTACATGAAGCGCCAGCGCGTGCTGGCCGAGATGTTCGGCGACGCCAATTTCCACGCCGACCGTCTGGCGCAACTGGCGGGGTACTGAAGAAAGCCGGCTCGTCCCCCGGCGAACGTCGGGGCGACGGACGGCAGCCGTCTTGTCGAGGGACCGCGCTTTCCTCTACGCCAGCCGCATGGAGCCGACCGACGTGCCAGACACAACCACCCCGACCGAACTCGCCGCCGATCTGGTCGACCTGCTCGACGTGGAGGAGATCGACACCGATCTCTATCGCGGGCGGCGCTCGAACGGCGGGGTCGGGCGCGTGTTCGGCGGGCAGGTGATCGCACAGGCGCTCCAGGCGGCGCAGCGCTCCACCGACGGGCCCAAGATCGCCCATTCGCTCCACGCCTATTTCATGCGGCCGGGCGACGAGAACTACCCGATCGTCTATCGCGTGGTCCGCGATTTCGAGGGGCGCAGCTTCGCCACCCGCCGTGTGATCGCGATGCAGCGCGGCGCGCCGATCCTCAACATGGCCGCTTCGTTCCAGACCCCGGAGGAAGGCTTCCACCATCAGGACCGGATGCCCGACGTCCCCCCGCCCGAGGAACTGGAGAGCGAGGCGCAAATCCGCGCGCGCGAAAGCGAACATGTCGACGAGCGTTTCCGCCGCGCGCTCGTCCGCCCGCGCCCGATTGAGATCCGCCCGGTATATCCGCGCAAATGGTTCAACCCCACGCCGACCGCGCCGATCCAGCATAGCTGGTTCCGCGTCGTCGCGCCGGTCGGCGACGATCCGGCGATCCACCGCGCGATCCTGTCCTATGCGTCGGACATGTCGCTGCTCGGCACCTGCATGCTGCCGCACGGCGTGAACTGGACCACGCCCGGCTTCCAGACCGCCAGCCTCGACCACGCCGTGTGGCTGCACGAGGATTTCCGCGCCGACGACTGGCTGCTCTACGCCACCGACAGCCCGTGGGCGGGCCATGCGCGCGGCATGAATCGCGGGCAGATATTCACCCGCGACGGCCGGCTGGTCGCCAGCGTCGCGCAGGAAGGGCTGATCCGGCAGCGCGAGGTGCGCTCGTAAGATTCACGCGAGGGAGTAACGCCATGCAGATCGACCGCCGTGGGTTCGTCGCCGGAGCCGCCGCGCTCGGCGTCACCGCCACCCTGCCCTTCCGCGCGGTTGCCGCCACGTCGGGCGACGCCGCCGCGATGGCGCTGCTCGACCGGCAGGCGGAAGCGCTGCTGGCGAGCTACCCCGAGAACGCGGCCTTCCTCGGCATCGACACCGGCAAGCGCGCCGCGCTCAAATCCATGCTGAGCGATCACAGCATGGCGGCCGAGGCCCAACGCAAGGCGGACGCGGCCAGGCGCCTGTCCGAGCTGCGCGCGATCGACCTCACGCAGCTCTCCCCGAAGGTCACCACCCATGTCGAGACCGCCACCGTCGCGCATGAGATCGCGCTCGACGGCTGGCGGCGGATGCCGGTGGGCGACATGGCGTTCCTTTCCGCCAACGGTTATCGTTCGACGCCCTATGTCGTCAGCCAGGGCAATGGCGCGTTCGTCGACGTGCCGGACCTCCTGGAGAACAAGCACCAGATCGCCACCAGCGCCGACGCGGAAGCCTATCTCGCCCGGATGCGCGCCTATGCGAAGGAGCTGCGCGACGAGACCGAGCGGGTGAAGGCGGACGCGGCCAAGGGCGTCTATCTCCCCGGCTTCCTCAACGATATCACCGCGCGCCAGCTTCGCGACGGGGCGGCGAAGCCGGCGGAATGGACGATCGTCACCGGCCTCGGCGCGAAGCTGCATGCCGCCGCCTTGCCCGACGAATGGAGCGCCCGCGCCGCCCGCATCGCGGAGCAGGAGATCGCCCCCGCGCTCGCCGCGCAGGCCGACGCCTTCGTCGCCCTCCGCCCGAAGGCGCCCGACGTCGCCGGCATGTGGCGGGTGCCGGACGCGGACAACATCTACGGCTGGCTGGTTGAGGCCGGCACCACCACAAAGCGCACGCCGGAGGAGATCCACGCCGCCGGCCTCGATCAATGCAAGGCGCTGGCAGCGCAGATGGACCCGCTGCTCCGCGCACAGGGGCTGACGCAAGGCACCGCCGGCGAGCAGCTCGCCCAGCTCGGCAAGCGCCCCGACCTGCTGTTCGCCAATACCGACGCTGGCCGCGCCGAGCTGCTCGCCTATCTCAACGGTGTCGTCGCGAAGATCAGGCCGCTGATGCCGAAGGCGTTCGGCAAGCTGGTGCGCGGCAACCTCAACATCAAGCGCGTGCCGCCCGCGATCCAGGACGGCGCGCCGAACGGCTATGCGGGGCCGGGATCGATGGATGGCAAGATCCCCGGCACCTATTACATCAACCTGCGCGACACCGGCATCTGGCCGCGCTTCGCCCTGCCGACGCTGACCTTCCACGAGGGGATTCCGGGGCATATCTGGCAGGGCGAATATACCTTCGATCTGCCGCTGATCCGCACCTTGCTGAGCTTCAACGCCTATTCCGAAGGCTGGGGCCTCTATGCCGAGCAGATCGCGGACGAGGTGGGCTTCTACGCCGACGATCCGCTGGGCCGGATCGGCTATCTTCAGTCCATGAACTTCCGCGCCGCGCGGCTGGTTGCGGACACCGGGCTGCACCACAAGCGCTGGACGATGGAACAGGCGATGGAATGGTTCATGGCCACCACCGGCTTCACCGCCAGCCAGGCGCGATCGGAACTGAACCGCTATTGCACCTGGCCGGGGCAGGCGCTCGGCTACAAGACCGGACACAATGAGATCAACCGCCTGCGCGACGCGGCGAAGGCGAGGATGGGCGCACGCTTCGACGTGCGCGACTTCAACGACACGGTGGTGCAGACCGGCGGCGTGCCGCTCGGCGTGCTGGCGAAGGTAGTCGATCGCTGGGCTGGGGCGTGAGGCGGGCGCGTCGCCACACCGCGAAGTTCGATAGACGACCGCCCGACCTCTGCCTCAAGTCCGTCATGCCAGCGCAAGCTGCCTCTCCATCAAGGTGCGATACGCCTGCCACCGCGCTTGAGGCATGAGGCCCCATCTTTCGCTGGATGACGCAGCGGGAAGGGGGCGCCTAAACCGCCGTCCGCCCATATTCCTGCTTCGTCACCGGATGGCTCGACGACAGGCCGCCGTCCACCGCGATCGCCTGCCCGTTGACGTAACCCGCATCGTCCGACGCGAGGAACAGCGCCACCTTCGCCAGTTCCTCCGGCGCCGCCCCCCGCCGCAGCGGGTTCAGCCGCCCGAGCCGGTCCATCTTCCCGGCGTCGCGCGCATAATCGAAGGTGGGCTTGGTCATCCCCGTCTCGGTCAGGCCGGGGCAGATCGCGTTGACGCGCACGTTCGAGCCGGAAAGCTGCTGCGCGGAGACCTTGGCAAGGTTGATGACACCCGCTTTCGACGCCGAATAGGCGGGCGATCCCGCGCCGGAGCGGATACCGGCGACGCTGGCGGTAAGGATGATCGCGCCCTTGCCGCGTTCGGCGATGCGGGGAGCGGCGTGCTTCACGGCGAGGAACGGACCGATCAGGTTGACGCGGAGCACCTCCGTGATGAGGTCCACGCTGGTGTCGAAGATGTTCGCCATGCCGCCGGAGATGCCGGCGTTGGCGAACATCACGTCCAGCCCGCCGTAACGGTCGCAGGCGAGCGCGACCGCTTTCTCCACATCGGCCTCCGACCCCGCATCCATGCGGATCGCCTCCGCCACGCCGCCGGCGTCGCGGATCGCCTTCGCGGTTTCCTCCGCTCCGTCGGTCACGTCAGCGACGATCACCTTGCCGCCTTCCGCCGCGAACAGCGTCGCCGCCGCGCGGCCGATGCCGGAGCCGGCGCCGGTGACGATGATCGACTTGTCGGTGAACCTTGCCATTTCCGCTCTCCTGTTCAGATCGTCACGCCGCCGTCGATCACCATCACCTGCCCGGTCATGAAGCCGCTCGCCTTCGACGCGAGATAGACGACCGCGCCGGCGATCTCCTCCGGCTCGCCGATGCGGCGCAGCGGGGTGGTGCGGTTGCGCTCGGCCACCGCCGCCTCGTCCTCCCACAAGGCTTTGGCGAAATCGGTCTTGATCAGGCCCGGCGCGATGCAGTTCACGCGGATGCCATAGCGGCCATATTCATAGGCCAGATTGCGGGCGAGCTGCATGTCGGCCGCCTTGGAGATGCAATAGGCGCCGATCGTCGCCGATCCGCGCAGTCCGCCGATCGAGGAGACGATGACGATCGATCCCTCGCCGCGCTCCTTCATCTCCGGCGCGACCATCGTGATCAGCCAGTGGTTCGAGATGATGTTGTTGTCGAGAATCTTGCGGAACTGCTCGTCCGCGATCCCCTCCTGCGGGCCGTAATAGGGATTGGAGGCGGCGTTGCAGACGAGGCAGTCGATCCGGCCGAATGCGCGGCGCGTCTCGTCCACCAGATGCTGCAAGCCGGCCTTGTCGGAGATGTTGGCGGCGACGGCGATCGCCGTGCCCGCGCCGAAACGGTCGTTGATCTCCTTCGCCGCCGCATCGCAGGCGTCCTGCTTGCGGCTGGAGATGACCACCTTCGCCCCCTGCTCCGCGCAGGCGATCGCGGCGGACTTGCCGATCCCGCGCGACGATCCGGTGATGAGCACGACCTTGCCGGTCAGATCGAACAGCGACATACGGAGCTTCCCCTTTTTACGCCCCCGCCTTCACGGCGAATTCCCATGCCGCCTCGGCCAGCGCCGGCACGCGGGCGCTGGCGGCCTCGGCATTGGCGTTGGAGGCGGTGCCGATCAGGAAACGCTTCCTGATCCCCTGCACGATCGCGGCGAGGCGGAACATGTTGAACGACAGATACCAGTTGAGATCGGGCAGCCCCTCCGGCCGGCTGGTCTTTTCGCAATAGCGCGCGACGACCTCCTCGACGGTCGGGATGCCGGTCTCCGGCCCCGTCAGCCCCATCACGCCGGAACGCCCCTCAGGCTGCGTCACCCAGGAGATCAGGAAATAGGAGAAGTCCGCCAGCGGATCGCCGAGCGTCGACAACTCCCAATCGAGCACGGCCGCGACGCGCGGCTCCAGCCCCGGCGCGAATTTCATATTGTCGCAACGATAGTCGCCGTGGACGATCGAGGTGCGCGTCTGCGGCGGCAGGGTGCGCGGCAGCCATTCGATCAGCCGCTCCATCGGCTCCATATGCTCGGTCTCGGCGCCGCGATATTGCTTGGTCCAGCGCGACACCTGCCGCTCGAAATAATTGCCGGGGCGGCCGAATGTCTCCAGCCCCGCCGCGACATGATCGACGTTGTGAAGCTGCGCGAGCGTGTCGATCATCGCGTTGTAATGCGCGCGGCGCGTGTCGGCATCCATGCCGGGGAAGGCGCCGTCCCAGATCGTGCGTCCCTCAACCATCTCCATCACGTAGAAGGCGGAACCGATCACCGCATCGTCCTCGCACAGCCCGAACGGGCGCGGCACGGGAAAGCCGGTGGGGTGCAGCCCGGCGATCACGCGATATTCGCGATCGACCGCATGAGCGGACGGCAGCAGTTCCCCCAGCGGCTTGCGGCGCAGCACGTAATCGCGCGCCGGGGTGCTGAGCTTGTAGGTCGGATTGGACTGGCCACCGGCGAATTTCGCATAGGTCAGCGGCCCGGCGAAATCCGGCACCCTGTCCTTCATCCATGCCGAGAGGCGATCGGTATCGAGCCGGTCGCGCTCGGCGATGTCGGTCTGGAGGCTGGTGTCGGTCATTGATCGAACACGATCACGCTGCGCGTCGTGTCGCCCTTGCGAAGCTCGTCGAACGCATGGTTGATGCTGGCGAGCGGCATCCGGTCCGCGATGATCGTGTCGAGGTCGAGCAGTCCGCGCTGATAGAAATCGACCAGCCGGGGGATATCGACCGGGAAGCGATTGTAGCCCATGATCCCGCCCTGGAGCCTTTTGCCGGACAGCAGGTCCATCGCGGAGAGGCCGACCTTCTCGCTGAGCGGCATCATCCCGAGGATCGTCGCCGTGCCGCCGCGACGCAGCACCTTCACCGCGGTATCCGCCGATTGTGGGCGGCCGACCGCCTCGATCGCGTGATCGACGCCGCCCTTGGTGGCCTCCACCACTTCCGCGACAATATTTTCCGCGAGCGGGTCATAGCTATGGGTCGCGCCGAGCTTTTCGGCGATGGCACGCTTCTCCGGCACCGGATCGAGCGCGATGATCTTGCCCGCGCCCGCGATCTTCGCCGCGTTCACCGCCGCAAGCCCGATCCCGCCGCAGCCGACGACGCACACCGTCTCGCCCGGCGACACATCCGTGGTGTTGAACACCGCGCCCGCGCCTGTCGTCACCGCGCAGCCGATCAGCGCGGCGCGATCCAGCGGCATTTCCGGGTCGATCGCGACGCAGGCATGTTCGTGGACCAGCATCATCTCGGCATAGGCCGACAGGTTGAGCATCTGGTTGACCGGGCTGCCGTCCGGGAACCTCAGGCGCGGCTCCGCACCGGCCTGTCGCCGCGTCTCGCCGCCGAGGCAGAGATACATGCGGCCCGTCACGCAAAATTCGCAATGGCCGCAGAAGGCGGAAAGACAGGTGACGACATGGTCGCCCGGCTTCACCGTGCGCACCTCCGAGCCGACCGCCTCGACGATCCCCGCCGCCTCATGGCCGGGAATCGCCGGCAAGGGATGCGGATAGGCCCCGTCGATGAAATGCAGGTCGGAACGGCACACACCGCAGGCCAGCGTGCGGATCAGCACCTCATGCGCCGCCGGCTTGGACACGTCGACGTCCATCACCTCCAGCGGCTTCTTCGCTTCGAATAAAACGGCGGCCTTCATGCGCCTCTCCAGTCGATCAGGTCGTCCCGGTCGCGGCCGGGGCGCCAAGGGTCAGTCAACAAGCGGCTTTCAGCGCGAGACGCCGATGTCCCCGCTCGAAATCTCCACGCCGCCGCGCGGCGCGGGGCGCTCGGCCTTCCAGTCGGCGTATTTGCCGAACTCGTCGCGTGCGATCGCGCGGCAATGGACCTCGTCCGGGCCGTCCGCGAAACGCAAGGTGCGCATCGCCGCCCAGGCATGGGCGAGGCCGAAATCCTCCGCCACCCCGCCGCCGCCATGCGCCTGGATCGCGTCGTCGAGAATCTGAAGCGCCATGTTCGGCGCTTGCACCTTGATCATCGCGATCTCGAGCTTGGCTGACTTGTTGCCGGCCTTGTCCATCATGTCCGCAGCCTTGAGGCACAACAGGCGCGTCATCTCGATATCGATGCGCGCGCGGGCGATGCGCTGCTCCCACACGCTATGGTCGGAGATGCGCTTGCCGAACGCGACGCGGCTGACGAGGCGCTGCGCCATCTTCTCGATCGCGACCTCCGCCACGCCGATGGTGCGCATGCAATGGTGGATGCGGCCCGGCCCGAGCCGCCCCTGCGCGATCTCGAAGCCCCGGCCCTCGCCGAGCAGCAGATTCTCCACCGGCACGCGCACGTCGGTGAAGCTCACCTCGCCATGGCCGTGCGGGGCATGGTCATAACCATAGACGGAGAGCATCCGCTCGATCTTCACGCCCGGCGTGTCCATCGGCACGAGGATTTGGCTCTGCTGCTGGTGGCGCGAGCCCTCGAAGCTCGTCTTGCCCATCAGGATGCCGATCTTGCAACGCGGATCGCCCACGCCCGACGACCACCATTTGCGGCCGTTGATGACGTAATGATCGCCGTCACGCTCGATCCGCGTCTCGATATTGGTCGCATCGGAGGAGGCGACCTGCGGCTCGGTCATCAGGAAGACGGAGCGGATATCGCCGTTCATCAGCGGGCGCAGCCACTGCTCCTTCTGCTCGCGCGTGCCGTAGCGGTGCAGCACCTCCATGTTACCGGTGTCGGGCGCGGAGCAGTTGAAGCATTCGCTCGCCCAGCCGACCTTGCCCATCTCCTCGGCGCAGAGCGCATATTCGAGATTGGTGAGCTGGGTCCCCTCGAACTCGAACGTGTCGTCAACATGCGCCTGCCCGGAGTGCGGCGGCATGAAGAAATTCCACAGCCCGGCCTCTTTCGCCCTGGCCTTCACCTCCTCGATCACCGGGATCACCTTCCACGGATCGCCCTCGTGGTGCTGGCGCTCATATTCCGCCTGGCGGGGGCGGATGTGCTGATCGATAAAATCGCGTACCCGGTCGCGGAAATAGGTTTCGCGTTCGCTCAGCGTGAAGTCCATCGCATCCCTCCAAAGCCTGTTCAGCCAGCGGCTCTAGACCGTACCCATCTTTCGGTAAAGCGCCCGAATCATCATTTATCCCCTACGAAAACGCCCTGCCGCAACAAGCGCGAAAGGGACTGTTTCTTCGAATTGTTGCTGCTAAGGTGGCCGGATGCACGGCACGGGGGATACCGGCCGGGGGGAGGAGACGAGCACGCGGCGCTTCCGGGCGAAACGTGATGCGATCCTCGCCGCGGCCGCTGAGGCGATCAACGAACAGAGCGCGAAGGGCATGACCTTCGCCGATGTCGCGCGGCGCGTCGGGCTGAACACCACCAGCGTCACTTATTATTTCAAGCGCAAGGAGGACCTTGCCGCCGCCGCGTTCGAGCATACGCTGGATTCGCTGCTGTCGATGCTCGACGAGGCGATGGAGGAGGTGACGCCGGAGGCGCGGGTCGAGCGTTATCTCGCGCTCAACATGGCGCGGCTGATGCGCGTCCAGCGCGGCGAGGAACGGCAGATGGCCGGGCTTTCCGACCTTCGCGCAATGGACGAGCCGGTGCGCTCGCGGTTGATGGCGCGGTGGCGCGAGGTGTTCCGCCGCACCCGCCTGCTGTGGGGCGCGGCGGACGCGCGGCAGCAGACCGACCTCAACGGCGCGCGCGCGCACGTGCTGCTGGAGAACACCTTCTGGCTACCGGTGTGGCTGGGCCGCTACGAGCCGGATCAATATCCCCGTGCCGAGGCGCGGCTGATGGAGGTGTTCCGCCACGGCATCGCACGGCCGGAAGCCGAATGGCGGCCAGCGCCGATCGACCTGCCGCATGACGAGGCGGTGCCGGGGCGCGAGGCGTTCCTGCTGGCGGCGACGCGGCTCATCAACGAGCTTGGCTATCGCGGTGCCTCGGTGCAGCGCATCGCATCGGAGCTGAACGTCACCAAGGGCAGCTTCTACCACCATCTCGACGCCAAGGACGATCTGGTCGTCGCCTGCTACAAGCGCAGCTTCGATACGATCGCGGCGGCGCAGCGGCTCGCCGACGAGCGCGGCGGAAGCCATTGGGACCGGCTGGCGGGCACGATCGCGACCTTGCTCGACGTGCAATTCTCGGAGCTTGGGCCGCTGCTGCGCACCACCGCGCTCACCGCGCTACCGCCCGGCGTGCGCAATGTGATGGTGGAACGATCGAACCGCATCGCGCGCCGCTTCGCCGGCACGATCTCCGACGGGATCGCGGAAGGGACGATCCGCGCGGTCGACGCGCTGATCGCGGCGCAGGCGCTGATGGCCTTCCTCAACGCCGCATTCGACATGCGCAAATGGGCGTGGTCGATGCCGCGCGAGCGGGCGATCGCGCTCTACGCCTCCACCCTCACCTTCGGCCTGTTCGACGACCGGGTTATCGCGGAATAGGCACGCGCCATTCCGGCTGACGCCCCGCCCCAATGCCGAAACAAGGGGCGGGCGCGGGCCGAAAGACCTCAATAACCGTTGAGCCGCCCGAAACGGTCGCGGTGATAGGAGGCATTGCCCCACATCGCCTCCAGCACCGCCGCGCGCTTGAGGAAGAGGCCCGCGTCGAACTCGTCGGTCATGCCGACGCCGCCGTGGAGCTGCACCATTTCGCGGCTGACGAGACGCAGCGTGTCGTTGGCCACCGCCTTCGCGAGGCTCACCGCCTGATCGACATCCGAGCGCCCCGCGTCGATCGCCTCCAGCGCGCCCTCCACCGCCGAGCGCATCAGCTCCAGCTCGGTCAGCATCTTGGCCATGCGGTGCTGGAGCGCCTGGAAGGTCGAGAGCACCTGTCCGAACTGCACGCGCTGCTTGAGATAGTCGAGCGTCTGGCCGAACGCGCTTTCCGCCATGCCGAGCATCTCGGCGGCGGTGACGGCGGCGGCGCGATCGGCCACCGCCTGCGTCAACGCCTTGTCGCCGAGCTTCTCGGCCGGGGCATCGCTGAACGTCACCTCCGCGTGGCTGCGGCTGTCCGCCATGCGCCGCGACGCCACCGTCACGCCCTCGCCTTTTGGCACCAGATAGAGGCCATCGGCCGCCGCGACGACGAACACGTCCGCGCCGTCGCCCTCCGCGACGAATTTCTTGGTGCCGCTCAGCTTCCCGCCGGAGACGGTCGCCGCGATCTTCATGTCGTGGCCCGGCCCCTCGTCGATCGCCAGCGTCGCGGTCGCCTCGCCGCTGGCGAGCCTCGGCAGCCATTCACTCCTGGCCTTGTCAGACGATCCCATCGCGATCGCGCTCGCCGCCACGGCGGTCGAGGCGAGCGGGGTCGCAGCAAGGTTGCGGCCGAGCTGCTCCAGCACCAGCCCGAGCGAGAGATAGCCGAACGCCGAACCGCCGAACTCCTCGGGGATGACGATCCCGGCCCAGCCCATGCCGCCGATCGCGCTCCACGCCTCGGGATCATATCCCTTGCCGCCACCCGCGTCGCGCAGCTTGCGGAAGGCGGCGATCGGGCTTTCGTTGTCGGCCCATTCGCGCGCCATGTCGCGCAGCATCACCTGTTCTTCGTTCAATGCAGCCATGTCGTTTCCCTTTCGCCGGGTACCGGGGAGGATGAGGTCTGCCGCCTCATCCTCCACCCGGCCCTCTCCAGACGCTTCCCGCGCCCAACCGAACTCACTGGTGATCGAGCATCCCGAGGATACGCTTGGCGATCACGTTGTTCTGGATCTCGCTCGACCCGCCGTAGATCGACACCGCCTTGCCCCACAGCCAGGTGCGGGTCTGCTCCAGCTCCTCGCGCGAGAAGCCCTCGCCTTCCCAGCCGAGGCCCTGCATCCCCATGATCTCGACGTTCAGCTCCGCGCGATCCTGCGTGATGCGCGCGCCGACGTTCTTCATGACGCTGGTCGCGGCGGACGGGCCGGCATTGCCCTTCGCCTCCAGCGCGGCACGGCGCAGCGTGAGCGCGAAGGCGCGCTGGTCCATCTCATGCCTGATGATCCGGGTGCGCAGGTCCGCGTCGGCGAGGCGCCCTTCGGCGTCGGTGCCGCGATATTTCTTCGCGATCTCCGGCACGGTGTTGCCGGCGTTCATCCGCGCGGCCGAGCCGCTGCCGCCGGAAAGCGAGTTGCGCTCGTGCTGGAGCAGGCGGGTGCCGATCTCCCAGCCCTGCCCCTCGCGTCCGACGAGATTCCCCTTCGGCACCTTCACGTTGGTGAAGAAGGTCTCGCAGAACGGCGACGCGCCGGAGATCAGCCGGATCGGCCGCGTCTCCACGCCCTCGCTCTCCATGTCGATCAGCAGGAAGCTGATGCCGGCATGTTTCTGCGACTTGTCGGTGCGCACCAGCGCGAAGCATTTGTCCGCCCATTGGCCGCCGGAGGTCCAGGTCTTCTGCCCGTTGACGAGATAGTGATCGCCCTTGTCCTCGGCGAAGGTCTGCAGGCTGGCGAGGTCCGATCCCGCGCCCGGCTCCGAATAGCCCTGGCACCAGCGCACCTCGCCGCGGACGATGCCGGGGATATGCGCCTGCTTCTGCTCCTCGCTGCCATATTCCAGCAGCGTCGGGCCGAACATCATCACGCCCATGCCGCCGATCGGGTTCCACGCGCCGATCCGGGCCATTTCCTCCTGCAACACGCGCGCCTCGGCACGCGAGAGGCCGCCGCCGCCATATTCCGTCGGCCAGGTCGGCACGCCCCAGCCCTTGTCGCCCATCGCCTCGCGCCACTTCTTCTGCGCGGGCGTCTCGGCGGTCGGCCCGTCGACGGCGGACATCGCATTGTCATGCCCCTTCAGCGCGGGATCGAAATTCGCCTCCAGCCACGCGCGCGCTTCCTTTCGGAAGTCGTCCAGGCTGTCTGCGGGGCGGTCCAGGTCGGCGGCGGTGGCCATCGTCATCACTCCACGAATCCGAATCTGAATATCGGGTATGGCGAGCGGCATCGCATGACTTGCGCCAAGATGCAAAGGGACAACGCCATCGCAAGCCGATAGAATGCGCGCGATCGAACGAGGCGCCCATGCAGCGCCGCTGGAGGGGCTGCTTGATCCGATTCCATCACCGCGCGGTGCCGATCGCGCTGGCCGCGATCCTGATCGATTCGATCGGCTTCGGCATCGTCATGCCGGTGCTGCCGACGCTGATCGTCCATCTCGCGCATGTCGGCCTGCCCGACGCGACGCGCATCGGCGGCTATATGCTGATCGCCTTCGCCCTCGCGCAGTTCCTTGCCGGGCCGGTGCTCGGCAACCTCGGCGACCGATTCGGCCGGCGTGTCGTGCTGCTGGCGGCGATGACCGCCTTCTCCGCCGATTACGCGCTGATGGCGGCGGCGCCGACGATCGGCTGGCTGTTCCTCGGCCGCGTCATCGCCGGCATCACCGGCGCCACCTATGGCCCGGTCAATGCGGTGATGGCGGACGTGACCCCGCCCGAGAAGCGCGGCGCGACCTTCGGCCTCGTCGGCGCGGCATTCGGCGCGGGCTTCATCATCGGCCCGGCGATCGGCGGGTTGCTCTCGACGCTCGGCCCGCGCGCGCCGTTCATCGCCGCCGCCTGCCTCGCGCTGGTCAACGCCGCGACGATCGCGCTGATCATGCCGGAAACATTGCCGCCCGAACGCCGCCGGCCATTCGAATGGAAACGCGCCAATGTGTTCAGCGCCTTCGCTCCCCTGCTCCATGCCGGCGGCGCGACGCCGCTGCTGAGCGCCACCCTGCTCTGGCAGATCGCCCACATGGTCTATCCGGCGACCTGGGCCTTCTATGCCGAGATCGCGATGGGCTGGGACGGGCGCGCGATCGGCTGGTCGCTCGCGGCGGTGGGCGTTTCGATGATGGTGGTGCAGATCTTCCTGGTCGGCCGCGCGATCAAGACGTTCGGCGAGGAGCGCACCGTGCTGATCGGCCTGGTCGTCGGGGTGATCGAATTCACGCTGATCGCCTTCGCGACCAGGGGCTGGGAGGTCTATGCGCTGATCCTGTTCGGCGCGCTGGCGGGGCTGGTGTTCCCCTCGATCAACGCGATCCTGTCGAACCGGGTCGACGCCAGCCATCAGGGCGCGTTGCAGGGCGGGATGGCGAGCCTGTCGAGCATCGCGGCGATCGTCGGCCCGCTGGTGATGACGCAATCGCTGGCGGCCGGCGCGGATCACGGCCTGCCCGGCGCGGCCTTCATGCTCGCAGGGATATTGGCGGCGCTGGCGCTGGCGACGATCTGGCTGGGCGTGGTGCGGCGGCGCGGCGCGCTTGCGTGATCGTCGACGCCTTCCCATCTTCGCCGAAACGCGCTTGAGGGAGGCACGATGATCGACCTGCATTTCTGGCCCACGCCGAACGGCCACAAGATCACGCTGTTCCTGGAGGAAGCGGGGCTGGACTACGTCATCAAGCCGGTGAACATCGGCGCGGGCGACCAGTTCAAGCCGGAATTCCTGAAGATCGCCCCCAACAACCGCATGCCCGCGATCGTCGATCACGCGCCGGCCGACAGCGGCGAGCCGATCGCGATCTTCGAATCCGGCGCGATCCTGCTCTACCTCGCCGAAAAGACCGGCCGGTTCGGCGGCGAGGGGCTACGCGAGCGGACCAAGGTGAACCAGTGGCTGATGTGGCAGATGGGCGGACTCGGCCCGATGCTGGGGCAGAACCATCATTTCAACCGCTACGCGCCGGAGAAGATTCCTTACGCCATCGACCGTTACGTGAAGGAGACCAACCGGCTCTACGGCGTGCTCGACCGGCGGCTGGAGGGCCGCGCGTTCATCATCGGCGACAGCTACACGATCGCGGATATGGCCTGTTATCCGTGGATATTGCCCGAAATCCAGGGGCAGGACATGGCCGGTTTCCCCCATCTCGCCCGCTGGCACGCCTCGATCCGCGCCCGTCCCGCCACGGAGCGCGCCTATGCGCGGGGCAAGGCCGTCGCGCCGCAGCAGCAGACGTTGAGCGAGGAGGCGAAGAAGATGCTGTTCGGCCAGACGGCGAAGGCGGCGTCGTAACGATCCGCGCGCCGGGATAGCTTCCGGCGCGGCGCCGCTCTAAGGGGCGCGCTCCCAACCGCCGGAGTCCAGCCCGACGATGATCGGCGCCATCGCCCTGCTCCTCACCTGCCAGCTCGCCGGCGAGATCCTCCGCCGCCTGACCGGCGTTCCCCTGCCCGGCGCGGTGATCGGGCTGGTGTTGCTCGTCGCATGGCTGGCGTTCGTCCGGCGCGAGCGGCCGGTGCTCGGGGCGGTGACGGGCTGGCTCACCGCGCATCTGGCGATCATGTTCGTGCCGGCCGCCGTCGGGGTGATCGAGCAAGGCCCGATGCTGGCGCGCTACGGCATCGGCCTGATCGCCGCCACGCTCGTTTCGACCGTGCTGACGATGATCGTCACGGTGCTGGTGTTCCGCTGGGCCGCCGGCCGCGCGCAGGGCGACGAGGAAGCGGCGCGATGAGCGGATTGCTGTCCACCCCGCTGCTCTGGCTCGCCGTCACGCTGATCGTGTTCGAGGTGGCCGATGCGCTGTCGCGACGCAGCGGGCGGCATCCCATGTGCCATCCGGTGCTGCTCGCGACGCCCGTGCTGATCGCGATCCTCATCGCGTCGCACACCCCCTATCCGGTCTATCGCGACGCGACGGCGGCGTTGAGCTTCCTCCTCGGCCCGGCGGTGGTCGGGCTGGCGGTGCCGATCTGGGCGCGCCGCGCGCTGATCCGCCGCCTCGCCTTCCCGATCGCCGCCGCGCTGGGCGCGGGCGCGCTCACCGCGATCGTCAGCGCGGTCGGCGTGCTGTGGCTGTTCGGCGCGCCGCACGCGCTGCTCGCCTCGATCGCGCCGCGCGCGACCACGACGCCGGTGGCGATGGACATGGCCGCGCAGATCGGTGGCATCCCCTCGCTCGCCGCGATCATCGTGATATTCGCCGGGATATTCGGCGCGATGACCGCGACGCCGATCTTCAACGCGCTGAAGATCGCGGACTATCGCGCGCGCGGCTTCGCGGTCGGCATCTCCGCGCACGGCATCGGCACCGCGCGCGCCTTCCAGGTGGATGACACCGCAGGCGCCTTCGCCAGCCTCGCGATGGCGCTCAACGCGGTGTTCACCTGCGTCCTGCTCTCGCTGTTCGCGCTGCTGGCCTAACCCATCTCCCGCCCCGGCCGACGGCTCAGCCCCACGTCGAGGTGCGCACCGGCATCGATCCGCCACACCTCGCCGGTGATCGCGCGGCCGGCGGGATCGAGCAGCATCTCGATCGGCCCGGCGATATCCTCCGCCTGCGGAGCCATCGCCATCGGCACCTGCGCGGCGATGCGCGTGTCGAGCGCCGCCTTGCCCTCCGCGCCGAGCGCTTTCTCGAACCAGCTGGTGCCGACATAACCCGGCGCGACCGCATTCACCCGGATGCGCGGCGCAAGTACCCGCGCGAGGCTCTGCGTCATCGTGATCATCGCGCCCTTCGACGCGGCATAGGCGATCGACGAGCCGATGCCGTACAGCCCGGCGACAGACGCGACGTTGACCACCGCGCCGTGCGGGCTGTTGCCCATCCCGGCCGCCGCGACCGCGCGGGTCATCTGGAAGGCGGCGATGGTGTTGAGGCGATAGATATCAATGAAATCCTCCGCCTCCAGCCCGTCGAGCCGCTCGTGCGCCATGTGCTTGGTCCGCCCGGCGTTGTTGACGAGGAAGTCGATCCGCCCGAGCCGCTCCACCGCCGTCGCCGCCAGCGCGCGGCAGGCGGCGTCCTCCGCGATATCGGCCCGCACCGCGATCGCGCCCTCCCCCACTTCCGCCGCCAGCGCCTCCGCCTCGTCGCGACTGTGCGCATAGTTGATGACGCAGGCGACGCCGCGCCGCGCGAGTCGCCGCACCACCGCCGCGCCGATCCCCGTGCCGCCGCCGGTCACGATCGCCACCGAGCCTTTCATCCGAGCCTCCATCCGCTTTTTCGAAAATCGCGTATGGCATTCGGCGATCGCATCGCCTAGCGGCTTGATTCATGACCGATGCCGCCGAAGCGCTCGCCGAGCCGTTCGGGTTGCTGCCCGACCTCATCCGCCTCCACGCGCGCCGCCAGCCGGACAAGCTCGCGATCGCGGACGACACGTCGCGGGTGACCTATGCCGCGCTGGACCGCGCGATGGATCGCGTCGCTGCCGCGCTGCAACGCGACGGCACGCAGCAGCGGCAGGCGGTGGCGATGGTGTCCTATCCGTCCGTCGAGCAGGCGATCGTGTTCCTCGGCGCGTTGCGGGCGGGCAGCATCGCCGCGCCGATCCAGCCCTCCGCCACGCCGGAGCAGATCGCCGGCATGATCGCGGACAGCGGCGCGAACCTCGTCTTCCTCGACGCCGCTAATGCCGAGGCGCTGAACAGCCAGACGCTCGCCGCGCGCGTCGTCCGGCTGGAGGCGCTCGGCGACTGGCTCGCGCCGGAGGACGCCAAGCCCGCCCCGGTCGAAATCGCGCCGGAGGACGGCTTCAACATCATCTATTCCTCCGGCACCACCGGCATCCCCAAGGGGATCGTGCAGAGCCATGCAATGCGCTGGCAGCATTTCTCGCGCAACTCGGCCGCCGGCTTCGCCACGGCGGTAACCTTGCTCTCCACCCCGCTCTACTCGAACACCACGCTCGTCAGCTTCCTGCCGACGCTGGCGTGGGGCGGCACGGTGGTGCTGATGAAGAAGTTCGACGCGCACCGCTTCCTCGAGCTGGCCGAGAAATATCGCGCGACGCACACCATGCTGGTGCCGGTGCAGTACCAGCGCATCATGGCGCTGCCCGATTTCGACCGCTTCGACCTCTCGTCGTTCCGCTTCAAGACCTGCACCTCCGCGCCGTTCAAGCCCGAGCTGAAGCGCGACGTGCTCAATCGCTGGCCCGGCAAGCTGGTGGAATATTACGGCATGACCGAGGGTGGAGCGTCCTTCGCGCTGGTCGCGGATGAGTTTCCCGACAAGCTCCACACCGTCGGCCGCCTGCTGCCGGGGCATGAGGCGAAGCTGCTCGACGAGGAGGGCAATGAAGTGCCGCCTGGCGGCGTCGGCGAGATCGTCGGCCGCTCCCCGGCGATGATGAACGGCTATCACGGCCGCGAATCCGCGACGCGCGACGCCGAATGGTTCGACGCGGACGGAGAGCGCTGGCTGCGCCACGGCGATGTCGGCCGGTTCGACGAGGACGGCTTCCTGACGCTCATGGACCGCAAGAAGGACATGATCATCTCGGGCGGGTTCAACGTCTTCCCGTCCGATCTGGAAGCGGTGCTGGCGCAGCATCCGGCGGTGGCCGACTGCACCGTGGTCGGCGTGCCGAGCGATGAATGGGGCGAGACGCCGGTCGGCTTCTACGTCCCGCGCGCCGGCGCGGCGGAGGGCGCGGAGGACATCCGCACATGGGCCAATGCAAGGCTCGGCAAGACGCAGCGGCTGTCGGCGCTATACGTCGCCGACGAGCTGCCGCGCAGCGCGATCGGCAAGGTGTTGAAGCGCGAGCTGCGCGACCGGCTCGCGGCGGGGGAGTTCGCATGACCAGCCTGAAACAGATCCTCGACGGCCTCGCGCCGATGCCCGACGCCCCCGGCTGGCGCGGGACGATCTCCGACGACTGGCTGCAGGGCCGCACCTCCTATGGCGGGCTGTCGGCGGCGATCGCGCTGCATTGCGCGATGCGGTCGGACGAGGATTTGCCGCCGCTGCGCTCGGCGCAGGTGTCGTTCGTCGGCCCGCTCGCCGGCCCGATCCTCGTGACGACGCATCGCCTGCGGCGCGGCAAGAACGCCGCCTTCATCGAGGCCAGCATCGAGAGCGAGGCCGGGCTGGGGCTGCGCTGCACCTTCGTCTTCATGCGCGCGATCAAGAGCGAGGTGGATTACCAGACCACCAGCCTCCCCGATTTCCCTCGCCCCGGCCCGGACGACACGACGTTCAAGGGCGCATCCGCCGTCGCCTTCACGCGCAACTTCGAGTTCCTCGACCGTCGCGACGGGCCTGGGCTGAAGCCGGCGGAATGGCTGCGCTGGACGCGGCTCAACGAACGCGAGGGGCTGGACCCGATGGTCGAGCTGATCGCGGTCGGCGACTGCCTGCCGCCCGCCGCGCTGCGCCTGATCGGGCGGAACGTGCCGATGAGTTCGATGACGTGGATCCTGAACGTGCTCGGCCCCACGCCCTCGACGGAGGACGGCTGGTGGCTGCTGCGGTCCAACGCCGATTACGCGCGCGCCGGGAGCTCCTCGCAGCAGATGGGCATCTGGAACGCCGCCGGGGAGATGGTCGCGGAGCAGATGCAGTCGGTGGCGCTGTTCGCCTGATCCGCGCGACAAGTTGCGACAATTTCCGCCCGCGCCGGACATATCCGCGCGACAGCTCGCCGATAGATCTTCCGTCAACGGCCGGGGAATCCTTCCCGCCGCATGACGAGGATCGATGATGAAGAAGCTGCTTCTGGCTCTCGCTCTAGGTTCCACGGCACTGTCCGGCGCGTCGCCGGCGCTCGCCCAGACCACGCCGCCCGCACCCACCGCCGCGCACCCCGCGCGCGACCCCAACCGCGTCGTCACCCGCGAGGAAACGCTCGCCCGCGCCGACAGGATGTTCGACGCGATCGACACCAATCACGACGGCAAGATCACCCCCGACGAGCGCAAGGCCGCGCATGAGAGAATGCGCGAAAAGATGCGCGAGCGCTGGCAGGCCCGCCATGCCGACCAGGCCCGCCCCGCGCCAGACGCGAACGGCGCGACGCCGCCGGAGGGCCACCGCTGGCACGGTCACGGCGGTCACGGGATGCGGATGGGCATGGGAATGGGAATGGGGATGCGCGGCGGCGATCCGAACCGCGTCATCACGCGCGAGGAATGGCGCCAGAAGGCGATCGAGCGCTTCGACCGCATGGACCTGAACCATGACGGCAGGATCACGCCGGACGAGCGCAAGGCCGCCCGCGAGCAGATGCGCGAGAAGTTTCGCGAGCGGATGCAGATGCACCGCGAGCAGCGCGGCGCCCCGCCGGCGGACGGCACCCCCGCTCCCGCGCCGACACCGCGCGCGAACTGACCGGCCCTCGGGCCGGCCCCGCCGGGTGGCGCTCCTCCCGCCACCCGGCGCTTTTCTCGGGATCACGACATGATAAACATGGACTGGATGGGGGAGACGCCGCACCTTCTGCTCGTCGACGACGAACGCTCTATCCGGGAGCCGCTCGCCGCCTATCTGACGAAACAGGGCTTCCGCGTCACGCAGGCCGGCGATGCCGAGCAGGCACGCGCGCGGCTGGCCGCCTATGCGATCGATCTCGTCGTGCTGGACATCATGATGCCGGGCGAGGACGGCCTGTCGCTCACCCGCCATCTCCGCGAGACGAGCGAGCTGCCCGTCATCCTGCTCACCGCCCGCACCGAGGAGACCGACCGTATCGTCGGGCTGGAGATGGGCGCGGACGATTATGTCGTGAAGCCCTTCTCCCCGCGCGAGCTTTCCGCGCGGATCAAGGTGGTGCTGCGCCGCGTGCAGGCCGGCGGCACGCGGCAGGCCGCGCCGGAGAGCAATGCCTATGCCTTCGCGGGCCGCCTGCTCAAGACGGGCGAACGCACCCTGGTCGATCGCGACGGCGTGTCGGTGCCGCTGTCGACCGGCGAATACAACCTGCTGCTCGCTTTGGTGTGCCGCCCGCGTCAGGTGCTGACGCGCGATCAGTTGCTCGATCTGACGCAGGGGCGCGAGGCGGCGGCGTTCGACCGTTCGATCGACAACCAGATCAGCCGCCTGCGCCGCAAGATCGAGGACGATCCCAAGGCGCCCGAGATCATCAAGACCGTCTGGGGCGGCGGCTACACCTTCGCCGCCGAAGTCACCCGGCTGTGAGCACGCCGGGCCGCAGGCCTCTCCCCTGGCCGCGCAATCTCGCCGGGCAGATGGCGCTGCTGATCGCGCTGGCATTGTTCGTGGCGCAGGCGGTGAACTTCGCGCTGATCGTGCATGACCGCGCCGCCGGGCGGCTCGAACAGGCCTCCGCCGTGCCCGCGCTGCGCATCGCCGACGCGATCGGACGCGAGGCGGAGGGCGAGCTGATCGCCGCCGACCGCGGCCGCATCCGCCGCGTCGCCGCCAATCCGCTCTCTCCCGCACTGCCGCGTCGCCCGGAAGTGGCGGAAGCGGTGCGCGCCAACCTGACGCGGCTCGGCGTGCCGGTCGGGCGGGTGGATGCCGCCATCGTCCGCCTCGCGCCGCGCGCCGGCGCGAGCGGCGAGGCGGACGGACGGCACGCCGGCCGCCATCGTCCGCGCCGCCTGCTGGTGATCGCGGTGGAGCAGCCCGGCCGGGGCTGGCTGATCGCACGCACCTTCTGGCCCGAGGCAGGGCCGGCGATCCTGTGGCGGCTCGCCGCGCAGACCCTCGTCCTCTACCTCATCGTGCTGGTGCCGGTGCTGTGGCTGGCGCGGCGCATCTCGCGCCCGCTGAACGCGCTGACGCTGGACGCGCGGCGCTTCTCGCTCGACGGCGACACCCCCGCCGTGCCGGAGGAAGGGCCGGCGGACGTGCGCGCGGTGATCGCCGCCTATAACACGCTGCGCATCCGCGTCCGCGCGATGCTGGACGAGAAGGACCGGATGCTCGGCGCGATCGGGCATGACCTGCGCACCCCGCTCGCCGCGCTGCGCGTGCGGATCGAATCGGTCGAGGATGAGGCCGATCGCGCGCGGATGGCGGATACGATCGCGGAGATGAACCGCACGCTGGACGACATATTGAGCCTCGCCCGGCTCGGCCGGCCGAGCGAGCCGGTGACGGAAGTCGATCTCGCCGCGCTGGTCGATGCGGTGGTGGAGGACTTCCGCGACCTCGGCCATCGGGTCTCCTTCGATGAGGCGGCGCGGCTGCCGGTACGGCTGCGGCCGGCGCTGATCCGCCGCGCGGTGCGCAACCTGATCGAGAATGCGGTGAAATATGCCGGCGCGGCGGAGGTGCGGATCGCGCCGCGCGGACCCGTGGTGGCGATCGTCGTCGCCGATCGCGGGCCGGGCATCCCGCCGGAGCGCCTCGCGGACGTGTTCGATCCGTTCACCCGGCTGGAAAGCTCGCGCAACCGCGACACCGGCGGGGCCGGGCTGGGGCTGGCGCTCGCCCGCGCGATCGCGCGCGAGGCCGGCGGCGATATCGCGCTCGCCAATCGCGACGGCGGCGGGCTGGAAGCGACGTTGACGCTGCCGATGCGCTAGGAGAACGCACACTTCTTTGCAAAATCGCAGGATTTGCCCGCTAGCCCGGCGCGATGCGTTTCCCGTTCCGCAGCCTTGCCGCCATTTCGCTCGCGCTTCCGGTCATCGGCTGCGGCGGATCGGACGGCAGCGGTTCAGCCGGCAGCGTCGCGTCGACGCCCGCCGCGACCCCGACCCCCACGCCTTCCTCAACCTCGTCGCCCCCGTCGAGTTGGGCGACCGGCGCGACCGCGCTGTTCGACGTGCAGCCCAGCCTCGCCAATTGCACGTCCGGCACGCTGAAGGCGAGCGTGAAGGCCGATTTCCTCGCGAAACTGAACGGCATCCGCGCGCTGCACAACCTGCCGCCCGTCACCTATTCGAGCGACGAGGACCAGCAGGAACAGGATTCCTCGCTGATGATGGCGGCGGCGAAGCAGCTCAGCCATTCGCCGGATTCGAGCTGGCAATGCTATAGCGCGAGCGGTGCGGCGGGCGCGGGATCGAGCAACCTGGTCGGCGGCTGGGGCACCGGCCTGCCGCTCAGCGGCGAGGACGATTATCTCGGCCTGTGGCTCACCGAGAACGGCTCCGCCGACATCGGCCACCGCCGCTGGATATTGAGTCCGTTCCTCGGCAAGACCTCCTATGGCCGCGTCTCGCTGGTCCTGCCGGACGGCTCGCGCGCCAGCGCCGCGTCGATGCGGGTGTTCAAATTCGACGCCGATCCGCCGGTGCCGGCGGGCATCCCGCCATTCGTCGCTTATCCTTATGGCGACTATCCCCAGCGCTATTTCGGGACGGGCGACTATCTCTCGTTCACCGCCATCGCCAGCACGACGAGTTCGTGGGCCAACCAGAGCGTCAGCTTCGCCAGCGCCACCGTAAGCGTCACCGGGCCGTCGGGCGCGCTGCCGGTCACGGATATCAGCACGGACAATCGCGGATATGGCGTGCCCAACTCGATCCAGTGGCGCGTCTCCGGGCTTGCGACGGGAGTCACTTACACCGTGAACATCGTGGGCGTGTCGGGCAGTTCCCGGACCAGCTATTCCTATACCTTCCGCGTCGTCCCCTGACCCGATTGCAATCGCGGGGCGTTTCGGCTAGGGCGCGCGCTTCCTCGTGAAACCGTGGAAAAATGCTTGCGGGAGGGCTGACGCCCGCTCGTACCGCTAGACTTGAAACCAGGCCGTTCCCTCGGGGCGCGGCCGGATTGAGAGAGTGACATGGCAAAGAAGATTACCGGCTATATCAAGTTGCAGGTGCCCGCCGGCGCCGCGAATCCCTCCCCGCCGATCGGCCCCGCGCTCGGTCAGCGCGGCGTGAACATCATGGAATTCTGCAAGGCGTTCAACGCGCAGACGCAGGACATGGAAAAGGGCGCGCCGCTCCCGACGATCATCACCGTCTATGCGGACCGCTCGTTCTCGTTCGAGACCAAGACGCCGCCGGCGACCTTCCTCATCAAGAAGGCGCTGAACCTGAAGTCCGGCTCGAAGGAGCCGGGCAAGGTGACCGCGGGCAAGATCAAGCGTTCGCAGCTTTCGGAAATCGCGCAGGCGAAGATGAAGGATCTCAACGCGAACGATATCGAAGCCGCGACCAAGATCATCGAAGGCAGCGCGCGGGCCATGGGCCTCGAAGTGGTGGAGGGCTGAACATGGCGAAGCTGACCAAGAAGCATAAGGCCATCCAGATCGACCGTGAGAAGCTGCACGGCGTCGACGAGGCGATCGCGCTGGCCAAGGCCAACGCCACCTCCAAGTTCGACGAGACGATCGAGATCGCGCTGAACCTCGGCGTCGATCCGCGCCATGCCGACCAGATGGTGCGCGGCGTCGTCACGCTCCCGGCCGGCACCGGCAAGACGGTGCGCGTCGGCGTGTTCGCCAAGGGCGCGAAGGCTGACGAGGCGCGCGCCGCCGGCGCCGACGTCGTCGGTGCGGAAGACCTGATGGAGACGATCCAGGGCGGCACGATCGACTTCGACCGCTGCATCGCCACCCCGGACATGATGGGCGTCGTCGGCCGTCTCGGCAAGGTGCTCGGCCCCAAGGGCCTGATGCCGAACCCGAAGCTCGGCACCGTGACGATGAACGTCGCCGAGGCGGTGAAGGCGGCCAAGGGCGGCCAGGTCGAGTATCGCGTCGAGAAGGCCGGCATCATCCACTCCGGCATCGGCAAGGCGAGCTTCGCCACCGAGGACCTGCGCCGCAACTTCGATGCGCTGGTCGATGCGGTGGTGAAGGCCAAGCCGTCGGGCGCGAAGGGCAAGTATGTCCGCAAGATCGCGGTCAGCTCCACGATGGGGCCGGGCATCAAGATCGACGTGGCGGAAGTCGCCGGCGCCTGAGCGTCGCGGCATCGCAAGGATATGAAGGGCCGGGAGCGATCCCGGCCCTTTGTTTTTGCGCGCGCGGTGCGGACCCGGCAGGTTGACCGCCCCCTCCGCCCGCGCCATTGCATGACGCGCATCGAGGTGCTTCCAAATAGTTTGATCTCCCACTAAAGGCGCCTGCATGATCCGTCCGCTGGCCATCGCCCTGCTTTGCTCCGTCGCCACGCTCGCCGAGGCGCAGACCGTCGACGCCAATGCGCAGCCCGACATCGTCGTCACCGGGCGCGGGCTGGACGACCGGCCGGGCGACCGCGCGTTCGACGTGGTGGCGATCGATCGCGACCGCATCACCGACAATGCCAGCACCCGGCTGGAGAGCATCCTCGCCGATGTCGCCGGGCTACAGCAGTTCCGCCGCTCGGACTCGCGCTCGGCCAATCCGACCAGCCAGGGCATCTCGCTGCGCGGCATCGGCGGCAACGCCTCCAGCCGCGCGCTGCTGATCCTCGACGGCGTGCCGCAGGCCGATCCGTTCGGCGGCTGGGTGCCCTTCCCCGCTTACGCCACCGAGCGGCTCGGTCGCATCCGCGTGACGCGCGGCGGGGGCAGCGGCTATTTCGGGCCGGGCGCGCTCGCCGGCACGGTGGAGATGGATAGCGCAACGCCGGACCAGCTTTCCCCGCTCGCGCTCGGCGTGGCTTATGGCAGCCGCAACTCGCTGGAGGCGGACGGCAGCGCGGCGCTGGTGCGCGGCGCGGGCTTCGCCACCCTCTCCGGCAGCTATGCGCGCGGCGACGGCTTCACCCCCACCGTCGCCGAATCGCGCGGGCCGGTCGATCGGCCCGCACCTTACGAGCAGGCAAGCGGCGCGTTCCGCGGCGTGATCGGCATCGCGCCCAACACCGAGCTTCAGGCGAACGTCAGCGCCTTCACCGACACGCGCGATCGCGGCACCGCCTATACCGCCAACACCAGCCAGGGCGCTGACGCCAGCCTGCGCCTCGTCGGGCGTGGCGCCTGGGGGTGGTCGGCGCTGGGCTATCTGCAGACCCGCGCCTTCTCCTCGCAATTCGCCAGCATCAACGCCGCGCGCACCACCGCGACCGAGACGCTGAACCAATATAACACCCCCGCCACCGGCATCGGCGCGCGGGTGGAGGTATCGCCGCCGCTCGGAAAGGACCTGTCGCTGCGGATGGGCGCGGACGTGCGCGCCGTCTCCGGCAAGACGCAGGAATTGTTCAGCTACGTGAGCGGGCTGCCGACCCGCCAGCGCTTCGCCGGCGGCGAGACGCGCAACATGGGCCTGTTCGCGGATGGCAGCGCCGATCTCGGCCGCTTGACGCTCGACCTCGGCGGGCGGATCGACTGGTGGCGGATCGCGAACGGCTATCTCGACGAGCATATGATCGCCACCCGCGCGTCGGTGAACGACCTGCATTTCCCTAACCGCGACGGCACCGAGGCGACCGGGCGCGCGGGCATCGCATGGCGGCCGATCGACGCCGTGACGCTGCGCACGGCGGCCTATCGCGGCTGGCGGCTGCCGACGCTCAACGAGCTTTACCGCCCGTTCCGCGTCGGCGCGGACGCCACCGCCGCCAACGCCGCGCTGAACCCGGAGAAGCTCACCGGCTATGAGGGCGGGCTGACCGTCACGCCGACCGGGGCCATTTCGCTCGCGGTCACGGTGTTCCGCAACCGGCTGGAGGATGCGATCGCCAACGTCACCGCCGGCACGGGGCCGGGCAACTTCCCCGGCGTCGGCTTCGTCGCGGCGGGCGGCGTCTATCGCGTGCGGCAGAACCTCGACGCGATCACCTCGACCGGCGTGGAGCTGGACGCGAGCTGGCGCGCCGGGCCGTTCAACGCGCGCGCCTCGTGGCAGCATGTCGATGCGCGGGTGGAGGCATCCGGCGCGGCCGCCGGACTGGACGGCCTGCGCCCGGCGCAGACGCCGATCGACCAGGTTTCCGGCACGCTCGGCTGGCGGGCGGGCGACGCCTCGCTCTCCACGACGATGCGCTACATCGCCCGGCAGTTCGACGACGACCAGAACACGCGCAGCCTGCGCCCGGCGACGACGCTCGACGCGGTGGCGACGCTGCCGCTCGGCCGCGCGTGGCTGATCGAGGCGCGTGCCGAGAACGCCTTCGACGCACGGGTGGAGGCCGGGATCAGCGGCAACAACATCATCGAGCAGGCGACGCCGCGCACCCTGTGGCTGGGCGTGCGATACCGGATGCGCTGATCCTTGACGCCGTGACCTGTCTCGCCCGACAACTGGGCCGGACACAGAAAGCGGAGAGGCAGATGCCGCACTACGGCGATTTCCAGACATTGATCTACGGCGCGGGCCTCTCCGGCGTGCAGCCGACGCTGCCGGTCGATTTCGCGACGCTCAAGGCGCGGGCGGAGGCGGCGATGCCCCCCTCGGTGCTCAATTACGTGCAGGGCGGCTGCGGCGACGAGTTCACGCAGGACGAGAACGCCCGCGCCTTCCACCATTGGGGCATGGTGCCCCGCATGATGGTGGATTGCACCAACCGCGACCTGTCGATCGACCTCTACGGGCGCAAGCTCGCCTCGCCCCTGTTCATGGCGCCGATCGGCGTGACCGGGATCGTGACGCAGGACCAGCACGGCGACCTCGCCGCCGCACGCGCCTCGGCCATGACCGGCGTGCCGCTGTGCGCCTCCACCCTGTCGAACGATCCGCTGGAGGACGTGAAACGCGCCTGTGGCGACACGCCCGCGCTGTTCCAGCTCTACACACCGCGTGACAAGGACGTGGCCGCGAGCCTCGTCGGCCGCGCCGAGGCGGCGGGGTATGACGCGATCGTCGTCACGCTCGACACCTGGGTCACGGGCTGGCGGCCGCGCGACCTCAACGTCTCGAATTTCCCGCAGCTTCGCGGTGCTGTGCTGACCAATTATTTCGTCGATCCCGCCTTCCGCAAATTGCTCGCCAAGTCACCGGAGGAGGATCTGCGCACCGCGATCGGCACCTGGGGCGCGACGTTCGGCAAGGTGCTGACGTGGGGCGACCTGCCGTGGCTCAAATCGCTGACGAAGCTGCCGATCGTGCTCAAGGGCATCTGCCACCCCGACGACGCGCGGCGCGCGATCGACGGCGGGGCGGACGGCATCTACGTCTCCAATCATGGCGGACGGCAGGCGAACGGCGGGATCGCCGCGATCGACATGCTGCCCGGCGTGGCGGACGCCGTAAGGGGCCGCGTGCCGGTGCTGTTCGATTCCGGCATTCGCTCGGGCAGCGACGTGGTGAAGGCGATCGCGCTCGGCGCGGATGCGGTGGGGATCGGGCGACCCTATGCCTATGGGCTGGCGCTCGGCGGCGCGGAGGGCGCGGCGCATGTGCTGAAATCGATCCTCGCGGAGGCGGACCTGCTGATGGCGGTCAACGGCTATCCCACGCTCGCGGCGGCGCGGGCGGAAGGGGCACGGCGGACCGACCGCTAGGTTGACTTTCGCGGACGCTCGTATATTGGCTCCCGCGCGTCCGCCGGCCTTGCGCCGTCGGGCACCGTCCGAGACAGCGGGTGCCGGTTTGCCGGCTTAATCCTCCCGCCGAGACGGGGACAGGATTTTTCCGGCCAGCCATTCGCGGCGCGCCGGTCTGCCGCATCGCCGTTACGGCCATGCGTCTGCTTCCCATTCCCCATCGCTGGACAACTCCATGCGCCCCGAAAAGGCGCGTGGGGAAATGTAACCGGGCATGGGTTTCGGCTCATGTCCAGAACGTGGAGAATGGCATGGATCGTGGTCAAAAGGCCGCAGCCGTCGCCGAGCTGAACCGCACCTTTTCCGAGGTCGGCGTGGTGGTCATCACCCGCAACCACGGGATGACCGTCGCGCAGTCGACCCAATTGCGCAACAAAATGCGGGAGGCCGGCGCCAGCTACAAGGTCTCGAAGAACAGGCTTGCCAAGATCGCGCTCGACGGCACCGACTATCTCTCGCTGGGCGACATGCTCACGGGTCCGGTCGGTCTCGCCACCTCGATCGACCCCGTCGCCGCGGCGAAGGTGGTGGTCGAGTTCGCGAAGACGAACGACAAGTTCGAAATCGTGGGTGGGGCGATGGGCGCGAACGCGCTCGACGTGGAGGGCGTGAAGGCGCTCGCCACGCTGCCGTCGCTGGACGAGCTCCGGGCGAAGATCGTCGGGCTTCTCGTGGCACCCGCCACGAAGCTGGCGACCATCACCCAGGCGCCCGCCGGGCAGCTCGCGCGCGTGCTCAAGGCCTATTCGGAGAAGGAAGCGGCCTGATCTCAGGCGGCTTTATCAAGCGAAACTGAAGCCCCTCGGGGCTTGCGATTTGAAGGAAGTGAACAATGGCAGACCTGAACGCGCTGGTTGACCAGCTTTCCGAACTGACCGTCCTCGAGGCGGCCGAGCTTTCGAAGCTTCTCGAAGAGAAGTGGGGCGTGAGCGCCGCCGCCGCCGTTGCGGTTGCCGCTCCGGCCGGTGGCGCGGCTGGCGGTGCGCCGGCGGCCGAGGAGAAGACCGAGTTCGACGTGGTCCTCACCGGCGACGGTGGCAAGAAGATCAACGTCATCAAGGAAGTCCGCGCCATCACCGGCCTGGGCCTGACCGAGGCGAAGTCGCTGGTCGAGTCGGCGCCGAAGCCGGTCAAGGAAGGCGTCTCGAAGGACGAGGCCGAGAAGATCAAGAAGCAGCTCGAGGAAGCCGGCGCGACCGTCGAGCTGAAGTAAGCTGCGGCGGGAATGCGGGCCGTTCCGGCCCGCATTCCCGCAAGGCCGGCCGGCGCGGCCAAAAGCCGCGTTCGACGTCACGGGGCTTGCTCCCGTGACGCGGCCAGAAAAAGAAAGGGCGGTTCCCACCACGGGAGCCGCCCTTTTTTGTTGCCGTCATTCCGCGAACGCCGGGATGATGATCGTTACTTCTTCACCGTCGTCCCGTGCGCACGGATGCCGATCGCGTCGTGCATCCGCGCCGGCTCGTCGAGCCACAGCGGGCCGAGCTTGCCGCCATCCGGTCGTTCCACGCCGACCGCGAAGGCGGCGGTGGTCTGCCCCGGCGTTCCCGCGCCGGCATCGTAAAGCAGGTTGAGCGCGACCACCGGCACGAACATCGGCCGCCCGGCGGCGGTGAGCGCGACGATCGCCTCGCGCGGCAGGGTGGCGATGCCGCGCACCCCCCGCTCCTCGCCCGGTGCGAGATCGAACGGCGGCACGATCGGTCGCTCGACCGGCTCGGCGAACAAGGCGTCGAGCACCGCGTCCTGCCCCGGCTGCGCGCTGGTCAGGCGGATCGCGAGCCGAACATCGCGCGCCACGGCGTTGCCCTCGTTGCGCACGAGCAGCGCGACATCGGCGGTGGCGGTGACGAGATTGATGCCCGCGCGATGCACTTCCGGCGCGGCGAGATCGAGCCAGGCGCGCTCGCTCGGCGCCGGACGCTCTAGGAATTGCGGCGCGTCCGGCACGGGAGTGGGCGCAATTGGCGGAACCGCCGGTTCGGACGGCACCGGCGCGACGGGCGTGACTGCAACCTCATCCTCCTTTGCCTCACCGCCACGCCGCCGCCAGATAACGAACGCTGCGATCAGCGCGATCAGCCCCCCTAGAGCCACAGGCACGAGCCAGCCGCGCCGGGATTCGCCTGTTTCGGATTGCACGATCGGCGCAACAGGCATCGCCATCGCTGTTGGCCCGGCGGAAGGAGCCGTCAAAGGCGTGGGCGCAGGCGCGGGTGTCGGGGCAACCGCCCGCGGCACCGCCTCGCGCGGCGCTGACGTTGCCCGCGCGGTCGGACGCGGCGCCCGCTCCCGGCGCGGCGGAGCGGCGACAGGCACCTCACGCGAAGTCGATCGCGCGCGCGGCGGAGCCTGCGGCGCGCTCGACGGCTCGATCGGCACCACGACCAGCGGTTGCTCGCTAACGGGCGTTCCCGAGGGAGCCGGCGTCGGCAACGGCAACGGCACCTTGAGCGGGGCGGGCGCGAGGTTTTCCGGGGTGGTCTTCGGGATCGCCTGCGCGATCGCCTGTCCGCCAGCCAGCGCCGTCCCGGTCAGCGCCAGCCCCATGATAGCCGTTCTCATCCCGCGCGCGTTATCCCCATCAAGCTGAACCGCACCAGACCGTCATTATTCGCCCGGTCGCGCCACCGGCACGATTGGCAGCCACACCGCGCTCGCCTGCGCGCCGCCGCGCATCAGCGTGACGGTCGCCCTCTGATAGTCGCCGGGTTTCGCGAGGAAAATGTTCGGCACATATTTCTGCGGGTTGCGGTCATAGAGCGGGAACAGCGTCGACTGCACCTGCACCATGATGCGATGCCCCGGCTCGAACACATGGTTCACCGTCGGCAGGCGGAAGCGATAGCGCTGCACCTTGTTGGCGGGAATCGCCGAGGGATGCTCGAAGCTGTCGCGGTAGCGGCCACGGAAGATGTCGAGGCTGACCGCGAGCTGGTATCCGCCCTTCTTCGGCTCGTCGGCATATTGATCGGGATAGACGTCGATCACCTTGACGACGAAATCGCCGTCGGTGCCGGTCGTCTTGGCGAACAGGTCCGCGATCGGCGGGCCGGACACGCGCATCGCCTGCGTCAGCGGCGCGGTCTGATAGGTCATCACGTCCGGGCGGCCGTCATAGCTGCGCTGGTCCTGCACCAGCCACGCCCCCCAGCGGCCGTCGCCGAAATTCACCGGGCGCGGCAGGTGCGGCACCGGCTTGGCGGGATCGGAGACGTAGCTGTCGCCCCCCTCCCCACCCTTGTCGAAGCCCAACCCGCCGTCCGCCTCCAGATAGATCGGCTTCAATGGCGCGGCGCAGCCCGCCTCGCACGCCAGCGGCCATTGCGCGAATTTGTCCCAGTGGTTCTCACCGGTGTTGTAGATCAGCGCCTGCGGCGGCGCGAACGCCGGCTGACCATCGCGCAGATACTGGTCGAAGAACGGGAACAGATATTTCTCGCGCCACTCGGTCGCGGTATCGCCCTTCCACTTGAAGTCGCCGAGCGAGGAGCCGTCGTAATTCGCCTGGCTGTGCCGCCACGGCCCCATGACGAGGAAGTTGTTGCCGAGCTTGCCCTTCGCCTTCAGCGCCTCCCACGTATGGATCGTGCCATACATGTCCTCCTGATCCCACAGCCCCTGTTCCCACATCGTCGGGACGTTCGAGGGATTGGCCGCGACCAGCTTGTCGAGCGCCTGCCCCTGCCAGAAGGCGTCATAGGAAGGATGCGCCACCATCCTTTGCCAATAGGGCAGCGCGGCATAGCCCGATTGCTCCGCCCATGCCCCCGCCGAGCCGACGCGGCGGAAGCGATCGTAATCGTCGTAGATGCCCGAGGCCGGCTCCTCCGCCGCGCCCTTGAAGCCGGTCTGCGAGCCGAGCCAGCCGATATTGGCGAGCCGGAACGCGCCGTAGTGGAACCAGTCGTCGCCCATCCAGCCGTCGATCATCGGGCTTTCCGGCGCGGCGACCTTCAGCGCCGGATGCGGATGGAGCAGCGCCATGACGACGGTGAATCCCTCATAGGACGATCCGATCATCCCGACGCGGCCATTGGATTCGGGTAGGTTGGCCTTGTTCACCAGCCAGTCGATCGTGTCCCAGGCGTCGGTGGTATGGTCCACCTTGGTCGGATTGAGCGGGCCGACCACCGGACGGGTGACGACATAATCGCCCTCCGACCCGTATTTCCCGCGAATGTCCTGGAACACGCGGATATAGCCGGCGCGGACGAACGGCTCGTCGCCTTGCGGCAGGATCGAGATCATGTGCGGGCTGGCCATCCGCGCCACGCGCCCCGAGGCATTATAGGGCGTGCGGGTGAGCAGGATCGGTGCGTTGGTCGCGCCCTTGGGGATGACGATGACGGTGTGAAGCTTCACCCCGTCGCGCATCGGGATCATCACGTCGCGCTTCACATAATCGTTCGCCTCGGTCGGATAGGCGAAGCTCGCGGGGATATCGCCGCCCGGCGGCGGCGCGCTCACCTGCTGCGCGGCGAGCGGCGCGGCGGTCAGGGCGAGGCAGGCGAGGATCAATGACTTGCGGTGCATGGGATTTCCCTGTTCCGATGGTATGCCGCCGGTTATGCCCGTACCGCCGCGCGGATCAACCTGCCGCGCGTACCTTGACGTTGTTGGAACGACCCCCTACATCGCCGCTCTTGCCGGAGCTTCGGGACATGATGCGGCGTCGCGCACCGTATCGGACGAATGGAGGTTTCCGGTTTCATAAGACGCTCAAGGCTGCCGTCACCCCGGATGGGGATGGACTGCGGCCTTTTGGCGTCTGTTCTCGCGCTCGAACGGTTTTTGACTGAGGGCTGACAGCTACATGGCAACCAAGGCGATCGAGGGCGCAACCACGCCCAAGCGGCGCATCCGCAAGGTGTTCGGCAACATCCACGAAGTCGTGCAGATGCCGAACCTCATCGAGGTGCAGCGCGAAAGCTACGAGCAGTTCCTGCGCTCCGATCCCTCGATCGGCTATGTCTCGGGCCTCGAGAAGACGCTGCGCAGCGTTTTCCCGATCCGCGACTTCGCCGGCACCGCCGAGCTGGATTTCGTCAACTACGAGCTTGAGCCGCCGAAGTTCGACGTCGAGGAATGCCGCCAGCGCGGCATCACCTATGCCGCGCCGATGCGCGTCACGTTGCGGCTGATCGTGTTCGAGGTGGACCCGGATACGGAAACCCGCTCCGTGCTCGATATCAAGGAGCAGGACGTCTACATGGGCGACATGCCGCTCATGACCGAGAACGGCACCTTCTTCATCAATGGCACCGAGCGCGTCATCGTCAGCCAGATGCACCGTTCGCCCGGCGTGCTGTTCGACCATGACCGCGGCAAGACCCATGCGTCCGGCAAGTATCTCTTCGCCGCCCGCGTGATCCCCTATCGCGGCTCGTGGCTCGATTTCGAGTTCGACGCGAAGGACATCGTCAACGTCCGCATCGACCGGAAGCGTAAGCTGCCGGTGACGGCGCTGCTGTACGCGCTCGGCCTCAATTCCGAGGAAATCCTCAATCATTTCTACAACCGTCTCACCTTCGTCCGTGGCGAAGGCGGGTGGAAGATTCCGTTCCAGCCGGAGAACTGGCGCGGCGTGAAGCCGATGTTCGACATCGTCGACGGCAATTCGGGCGAAGTGGTGTTCCCGGCCGGGCAGAAGATCAGCCCGCGTGCCGCCAACAAGGCGGCGAAGGACGGCCTTACTGACCTGCTGATCCCGACCGAGGAAATCTACGGCCGCTATTCGGCCTATGACCTCATCAACGAGGCGACCGGCGAGATCTACGTCGAGGCGGGTGACGAGATTTCGCCCGAGAACCTTGAGAAGCTCGACAAGGCCGGCGTCGATCGCATCGAGCTGCTCGATATCGATCACGTCACCACCGGCCCGTGGATCCGCAACACGCTGAAGGCCGACAAGGCCGAGGAGCGCGAGCAGGCGCTGTCCGACATCTATCGCGTGATGCGCCCCGGCGAGCCGCCGACGCTGGAGACGGCAGAGGCGCTGTTCGCCGGCCTGTTCTTCGATCCCGACCGATACGACCTGTCGGCGGTGGGCCGCGTCAAGCTCAACATGCGCCTCGGCCTCGATGCCGAGGACACGGTGACGACGCTGCGCACCGAGGATATCCTCGCGGTGGTCAAGACGCTCGTCGACCTGAAGGATGGCAAGGGCGAGATCGACGATATCGACAATCTCGGCAACCGCCGCGTGCGTTCGGTGGGCGAGCTGCTGGAGAACCAGTATCGCGTCGGCCTGCTGCGCATGGAACGCGCGGTGAAGGAGCGCATGTCGTCGGTGGACGTGTCGACCGTCATGCCGAACGATCTGATCAACGCGAAGCCGGCGGTCGCCGCCGTGCGCGAGTTCTTCGGCTCGTCGCAGCTCTCGCAGTTCATGGACCAGACCAACCCACTTTCCGAAGTGACGCACAAGCGCCGCGTCTCGGCGCTCGGGCCGGGCGGTCTTACCCGCGAGCGCGCGGGATTCGAGGTCCGCGACGTCCATCCGACGCATTACGGCCGCATCTGCCCGATCGAGACGCCGGAAGGCCCGAACATCGGCCTGATCAACTCGCTGGCGAGCTTCAGCCGCGTCAACAAATACGGCTTCATCGAGACGCCGTACCGCAAGGTCGTGGACGGCAAGGTCACCAACGAGGTGGTCTATCTCTCCGCGATGGAGGAGGCCAAGCACACGATCGCGCAGGCCAACGCTGAGGTCGACAAGGACGGCCGTCTCACCGAGGAACTGATCTCCGCGCGTCAGGCGGGCGAGTTCCTGATGGCGCTGCCCGAGACGATCACGCTGATGGACGTGTCGCCGAAGCAGCTTGTGTCGGTCGCCGCCTCGCTGATCCCGTTCCTTGAGAACGACGACGCGAACCGCGCGCTGATGGGCTCGAACATGCAGCGTCAGGCGGTGCCTTTGGTCAAGGCCGAGGCGCCGTTCGTCGGCACTGGCATGGAGGAGACGGTCGCGCGCGATTCCGGCGCCGCCATCGCCGCCCGCCGCGCGGGCGTGATCGATCAGGTCGATGCCAGCCGCATCGTCGTCCGCGCGACGGGCGAGGTTTCGGCCGAGGAATCGGGCGTCGACATCTACACGCTGATGAAGTTCCAGCGCTCCAACCAGTCGACCTGCATCAACCAGCGCCCGCTGGTGAAGGTGGGCGACGTGGTGCGCGCCGGCGACATCATCGCCGACGGCCCGTCGACCGAGTTCGGCGAACTGGCGCTGGGTCGCAACGCGCTCGTCGCGTTCATGCCGTGGAACGGCTACAATTATGAGGACTCGATCCTCATCTCCGAGCGGATCGTGAAGGACGACGTGTTCACGTCGATCCACATCGACGAGTTCGAGGTGGCCGCCCGCGACACGAAGCTCGGGCCGGAGGACATCACCCGCGACATCCCGAACGTCGGCGAGGAAGCGCTGCGCAACCTCGACGAGGCGGGCATCGTTTATATCGGCGCCGAGGTGGAGCCGGGCGACATCCTCGTCGGCAAGATCACGCCGAAGGGCGAAAGCCCGATGACGCCGGAGGAGAAGCTGCTCCGCGCGATCTTCGGCGAGAAGGCGAGCGACGTGCGCGACACCTCGCTGCGCCTGCCGCCGGGCGTGGCCGGGACGATCGTCGACGTGCGCGTCTTCAACCGCCACGGCATCGACAAGGACGAGCGCGCGATGGCGATCGAGCGCGAGGAGATCGAGCGCCTGAAGAAGGACTCGGACGACGAGCGCACGATCCTCAACCGCGCCACCTGGTCGCGCCTGCGCGAGATGCTGCTGGATCAGGTCGCCACGGCGGCCCCCAAGGGCGTCCGCAAGGGTGTGACGATCGACGCCGAAGTGCTCGATTCGGTGGACCGCCACGAATGGTGGAAGTTCGCCGTGCAGGACGACAAGGTCCAGGGCGACCTGGAGACCGTCAAGGCGCAGTATGATGAGGCCGCCAAGCGGATCACCGACAAGTTCCACGACCGGCGCGAGAAGCTGGAGCGTGGCGACGAGTTGCCGCCGGGCGTGCTGAAGATGGTCAAGGTGTTCGTCGCGGTGAAGCGCAAGCTCCAGCCGGGCGACAAGATGGCCGGCCGTCACGGCAACAAGGGCGTCATCAGCCGCATCCTGCCGCAGGAGGACATGCCATTCCTCGCGGACGGCACGCCGGTCGATCTGGTGCTGAACCCGCTGGGCGTGCCGTCGCGCATGAACGTCGGGCAGATCTTCGAGACCCATCTCGGCTGGGCCGCGCGCGGCCTTGGCCAGCAGGTCTCGCAGGCGCTGGAGGACTGGCGCGAGGCGAATCCCGATGCCCGCCCCGGCGCGATGCCGGAGCCGGTGAAGGATCGCCTGCGCACGATCTACGGCGAGCATTATCTCGCCGATATCGACGCCCGTGACGGCGAGGGCATCGTCGAGCTGGCGGAGAACCTGACGCGCGGCGTGCCGATGGGGACGCCGGTGTTCGACGGCGCGGTCGAGGCGGATGTCGCGGACATGCTGGAGCTGGCGGGTCTCGACCCGTCGGGCCAGTCGGACCTGTTCGACGGACGCACCGGCGAGAAGTTCGACCGCAAGGTGACGGTGGGCATCATCTACATGCTCAAGCTGCACCACCTCGTGGACGACAAGATCCACGCGCGCTCGATCGGGCCGTACAGCCTCGTCACCCAGCAGCCGCTGGGCGGCAAGGCGCAGTTCGGCGGCCAGCGCTTCGGCGAGATGGAGGTGTGGGCGCTCCAGGCCTATGGCGCGGCCTACACGCTCCAGGAGATGCTGACGGTGAAGTCCGACGACGTGGTCGGTCGCACCAAGGTCTATGAGGCGATCGTCAAGGGCGACGACACGTTCGAGGCCGGCATCCCGGAGAGCTTCAACGTGCTCGTCAAGGAAATGCGCTCGCTCGGCCTCAACGTCGATCTCAAGTCGATGGACGAGGACGATGGCCTGGCCGAGGCGGCGGAATAACGGGATCGGGCGTCGCCGCGACGACGGCGCCCCCTGTCTCCGCCCAGCAGAATTACCCTCCAGAGGGATGAAGTTATGAACGAGATGACCCCCTTCGCGAACCCGGTCGCGAAACCCGAGACCTTCGACCAGATCCAGATCGGCATCGCATCGCCGGATCGCATCCGCTCGTGGTCGTTCGGCGAGATCAAGAAGCCGGAGACGATCAACTACCGCACGTTCAAGCCCGAGCGTGACGGCCTGTTCTGCGCGCGCATCTTCGGCCCGATCAAGGATTACGAATGCTTGTGCGGCAAGTACAAGCGCATGAAATACAAGGGCATCGTCTGCGAGAAGTGCGGCGTGGAGGTCACCGTCTCCAAGGTCCGCCGCGAGCGCATGGGCCATATCGAGCTGGCCGCGCCGGTCGCGCACATCTGGTTCCTCAAGAGCCTGCCGTCGCGCATCGGCCTGCTGCTCGACATGCAGCTCAAGCAGCTTGAGCGCGTGCTCTATTTCGAGGCCTATATCGTCATCGAGCCGGGCCTGACCCCGCTGGAGAAGTATCAGCTCCTCACCGAGGACGAGCTGCTCGAGGCGCAGGACGAATATGGCGAGGACGCCTTCTCCGCCGGCATCGGCGCGGAGGCGGTGCGCGTCATGCTCGAGAACCTCGATCTCGAGGGCGAGAAGCAGCAGCTTCTGGAGGAACTGGCGACCACCAAGTCCGAGCTGAAGCCGAAGAAGATCATTAAGCGCCTTAAGGTCGTCGAGAGCTTCCTCGAATCCGGCAACCGGCCGGAGTGGATGATCCTCGAGGTGATCCCGGTCATCCCGCCCGAGCTGCGCCCGCTGGTGCCGCTGGACGGCGGCCGCTTCGCGACGTCGGACCTCAACGACCTCTATCGCCGCGTCATCAACCGCAACAACCGCCTGAAGCGGCTGATGGAGCTGCGCGCGCCGGACATCATCGTCCGCAACGAAAAGCGCATGTTGCAGGAAGCGGTCGACGCGCTGTTCGACAACGGCCGCCGCGGGCGCACGATCACGGGCGCCAACAAGCGTCCGCTGAAGTCGCTGTCCGACATGCTCAAGGGCAAGCAGGGCCGCTTCCGCCAGAACCTGCTCGGCAAGCGCGTCGATTATTCGGGCCGCTCGGTCATCGTGACCGGGCCGGAACTCAAGCTGCACCAGTGCGGCCTGCCGAAGAAGATGGCGCTCGAACTGTTCAAGCCGTTCATCTACGCCCGCCTCGACGCGAAGGGTCTGTCGATGACCCTGAAGCAGGCGAAGAAGTGGGTCGAGAAGGAGCGCAAGGAAGTCTGGGACATCCTCGACGAGGTGATCCGCGAACACCCCGTGCTGCTGAACCGCGCGCCGACGCTCCACCGTCTCGGCATCCAGGCGTTCGAGCCGGTGCTGATCGAGGGCAAGGCGATCCAGCTTCACCCGCTGGTCTGCTCGGCCTTCAACGCCGACTTCGACGGCGACCAGATGGCCGTGCACGTCCCGCTGAGCCTTGAGGCGCAGCTCGAAGCGCGCGTCCTGATGATGTCGACCAACAACATCCTCAGCCCAGCGAACGGCAAGCCGATCATCGTGCCGTCGCAGGACATGGTGCTCGGCCTCTATTATCTCTCGATGGAGAAGCAGAACGAGCCGGGCGAAGGCATGCTGCTGGCCGACATGCAGGAGGTGCATCAGGCGCTCAACGCCGGCGCGGTGACCTTGCACACCAGGATCACCAGCCGCGTTCCGCAGACCGACGAGCAGGGCAACCAGTATCTCAAGCGCTATGAGACGACGCCGGGCCGCATGCTGCTCGGCGAGTGCCTGCCCAAGAGCCACAAGGTGCCGTTCGAGACGGTCAATCGCCTGCTGACCAAGAAGGACGTCACCGACGTCATCGACGAGGTCTATCGCCACACCGGCCAGAAGGAGACGGTGCTGTTCGCCGACGCCATCATGGCGCTGGGCTTCCGCCACGCGTTCCGCGCCGGCATCTCGTTCGGCAAGGACGACATGGTCATCCCGGGCGACAAGGAGAAGCTGGTCGACGAGACGCGCGATCAGGTGAAGGACTTCGAGCAGCAATATCAGGACGGCCTGATCACGCAGCAGGAGAAGTACAACAAGGTGATCGACGCCTGGAGCCGCTGCGGCGACCAGGTGGCGAACTCGATGATGAACGAGATCAAGGCGGTGAAGGTCGACCCGGAGACGGGCCGCGAGAAGCCGATCAACTCGATCTACATGATGGCGCACTCCGGCGCGCGTGGCTCGCAGGCGCAGATCAAGCAGCTTGCCGGCATGCGCGGCCTGATGGCCAAGCCGTCGGGCGAGATCATCGAGACGCCGATCATCTCGAACTTCAAGGAGGGCCTGACCGTCCTTGAATACTTCAACTCCACCCACGGCGCCCGCAAGGGCCTCGCGGACACGGCGTTGAAGACCGCGAACTCGGGCTACCTGACCCGCCGCCTCGTCGACGTGTCGCAGGATTGCGTCATCGTCGAGGAGGATTGCGGCACCGAGCGCGCGCTGGAGATGAAGGCGATCGTGCAGGGCGGCTCGACCATCGCGTCGCTCGGCGAGCGCATCCTCGGCCGCACCACGGCGGAGGACATCGTCGATCCGAAGACCAACGAGGTGGTCATCGCCACCGGCACGCTGCTCGACGAAGCGGCGGTCGCGGTGATCGAGGGCATCGGCATCCAGTCGGTCAAGATCCGCAGTCCGCTGGTCTGCGAATCGAAGGTTGGGGTGTGTGGCAAATGCTACGGGCGCGATCTCGCGCGCGGCACGCCGGTCAACATCGGCGAGGCGGTGGGCGTCATCGCCGCGCAGTCGATCGGCGAGCCGGGTACCCAGCTCACGATGCGCACCTTCCACATCGGCGGCGCGGCGCAGCTCAACGAAACCTCGAACCTGGAGGCGCATGCCGACGGCACCGTGGAGTTCCGCGACCTGCGCGTGATCGAGGACCAGCGCGGCCGCCGCGTCGTGCTGAGCCGCTCGGGCGAGATCGTGATCAAGGACATGGACGGCCGCGAGCTGTCGGTCGATCGCATCCCGTATGGCGCCTATGTCATGTTCGACGACGGCCATATCGTCTCCAAGGGCGATCGCATGGCCGAGTGGGACCCGTTCACCATGCCGGTGATCACCGAGACCGGCGGCATTGTGAAGTTCCAGGACCTCGTGGAGAACAAGACGCTGGCCGAGCAGGTCGACGAGGCGACGGGCATCGCCCAGCGCGTCGTCACCGAATTCCGCGCCGGTTCCAAGTCGAAGGAGGATCTGCGTCCGCGCATCACCCTGCTCGACGAAGGCTCGGGCGAGACCGCGCGCTACATGCTGGCGTCGGGCGCGGTGCTGTCGGTCGAGGACGGTGCCACGGTGCAGGCCGGCGACGTGCTGGCGCGTGTCGCGCGTGAAAGCGCCAAGACCCGCGACATCACCGGCGGTCTGCCGCGCGTCGCCGAGTTGTTCGAGGCGCGCAAGCCGAAGGAGAATGCGATCATCGCCAAGGTCTCCGGCCGCGTGGTGTTCGGCAAGGATTACAAGGCGAAGCGCAAGATCGGCATCCAGCCGGAGGACGGCGGCGAGGTCGTCGAATATCTGGTGCCGAAGTCGAAGGTGATCGACGTCCAGGAAGGCGACTACGTCAAGCGTGGCGACAACCTGATCGGCGGCAGCCCCGATCCGCACGACATCCTGGAAGTGCTCGGCATCGAGCCGCTGGCCGAGTACCTCGTCAGCGAAATCCAGGAGGTCTATCGACTGCAGGGCGTGAAGATCAACGACAAGCACATCGAGGTGATCGTTCGCCAGATGCTGCAGAAGGTCGAGATCACCGACGCCGGCGACACCACCCTGCTCCCCGGCGAGCAGGTGGATCGCGAGGAGATGGACGAGGTGAACGCCAAGCTCGCCAAGGGTCAGCAGCCCGCGCAGGGCAAGCCGATCCTGCTCGGCATCACCAAGGCGTCGTTGCAGACCCGCTCGTTCATCTCGGCCGCGTCGTTCCAGGAAACGACGCGCGTGCTCACCGAGGCGGCCGTGCAGGGCAAGCAGGACACGCTGATGGGCCTCAAGGAGAATGTCATCGTCGGCCGCCTGATCCCGGCGGGCACCGGCGCGGGCATGAACCGCCTGCGCGTCGCGGCCACCTCGCGCGATGCGGCGCTGCGCGTGCAGCAGCGCAAGCTGGCCGAGGCGATGGCGATCACCGCCCCGGCAAGCGCGGCGCAGGAACATGCCGCCGAACTGGCCCGCTCCCCGCGTGACGCGCAGGGCACCGGCCCGGACCCGCTCGCCGCGGTCGTCTCCTCCGGCGACGGCAGTGACGAGGCCGCGGGCGAGTATCTGAACGACTGATCCGCCGGATCACCGTTCGACACCGAAAGAGCCGCCGTCCGGGATGCCGGGCGGCGGCTCTTTTGAGGTTGCATGGTTTTAAGCGAAAGGCCGCTGTCGCCGCAATGGTGATCGTTCGTGAGCTCAATCGACTTACCCCGGACCGCCGTTCGTTCAAGTTCTTGGGATGAGGCAATCTACGAAACTGACTGGCACAATTATCGGGTCATTGCTGGCAGTTGTGATCCTTGTCGCGGTTTTCGGTGGAATTGCCCTGCTCACATTGAGCGATATATAGGCGTGCGCAAAATTAGACCGTTTGCCCGAGAAATTATCGTTTTTGCGAGCGGCATTGTCGTCGGGCTTGCTGCCGCGCTTTACTGGACCACAGCGCAACCTCCGTCGCCTCTTACCAAGAACTTACCCAGCGGTTGGAACGACGCTTCTTCTCAGTTCGATGCGCGCATTCGAAGACGTTTTCCCATAGGCACTTCCGCGCAAAAGCTGATCGATGAGCTCGCAGCAGAGGGCTTCAAACCTACGTGGTTCGAGGCGGCCGGCGAATATGGAGCAAAGCGTGAGGAGGGCAGTTTTGTCTGTAACATCGCTGCGCGAGTATTTTGGCGGTTGGATCAAAATGGTGCGGTGTTGGCTATTCGTGGAACCTATCACGAGGAAGGCTGTCTCTAGCTCTTTGGAAACGGTTGTCTGCTTCGGGCTGGTCACTGCCCGTAAGCCCCCTTTCCGCAAACCACCAATTCCCGCCGCTATCGCACCAACCTCACGAAGCTATACCCCGGTCGCCCATCCTCCGCCGAATGCTCCTCTCGCGCCACCTCGCGCCAGCCGTCGAACGGGGCGACGAGGGTATCACCCTCCGCCGCGAGATGCACCTCGGTCAGTTCAATCCGGTCGGCCAACGGCAGGAACAGCGCGAACACCTCCGCGCCGCCGATCACCGCCGCATCCTCTCCCGCCAGCGCCAGTGCTTCAGCGACGGTGGACGCGACTTCCGCGCCATGCGCATGCCATGACGGATCGCGCGTCAGGACGATGTGCCGCCGCCCCGGCAACGGCGCGGGAAAGCTCTCGAAGGTCTTGCGCCCCATGATCATCGGGCGGCCCATCGTCTGTGCCTTGAAGCGCTTCATGTCCGCCGGCAGACGCCACGGCAGCCCGCCGTCGCGCCCGATCACGCCATTGTCGGCGCGCGCGAGATGCAGCGAGACGCGCGTCATGCCCACCGTCCCGCCATCAGCGCGGCGCCGCTCCCGGAGGCGGCGGCGGAGTCAATGCCGCAACGGGTGGCGGCGGCGGGCTCTGCTGGAGCAGCCATGCCGCCGCTGTGGCGGTGATGATCGTAATGAGATAATCCCGCATCGCACCTTCTCCACAACCGCTGATTACATTTGTAGTCATAGTGGCTGAACGGTGGATGAACCAGACAGATCATGAGGCGAGCTTAGGCGAAACTCCTCCCGAGTGAAAGCGCTGCGCGTGGATCAGCCGCGACCGAGCAACGTGCAGCAGGCGAAACCGATCAGGACCACGGCGATGAAGATATCGCTGACCATCGCCACCGTTTCGTTCGTTCCGCGATGCGTCGACCTGACATGTTCCAGCGCGGCGACGGCATAGAAGATGCCGGCGCCGATCGCCGCGGGCAGCACGAATGTCGGCATGGCGATCGACGCCAGCCCCACGATGCCGCTCGCCAGGTTGGCGCCGCCCAGTTCGCGCACGAGGACATGCGCCTCGGACTGCTCGATCCCCATGATGTCGCGGCTCGTGAAGGCAGGCTGGAAATATTGCCGCAGACCGGCCAGCAACAAGCGCACGCCGACCGCCCAGAACACGAACCACTTGCCGACCAGCCACAATAAAGGAAGCTGCCCCGTCCCCAGTTCGAACAGGATCGACGCCACCGGGAGAACCAGCATCGTCAGGCAAACTATCAGGATATAGACCATCTTGCCCCCTCGCCCGGCAGCCTTTGATCCTATCCGCGCGCCTTCGCCTCCGCCCGGAACTTGTGGAGCAACGGCTCGGTATAGCCGCTCGGCTGCTCGACGCCTTCATATACCAGCGCCCTGGCGGCGCGGTAGGCGATATTCCCCTCTCCCGCTCCCGCCATCGCGCGATAGGCGGGATCGCCGGCATTCTGAGCATCGACCTTCGCCGCCATCCGCTCGAAAGCCTGGTCCACCTGATCCTTCGTCGCCACGCCGTGCAGCAACCAGTTGGCGATATGCTGCGAGGAGATGCGCAGCGTCGCGCGATCCTCCATCAGGCCGACATCGTGGATATCGGGCACCTTGGAGCAGCCAATGCCCTGATCGATCCAGCGCACGACATAGCCGAGGATGCCCTGCGCATTATTGTCCAGTTCCTCGCGCACCTCCTCCGGCTGCCAGTTGCGGCCGGTCGCGACCGGCACCGTCAGCAGCTTCGCGAGCGGCGCGACCGGCTCCGCGGCGCGCTCGCGCTGGCGGGTGAAGACGTCGACGCGGTGGTAATGGGTCGCGTGCAGCGTCGCGGCGGTCGGCGACGGCACCCAGGCGGTGTTGGCGCCCGATCGCGGGTGGCCGATCTTCTGATCGAGCATGTCAGCCATCCTGTCGGGCGCGGCCCACATGCCCTTGCCGATCTGCGCCCGGCCGGAGAGGCCGCAGGCGAGGCCGATCTGGACGTTGCGGTCCTCATAGGCGGCGATCCACGGCGCGGCCTTCATCTCGCCCTTGCGGATCATCGGCCCGGCGCGCATCGCGGTGTGCATCTCGTCGCCGGTGCGATCGAGGAAGCCGGTGTTGATGAACATGATGCGGTCCTTCACCGCATGGATGCACGCGGCGAGATTGGCGGAGGTGCGCCGCTCCTCATCCATCACGCCGACCTTGATCGTATTTCGCGCGAGGCCGAGCAGATCCTCGACGCGGCCGAACAGCCGGTCGGTGAAAGCGCATTCCGCCGGACCGTGCATCTTCGGCTTGACGATATAGACCGATCCCGCGCGGCTGTTGGCGTATTTCCCGCGCCCCTTGCGGTCATGCAGCGCGATCAGGCCGGTGACGATCGCGTCGAGGATGCCCTCGGGCGCATCGCCGCCCTCCGCCAGCTTCACGGCGGGGGTGGTCATCAGATGGCCGACGTTGCGCACCAGCAGCAGGCTGCGCCCCGGCAGCGTAAGCGTGGAGCCGTCCGGCGCGGTATAGTTGCGGTCGGCGTTCAACCGGCGCGTCATCGTGCGGCCGTTCTTGTCGAACGTATCCTCCAGATCGCCGCGCATCAGCCCGAGCCAGTTGGCATAGGCCGCCACCTTGTCCTCGGCATCGACCGCCGCGATCGAATCCTCGAGGTCGCAGATCGTGGTCAGCGCGGATTCGAGGATCACGTCGGCGATCCCGGCCGGATCGTCGCGCCCGATCGGATGGTCGCGGTCGAACAGCACCTCGATATGCAGGCCGTTGTGGCGATAGAGCCGCGATTTGTCGGTGCGACCGACGAACTGCGCGGGGTCGCGCAACACCGGCTCCCCGGCAAGCTCCGCCCACGATCCGCTCGCCAGCGGCACCGCTTCGTCAAGGAATGCCTTGGCCCAGGCGATCACCTGCGCGCCGCGCGCCGCGTCATAGCCGCCGGGCGCGGCCGTGCCGGGGATGGCGTCAGTGCCGTAGAGCGCATCATACAGGCTGCCCCAGCGCGCATTGGCGGCGTTGAGCAGGAAGCGCGCGTTGAGGATCGGCACGACAAGCTGCGGCCCGGCGAGCCGCGCGATCTCGTCATCGACATTGGCGGTGCCGACCGCGAACGGCACTGGCTCGTCGACCAGATAGCCGATGCCGCGCAAGAATGCCTCGTCCACCGGCTCGCCCGCGATATAGCGCGCGTCGATCGCCTGTTGCAGCCGCTCGCGTTCGGCGAGCAGCGCCCGATTCTGCGGCGCGAGGTCGGCGAAGATCGCCGCCGCGCCGCGCCAGAAATCCTCCGCCGCGACGCCGGTGCCGGGCAGCGCCCGCTCGTCCACGAATTGCGCCAGCTCCGCCGCGACCTGCAACCCCGCCTTGTCGATCATCGCCATCACTTGCTCCTTCGCCACCCTCGATAGACGATGCGCTTTCTGTTCGGTAGGCTTGAAGAAGTTGAAGCAGCTTTTCGTCATGGGAAATAATGTCGCTCGATCCGGATTATGAGCTGTTCGTCCACGTGGTCGATTCAGGCAGCCTCTCCGCCGCAGGCCGCGCGCTTGGCATCTCGCCGGCAATGGTGTCGAAGCGGCTCGCGCGACTGGAGGAACGGTTGGGAGTCCGCCTCGTCCACCGCACGACGCGGCGGCTGGCGCTGACCGAGCCGGGCGCACGTTTCCATGCCGACCTTGCCGCGATCCTCGCCGGGGTGCGCGAGGCGGAGGCGCGCGTCACCGGAGTCCGCAACGCGCCGAGCGGGCCGCTGCGCGTTTCCGCGCCCACTTCGTTCGGGCGGCTGCATATCGCGCCGCATCTGCATCGCTTCATCGACGCGTATCCGGCGGTGGCGCTGGAGTTCGACCTGTCGGACGATTTCATCGACCTGCTCGACGCGCGCATCGACCTCGCCATCCGCATCGCGCCGGAGATCGCGCCCGGCCTCGTCGCGCACCGGCTCGGCGGCAGCCGGCGGGTGCTGTGCGCCGCGCCCGGCTATGTGGAGCGACACGGCGCGCCGGAGACGATCGCATCGCTCGGGCAGCACCGCCTGCTCGCCGCGACGGGGCAGATGCCGTGGCGGCTGGTGAATGGAACGCGGCGCGCGACGGTCGATCGCGCCAGCGCGGTCACCACCAATTCCAGCGAGATCGTCCGCGAGTTGGCGCTGACCGGCGTGGGCATCGCGCTGCGCTCGCTGTGGGACGTGGGCGAGGCGCTGGAGAGCGGCGCGCTGGTCCGCGTGCTGGCGGATTGGGAGGGGTCGGCGGACGTCGGCATCTATGCCGTCCATCCACGCTCGCCGACCGTGCTGCCGGCGGTCACGGCATTCGTGGGTTTTCTGCGGGAGGTGCTGGCGGAAGGGAAGTTCTGACGCACCGCCTCCAGAAAGTGCCGCCCTTACACCGCCACAGGCGCGGCGATGTGCGGGTGGGGATCGTAGTCGGTCACCGCGAAATCCTCGATCCGGTAATCGAAGATCGTTTCGGGCCGGCGCGCGATCGTCAGGCGCGGGTGACCGCGCGGCTTTCGCGCGAGCGTCTCCTCCACCAGATGCGCGTGGTTCAGGTAGATATGCGCGTCGCCTGCGCTCCACACCAGCTCGCCGGCTTCCAGATCGCATTGCTGCGCGAGCATCCTGAGCAGCATCGCCGCCGAGAAGGCGTTGAACGCGAAGCCCAGCCCGAGATCGCACGACCTTTGCCACAACATGCCGGAAAGCTTCCCGCCGGCGATATGATATTGATAGGTCATGTGGCACGGCGGCAACGCCATCCCGCCCAGCTCCGCGACGTTCCAGCCGGTGAACAGCAGCCGCCGCGACGTGGGGTTGTGGCGGATCGCCTCGACCAGTTCGGCGATCTGGTTGACCGGAGCGCCCTTGCGGAATAGCCCCTCGCCCGCCGCCTCATAAGTGTCCCACGCCACCCATTGCTTGCCATAGACCGGACCGAGATCGCCCCATCGCGCGGCGAAGGCGTCATCGGAGAGGATGCGCGCCTCGAACGCGTCGCGGTCGATCGCCTCGCCGCTCTCGCGGCGGTAGCGGTCGAGCGGCCAGTCGGTCCAGATATGCACCTTCTGCCGCACCAGCTCGCGGATGTTGGTGTCGCCGGTCAGGAACCACAGCATCTCGCGCGCCGCCGTCTTCCACGCGACGCGCTTGGTGGTGATGAGCGGCACGCGGTCGTCCGACAGGTCGAAGCGCAGCGTCGGGCCGAACAGGGATCGCGTGCCGACGCCGGTGCGGTCGCGGCGCTCGTCGCCATGCTCCCACACCTCGCGCAGCAGCCGGAGATACTGGTCCTCGAAATGCACCATATCGCTCATGCATCAGCAGTGGCAGGCGCGCGCGCCGCGCACAAGGGCCGTGCCAACCGCCGCCAAAATAGTCCGCAATGGAGGAAATGCCCTGATTCCTTGATGTTAACCATAGTAGCCGGGGATGATGATCGACCCGTTGATGAGCGGCCTGTTCGCGCCGATCGCCCGCGCCGCAACCGAAGTGGCGGCGTTCGCCTATCTCGATGCCGGCGGCCGGCTGCTGGCCCTGCGCCATGTCCCGTCGGGCGAGGTGCTGCGCGTCGAGGTGCCGATCCGCACGATCGCCGGGGATGCGCTGGCATTCGGGGCGGATCTGGTGGTGATGGCTCACAACCACCCTTCCGGCGACGCGGAACCGAGCCGGGACGACCTGATGGCCACGCGGCGCATCGCGACAGCGCTGGAGGCGTTAGGAATCCGGCTCGTCGACCATCTTGTGCTGGCCGGCGACGCCGTCACCAGCCTTCGTGCGCGAGGCCTGATCTAGCGATTGCTGGCGGCAAGGCTCGATCGCGGCCGGGTCCGGTCGGGAGCCCACCGGCCTGAAGGTCGCGAGATAGCCGCCCGCCGACGGCATGACCTCCATCGTCACGAGCTGATAGCCGACCGCCCCGAACTCGCACTGCAACAGCGCCGGCGGCGTGCCGTGATCGGCCGTCGGCCGGTTGGCATCGACCACCACCACCAGCCCGTCGGGCCGCAGCGAGGGGCGCATCCGCCAGAGGAACTCGTAAGGCTGCTCGATCTCATGGTACATGTGCACCATGAAGACCCGGTCGAAGCTCGCCTCGGGCAGCTTGGGATCGGCCGGCGCGCCCAGCCGCACGCTGACATTGTCGAGCCGCTCGCGCGCGACGCGCTCGGCCAGCGCATCGCGCACCGCCGGCACGATATCCTCCGCCAGCACGCGCCCGTCCTTGCCGACGCGCTGCGCGAGACGAATGGTGTAATAGCCCTCGCCCGCGCCGATATCGGCCACCGTCATGCCGCGCGCGATCTTCGCGCGGTTCATCACCTCGGTCGCCTCGTTCAGCCGGTCGCGCGCTTCCTCGGTGGACCAGCGGGAAGAAACGATATGCGCGACCGGACGGTCGGCCGCGGGAAACGGCCCCGGCTCCTTCTCCTCATGCCGGATCAGCGGCTGCGATCCGTCGCAGCCGGCCAGCACGAGCAGCAGGAGGAAAGCGGGCGCCAGCCTCAATCGACGTCCTCCACCTCCACCGTCTCGCCCGTCACGCGCTGCGACAAGGCGGCGGCCATGAAGTCGTCGAGGTCGCCGTCGAGCACGTCACCAGGCGAGGTGGAGGTCGTGCCCGTGCGCAGATCCTTCACGAGCTGATAGGGCTGGAGGACATAGGAGCGGATCTGGTGCCCCCAGCCGATGTCGGTCTTGGTGGCGTTGACCGCGTTCGCCTCCTCCTCGCGCTTGCGCAGCTCATGCTCGTAGAGGCGCGCGCGGAGCTGGTTATAGGCCTCCGCGCGGTTCTTGTGCTGGCTGCGCTGGTTCTGGCAGGCGACGACGATGCCGGTCGGCAAGTGCGTGATGCGCACCGCCGAATCGGTGGTGTTGATGTGCTGCCCGCCCGCGCCGGACGCGCGATAGGTGTCGATGCGCAATTCGCTTTCGTTGATCTCGATGTCGATCGAATCGTCGATCACCGGATAGACCCATACTGACGAGAAGCTGGTGTGCCGCCGAGCCGAGCTGTCATAGGGCGAGATGCGCACGAGGCGATGCACGCCGCTTTCCACCTTGGCATAGCCGTAAGCGTTCTCGCCCTTCACCAGCAACGTGGCGGACTTGATGCCGGCCTGCTCCCCCGCGTGATAGTCGACCAGCTCCACCTTGTAGCCGCGCCGCTCCGCCCAGCGCGTGTACATGCGCTGGAGCATCTCGGCCCAGTCCTGGCTCTCGGTGCCGCCGGCGCCGGCGTTGATCTCCAGATAGGTGTCGTTGGCGTCGGCCTCGCCGGCGAGCAGCGCCTTCACCTTGTCCTGCTGCGCGCGCTCGGCGAGCTGGGCAAGCGCCTCGGTTCCCTCGCTGGCCATCGCCTCGTCGCCCTCGGCCTCCGCCATCTCGATCAACTCGCTGGTGTCGGCCAGCTCGCGCTCGATATTGCGGGTGGCGGTGACCGCCTCGTCCAGCCGGCGACGCTCGCGCATCACCTCCTGCGCCTGCTTGGGATTCTCCCACAGGGCCGGGTCCTCGACCCGCGCGTTCAGTTCGTCGAGCCGGCGGAGCGCGCGGTCCCAGTCGAGGAAGCGACGCAACAGCGCCAGCGCCTCGTTGATGCTTTCGACATGGGCCTGCGCCTCGGCGCGCATTTCAATTCTCCAATCAATCGTCGTTCCGGCGGCACGATATATCCAGCCACCGGGTGCGCCGGCCTTTGCCGGTTGACATGCTCAATTCAAATCCAGCCGGCGGGACTTAGTAAATCCCCCCCTGCCGCTGCAAGAAATCACTATCGTTGGGCTGGGCGCGCGGCGCGGCGGCCGAAGCGGCGGCGCTGGGCGCGGCTTCCGGCCGGCGCGCGGCGCGGCGCGCCTCGCTCTGCGGCTTGAACGCTTCCCAGATCACCGCGGGCTTGGGATCGCCGACCGACGGCCAGACGCCGAACACCGGCCGCCCCGAGGCACGGTCGATCCGCACCATGCGGATGCCCTCCGGCGCGCGGAACGGCAGCTTCTCCAGCCCGTCATAGGCTTTGACCGCGAATTCCCTGAAGATCGGCGCGGCCATCGTGCCGCCCTGCGCATAACCGCCGAGGCTCGAGGGAGTATCGTAGCCCATATAGAGTCCGCCGACCATCTGCGGGGTGCCGCCGATGAACCACACGTCGGTCGGCCCCGAATTGGTGCCGGTCTTGCCGAACATCGGCCGGTCGAGATCGCGCAGCACGGTCGCGGTGCCGCGCTGGATCACGCCTTCGGTGATATGGATCATCTGATAGGCGGTCATCGCATCGACCACCTGTCGCCCGCGCGTGGCCGGTCGCGGCATCGGCTTGCCGTCCCAGTCGGGCATGTTGCAGCGATCGCAGGCGCGCCAGTTCTCCGGCCAGATCACCTTGCCGTGGCGGTCCTGCACGAAATCCACCAGCGTCGGCGCGTGCCAGCGGCCCTGATTGGCGAGCACGCCATAGGCATTGACCATCCGCATCACCGTCGTCTCGCCCGCGCCGAGCGCATAGGAGAGGTACGGCTGGTAATCGCCGATGTTCATCGCCTTCATCAGGCCGACGACGTTGGTCATGCCGGTCTGCGCGGCGGCGCGCACCGTCATAAGGTTGCGCGACTGCTCGATGCCCCAGCGCATCGTATGCGGCCCCGAGCCGGCGCTGTTGCCGAAGTTGCGGAAGCATTTCTGCCCGAGCCGCGCGCCCTGATAGACGCAGAACGGCCCGTCGATGATGATCGACGCCGGGGTCATGCCGTGCTCCAGCGCGGCGGAATAGACGATCGGCTTGATCGTCGAGCCGGGCTGACGCATCGCCTGCGTCGCGCGGTTGAACGACTGGATCGAGCTGTCGAACCCGCCCTGCATCGCCAGGATGCGCCCCGTGGACGGCTCCTGCACGACGAACCCGCCCGACACCTTGGGCACCGCGCGCAGCGCGAACCGCCCGCCCTCCGGCGCGACCGCGATCACGTCGCCCGGCTTGATCGCGGTGAATGCGTTTCCGCCCTTGCCACGCACCGGCATCTGCGCGAGGTCGCGCGGCAGCTCGCCGGTCTGCCCGTTGACGAAGCCGATCCGCCACGCATCGCCATCCCGCGCGATCGCGATCGCCGCGCGCCAGTCGTTGTAGTTGATGCTGACGTTGGCGTTGATGAACGGGCCGAGCCAGCTATCGCCCTCAAAATCGACATGGCGCAGCGGCCCGGCCCAGCCGCGCCCGCGATCGTAGCGCAGCAGGCCGTCGCGCAGCGCCTGCGCGGCATAGGCCTGGATCTTCGGATCGAGCGAGGTGCGCACCCACAGGCCGCCGGAATAGACGCTGTACGGCCCGTCGCGGGCGGTCTCGCCATATTTGCCGATGAGCTGGCGGCGCACTTCCTCGACGAAATAGCCGCCGACCGGCTCGAACTTCGGCGCGCGATGCGCGATCGCGCCGAGCGGCTGGGCCTGCGCCTCGTCGCGCTGGGCGGCGGTGATGAAGCCGTTCTTCGCCATCTCGCCCAGCACCCAGTTGCGCCGGGCGAGCGCGCGATCGGTGTCGCGGAACGGATCGTAGTTAGACGGCCCCTTCGGCAGGATGGCGAGATAGGCCATCTGCGGCAGCGTCAGCTCGTTCAGTTCCTTGTCGAAATAGGCATGGCTCGCCGCCTCGACGCCGTAAGCGTTGCGGCCGAGGAATATCTGATTGAGGTACAGTTCGAGGATCTGCTGCTTCGACAGCGCATTCTCGATCTTCCACGCGAGGATCGCTTCCTTCGCCTTGCGGGTGGCGGAATATTCGTTGCCGATCAGCAGGTTCTTCGCCACCTGCTGCGTGATCGTCGAGCCGCCGCGCGCGCGCCGCCCGCTGCCGATCTTCGACACATAGTCGATCACCGCGCCGGCGATGCCGGTGTAGTCGACGCCGTGATGCTCGAAGAAGGTCTTGTCCTCGGCGGAGAGGAAGGCGTTGACCAGCATCGGCGGATACTCGGCGAACGACAGCTCGACGCGCCGCTCGCGCGCATAGGAATAGATCGGCGCGCCATCGATGCCGCGCACATTGGTCGGCAGCGGCGGCTCATAGGTGCGGAGCTGGTCGACCGATGGCAGGCCGCGCGCGAAGATCAGCCAGAAAGCGCAGAACGCCACCACGACCGCCCCGACAGCAATAGCAGCCAGCTTCACCCAGCGCCTCTCCCACGCCGCCGCGAACGCCCGCCGCAACTGGCCGGCATCGCGATTCAGCTTGATCGTTGCGGGTTCGGGGGGAGTGGACGCCATAAGCGAGCGCGGGTTTAGGGGCCAAACTCAAACAGGGGAAGCCCGCCCGCCGCTATTTCGCCGCCAGCCGGCGCGCGAAATGGATCTCCACCGCGCGCTTCACGCTTTCCGCGATCCGCTCGCGCCCCTTGCGGCTGTCGAGGAAGGCGGCGTCCCCGGGATTGGAGATATAGCCGGTCTCGAACAGGATCGAGGGCATGTCGGGCGCCTTCAGCACCATCAGCGAGGCCATGCGATGGAAATTCGCCTTCACCGGCATCAGCGGCTTCGCCTCGCGCCCGAGCAGGCGGGCGAAGCCGGCGGAGGCGTTCATCGTCTCGCGCTGCGTCAGGTCGATCAGGATCGAGGAGACGTCCGGGTTCTGGTCGAGATCGACCCCGGCGATGATGTCGGCCTTGTTCTCGCGCGCCGCCAGCCGCGCCGCCTCCTTGTCCGAAGCGACCTCGGACAATGTATAGGCCGTCGCGCCCGAGGCGTCGCCCGCGCCGACGCTGTCGCAATGGATCGAGATGAACAGATCGGCATGCAGCCGCCGCGCGATGCCGAACCGCTCGCGCAGCACCAGATAGCGGTCGTCGTCGCGCGTCAGCGCCACGCGCACCCGGCCGGACTCGACCAGCGCGTCGCGGATCGCGCGGGCGATCTTCAGCGTCACGTCCTTCTCGCGCAGCCCGGTGGCGGTGTTGATCGCGCCGGGATCGACCCCGCCATGACCGGCGTCGATCACCACCAGCGGGAGATCGGCATCGCCCGTGACGCGCGGCAACGGTGCGCGCTTCACCGGCGGGACGGGGATCGAGATCTTGTATTTCGGCCGCGCGCCGAAATGGAGGAAGCTCAGCGGCCGCGCGCCGCTCGCCTCCGCGAACCTGCTGGCGCTGGCGCGCTCCAGCGTCAGTTCGAGCGTGTGCCCCGCGTCACGGAACACGCCGCCCGCCACGACCATCGGCCGCGCGAGATCGAGCACGACGCGCGCGCCGTCGCTGCCGCGCCAGCCCTGGCGGATCGCGCTCACCGCGCCGTCCCCGTCCAGCGACGGGCCGGGCCGCGCGCCATCGATGTCGATCGCGATCCGGCGCGGTCCGTCGAGCACGAAGCTCGACGCCCGCGCCACCGCCTCGTCGAAATGGATCAGCACGCGCGGGCCGTCGATCTCGACGCCCTTCACCGTCCCGGCATCGGCGGCGGAGGCGGCCAGCATCAGCGCGAGCGCGGCCGGCGTGGCGGCACGGCGCCGCCACCGTCCGCTGCTATCGGCCCGCCGCCCCATCATCCGCCCTACGCCCTCGCCGCCCTTTTCATGCCCCCGTTCGCGGGCAATTCGTCACCAAGACTGTCCTTTTCCAAATTAACAGGGGCTTGACGCCATCGCGAGCATTTTGCGGCAAGACGTTCCGGTTGATGCGTGACAAGTCCGGTGCTAGTCACCATCTCGACCGGAAAGGTGCGTTCATTTCACGCGCACTTTCGGCCCACCGCCCGCCCGCCTTCCGGCGGGGCCGGGCATACAGGTTGACGTTCGATAATGCCGCATCTTTTCCCACCGCTGAACCGCCCGGCCTTCGCCGGCGGCGCGGGTTCGGGCTTGTTCGGGGGCGATGCGCCCTCGGGTGCGGCGCGGACGAAGGCGATTTCACCAACAATCCGCATGGCCGGGCAGATTTCCGCCCCGCCAGCGACATACCAACGCACGAACGCGCCGCCCGCCGGCGCGCGTGCGCGGAGACTATTCAATGACCATGCGTATGCTGATCGACGCACGCCACCGGGAGGAAACCCGCGTGGCGGTCGTCAAGGGAAACCGGATCGAGGAATTTGATTTCGAGAGTGCCGAGCGCAAGCAGCTCAAGGGCAATATCTATCTCGCCAAGGTGACGCGCGTCGAGCCGTCGTTGCAGGCGGCGTTCGTCGATTACGGCGGCAATCGTCACGGCTTCCTCGCCTTCAGCGAAATCCATCCGGATTACTACCAGATCCCCAAGGAGGATCGCGACGCGCTGCTGCGCGAGGAGGCGGAACACGCCGCCGAGGAAGCCGCGCTGCGCGCCGAGCAGGAAGCCGCCGAGGAGGCGGATGAACCGGCCGACGACGATATCGAGCGGTTCGAGGACGACGGCGGCATGGACCCCGACGTCGCCGAGGAGCTTGAGGGCGAGAACGAGGGCGCGCGCCCGCGCCGCTCGTCCGTCAACGACGATCAGGTGGAGGCGCTGCGCCAGCGCCGCATGAACCTCAGGCGCCGCTACAAGATCCAGGACGTGATCCGCCGCCGGCAGGTGCTGCTGGTGCAGGTCGTCAAGGAGGAGCGCGGCAACAAGGGCGCGGCGCTGACCACTTATCTCAGCCTCGCCGGCCGCTATTGCGTGCTGATGCCCAACACGTCGCATGGCGGCGGCATCTCGCGGAAGATCAGCAACGCGGGGGACCGCAAGCGGCTGAAGACGATCATGGCGGAGCTGAAGCTGCCGCCGTCGATGGGCTGCATCGTGCGCACCGCCGGTCTCCAGCGCACCAAGACCGAGATCAAGCGCGACTTCGATTATCTCGCCCGGCTGTGGGACGGGATTCGCGAGCAGACGCTCGCCTCCTCCGCGCCGGCGCTGATCTATGGCGACAGCGACCTCATCAAGCGCGCGATCCGCGATATCTACAACAAGGATATCGACGAGGTGATCGTCGAGGGCGACGAGGGCTATCGTCAGGCCAAGGACTTCATGAAGCTGCTGATGCCCAGCCACGCCAAGCGCGTGAAGCATTACAGCGACCCGATCCCGCTGTTCCAGCGCAGCCATGTCGAGGACCAGCTCGCCGCGATGTATCATCCGGTGGTGCAGCTCAAGTCGGGCGGCTATCTGGTCATCAACCCGACCGAGGCGCTCGTCTCGATCGACATCAACTCGGGCCGCTCGACGCGCGAGCATAATATAGAGCAGACCGCCACCGCGACCAACCTGGAAGCCGCGCACGAGATCGCCCGCCAGCTCCGCCTGCGCGACATGGCTGGCCTCGTCGTGATCGACTTCATCGACATGGACAACAATTCCAATGTCCGGAAGGTCGAGAAGGCGATGAAGGAGGCGCTGAAGAACGATCGCGCCCGCATCCAGGTCGGCCGCATCTCCTCCTTCGGGCTGATGGAGATGAGCCGCCAGCGGCTGCGCACCGGCGTGCTGGAGGCGTCAACCCGCGCCTGCCCGCATTGCGAGGGTACCGGCCTCGTCCGCACCGCCTCGTCGGCGGGCCTCTCGGCGCTCCGGCTGATCGAGGACGAGGCGGCGCGCGGGCGCGGCTCGATCCTCACGCTGCGCGCCAGCCAGGAGGCGGCCTTCTACGTTCTCAACCGCAAGCGCGCCGACATCGCCGAGATCGAGGATCGCTACGGCGTGCGCGTCGAAATCCTGCCGGACGGCGAGCAGGAAGGCGCGCGCATGTCGGTCGAGGCGGCGGGGCCGCCGCCGGCCTATGCGCCGAAGTTCGACGCCCCGGTGGAGGAGATCGAGGACGATATCCCCGAGGATATCGAGGACGAGATCGACGAGGAGGAAGAAGAAGCCGAGGAGCATCGCGACGACCGTCCGCGCGACGACGGCGAGCGCGAGGGCAATGGCCGCCGCCGCCGCCGTCGTCGCGGGCGGCGCGGTCGCGGCCGCCCCGAGGGCGAGGGCGTCGAGGGCGCGGCCCATGATGAGGACGAGGGCGAGGCGGAAGCCGCCGAGCAGCCCGAGGCTGTCGAAGCGGCGGACGAAGGCGAAGGCGGACGCCGCCGCAGCCGTCGCGGCCGCCGTGGTCGTGGCCGCAGCCGCGAGGAAACCGGCGTGACGGCCGAGGAAGCGACCCAGGAAGCCCCGGTGGCCGAGGCCCCCGCGGCGCCGGAGCCGATCGAGGCTGAGGCCGAAGCCGAGGTCGCGCCCAAGACGCGCCGCCGTCCGCGCGCCCGCGCCGCCAAGGCCGAGACGCCGGCGATCGAGGCCCCGGCCCCGGTCGAGGCGGCTGAAGAAGCCGCGCCGAAGCCGAAGCGCGGCCGCCGCAAGAAGGCGGAGGTGGAGGCTGAAGCCGCCGCCGCGCCGGCCGAGCCTGCTCCCGTCGCCGAAGCGGCCGAAGCGCCGGCCAAGCCGAAGCGCACCCGCCGCAAGAAGGTCGAGGCCATCGCCGAGACCGCGGCGACGGGGGAAGCGTCCGACGCCAACACCGACGCCGAGGACGAAGCGCCGGAAGCCGCGAACGACGCTCCCGGCGGGCCGCGCCGCGGCTGGTGGCAACGGACGTTCGGCGCCTGATCGTGATCGGCCGGGTTTCAGCGAGGGTTCATCGCCACCGTCGCAGAAACCCGGCCGTCACCGCCCGCATGCGGGCCAAGCGCAGGGAAGCAGCAACCTGATGAAGCGGACGCTGGCCGCCTTCGCCACCGCGATCCTGATCTGGACGCAACCCGCCCACGCCCAGTCGCTGTTGCGCGATGCGGAAACGGAGTCGCTGTTCCACGACATGTCCGCGCCGCTGGTGAAGGCCGCCGGGCTCAATCCGCGCGACGTGCAGTTCGCGCTGGTCAACGACGATTCGATCAACGCCTTCGTGATCGGCGGGCAGACCGTCTATATCCACAGCGGGCTGATCCAGGCGGCCGACAACGCCAACCAGGTGCAGGGCGTGATCGCGCACGAGCTTGGCCACATCGCCGACGGGCATATCGTCAACGCCGGCGCGGGCACCAGGCCGGCGATGGCGATCTACCTGCTCTCGATGGTGCTGGGCATCGCGGCGGCGGCGGCCGGCGCGGGCGAGGCCGGGATGGGCGTGATGGCCGCCGGGCAGCAGGCCGCGCTAGGCAAGTTCCTCGCCTTCACCCGCACGCAGGAATCGACGGCGGACGCCAGCGCGGTGAAATATCTCAACGCCGCCGGCATCACCGGCAAGGGCATGCTGTCGTTCTTCAAGACGTTGCAGCAGCAGGAATATCGCTACGGGCTGAACAATATCGACCCATTCATGCAGACCCACCCGCTTTCCGGCGAGCGCATCCAGACGATGACGGCGGACATCACCGCCTCTCCCGCCTACAACAAGCCGCCCGATCCGGCGTTGCAGGAGCGGTTCCTGCGCGTGAAGGCGAAGCTGATCGGCTATGTGAACCCGCCGCAGCGCACGCTGGCCGCCTATCCGGAGAGCGACAAGTCGATCTATGCGCATTATGCGCGCGCCTATGCCTATCACAAGGCCGGCTATCCCGACAAAGCCGACGCGGAGGCTGAGGCGCTGGTGAAGGCCGCGCCCCACGATCCCTATTTCCTTGAGGTGAAGGGCCAGATCCTGCTGGAGGCGGGCAAGCCGGCCGACGCGCTGGCCCCGTTGCGCGAGGCGACCGACCTTTCCCGCAATAACCCGCTGATCGCCACCACCTTCGGCCACGCGCTGATCGCCACCGAGGACAAGGCCAACCTGCCCGAGGCGATCAAGGTGCTGCGCGGCGCGGTGGCGCGCGACGACGAGAATCCCTTCGCCTGGTATCAGCTCGGCACCGCCTACGAGCAGAGCGGCGACGAGGCGCGCGCCGCGCTCGCCACGGCGGAAACCGCCAGCATGAACGGCGACATGCGCACCGCCGCCTATAGCGCCCGCGTCGCGATGGCCGGCGTCCCGAAGAACACGCCGGACTGGATTCGCGCGCAGGATATCGCGATGACGGCGCAGAACGAGATGAACGACAACCCGAAGAAGTATAAGCGCAAATGAATCGAACATTGGTGGTGGCGCTGGTGGTGATCGGCGCCGCATTCGGCGCGGTGGGCACCTGGCTGGCCGAGCGCGTGGCCCCCGGCGAGCTTTCCGGCGCGGATCGCGCGCGGATCGAGCATACCGTCCGCGACTATATCCTCGCCAACCCGGACATCATCCCGGAGGCGATGCAGCGGCTCAACGACCGCGAGAACGCCAGGGTGATCGCCACGATGCGCTCGGCGATCGAGACGCCCTATGGCAACGCCTATATGGGCAACCCCAATGGCGATGTGACCCTGGTCGAATATTACGACTATAATTGCGGCTACTGCCGCGCATCGCTGCCGACGCTCGACAAACTGGTGCAGGCCGATCCGAAGCTGCGCATCGTGTTCCGCGAGATGCCGGTGCTGGCGGAGAGCAGCCTCGCCGCCGCGCGCGCCGCGCTGACCGCCGCGTCGCAGGGCAAGTTCAAGCCGTTCCACGACGCGCTCTACGCCGCCGGGCCGGTGAGCGAGCAGACGATCGCCGCCGCCGCACGCGCGACCGGCGTCGATCTTTCCAAAACCCCGTCCGACGCCGACGACGAGATCCGCAACAACCTCGCCACCACCGCCAAACTGGGGATGCGCGGCACGCCGAGCTGGGTGGTCGGCGATCGCGTATTGTCCGGCGCGCTGCCGCTCGACAAGCTGCAAGAGGCGATCGCCGCCGCGCGGGCGGCGCGCTCATGAGCGAGGACGCGATCCTCCGCGTGGAGGGCGTCGCCAAGACCTATGCCGGCGGCGTCACCGCGCTGGAGCCGGTGGACCTCGCGATCCGCAGGGGCGAGATATTCGCGCTGCTCGGCCCGAACGGCGCGGGCAAGACGACGCTCATCAGCATCGTCTGCGGCATCGTCACCCCCTCCGCCGGCACGATCACCGTCGCGGGGCATGACGCGATCCGCGACTACAAGGCCGCGCGCCGCGCGATCGGGCTGGTGCCGCAGGAGCTTTCGACCGATTCGTTCGAGAGCGTGCTCGCCACCGTCACCTTCTCGCGCCGGCTGTTCGGGCTTGGCCCCAACCCCGGCTATATCGAGCAGATCCTGCGCGACCTTTCGCTGTGGGACAAGCGCAAGGCGCGGATCATGGAGCTGTCCGGCGGGATGAAGCGCCGCGTGCTGATCGCCAAGGCGCTGGCGCACGAGCCGCAGATATTGTTCCTCGACGAGCCGACCGCCGGGGTGGACGTGGCCCTGCGCCGCGACATGTGGAAACTGGTCCACCGCCTGCGCGAAAACGGCGCGACGATCATCCTCACCACCCATTATATCGAGGAGGCGGAGGAGATGGCCGATCGGGTGGGCGTGATAAATCGCGGCCGGCTGCTGCTGGTCGAGGAGAAGGACGCGTTGATGAAGAAGCTCGGCCGCCGCGAGCTGGCGCTGGCGCTGGCCGAGCCGCTCGGCGCGCTGCCCGCCGGGCTGGAGCAATGGCATCTCGCGCTGGAGGACGAGGGGCGTACGCTGCGCTACGTGTTCGACGCGCAGGCCGAGCATACCGGCATCCCCTCGCTGCTGCGCGCGCTGTCGGACCGGGGGATCGCCTTCACCGATCTGGAGACGTCGCGATCGAGCCTGGAGGATATCTTCGTCGATCTGGTGGGGGAGAAGGCGTGAACCTCAACAGCGTCTGGGCGATCTACCGCTTCGAGATGGCGCGGTTCGGGCGGACCGTGTGGACCAGCCTGCTGGTGCCGGTCATCACCACCTCGCTCTATTTCATCGTGTTCGGCTCGGCGATCGGGTCGCAGATGCGCGAAGTATCGGGCGTGCCCTATGGCGCGTTCATCGTGCCGGGGCTGATGCTGCTGGCGATCTTCTCCGAAAGCATCATGAACGGCAGCTTCGGCATCTACATGCCGCGCTTCACCGGCACGATCTACGAGTTGCTGTCAGCGCCGGTGTCACCGCTGGAGATCGTGCTGGGCTATGTCGGCGCGGCGGCGAGCAAATCGATGCTGATCGCGCTCATCATCTTCGCGACGGCGCATCTGTTCGTGGACCTCCACGTGCTGCATCCACTGGCGATGATCGGCTATCTCGCGCTGATCTCGGTCACTTTCTGCATGTTCGGCTTCGTCATCGGCATCTTCGCCAAGGGGTTCGAGCAGTTGCAGGTGATTCCGCTGCTGATCGTGACGCCGCTCACCTTCCTCGGCGGGGCGTTCTATTCGGTGCTGATCCTGCCCGAGCCGTGGCGGACGGTGACCTTGTTCAACCCGGTGGTCTATCTCATCAACGGCTTCCGCTGGACCTTCTTCGGCGCTAGCGACGTGGCGGTGACGGTGAGCCTCGCGGTGACGCTGACGCTGCTGGCGGCATGCCTCGCGACGATCGGCGTGGTGTTCCGCACCGGCTGGCGCCTGAAGAACTAGGGTCAGGACTCGTTGATCAGAGCCAGAAGATGACGGTGGCTGCGAGTGCGATGGCAGAGAAGAACACCCGCGGGCACCGGTCGTAGCGTGTGGCGACGCGCCGCCAGTCCTTGAGGCGGCCGAACATGATCTCGATGCGGTTACGGCGTCTGTACCGGCGCTTGTCGTATTTGACGGGCTGCAGCCGAGATTTGCGGCCCGGAATGCAGGGCTTGATGCCCTTCGCCTGCAAAGCCTCTCTGAACCAGTCGGCGTCATAGCCGCGGTCACCCAGCAGCCATTTCGCTTTGGGCAGGTCGTCCAACAGAGCCGTAGCTCCGGTGTAGTCGCTGATCTGCCCGGCGGTCATGAAGAAGCTGAGCGGGCGGCCGTTGGCGTCGGTGACGGCGTGAAGCTTGGTGTTCATGCCGCCCTTGGTGCGGCCGATCAGGCGCCCGAGATCCCCTTTTTAACCCGCAGGCTCGAAGCTGTGCGGTGCGCCTTCAAATAGGTCGCATCAATCATGATCGTCGCTGGTTCGGCGCCTTCAGCAGCCAGCCCTTCCATCATGCGAAGGAACACGCCCATATCGCCCCATCGCTTCCACCGGTTGTACAGCGTCTTGTGGGGGCCATACTCCTTGGGCGCATCGCGCCAGCGTAGCCCGTTGCGGTTCACGAATACGATGCCGCTCAACACCCGCCGATCGTCAACACGCGGCTTGCCGTGGCTCTTGGGAAAATAGGGGCGCAGACGATCCATCTGCTCGTCAGTCAGCCAGTACAAGTCGCTCATTCTCAGTCTCCTCACGGAGCCTGAATCAGATCGCGCTTCTCATATCAATGGGTCCTGACCCTAGCGTCGCAAGGGCGCGTCATGCCGGGCGAAACCGGCAGCGGCACGCGGCCCCGCTTTCCGGATAAGCCGTAAGCCTCAGCTATTCGCGGCGATCCACTGCTCCACCACCGGGGCGATGCGGTTGCGCCATCTGGAGCCGTTGAAGATGCCGTAATGGCCGACGCCCTCGGCGAGCAGATAATGCTTCTTCTCCTCCGGCAGCTTCGTCGCCAGCGTCAGCGCCGCCTTGGTCTGGCCGATGCCGGAGATGTCGTCGCGCTCGCCCTCGATCGCCAGCAGGCCGATGTCGGTGATCGCGGCCGGATCGATCGCGCGCCCGCGATGCGTCATCAGCCCGCGCGGCAGCTTGTGCTCCTGAAACACCACGTCGATCGTCTGGAGGTAGAATTCCTCGGTCATGTCGCAGACCGAGCGATATTCGTCGTAGAATTCCTTGGTCGCCTCGGCGCTCTCGCCATCTCCGCGGACGAGATGCTTGAACATCTCCCAATGGCTCATCATGTGGTTGCCGAGGTTCATCGACATGAAGCCGGTGAGCTGGAGGAAGCCGGGATAGACCCGTCGCCCGCCGCCCGGATACATCGCCGGCACGGTGGCGATCACGTTCTGGCGGAACCAGGCGTGCGGCCGCTCGGTGGCGAGCGTGTTCACCGCCGTCGGCGCCTCGCGCGTGTCGATCGGGCCGCCCATCATCGTGAGCGTCCTGGGCCGGCACGGATTGCCGTCCGCGCTCATCAGCGCGGCGGCGGCGTAGCACGGCACGGAGGGCTGGCACACCGCCAGCATATGCGCGCCCGGCCCGATCGCCTCCATGAACTCGACCAGATAGTCGATGTAATCGTCGAGGTCGAAGCGGCCAGCGTCGGTCGGCACCAGCTTCGCGTCGCGCCAGTCGGTGATATGCACGTCGCAGGTCGGCAGCATCCGCTCGACCGTGCCGCGCAGCAGCGTCGCGAAATGGCCGGACATCGGCGCGACGATCAGCAGCTTCGGCCCGCCCTTCACGCCCTTGCGCGCGAAACGCTTCAGTTGCCCGAACGGCTTTTGCAGGACGATCTCCTCGACCACCTCCACCTCGCGGCCGGCGACGGTGGTGCGATCCAGCCCGAACGCCGGCTTGCCGCGCGGCGCCGCCGCATGGGCGAACACCTCCAGCGCGCTGCCCAGAATCGTGCCGCCGCCGAAATAGGCGAACGGGTTTGCCCGGCTCTGCAACATCCCCGCGCCGAAATTGGCCCAGGCGCTGGCGCTGGCGAGCATCGACCGCTGGAATTCATACGCGTCGTAGAGCATCGGGTATCCTGATCCGGCCATTCTTCGAATTCGAACTAGGTAGCGCGTTTCAGATCGATGACAAATTAAAATGCTGCAATCGCGAAACCATATGTGACATATTGTCCACCATCGGGACGCGCCGTTGAGCCGGAGGGGCCGTCCTGCTAGGCGCGGGGCATGTCGACCGAAGCGCCAACCGAAGCCCCACGCCGTCGTCTCGGCAACCTCGCGCTGGTGTGGGATCATGCGCGGCGCTACCCCGCCCGCATCGCCGCCGCCGGCGCGGCGCTGACCGTCACCTCGCTGGCGACGATCGCGATCCCGTACAGCTTCAAGCGCGTGATCGATCGCGGCTTCGGCCCCGGCGCGCAGCAAGGCGACATGGCCAGCGCCTTCCACTATCTGCTGATGATCGTGCTGGTGCTGGCGGTGGCGACAGCGATCCGCTTCTATTCGGTGTCGTGGCTGGGCGAGCGCGTGGTGGCGGATATCCGCGCCCGCGTGCAGCGCCACCTGCTGACGCTGACGCCGCGCTTCTTCGAGGAGAACCGCCCGTCGGAGATCGCCTCGCGCCTCACCGCCGATACCGCGCAGATCGAGAATGTCGTCGGCTCGACCATGTCGGTCGCGCTGCGCAACGTGTTCACCGGCATCGGCGGGATGATCTACCTGTTCGCGATCTCGCCCAAGCTGGCGGGGATGCTGGTGCTGGGCATCCCGGTGGTCATCCTGCCGATCGCGCTGCTCGGGCGGCGCGTGCGTGCCTATTCGCGCACCTCGCAGGACCGCATCGCCGACGTCGGCGCGATGGCGACCGAGACATTGGGCGCGATGAAGATCGTCCAGGCATTCGGGCAGGAGGAGCGCGAGGCGCAGCGCTTCGCCGACGCGGTGGAGGCGACGATGGCCGCCGCCCGCCGCCGCATCCTGGTGCGTGCGGTGATGACCGCGATCGTCATCGGGCTGATCTTCGGCTCGATCACGATGGTCTTGTGGGAAGGCGCGATCGACGTCGCCGCCGGCCGCCTGTCCGGCGGCGCGATCGCGGCGTTCGTGCTGACCGGCGGGATCGTCGCCGGCGCGTTCGGCGCGCTGACCGAGGTCTATGGCGACCTGCTGCGCGGCGCGGGCGCGGCGGGGCGGCTGGCCGAGCTGCTCGCCGAGAAGCCGGAGATCGCCGCGCCCCCCGCCCCCCTGCTTCTCCCGCTGCCGCCGCGCGGGGCGGTGGCGTTCGAGCATGTCGAGTTTCGCTATCCGAGCCGCCCGGATGCCCCGGCGCTGCACGATTTCAGCCTGTCGGTGACGCCGGGCGAGACGGTGGCGTTGGTCGGCCCGTCCGGCGCGGGCAAGACGACGCTGTTCCAACTCCTCCAGCGTTTCTACGACCCGCAGGGCGGGCGCATCACGATCGACGGCGTCGACCTGCGCGACGCCGATCCGGCCGCGATCCGCAGCCATATCGCGATGGTGCCGCAGGAGACGGTGATCTTCGCCGCCTCCGCCCGCGACAACCTGCGCTACGGCCGATGGGAGGCGAACGACGACGAATTGTGGGCCGCCGCCGAGGCCGCCAATGCCGCCGATTTCCTCCGCGCGCTGCCGGAGGGGCTGGACACCTATCTCGGCGAGGGCGGCGCGCGGCTGTCGGGCGGGCAGCGCCAGCGCGTCGCGATCGCCCGCGCGCTGCTGCGCGACGCGCCGATCCTGCTGCTCGACGAGGCGACCAGCGCGCTCGACGCGGAGAGCGAACTGCTCGTCCAGCAAGCTCTAGACCGGTTGATGACCGACCGCACCACGCTGGTCATCGCGCATCGCCTCGCCACCGTCCGCGCGGCGCATCGCATCGTCGTGATGGACGACGGCCGGATCGTCGAGGAAGGCACCCACGCCACGCTCATCTCGCGCGGCGGCCTCTATGCCCGGCTCGCCAGCCTGCAATTCAGCGAAGCGGCGTAGCGCCCCCCGCGCCTTTCTGCTCTAATCGCCGGCAAGGCATTTGGGAGAGCAGTGATGGCGCGCGAATTCGATGTGATCGTCTATGGCGCGACCGGTTTCACCGGGCGGCTCGTGGCGGAATATCTGCAACAGACCTATGGCTCTGGCGGCCCGAAATGGGCGATGGCCGGGCGCTCGCTCTCCAAGCTTCAGGAGGTGCGGGACGAGATGGGCGTAGCGGCCGACGTGCCGCTCATCACCGCCAATTCCGACGATCCCGCAAGCCTGCGCGCGATGGCCGCGCGCGCGACGGTGGTGATCTCCACCGTCGGGCCGTACCAGCTCTACGGCGGCGATCTGGTGGCGGCCTGCGTCGAGACCGGCACCGCTTACGTCGACCTGTGCGGCGAGCCGGGCTGGATGCGGGCGATGATCGACGCGCATGACGCGCGGGCGAAGGAGACCGGCGCGCGCATCGTCTTTTCCTGCGGCTTCGATTCGATTCCGTTCGATCTCGGCGTGCTGACGCTGCAGGAGGCGGCGATCAAGCGCTTCGGCAAGCCCGCGCCGCGCGTCAAATGCCGCGTGCGCACGATGAAGGGCAAGTTCTCCGGCGGCACCGCCGCGAGCCTCAAGGCGACGCTGGCAGCGGCGGCGCGCGATCCGTCGCTGGTCGCGCTGCTCGCCAGCCCCTTCGCGCTGACGCCGGGGCATAGCGGGCCGCGCCAGCCGACCGGGCTGATCCCGGAATATGATTCGACCATCGCCGCCTGGGTCGCGCCGTTCATCATGGCGCCGATCAACACCAAGAACGTCCACCGCACCAACTTCCTGCTCGGCGAGAAATACGGCAAGGATTTCGTCTATGACGAGATGATCGTCGCCGGACTGGGCGACGTCGGCAAGGCGGCGGCCGAGGCGCTGGCGAAGATCAACCCGCTCGCCGGCGACAAGGGGCCGAAGCCCGGCGAAGGCCCCTCGAAGGAGGAGCGCGACAGCGGGCATTACGACGTGCTGTTCGTCGGCCTGATGCCGGACGGCGCCCGGATCGACGCGGTGGTGACCGGCGACCGCGACCCCGGCTACGGCTCGACCAGCAAGATGCTCGCCGAAAGCGCGCTGTGCCTCGTCGAGGACGTGACCGGCAGCGGCGGCGTCTGGACGCCCGGCGCGATCATGGGCGACGCGCTGGTGAAGCGGCTGGTCGCGAAGGCGGGGATGACCTTCACGGCGGGGTGAAAGGCGCGCCCGCAGCCCGCGCCGGAAAAGGGATCGGGATGAGCGAGGGAACGGCAAGGGGATGGCGGGCGCCGTGGGCGATCTACGTCGTCGCGTCGTTCCTCGCGGCGGTCGCCATCGCCAGCGCCCTGCTGCTGGGCGAAGATCCGGCCGAACGCGCGCTGCTGGCGGCGCGCTATACCGCGCGCGTTTCGTTCCTCGCCTTCACCATCGTGTTCATCGCGGGGCCTGCAAGCCGGCTGTGGCATGGTCCGGCCGTCCACTGGCTGGCGCGGTCGCGGCGCCATCTCGGCCTCGCCACCGCCTTGCTGCTGTTCATCCACCTCGCCGCGCTGCTCATCAACATCACCATCTATCACCCGCGCCCGTGGAAGGCGCAGGTCGGTGGCGCGATCATCTACCTCCTGCTGGCGGCGATGGCGCTCACCTCGTCGAACGACGCGCAGCGATGGATGGGGCGGTGGTGGCGACGCGTGCATCTGCTCGGCCTGTCGGGGCTGTGGCTCGCCTTCTTCGCCGCTTATGCCGGCCGGCTGCTCGCGCGGGAACAGTTCCTCACCGGCCTGATCTTCACGCCGGTCGTGCTGCTGATCCTCGCGGTGCGGCTCTATGCGCTGGCGCGGCGACGGGTCACCGCCCCATCGCGATAGCGCCCGCCGCTGCGAAGCCGGTGAGCGCGATCACGCCGAGCAGCCGCGCCAGTTCCTCCTTGCGGAAATTGACCAGCGCGCCTTCATCGAGGAACCAGCGCCCGCCCTCCGCCGGCCGCACCGCGCCGAAGCGCGTCATGCGGCGGAAGACGCGTTTCTGCGCGCGGCTGTCCGGCTCGAACGCGATGGCGCGCTCGGCGCTGGTCGCCTTCGCATCGGTGAAATGCCTGATGATCGCGGTCTGGGCGCGGATGACCACGCCCTCGGCGATGCGGCCGACGATATTGAGCTTCATTTCCTGCGCCCCTGATGCCGGATGTTGGCGGGGCGGCCGCGCCGCTTGATCCCCCGCCTCGGCCCGTCGCGGCGCGGCGGCGGCAGCGCCCCCTTCCCCTCCGGCAGCTCGAAGCGCAGCGCGCCGGAAACCGGGTTCGCCTCCGCCAGCCGCAGCCGCAGGTGCTGGCCGAGCACATATTCCTCGCCGCTCGTCTCTCCCACCAGCCGGCGCGAGGCTTCGTCGAAGCGGAAATATTCGCCGCCGAGATCGCGCACCGGCATCAGCCCGTCGCCGCCGACGCCCTCGACCGTCGCGAAGAAGCCGAAATTGACCACGCCGGTGATCCGCGCCTCCACCAATTCGCCGACGCGCTCGGCGAGATAGGCGGCGACATAGCGGTCGATCGTGTCGCGCTCCGCCTCCATCGCGCGGCGTTCGAGGCCGCTGATCGCCTCGCCGATCCGCTCGAAATCCTCGTCACCGGCAAGCCCGCCCGGCCCGAGAGCATAGGCCGAGACGAGCGCGCGATGCACCATCAGGTCCGCATAGCGGCGGATCGGCGAGGTGAAATGCGCATAGCTGCCCAGCGCCAGCCCGAAATGGCCGTGGTTGCCGGGGGCGTAATAGGCCTGCGTCTGCGTGCGCAGCACCTGCTCCATGATCTGCGGCCGGAAATCGGCCTCGCCTACCTTGTCGATGATGCGGTTGAAGGTGGCGGGCCTGATGACCTGCCCCAACGCGAAGCTGATCCCGAACGTATCGAGATAGTCCTTCAGCGCCACCAGCTTCTCGCGCGCGGGCGGCTCGTGGACTCGGTACATGACGGGCGCCTTCTTCGCCTCCAGCGCCCTGGCGGCGGCGACGTTGGCGGCGATCATGTAATCCTCGATCAGCCGGTGCGCGTCGAGCCGCTCGCGCGGGGCGACCGACATGATGCGGCCCTTCTCGTCCAGCACCACGCGCCGCTCGGGCAGGTCGAGATTGAGCGGCTCGCGCTGGTCGCGCGCCGCCGCCAGCGCCTGCCAGCAGCCCCACAATGGCCGCAGCGCCTCCAGCATCGGCCCCGCGCCAGCGTCGATCGTCGCCTGTGCGTCCTCATAGGCGATGTTCGCCGCGATCCGCACCGTCGCGCGGGTGAAGCGCCACGATTTGAGCGCCCCGCCTTTCGTCACCTGGAGATGGCAGGCGAGCGCCGCGCGATCCTCGCCCTCTTTCAGCGAGCAGACATCGGCCGACAGCACCTCCGGCAGCATCGGCACGACGCGATCGGGGAAATAGACCGAATTGCCCCGCCCGCGCGCATCACGGTCCAGCGCCGAGCCGGGGCGGGCGTAGAAGCTGACGTCCGCGATCGCGACGATCGCCTGCCACCCGCCCGCGTTGGCGGGGTCGTCATCCGGCGCGGCCCATACCGCATCGTCATGGTCGCGCGCATCGGCGGGGTCGATCGCGACGATCGGCAGGTGGGTGAGGTCCTCGCGCCCGTCGCCGAGCGGCTGGCGCGCGACGCGCTCCGCCTCCTCCAGCGCGCCCTCGGAGAAGCGATCCGGGATGCCGAACTGGTGGATCGCGATCAGCGAGAAACTGCGCGGGGCGAAGGGATCGCCGAGCCGCTGCACCACGCGCGCGGTAATGCGCGGCGGCCGCCCGGCGCGCTCGGCCAGCACGAGATCGCCCGCCTCCGCGCCGCCGGCCTCGGAGACGGGGAACTCGCGCCGCTCCTTCTTCTCCACGCCTTGCAGCCACAGCCGGTCGCCCTCCCCGCGCAGCACGCCGATCATCTGCTCCGACGAGGGCGCTAGTGCCTTCATCGGATGCGCGATCCACCCACCGCCGGCCTCCTCGGTCCGCGCGAGGATGCGCGCGCCGATCGCCAGCGCGCCGCGCTTGCGCTCGCGCACCCTGAGGCGCGGCGGCGGCGTCTCCGCCTCCCACCGCTCCGGCACCGCCCAGACGTTGCCGCCATCGTCCACGTCGGCGACGCGCAGCACCGTCACCTTGGGCACGCCGCCCATCTTGTGGAAGGCGCGGCCGGGCGCGGAATCGATCAGCCCCTCATCGGCCATGTCCTTGAGCAGGGCCTTGAGCGCGATCTTCTCCTGCGCGGTCAGGCCGAAGGCGCGCGCGATCTCGCGCTTGCCCGCCGGGTGATCGCTCTCGGCGATGAAGTCCATGATCTGCTGGCGGGTCGGCAGGCCGGCCTTTGGTTTTCGCATTGGCCGGAGATAGGGCCTGTGTGCGCCAGCGTCACCCGCGAAGACGCGGATTCCAGCCGGCACATGATTTCGGATGCGTTTCAACCAGATGATCCAAAATGAACCATATTCATTTATCACGTTGATATAGAATGATTTCGTATCGGCAGCCATTAATTCTTAAGCGTGATCGCTAACCTGATCCCAACGCGTTTCCCGTTACGGGGCGGGAATGAGCAAATCCCGTCGCCCTGCGCCGCGTACCGTTTCGGCCACTTCCCGTTCCTTGCTGGACGCGCTGGGGCTTGCGCCGGTTTCCGACCCGGCGATCGAGACGGCGCGGGTCGAGAAGCTGCGCGAGGCGCGGACGATCTGGCCGTTCGCACTGGCGATGCTGGTGCTCGGGCCGCTTGCGGTGCTCGGGCGGCATCTGTTCGACGGGAACAGCATCGGCATGTTCCCCGATCACAGCGTGATCGCCGCGCTCACCGGCCTTGCGATCCTGGCCGTGCTGGCGTTTCCGCGCGTCGAGGCTCTTGCCGCCTACCAGCGCACCGCCGCCGTCGCGCTGCTCGCGGCGGTGCTGGCGGCGGCGCTGTCGCTGCTGCTTGATTCCGCCCGCACGCTGGCCACGCAGGAGATACGCATCGCCGCCTTCGTCGCCGGATTCGGCGCGGTGGTCGCGGCCGCCGTCTCGCTGCACGCGATTCGCGCGGCGAGCATCGCCTTCGCCGTCACGCTGGCGGCGATGGTGCTGGTGACGGCGGGACCGGGTTTCCCTTTCGCGACGGCGACCGTGCTGGCGATCTTCTTCACCGGCGGCATGGTCCGCGCCGCGCGGCGCGACATGGTGATGCACGCCGAACGCGTCATCGAACGCGACGCCAGCCGCCTCGCCGCGCGGCTGGTCGACGAGTTCGAGGCGCACGGCACCGGCTGGTTCTGGCAGACCGACCGCGCGGGCAACGTCACCTATATCACCAGCAAGGTGGCGGACGAGCTGGGTCGCATGGGGATGCCGCCGGTCGGCGAGCGGCTGGTGAACATCTTCCGCGTCGATTCGGAGCTGATCGATACCGAGCGCACGCTGACCTTCCACCTCTCCTCGCGCACCAGCTTCTCCGATTATTCGGTGCGCGCCGCGTTCGACGGCGCGGTCGATCGCCGCTGGTCAATATCGGGCCGTCCGATCCTCGACGATTACGGCTATTTCCAGGGCTTTATCGGCTCCGGCTCGGATCTCACCGAAAAGCGCCGGGCGGAGGCGGAGATCAACCGGCTGGCGCTGTTCGACAGCCTGACCGGCCTCGCCAACCGGCAGCAGATGCGACGGTCGCTCGAGAAGACGCTGATCGCGGATCGCAACACCCCCTCGGCCACCGGCCTGTTCCTGCTCGACCTCGATCGCTTCAAGGCGGTGAACGACACGCTCGGGCACCAGATGGGGGACGAGTTGCTCAAGCAGGTCGCGCTGCGGCTGCAACGCACGGTCGGCGACGCGGGGCTGGTCGGCCGGCTCGGCGGCGATGAATTCGAGATCATCTTTCCGCGCGATGCCGGGCGCGACCATCTGGCGGAGATCGCGCGGGCGATCATCGCCGCGCTCTCCGCGTCCTATGTCATCGCTGGGGCGACGCTGTCGATCGGCTGCTCGATCGGCATCGCGATCGCGCCGGAGCATGGCGAGGATGTCGAGACGCTCGTGCGCAACGCCGATCTCGCGCTCTACGCCGCCAAGGCCGAAGGGCGCGGCGTCCACCGCTTCTATCGCCCGGAGCTGCTCGCCGGGGCGCAGAACCGCAAGCGGCTGGAGGACGACCTGCGCCAGGCGCTGGCGGGCGACGAGTTCCACCTCGCCTATCAGCCGGTCGTCTCCACCGCGGAGGCGCGGATCGTCGGCTATGAGGCGCTGCTGCGCTGGGAGCATCCGTCGCGCGGGCCGATCAGCCCGGCGGAATTCGTGCCGGTGGCGGAGGAATGCGGGCTGATCGAGCAGATCGGCGAATGGGTGCTGCGCACCGCCTGCGCGGAGGCGGCGCAATGGCCCGATCACGTGCGCGTCGCGGTCAACGTCTCGCCGCTGCAATTCGCCAATCCGGTGCTGCCGGCGATCGTCACCAGCGCCATCGCCGGATCGGGCATCGCGCCGCAGCGGCTGGAGCTGGAGATCACCGAGAGCGTGTTCCTCGACGAGGAAGGCTCGACCGAGCTGATGTTCCGCGCGCTGAAGGGCATCGGCGTGCGGCTGGCGCTGGACGATTTCGGCACCGGCTATTCCAGCCTCGGCTATCTGAAGAAGGCGCCGTTCGACAAGATCAAGATCGACCAGAGCTTCGTGCGCGGGGCGATCCAGCCGGGCAACCGCAATGCCGCGATCATCAAGGCGATCGTCACGCTCGCCGACACCCTGGGCATGGAAACCACCGCCGAGGGCGTCGAGCAGCAGGACGAGATCGGCCTGATCCGCGACTTGGGATGCAGCCATATCCAGGGCTTCGTCTATGGCCCGCCGCTGCGCGCCGACGAGGTGCTGGAGCAATGGCGCGGCGCGACCGGCATCGCGCGGCCGATCGGCCACCGCATCAGCCGCGCGGCGCGCACCTCGATGCTGCGCACCGCGCGGCTGGAGATCGGCGACGCGGCGGGCGATATCCGCATCCGCAACGTCTCGGCCGGCGGGGCGATGATCGACGGGCTGGAGCTGCCGGAGGATGCGGTGGGCACCGACGTGCTGATCGAGCTGATCGAGAACCAGCTCTTCCCGGCGAAGGTCCGCTGGGCGCGCGACGGCCGCGCCGGCATCCAGTTCGCCGAGGCCTTCGACATCGACCGCCTCACCCACGCGACCGGCGGGATGCGCCAGCGCAAGGTCGCCTGAAGGCTCAGTCGCGCCCTTCCGGCGCGCCGAGCGGGAACATGTGGCGATACGGCCGCGCCTCGTTCAGCGCGCGGGCATAGCTGGGCCGGGCCAGCAGCCGCGCGCGATAGGCGTGGAGCGCCTGATGCCGCGACGGGATCGCATGGGTCCAGTCGGCATAGAGCAACGCCGGCGCGGCGGCGCAATCGGCGAGCGAGAAACCATCCCCCGCCGCCCATTCGCGCTTGCCGAGCCACGCCTCCAGCCAGTCATAGGCGGTTTCCAGCGCCGCGCGCCACTGCGCCTCGCGCGAGGCGTCGTCGCGCCCGATCCGCCCGACGACAATGCGTTGCTGCGGATAGTTTACATAGTGGTCGAAGAAACGATCGAGCATCCGCACCTCCGCCGCGGCGAGCGGATCGGCGGGGAGCAGCGGCGTCCCGCCCGGAAAGCGCGCGTCGAGATATTCGATGATCGTCGTCGCGTCGAACACCAGCCGCTCGCCGTCGGTCGCTACCGGGAACTTGCCGATCGGCCACAACGCCGCGAACTCCGACGCCACCGGCTCCGACCCGTCGAGCATCCGTGTCTCGAACGGCACGCCCTTTTCGTAGAAGGCGGTTTTCGCTTTCTGGCAATAGGATGAAAGCGGATGCTCATACAGGACGAAAGCCATTTTCCTCTCCCCGGTCGCGCTCAGACGAGCGACATGCCGCCGTCGATATCGACGATCGCGCCGGTCATATAGGGATTCGCGGCGCAGGACAGGATCTGGAAGGCGACTTCCTCCGGCGTGCCGATGCGCTTCACCGGCAGACCCGGCGGCACGCTGACCCCGGCCCCGGCGGCGCGCAGCATCGCGGTGTCGGTCAGGCCGGGCGAAACGCAATTGACCCGCACCGGCGCAAGCTCGGCGGCGAGCACCTTCGTCAACGCCTCGATCGCCGCGCAGGCCGCCGCGACCGGTCCCCGCCCCGCGCGTGGCCGCCGTCCGGCGGCGCCCGACACCAGGGTCAGCGATCCATCGTCGTTGAAGCGCGCGAATCTGGCGACGAGATACGGTCCCCAGAATTTCGAGGCGAAGGTCGCCTGTGCCGCCGCCAGCGGCAGATCGCGAATGGGGCCGGAACGAAGCGCGGCGGCGGTGACGACGATATGATCGAACGGCGCGGCGGCGGCGAGGAACGCCTCGACCCGCGCCGCGTCGGTCATGTCGAGCACCTCGCCGGTGGCGCCGCCGCCGATGCCCGCGACCGCCTCCGCCAGCCTGCCGGGATCGCGCGCGGCGATCGTCATCCGCGCGCCGCCGGCGGCGGCGGATCGCGCGACCGCCAGCCCGATACCCGAGCTGCCGCCGACCACCAGCACACGCCGCCCGGCCAATGCCGGAAATGCCTGTAGCATCACGACGAACCTCCTCCTGAACGTCACGATACCTAGCATCCGAAGCACCGTCTGTCCTCGCTTGTCCCCGACGTAAAAGCGGCTAGCGTGGCGGCATGGCGCGAGCGGACGTTATCGCCGGAATGTCGGTGGCCGGGCTGCTCCTGCCGGAAGCGGTCGCCTATGCCAGCATCGCCGGGCTGGAGCCGGCGCGCGCGATCACGGCGGCGGTCGCGGGATGCCTCGCCTATGCCGCGATCGGCCGCAGCCGGTTCGCGATCGTCTCCCCCACCTCGTCCTCCGCCGCGATCCTCGCGGCGGCGCTCGCGGCGATACCCGACGATCCGGCGATGCGCGGCGCGCTGGCGACGGCGGCGGTGGCCTTCGCGGGAATGCTGTTCCTGATCGCCGCCGCGTTGCGGCTGGGGGCGCTGACCAGCCTGATCGCCCGGCCGGTGCTGCGCGGCTTCGCGCTGGGCATTGCGGTCACCATCATCCTGCGCCAGCTCCCCGCGATCACCGGCGTTCCGGCGCCGGGTGGCAACCTGCTGCGGCTGATCGGGCGGCAGCTCGGCGCGATCGGCGCGTGGCATGGCGCCAGCGTGGCGACGGGCGTGCTGGCGCTCGCGCTGCTGATGGCGCTGCGGCGGATGCGGGGCGTGCCGGCCGCCTTCATCGTGCTCGCGCTGGGCATCGCCGCGTCGATGCTGCTCGACCTGCCCGCGCATGGCGTGCGGACGGTGGGCGTGATCGCGCTCGCGCCCGGCCTGCCGGCCATCCCCGCGCTCACCTTCCGCGAAGGGTCGCAGCTCGCGCAGCTCGTCGTGCCGCTGGCGCTGATCCTGTTCGCGGAAAGCTGGGGCACGATGCGCGCGCTGGCGTTGCGCCACGGCGACACGATCGACCCGGATCGCGAGCTGGCCGCGATCGGCGGCGCCAACCTCGCCGCCGCCCTGGTGCGGGGGATGCCGGTCGGCGCGGGCTTCTCCGTCGGCTCGGCGAGCGAGGCGGCGGGGGCGGCGTCGCGCTGGACGTCGGTGGTCGCGGCGGTCGCGCTGGCGCTGCTCGCATGGTTCGGGCGGCCGGCGATCGCGCATTTGCCCGATGCGGTGCTGGCGGCGGTGGTGATCGCCGCCCTCACCCACGCGCTCTCCCCCGCGCCGTTCATCCATTTGTGGAAGATCGGCCGCGACGAGGTGGTGGCCTTCGCGGCGGCCGCCTCGGTGCTGGCGTTCGGCGTGCTCGACGGGATGCTGATCGCGATCGGCCTGTCGCTCGCGGCGCTGATCCAGCGCATGGCCGCGCCGCATCTCGCGACGCTGGGGCAGCTCGACGGCGGGCACGATTTCGTCGATCTCGCGCGTCATCCGGAGGCGAAGGCGCTGCCGGGGGTCGCGATCCTGCGCCCCGCGCAGCCGCTGTTCTTCGGCAATGCGGAGCGGGTGATGGGCGAGGTGGAACGGCGGCTGGGCGGCGATCGCGCGCTGGTGCTGAGCCTCGAGGAAAGCTCCGATCTCGACAGCACCGCGCTCGATTGCCTGATCGAGTTCGACGGGCGGCTGAAGCGCAACGGCATCCGCTTGCGGCTCGCGCGCGTTCACGATCATATCCGCGACCTGTTCCACCGCGCCGGGCAGGACACGCTCGTCGCGCGAAGCAGCTTCAGCGTCGCGGATGCGGTGGCGACGATAGAGGGAAATGACGATGCAGGATTTTCCACCGGTTCTGAAGCCGACCCCGATCCTGGATCTGCGCCCGACACAGATGACGGTCGGAAAACGTGAAGTCGCGCGCAAGCGCCGCGACTGGGAGGAACGTCCCCAGTCCACCGACGCCAATTTCCTGTCGCACCATCTCGTCCCCGCCGTGATCGGGCCGAAGCAGCGACCGTGGCTGATCGACAGCCATCACCTCGCGCTCGCGTTGCACGACGCGGGGCAGAAAACCGTGCTCGTGCGCGTCGTCGCCGATCTGAGCCACCTTCCGCCAGGGATGTTCATGACGGTGATGGACAACCGCAACTGGCTGCACCCCTTTGACGAGCATGGCGTGCGCCGGTCGGCGGACGATCTGCCCCGGAAAGTCACGAAGCTGCGCGACGACCCCTATCGCTCGCTCGCCGGCGAGCTGCGCCGCGCGGGCGGCTATGCCAAGGACGACACGCCCTATTCGGAATTCCTGTGGGCGGATTTCCTGCGTCATCGCGTCAAGGCCGCGCTGCTGGAGAAGGATTTCGATACGGCGGTGCAGCGCGCGCTCAAGCTCGCGCGCGGCGCGGAGGCCGCCTATCTGCCGGGCTATGCCGGTCCGCATGGTTGATCCGCGTTGAATCGGGAGCGCAAGCACCGCATGAAGCCGCGATGAGATTGCTGATCGTCGAGGACAATGCCGAGCTTGCCGAGGCGATGCGCGAGGCATTCGCGGGCCGACACCTGCATTGCGACATCGCGGCGGATGCCGGCGACGCGGAGATATTGATCCGCACGACGCGCTATGCGCTCGTCATCCTCGATCTCGGCCTGCCCGACGAGGATGGGCTGGACCTGCTGCGGCGGCTGCGCGCGGCGCGGCACAACGAGCCGATCCTGATCGTCACCGCGCGCGGCGAGGTGGAGAATCGCATCCTCGGCCTCAGCGCCGGGGCCGACGATTACATGGCCAAGCCGTTCCATTTCGACGAGCTTCACGCCCGCGTGCTGGCGATCCTGCGGCGCGAATCCGGCTATAAGGACCGGCTGCTGCGCGCCGGAGCGCTGGAGCTGGACACCGAGGCGCGGCAGTTCCGCGTCGATGGCGCGCTGCTGGAATTTTCCGTGCGCGAGGGCGAGCTGCTGGAGTTGCTGATGCGCCAGCTCGATCGCGTCGTGCCCAAGCGCGTGCTGGAGGACCAGCTGTTCGGCGCGGGCGACAGCCTCGGGTCGAACGCGGTGGAGGTCTATATCCACCGCATCCGCCGCCACCTGAAGAACGCCGGGCTGGCGCTGACCGTGCAGACGGTGCGCGGCGTCGGCTACATGCTCCAGACGGTGCAGGATGGATCGACATTCGGAAGATGACGAGCCGAAAATGATGGTTTTCCGTAACCGGAAGCGCAGCGAACTACAGGTCCGTGAGCACCGGAAGCGCGGAAAGCCGCCATTTGCAGGCCGTCAGGGCTGAATGTCGATCCGTCCTAGCGCGCGCCGACCGGCGTGCCGCAGGCCTGGAACAACGCCACCGTGTCGGTCAGCCGCGCGGCGGTCGCCTGGAGGCGCTGCACCGACGCCTGCGACGCCGCCGACGAGGCGTTGAGCAGCGCCAGCGTGCCGACCGCGCCAAGCTCCATCTGCCGCCGCGTCATCGCCAGCGTGCGCCCGGCGGCATCGTCGGCGCGCGTGGCGGCGTCCAGCGCGGCGGCGTCGGTGCGCAGGCCGGATAGCGCATCGTCCACGTCGAGGAACGCCTGCAACACCGCCGCGCGATATTGCGCCTTGGTCGCGTCCAGCGCCGCCTCCGCCGCGCGCTGGCGATGGCGCAATTCGCCGGAATGGAAGATCGGCTGGGTCACGCCGCCGATCAGCGCGAAGAACGGATTGCCGCTGGCGAACATGTCGAGGAAACGCGTCGAGGAGCCGCCGGCATTGCCGCTCAGCGTGATCGCGGGCAGTCGCGCCGCGATCGCCGCGCCGACATCCGCCGCCGCGCCGCGCATCTGCGCCTCCGCCGCGCGCACGTCCGGGCGATGCGCGACGATATCGGACGGCAGCGACAGCGGCAGGTCGGCGGGCAAGTGCAGTTCCTCCATCGCCGGCAGGTCGGGCAGCGGCGAGCCAGCCGGGCGGCCGAGCAGCGAGAGGATCAGCCCGGCCTGGTGATCGCGCTGCCGCTCCAGCGCCGGCAGCGCCGTCTCGACATTGGCGAGCACGGTCTGCTGCGCCGTCACCTCGGCCAGCCCCACGTCGCCTAGCGCGCGGCGGCGTTCGAGCATCGCGACCAGCGCGCGATTGTCCGCGATCGCCTTCTCCGTCGCCGCCACCTGCGCGTCGAGCGCGGCATGCTGGATCGCCGCGACGACGAGATTGGCGACCGCCGCGATCCGCGCCGCCTCCAGCCGCTGCCCCGCCACCTCGGCCGCCGCTCGGGCCGAGCGCACCGCGTTGCGTCCCGCGCCGAACAGGTCGAGCGGATAGGCCACCGTCACCTGCGCGGTATGCAATGTGTAGAGATAGCTCACGTTGTCGGCGAGCGGCGGGGAGAGCGCGCGCGATATCCGCGTCCGCTCCGCCTGATAGCCGGCGTCCACCTTCGGTCCCTGCGCCCCGGCGGTGGCGCTGGCCAGCTCGCGCGCCTGCCGGAGGTTGGCTTCGGCGGTCGCCAGATCCTCGTTATGCGCCAGCGCGGCGCGGACCAGCGCGTCGAGCTTCGCGCTGCCGAACGCGCGCCACCATTCGGCGAGCGCGGGCGCGCCCGCTTCCAGCCGCTGCGCCCCGCCGGTTACGGGCGCGATCGTCTCGGATACGCGCGCGGGCGGCAGCGGCGCCTCCGTCCCCGGATGCGCGGGAGCGATCGTGCAGCCCGCGAGCAGCAATGCCGCGAGCGAGACGGGAAACAGGCGCATCATGCCGGCTCCATCGGCGTGCCGTCGGCATGGTGCCGGTGCTCGGCGTGGCCGTGTGCCCCGTGATGGCGCGAGAAGCGCACGATCAGCACCGGCAGCACCATCAGGATCAGCACCGGCGCCAGCGTCATCCCGCCGACCACCACCAGCGCCAGCGGCTTCTGCACCTGGCTACCGATGCCGGTCGAGATCGCCGCCGGCAGCAGGCCGATCGCGGCCGCGAGGCAGGTCATCACCACCGGGCGCAGGCAGTGGCGCACCGTCACGGCGATCGCCTCGTCGCGCGCCAGCCCTTCGTTGACCTGGGTGTTGAAGGTCGCGACGACGAGGATGCCGTCCATCACCGCGATGCCGAACAGCGCGACGAAGCCGATCGCGGCGGAGATGCTGAACGGCGTGCCCGTCAGCGCCAGCGCCAGCACGCCCCCGATCAGCGCCATCGGGATGACGCTGAACGCCAGCATCGTGTCCCGGATCGAGCCGAAATTGGCGAACAGCAGCACGACGATCAGCAGCAGGCTGATCGGCACCACCACCTCCAGCCGCGCGACCGCATTGGCGAGGTTGCCCAGCTCGCCCGCCCATTCGAGGTGATAGCCCGGCGGCAGCACGACATGTTTCGCGATCCGCGCCTTCACCTCGTCCACCGTGCTGCCGAGATCGCGACCGCGCACGCTGAACTTGATCGGGACATAGCGTTCCTGATGCTCGCGATAGATGAACGACGCGCCGGAGGTGAGGCGGATCTTCGCCACTTCCGACAGCGGCACCTGCACCAGCCCGTTGCCGCTTGGCGCCGGCGCGCCGACGGTGATGCGGTTCAGCGCCTCGATATCGTTGCGCTGCGCCGGATCGAGCCGGACGACGATCGGGAAATAGCGATCGGTATCCTTCTCGTAGAGGTTGGCGACGGACGCGCCGCCGACCGCCGCCGCGATCGTCTGGTTGATGTCGTCGGGCGCGAGACCGTAGCGCGCCGCCGCCAGCCGGTCGATGTCGATGCGCACGGTCGGCTGGCCGAGCGAATCCGACACGCCGAGGTCGGCGATGCCGCGCACCTGCGCCATCTGCGCCTTGATCTCGCCCGCGATCTTTTCCAGCGTCTCAAGATCGCTGCCGAACACCTTGATCGAATTGGCGCCCTTCACGCCCGACGACGCCTCGTCGACATTGTCCTGGATATATTGCGAGAATTCGAAATCCACGCCGGGATATTTCGCCTGCAATTTCCGTTGCAGCTCGGCGGTGAGCTTCTCCTTGCTCGCGCCGCGCGGCCAGTCCTCCGCCGGCTTCAGCGGCGCGTAGAATTCGGCGTTGAAGAAGCCCGTCGCGTCGGTGCCGTCGTCGGGGCGGCCGTGGGTGGAGACGACGCGCTCCACCTCCGGCCGCCCGGCGATGATGCGGCGGATGCCGTTGACCACCGGCTGCCCCGCCTCCAGCGAGATCGACGGCGGCAGCGTGGCGCGGATGTAGAGGTTGCCCTCCTCCAGATGCGGCAGGAACTCCACGCCCAGCGCGCGCACCGCATAGAGCGAGCCGGCCAGCGCGATCCCGGTCAGCCCCAGCGTCAGCACGCGATTGGCGAGCGCGAAGGACACCGCCGGCTCGGCGACCCGCTTCAGCTGGCGGACCACCCATGTATCGACCTCCGCCAGCTTGTCCGGCAGCAGCAGCGCCGACAGCACGGGCGCGACGGTGAAGGCGGCGACCAGCCCGCCGGCGATGGCATAGGCATAGGTCTTGGCCATCGGGCCGAAGATATGCCCCTCCACCCCGGTCAGCGTGAACAGCGGCAGGAAGCTGGCGATGATGATCGCGGCGGCGAAGAAGATGCCCCGGCTCACGTCGTTCGACGCATGCAGGATCGCGGAGAAGCGGTTCGCCGTGCTCGCATGGATGCGCCCGGTGCCGATATCGTGCGACCGCTCCGCCATGCGGCGGAAGATCGCCTCCACCATGATGACGGCCGCATCGACGATCAGCCCGAAATCGAGCGCGCCGAGCGACAGCAGGTTGGCGGATTCGCCCTGGAAGATCAGCACCAGCACCGCGACCGACAGCGCGAAGGGGATCGTCACCGCGACGATCAGCGCGCTGCGCAGGTTGCCGAGGAACAGCCATTGCAGCGCGAAGATCAGCAGCACGCCCATGGCGAGGTTGTGCATCACCGTATGGGTGGTGACGCCGATCAGGTTCGAGCGGTCGTAGATGCGCTCCAGATGGACGCCGGGGGGCAGGACGCCGCCGGCATTGACCGTCTCCACCTCCTGCTCCACCGCGCGGATCGCGGGCATCGACCGCGCGCCGCGCTGCATCAGCACGATGCCCATGACGATGTCGTCGTCCGCGCCGTCCCCGGCGATGCCGAGGCGCGGCATGTTGCCGATCGCCACCTCGCCCACGTCGCGCAGCAGCACCGGCGTCGAGCCGCCCGCGCCGCCCCCCGTGCCGACCCCCATGCCAACCATCGTGTCGCGGATCGCCTCGACCGACTGGATCAGCCCGACGCCGCGCACGATCGCCGCCTGCTCGCCGAAATTCACCGTCTGCCCGCCGACGTTGCCGTCGCTCTTGCCGAGCGCCGCCAGCACCTGCGGCACGGAGACGCCATGCGCGATCAGCCTGTCGCGATCGAGCCGCACCTCATAGGTGCGCAGCTTGCCGCCCCATCCGGTGACGTCGACGACGCCCGGCAGCCGCTTGAAGCGGCGTTGCAGCACCCAGTCCTGCAACGTCTTGAGGTCCATCACCGAATAGCCCGGCGGGCCGACGATGCGGTAGCGGTAGATCTCCCCGATCGGGCTGGTCGGCGAGAGGGTCGGCTGCGCGCCGTTGGGCATCGGCGGGATTTGCGAAAGGCGGCCGAGCACGAGTTGCTCCGCCTCGCGGAAGGTCTCGTCATAGGTGAACTGGATCTTCACGTCCGACAGGCCGAACAGCGAGATCGAACGCACCGCCGTGACGTGCGGCAGCCCGGCGATCGCCACTTCGATCGGGGTGGTGACGTTGCGCTCCATCTCCTCCGCCGAGGTGCCGTTGCTCTGCGTCAGCACCTCCACCATCGGCGGGACCGGATCGGGATAGGCCTCGATATTGAGGTTCGCGAAGCCGACCGCGCCGGCCAGGATCAGCCCGATCAGCAGCGTCAGCACCAGCATCCGCTGGCGCAGCGCCAGCTCGACCAGCCGGTTCATTGGTCGAGGCCCGCCTCGTTGACGAACAGCGCGCCCTTGGTGACGACCCGGTCGCCGGGCTTGAGGCCGGCGAGGATGCGGGTGAAGCCGCCTTCGCTCGGCCCGGTGGTGACGGGGCGGGCGTAGAGCAGCCGGTCGCGCCCCTCCACCCACACGCGGGCGCTGTCGCCCTCATGGATCACCGCCGATCCGGGCACCAGCACGGCATCGCCGCCCCCGGTCCGCCGGCTGATCGTGAAGGAGGCGAACATCTGCGGCTTGAGCGCGCCGTCCGGGTTGTCGATCGAGGCGCGCACCGGCAGGCGGTGGCTGTTCGGATCGAGCGCCGCGCCGACATTGTCGATCCGCGCGGCGAAGGTGCGGCCGGGCAGCGCGGGCGTCGTCACCCGCACCTGATCGCCGACGTGGACGGTCGCCGCATCGCTCTCCGCCAGTTGCGCGACGAGCCAGACGCGCGAGGGATCGGTGATCGTCAGCAGCGGTGTGGTGCCGCCGGCGGTGACGAACTGGCCCGGCGCGACGTTGCGATCCGCGATCAGCCCGGCGACCGGCGCGCGATAGACGGTGGCGGGCTGCCCCGCGGGTCCCCCGCTGTCCCCGCTGCTGCCGAAGATCGCGACATGGTTGCGCGCCGCCCGCTCGGCCGATTCCGCCGTGCGCAGCGCCGATTGCGCCGCGACCAGATCGGCCTGCGACTGGGTGTAATCCTTCAGCGCGCCGCCGGCCGTCTCATAGATCGCCTTCTGCCGGGCGGCGCTGGCCGTGGCGACGCGCAGCGCCTCCGCCGCCGACGCGCGCTGCGCCGCCGCCGTCGCGAGCGCGTTGCGCGCATCGACCATCTCGGGCGACGCGATGCGCAGCAGCGGCTGCCCCTTCGCCACCCGCCGCCCCGGCTCGACATAGACCGCCAGCACCTGTCCCGAGAACGGCAGCAGGACGGGCGTGCTGTGATCCCCGTCGACCGCGATCGCCCCGCTGGCGCGCACGAGCTGCGCATCCGCCCCGCTCGTCACCGGCGCGATGGTGAGCTGCGCCAGCTGCTCCGGCGTCGGCCTGAACGCGCCCGCCGGCAATTTCGGCGGCACCGGCGGCGGCGAGGTGAACAGCGCCCGCGCGCCCGCGATCAGCAGCAGCACCGCCACCAGTACGGCGGCGGCCAGCACGACGAGGCGAAGCTGCCCGGCGCGGCCGATCGCCCGCGCGGGCGGAAGTGGTGACGAGGAAGCCAGATTGTCGGTCACGCGCCCTGTCCGCTGCCGGTTGATGCCTTCGTTCCCGGGAAAAGGGAGCCGTTCGCGCCCCTCTATTCCCCGTCGCTTACATGGACATTACGCTGACGCCGCGATCGGATATTCCTTCAAGTAAGGCGCCCGTAAGCAACCCCGCCCACAGTCCCCGCCGGTCAGCCCGCGCCTGCATCGGCTTCGCACGGATGTGGGCAGGAGAAGCCGCCGTGTCTCCATCATCGCTCTATCGCTCGCTCGTCCTGCCCGCCGGCGCGTTCCTACTGGTCGTCGCGGTCACGGTCGCCTCGGTGCATTTCGCCCCGGACCGGCCGTGGCTGCTGTTCATCTTCATGGCGCTGGCGTTCGTCGTCGTCGCGGTGGTGGGCGGTCGCGGACCCGGACTGGTGGGGGTCGGCTTCGGCACGCTCGCCCTCGCCGTCGCGCTGCCCGGCGAAGGGTTGGCGGTGCCCGATCCCGACGACGCGCTGGCGCTGATCGCGACGCTGGCGCTGGGGTTGCTCGTCACATGGGCGGCGGGTCACTGGAAGCGCCGGAATGACCTGCTTGCCGCCGAGCTGCGACTCGCCCGCGCCGGGCAGGAGCGCGCGGCCGCGCTGCTGCGCGAATTGTCGCACCGGCTCGCCAACGATCTCGCGATGCTCGTTTCCACCGCTTCGCTCGCTGCCCGCCGCTCGACCAGCCCGGAAACCGCCGCCACCCTCGATCAGGTGATATCGCGCATGGTGGTGCTGAGCCGGGTCTATCAGCGCCTGCGGATCTACGAGGCGACAAGCGAGCGGGTGGAACTGAGCGCCTTCCTCGCCAACCTGTGCGACGACATGCGGCTCACGCGCTTCAACATGCGCCCGATCGCGCTGCATCTGGAGCTTTCGGCCTGCGCCGTGCCGCTGTCGCAGGCGGTGATCCTCGGCCTGGTCACCAACGAGCTGCTGACGAACATCGCCAAACATTCATTTCCCGACGACCGGCCCGGCAATGTCACGGTGCGATTGCGGCCGCACCCCTTCCGCCCGGACGCGATGCAGCTCACGGTGAGCGACGACGGCATCGGCTTCACGCCGGCCGCGCCGGACGACGCGCACATGGGCCAGCGGCTGCTCGCCGCGCTCGCCTCGCAACTCGGCGGCGACATCGCGACCGCCCGGCAGGAAGGGAGGACGATCGCGACTCTCCACTTCCCGCTGTCGCCCCACGCGCCGGGCGCCTAGGATCGCAACGCCGCGAGCAGCGGCACGTCCGCCGCCGGCATCGGCAGCGCGGCGAGCGAATCGGCATCGCCCCATCGCAATTCGGCCGCCTCCAGCGCCTGCGGATCGCCGCTCCAGCGCCGGCAGCGATAGAGCATCAGGATCATGTGCCGGTCGCCAAGCGGCTGGCTGGCGAAGGTGACGGGAGAGAGATCACCGGGCGCGACGATAATGCCAAGTTCCTCATCCAGCTCGCGACAGAGCGCCGCCTCGGGTGATTCGCCGCATTCGACCTTGCCGCCGGGAAATTCCCACAGCCCGGCCAGCGCCTTTCCTTCCGGGCGGCGCTGCATGAGGATATGGCCAGCCTCGTCGATCAACGCGGCGGCCACCACGGGGAAAATTACGGTCACGGCGTGCGCGTCGACATTTCGTTAAGCCTGCTCTGTCATTCTTAGCCCATGTTACGATCGCGGCCATCCCGGACGACCGGTTTTCGTGCCTTCCGCGCGCGCCTCCTCCGCGATCGGCGCGGCGCGACGGCTGTCGAATACGGCCTGATTGTCGCGCTGATCGTGATCGCGATGATCTCCAGCCTGACGAATCTCGCCTCGGTGACCACCGGCATGTGGAACAACGTCAGCAGCAAAGTGGTCAACGCGCAATAATTCTCCGCGCCACGCGCTGAATTTGCCCGCCTTAAACATTCCTCAACCCAGACATTCTATCGATTCGCTTGCTGGATAGGGGGACCCTCGATCCAGTCGGGTGACTGAAGCAATAGATTACCACTGGAGATCGAGCATGCAGAAGATTCGGACCTTCCTGAAGAATTCGAAGGGCGCCACCGCGATCGAGTACGGTCTGATCGCCGCGCTCATCGCCGTCGCCGCGATCGGCGCCATGCAGGGCTTGGGCAGCAAGCTGACCACGACCTTCAACAACGTTTCGAGCAACATGAACGCCAGTTAAGCGTTCACGTTCGAAATTCTGAAAGAACGGGCGGCGGACTTCGGTTCGTCGCCTTTTCTTTTTTTGCGCGAGCGCGTCGCATCGACGCGGTAGCGACAATGCCACGCCGATCGGGTAGCGCGATTCGCATGACCGATCGCGTGCTGAGTTTCGAGGGCGTCCACAATTTCCGCGACTATGGCGGCTATCGCACGCCATCGGGGCCGATGTGCAGCGGCTTGCTGTGGCGTTCCGGCCAGCATGGCGACGCGACGCCTGAAGACCTCGCCGGATTGGCCCGCCTGCGCATCGCCACCGTGATCGACCTGCGCGGCGATACCGAGCGCCGACTCGCCCCATGCCGCCGCCACGACGGCTTCGACGGCGCGGTGCTGTTCGCCCCTGGCGAGACGACCGGCAGCGAACTCGCCCCGCACGAGGAAGCCGGCGCCGGCATCACCACCGCCGCGGAAGCGCGCGCCGCGATGAGGCGGCTCTATGCCACCATGCCCTTTCGCGACGTGCTGATCGGCTCGCTCAGCCTCTATTTCGAGGCGCTGGCGACGCGCGACGGGGCGAGCCTGCTCCACTGCCTCGCCGGCAAGGACCGCACCGGGCTGGCGGTAGCATTGCTCCACGGCCTGCTCGGCGTAAGCGAGGACGATGTGATGGCGGACTATCTCCTCACCAACACCGCCGGCGATCCCGAGCGGCGCATCGCGAGCGCGGCCGTGTCGGTGCGCCAGCGCTACGGCCCGCGGATGAGCGACGAGGCGGTGGTTGCACTGATGTCGGTGGAGGCGGATTATCTCCACACCGCGCTCGGCGCGATCCGCGAGCGGCACGGCAATGTCGAAACCTATGCCGAGCAAGTGCTGGGCGTGGACGCCGCCCGGCGCGAGGCAATCGCGGCGCGGCTGGTCGGCTGAACTCAGCCGAACGCGATCCCCCATAACAGCACGGCGTTCAGCGCGACGATCAGCGCCGCGACCACCCAGGCGACCGCGATCAGCCAGCGCGGCGCGACATGGGCACCCATCACCTTCGCGTTGCCGCTGAAGGTGACGAGCGGGATCACCGCGAACGGCAATTGCATCGACAGGATCACCTGGCTGAGCAGCAGCAGCGGCGTCGTCCCCCGGTCGCCCATCGCCACCACCACCGCGACCGCCGGCACCAGCGCCAGCCCGCGCGTCACCAGCCGTCGCAGCCACATCGGCAGGCGCAGGTCGAGGAAGCCCTCCATCACCACCTGCCCGGCGAGTGTGCCCGTCACGGTGGAATTCTGCCCGCTCGCCAGCAGCGCGATGGCGAACACCGTGCTCGCCGCGCCCACGCCCAGCATCGGCGCGAGCAGGCGGTGCGCCTCCTCGATCTCCGCCACGCCGGTCCGCCCCGCGACATGGAAGGTCGCCGCCGCCAGCACGAGGATCGCGGCGTTGATGAAGAAGGCGAGGCCGAGCGAGACGGTCGAATCGATCGTCGCCAGCCGGATCGCCTCACGCCGGTCGCGATCGGCGCGCCCGAACGCGCGGGTCTGCACCACCGCCGAGTGGAGGTAGAGGTTGTGCGGCATCACCGTCGCGCCGAGGATGCCGATCGCGATGTAGAGCATCGCCGGGTTGCGCACGATCTCCGCCGTCGGCACCAGCCCGCGCGCCGCCGCGCGCCAGTCCGGCCCGGCCCAGGCCAGCTCCAGCGCGAAGCAGCCGGCGATCACGATCAGCAGCGCGGCGATGAACGCCTCCAGCCGCCGGAAGCCAAAGCGTTGCAACGCAAGGATCAGGAACACGTCCAGCGCGGTGAGGCACACGCCGGCGACCAAAGGCAGGCCGAACAGCAATTTCAGCGCGATCGCCGTGCCCAGTACCTCGGCGAGATCGCAGGCGACGATCGCGATCTCGCACAGCACCCACAGGAGCAGCGTGACGCGGCGCGGATAATGCGCCCGGCACGCCTGCGCGAGATCCAGCCCCGAGCCGATCCCCAGCCGCGCGGCGAGCGCCTGAAGCACGATCGCCATCAGGTTCGACAGCAGGACGACCGACAGCAGGGCATAGCCGAACGCCGATCCGCCGGCGATGTCGGTCGCCCAATTGCCCGGGTCCATATAGCCGACCGCGACCAGCCAGCCCGGCCCGATGAAGGCGAGCAGCTTGCGCCAGAACCCGCCGCCGCGCGGCACGGCGACGGAGCCGTGGCTTTCCGGCAGGGAGCGCATGGTATCCATTGTCCGCCTCAATGCGGAAGCGCGCGACGCGGTTCAACCTTGATTGCGAAATGCGACGGAAAAGCGCTTGCCCAAGCGGAGCGCCACCGGCACGTTCCGCGTCATGATGCGCCTTCGCTTTCCCGTCCTCGCCGCGCCCTTGCTCCTGGGTCTCACGGGAGCGGCCCATGCCGCCGATCCGATCGCCGGCCGCTATCTGACGGCGGACGGATCGGGGATCGTCGCGATCGCCGCTTGCGGGGCGGCGATGTGCGGCAAGCTCGCCACCGTGGTGAAGCCCGCGCCGAACGGAGCGGCGGTCGATGCCAGGAACGCCGACCCCGCCCTGCGCTCGCGCCCGCTGCTCGGGCTGGCGATCCTGTCGGGCCTGACGGACAGCGGCAAGGACTGGCGCGGCGAGATATACGATCCGCGCCGGGGCCGGACGTTCAAGTCGATCGTCGCCCGCAATGCCGACGGTTCGCTCAACGTGCAGGGCTGCGTCGCGTTATTCTGCCAGACGCAGGTGTGGCAGCCGGCGCGCTGACGGCGGTCACACCGGCGCGGCGTCCGCCCCCGCGCCATAATGGTGCCAGGTGAAGATCGCCGCAGCGCCGCGATGCGGGCGCCATGCCTCGGCCAGCTCGCGCGTGTATTTCTCGCTCGGCCGGGATTCGTGGCCAAGGATGCGGCCGACCTCGATCTGCACCGCCAGATCGCCCGCCGGCCAGATATCGGGCCGCCCCTCCGCGAACAGCAGGTAGATTTCCGCCGACCAGCGCCCAATGCCCTTCACCCGCGTCAGCGCGGCGATCGCCGCCTCATCGTCGGCAGGCAGCGCGGCGAGATCGAGTCGCCTGCTCAGCACCTCGTCCGCGAGGCTGCGCGCATAGCCCGACTTCTGGCGGGAGAAGCCGCAGGCGCGCAGCGCCTCGTCGCTGGCGCGGGCGATGATCGCCGGATCGGTCGGGTCACCGACCTGCGCCTCCAGCTTGCGCCACACCGCGTCGGCGGCCTTCACGCTGACCTGCTGGCCGACGATCGTGCGCAGCAAGGTGATGTAGCCGCGCGCGCGGATGCGGGGCGCCGGATAGCCGACGCGGGCGAGCGCGGCGGCGAATTTCGGCTCGATTGCGCCCAGCGCATCAACGCCCGCGCGCAGTTGCGCCTCGCTCAACCCCATTGCAGCGTCGTGCTAAGGAAGGCATGGGGCAATGGGAATTTCACGGAGAGCATGATGCCTAAGCTTATCGTCGTTACGCGGGATGGGGAAGAACGCGAGCTTGACGGCGAGGCGGGCCTGTCGGTGATGGAGGTGATCCGCGATGGCGGCATCGACGAAATCCTGGCTCTGTGCGGCGGCTGCTGTAGCTGCGCGACCTGCCACGTCCATGTCGACCCGGAATTTGCGGCCAAACTGCCCGCGATGAGCGAGGACGAGAACGACCTGCTCGATTCGTCAAGCGACCGTAACGAGAATTCGCGCCTGTCGTGCCAGATTCCGTTCAGCGACGCGCTGGACGGGCTGAAGGTGACGATCGCGGCGGAGGACTGACGGGCGAAGGCGCGCGTGCCGCGCGCCGGTGCGCCAAGGCGTATTGCCTGTCACGGCCGGCGAACCCGTCCGACGGCGCGTCTCCGCGACGCCACCCACCATCCCCTCGTCACCCCGGCACAAGGGCCGGGGTGACGAAGAGGGTCGCCCCGCGAACTACCCCCGCGCCGCCACCGCATAGAGCGCGATCGCGGCGGCGTTCGACACGTTGAGGCTCTCCACCTTCGGCGAGATCGGCAGCTTCGCGAGCTGGTCGCAATGCGCCTCCGTGTTCTGGCGCATCCCCTCGCCTTCCGCGCCGAGCACCACCGCGATTCGCGCCTCGCCCATCGTTTCGGCCAGCGTCAGCGTCGCGTGGCCGGTTAGGCCGATGCGCCAGAAACCGGCCTCCGCGATCTCGTCCAGAGCGCGCGCGAGGTTCACCACGCGCACCCACGGCACCGTCTCCAGCGCGCCCGAGGCGGCGCGCGCCAGCACGCCCGATTCGGGCGGCGCATGGCGATCCTGCGTGATGATGCCGAGCGCGTCGAACGCCGCCGCGGAGCGCATGATCGCGCCGACATTGTGCGGATCGGTCACCTGATCGAGCACCACGAGCGGGCGACGGTCGTCGCGCCCCTGCTCCAGCAGGTCGCCGAGCCAAATTTCCTCCAGCGGATCGACCTCCGCCACCAGTCCCTGATGCGGCGCGTCGTTCGGCACCATCCGCCCGAGATCGGCTACATCGGCATAGACCACCGGCAGCACCGGCGGCAGATCGAGCGCCGCCAGCGCCTCGCGCGTGCCCCATAGCTTGCGCACGTTGCGATCGGGGTTCGCCAGCGCCGCGATCACGGCATGGCGCCCCCAGAAGCGGGGGCGGCCGCCGGTGGGCTGGGAGGGTCGGTGTCCGCGACGGGCCATCAATTGTCTTTCCGGTCAGGCGAAAGGATCATCGCAGCGGATTGGGCGGTGGTGGCGGGCGCGGCAAGGGTTTTTCCGCCGCGCGGGCGTTATTTCGCCGCGCAAGGCCGTGCCCCGCGCGCCGGACGGCCAGAGTGCGTTGACAGCGCCGCCGCGCTTCGGCATTGGGCGCCCTCGCTTTGACGAAGCGGCCCCATTGGAAGGGTGGCCGAGTGGTTAAAGGCAGCAGACTGTAAATCTGCCCACGCAAGTGTACGCTGGTTCGAATCCAGCCCCTTCCACCATCCGCCGCGCCAGGGGCTTCCCACGATCACCAGAGAAAAACGCCCCTTCGCGGGCTCATCGCGCTTGTCTCGCGAATACCCCGTCTGTCAGCGGCGCGCAGAAAGTTGCGGACAACACCGGCCCGGCGCGCACTTCAGCGCGATCGGCACGCCGGCAAGATACAACGCCGCCGCCATGCTGAGCTGGAGCAGCCTCCAACGCTCACGCGAGGGCGGAAGCGCCAGCGGCGCAAGTCCGAGAGAAAGAAACGGCGCGGGTCGCCAACGAAGCGGTCTCGTCCAAACCGGCGCAGCCAGCCACCGGGACACGCGCGATGAGAGCGAAAAGGGGAGCGATTTCAGGCCCGCCGATCTAAAGAGGCGTGGCCTCTGAAGCGATCACCGCCCGGCCCATATTTGGCGGCGGGTACGGCGCCGTCAGGTGGGAGGCTGGAGCGGGTAACGGGAATCGAACCCGTGTATTCAGCTTGGAAGGCTGCTGCACTACCATTGTGCTATACCCGCGCTCCGGTCGTCCGCCTGCCACACCAAAGCGGCGCCGGTCAACCGGGTGCGCGCCATGCGGAGAGGATAATGAGCGACGCGATCACCCCGTTCCATCTCGCCATCCCCGAAACCGAGCTGGACGACCTGCGCGCGCGGCTCGCCCGAACGCGCTGGCCGGAGCGGGAGACGGTGGACGGCTGGGAACAGGGCGTGCCGCTCGATCGCGCGCGGGCGCTGGTCGATCACTGGCGCGACCGATATGACTGGCGCGCGTGCGAGGCGCGGCTCAATACGCTCGGCCAATATCGCACGACGATCGACGGCACGGGCATCCATTTCCTCCACGTCCGCTCGCCGGAGCGGAACGCGTTGCCGCTGGTCATCACCCACGGCTGGCCGGGATCGGTGATCGAGTTCCTCAAGGTGATCGGCCCGCTCGCAGACCCTGCCGCGCACGGCGGCGACCCGCGCGACGCCTTCCATGTCGTCGCGCCCTCGCTCCCCGGCTACGGCTTTTCGGACCGCCCGGCGGATCGCTGGCCGGTCGAGCGGATCGCCGCCGCGTGGATCACGCTGATGAAGCGCCTCGGCTATGAACGCTTCGTCGCACAGGGCGGCGACTGGGGCTCGGCGGTGGCCTCCGCGATCGGCGCGAGCGGCGATCCGGCGGTGGCGGGCATACACGTCAACATGATCGTCGCGCCGCCGACGCCCGAGGATATCGCCAGCGCGGCGCCGGAGGAGCAACGCGCGCTCGTCACGCTGCAACGTTATATGAGCGACGGCAACGGCTATGCCCGGCAGCAGGCGACGCGGCCGCAGACGCTCGGCTACGGCCTGACCGATTCGCCCGCCGGGCAGGCGATGTGGATCTACGAGAAATTCCGCGAATGGAGCGATTGCGCTGGCGATCCGCTCAACGTGCTGACGATCGACGAGATCATCGACGACATCATGCTCTACTGGCTGCCGGGCACCGCCGCCTCGTCCGCGCGGCTCTATTGGGAGAGCTTCGACCGCTTCGCCGCTGCCCGAGTCGATCTGCCGGTGGCGTGCAGCCTGTTCCCGAAGGAGATTTTCGGAGCCTCGCGCCGCTGGGCGGAGCGGCGCTATCCGAACATCGTCTATTGGAACGAGCCGCCGCGCGGCGGCCATTTCGCCGCATTCGAACAGCCGGCGCTGTTCGTCGAGGAGGTGCGCGCCGGCTTCCGCCCGATGCGGTGATATTCGCAAAGCCCCGGATATCCTTCACGCGATGCTTACCATTGCCATGCCAGACAGTGGGGCGATGCTGCACGACCCCACCTTCTCCCCCGCCGTCCGCGCCGATCCGCGCCCCGCTTCGGCGGTGTCGCACGGCGTGGGGCTGGCCGGGCTGGCCGGGCTGATCCTGTGGGTCGCGGTCGCGCGGCATTTCGGGATGGACGGCCCTTATGCCGCGCTGGTCAATGTCGCCGCCTGCGCGGCGCCGATGGTCCTGTGGTCGCTGCTGATCGACAAGGTGCATCGCAACCCGAGCACCGGAATCGACTGGGCGAGCCGCCGCCCGCTACGCGAGACGATCGACGTCAGCCTCGTCAAACTCACCGGCCTGTGGGTGACATGGGCGGCGATCGCGCTGATCTACGCCACCGGGCGCTTCTATTGGCAGGGCAATTTCCAGTTCGCCATGTGGTGCTTCGAACGCGCCGCGCCGGTGCTGTTCGTGCTTTCCGTCCCCTATGTGATCTGGCTCGACCGCCATCTGGTCGAGCCGCGCGACGGGGCCTGGGCGCTCGGGGCGTGGCTGCTCGGGCAAGGCGCGCCGGAACGCGAGGCGATCTACAACCACCTGAGATCCTGGGCGGTGAAGGGCTTCTTCCTCGCCTTCATGCTGGCGATCGTGCCGCCGGGTTTCGGCGACTTCATCCGCGCCGATGCCTCCGCCGTGCTGCACGATCCGGTGGTGCTGGCGAATTGGCTGATCACCTTCATGTTCGTGATCGACGTGGCTTTCGCGACGGTCGGCTACCTGCTGACGATGCGCCCGCTCGACGCGCATATCCGCACCGCCAACCCCTATGCGGCGGCGTGGATGGCGGCGCTGATGTGCTATCCGCCGTTCATCCTGATGGATACCAACGGCCCGCTCGATTATCATCCCGGCACGGCGGAATGGACATACTGGCTGGCGGGGCACCCGGTCCTGCTGGCGACGACCGGCGCGGCGCTGGTGGTGCTGACCGCGATCTATGCGTGGTCGACGATGGCGTTCGGGATGCGCTTCTCCAATCTCACGCATCGCGGCATCCTGACGCACGGGCCCTATGCCTGGTCGCGGCATCCGGCCTATTTGTCGAAGAACCTGTTCTGGTGGCTCTCGACGCTGCCTTTGCTCTCGACCGGGAGCATCGTGGATGCGACGCGCGCGACGCTGCTGCTCGGCGTGGTGAGCGGCGTCTATTACTGGCGCGCGCGGACGGAGGAGCGGCACCTTTCCGCCGATCCCGACTATCGGGCGTACAGCGAGTGGATGGCGCGCAACGGCCCCGTGCCGCGCTTCTTCGCGTGGATCAGGGGACGCTAGAAGCTCGCTTCGCCGTAAACCCGCGACACGTCGCCGTTCCATGCGCCGTGATAGCGTTCCAGCAGCACCTCCGCCGGCACCTTGCCGCTGCGCACGATCTCGCGCAGCGGATCGAGGAAGCCAGTTTCGTTGTCGCCCGAGCGATTGAGCCGCGCGCGCGCGGCGAGGCCGGCGTTGGCGATCTCCAGCACCTCCCCCGCGATGTCGCGCAGCGTGCCACCGCCGGGGATTGGCGCGGATAGGCCGAGCTTCGGCGCGGCGGTGCGTAGCGCCTCGCGCTCCGCCATCGACCAGTGCTTCACCACGTCCCATGCCGCGTCGAGCGCGCCCTGGTCGTAGAGCAGCCCGACCCATAAAGCCGGCAGCGCGCAGATGCGGTTCCACGGCCCCCCGTCCGCCCCGCGCATCTCGAGGAAGGTCTTGAGCCGCACCTCGGGGAAAGCGGTGGAGAGGTGGTCGTTCCAGTCCTCCAGCGTCGGCTTCTCGCCGGGGAGGACGGGCAGTTCGCCCTTCAGGAAATCGCGGAACGACAACCCGGCCGCGTCGATATACCTGCCGTCGCGGTAAACAAAATACATCGGCACATCGAGCATGTATTCAGCGTAGCGCTCGTAGCCGAAACCATCCTCGAACACGAACGGCAGCATCCCCGTCCGCGCCGGATCGGTATCGGACCAGATGTGGCTGCGGTACGAGAGATAGCCGTTGGGCTTCCCTTCCGTGAACGGCGAGTTGGCGAACAGGGCGGTCGCCAGCGGCTGGAGCGCGAGGCCGACACGGAACTTCCGCGCCATGTCCGCCTCGCTCGCATAATCGAGGTTCACCTGGATCGTGCAGGTGCGCAGCATCATGTCCAGCCCCATCGAGCCGACGCGCGGCATGTGGCGCAACATGATGGCGTAGCGGCCCTTCGGCATGACGGGCAGGTCGCCGCGTGTCTTGTCCGGCCACATGCCGAGGCCGAGGAAGCCGAGGCCGAGCTTCTCCCCCGCCGCCTTCACCTGCTCCAGATGGCGGCCGGTTTCGCAGCACGTCTCGTGCAGATTGTCGAGCGGCGCGCCGGACAGCTCGAACTGCCCCGCCGGCTCCAGGCTGACGCTGCCGTCCGCGCCGGTCAGCGCGATCAGGTTGCCACCCTCCTCCACCGGCTTCCAGCCGTGCCGCTGAAGCTCGATCAGCAGCGCGCGGATTCCGTGCGGCTCGCCCCATGACGGCGCGTGGTGGTCTGTTAGCGAATAAACGAACTTCTCGTGCTCGGTGCCGATGCGCCAGCGTTCCTTCGGCTTCTCGCCCCGCGCGAAGCTGGCGATGAGCTGCTCGCGCGATTCGATGACCGGCGAGTTGCTTTCCGAAACGGTCTTGGTCGTCATGATCGCGCCTTACCGGGCGGCGAACGGGTCCGCTAGAGTGTAACTAGAGACCCTGCCCCACCCGCGCACGGCCGATCGCGTTGACCGTCAGGAACTGGGCCGCGAACAGCAGCAGTTTCGACGCCAGCGGGAAGACGGCGATGAACGCGGGCCAGGCGGCGGTGAAGGCCAGCGCGAACAGCAGGTTCAGCGCCGCGGTGGCCAGCATCAGCAAGGCCCAGACAAAGCCGAATAACGTCATCAGGTCGCCGATCCGCGCCAGATCGTCCGGCGAGACGTAGCGGTTCATCCATCCGCGCCGCAGCATCGCCAGGCCGACCACCGCATAGATGATGCTGGGCTTCACCATCACGAAGCGCGCGTCGCCGCTGAGCATCGTCGCCCCGGCGGAGAACAGGATCAGCGCGAGGCTCACCCATTGCAGCTCCGGCACGCGCCGATGCCGGAAAGCCTCCCACGCCACCACCGCGCAGCCGACGACCGCCCCCGCGCTCGTCGCGGGGACCAGCGCCACATGCGCCGCCAGGAGGAGCGCGAAGACGATCACGCCGAGCGAATCGAGGAACAGCGGCACCAGCGCGTAGAGGAGCGGCCTGAGCATTATCGCCTCAAGTATGTTTCCGTTGTTAACATAGCGATGCGGCCCGCGGCCACGGAAGTCAATCGAAAGTTATCAATGTCAACATTGAGGATGGACGAGGACGGTCGCCCGACGCTACCGCCAGTCGCCCGCGCTCGCCATCCAGATGGAGACGGCGGCGGCGGCGGCGGTATCGGCGCGAAGGATACGCGGCCCGAGCGAGATCGCCACCGCGCCCGGCGTCGCGCGGATCAATGCGCGCTCCTCGTCGTCGAAGCCCCCTTCCGGGCCGATCAGGATCGCCGCCGCGCCCGGCCGCATCGCATCGCGCGCGGGCGCCCCGCCCTGCTCGTCGGCGAAATAGAGCGCGCGCTCCGCCGGCCAGTCGCGCAGCAGCGCGGCGAGCTTCACCGGCTCCGCCACCTCGGGCAAGGCGGTGCGGCCGCATTGCTCCGCCGCCTCGATCATATGCGCGCGCAGGCGATCGGTGTTGGGCTTGTCGACCACCGTGCGCCGGGTGACGACCGGCACGAAGCGCGCGACGCCAAGCTCGCACGCCTTCTCCGCCATCCAGTCCACCCGCCCCTTCTTGAGCGGCGCGGCGAGCAGCCACAGGTCCGGCACCGCCTCGCGCGCCGCCATCCGCTCGCGCACGTCGAGCGCCAGCTCGCGCCGCCCGACGCTCTCCACCACCGCGAGCCATTCGCCGGTCGCGTCGTCGAACAGCCTGACCGGATCGCCCGCTTTCAATCGCATCACCTGCCCGAGATAATGCGCCGCCGGCCCGTCGATCCGCCGCGCGCCGGCGGCAAGCTGCTCGGGCACATAGAGGCGCGGCGTCGAGCGCGGCGGCCAGGAGGGGGGGGCGATCATTGCTTGCGGTCCCGGATCATGCGTCGCGCGAGCATGAACAGGAGGAAACCGGCGAAGGCAATGCCGATCACCGCGATCGCGATGCCGCCCGCCACCCGCAGGATGGCGTAGAACAGGGCCTCGACGAAACGGCCGATCGCGACGGAAAGATGGATCAGCGGACGCGCTTCCAGCTTTGCGTCTTGCAGCCGAAGCCCGCGAACAGGCACCCCTTGCCGACGATCGTATCGTGATCGACCAGTTCCAGCGTGCCGTCGAACGTCTGCCCGATATCCGGCACATAGACCTGCCCGTACCACAAGCCGTCATCCTCGCGCCGGAAGTCGTGGAACAATTCGGTGCCGATGAGCCGGTCGGTGCCGCCACGCGCGGCATCGGCCACTGCCTTCTCGCTGGCGGCGACGACGCGACCGCACAGCCCCTGCCCGCATGGCGCGATGCGGATGCGCACGCTGCCCGAATCGTTGCGCCACGTCCCCGTCAGCGCCGGCCCGCGCTGCGCCTCCACCGGGGCGACGATCGAGACGAGAGCGGCCACCGCCGCGATCCGCATCAGGGACATACGCTTGCACTCCTTCACCCGTCGCGGGTCTAGCCCGAACGACAAACTCGCGACAGCCTGTGGCGGAAGCATGACGCGAGGGATAGGAAGCGCATCGTGACCGACACGCCCGATATCGTCCCCGACAGCCAGCATCGCGGCATCGTCGCCGCCCTCCCCCCGCGCCTGCGCGACTTCGCCTTGCTCGCGCGGTTCGACCGGCCGATCGGCTGGTGGCTGCTGTTCTGGCCCGGCGCATGGGCGGTGGGGCTGGCCGGCGGCGCGGTCGAGCGCTGGCGGCTGATCCTGTGGCTGCTTGCCGGCAGCATCGCGATGCGGGGCGCCGGCTGCGTCTATAACGACATCGTCGACCGCAAGCTGGACGCCAGCGTCGCGCGCACCCGCGCGCGCCCGCTCGCCAGCGGCGCGGTGTCGCTCAAGGCGGCGTGGGCGTGGCTCGGCCTCTTGTGCCTCGTCGGGCTGGTCGTGCTGCTGCAATTGCGCGCCGACACCGCGATCATCGCGCTCGCCAGCCTCGCGCCGGTCGCCGCTTATCCGTTCATGAAGAAGATCACCTGGTGGCCGCAGGCGTGGCTCGGCCTCGTCTTCTCCTGGGCGGCGCTGGTCGGGTGGAACGAGACATGGGGCTGGCTCGCGCTGCCCGGCCTGCTGCTCTACGCGGGATCGATCTGCTGGGTGATCGGCTATGACACGATCTATGCGTTGCAGGACCGCGAGGACGACGCGCTGGTCGGCATCCGCTCGTCGGCGCGGCGGATGGGATCGGCGGTGGTGCCGGGGGTTGGCGGCTTCTATCTCGCCGCGCTGGTATTGTGGGGCGCGGCTTTCTGGCTCGTCCGCCGCGATCCCCTGGTGTTCGCGGCCCTGCTGCCGATGGCGGCGCACCTCGGATGGCAGGTGCTGACGCTCAGGCCGCAGGACAATGACGGCGCGCTCGCCCGGTTCCGCGCCAACCGCTTCGCCGGCCTGCTGATGTTCCTCGCCTGCGCCGTGGTGGGCACGCGGCTCTAGTCAGACCCGGCATCCCTTCCCGCGCGCGATGCCGCGCAGGAAGCCGCGCCGGGCGAGGCCGGCATAGGTCGCCGCCTGCATCCGCCGCTGCGCCGCCGCCGCGCCGCTCACCTCGCGCACCAGCCCGCGGAACGGGATGATCGTGTCGACCACCGTCTCGCCCGCCACCTTGGCGATTTGCCCCGCCTTGGTGCCGGTCACCGCCACCGTCTCGCCGAAATCGGGGCCGAGCGCATTGTTGAGCGCGGCGATCCCGCCTGAAAGCTGCGCGCAGGAAGCCGTGCCGCGCATGCTGTAGGGCGCGTTCGCCGCGCGCTGGAGCACGGGGGGCACCTTCTTGTTGCCGATCCCGACGTCATGCACCGGCCGCGCGGCGATCTTGCCCGCCTCGTCGAGCGTGGAATCGCCCTTCTGCTCCTGCGGGCGCGGCGCATCCTGCGCGGCGAGGCTCGCGGGCAGCGCCGCCGAGGTCAGGATCAGAACCACGCGGGCAATACGCATCATCATTCACCTCTCTTTTGCCGCTCAAGCCGGTTCAACGCCGCAACCGCGCAGGCGATCCGCGCGGATTGCGGCATCTTCGCTTCATCGCTAATCCCTCTCCATTCGCCGACGGAGGGACGCGCAAATGGCGGTTGGACAACGGACGCCCGGCGGCAAGCTGCTGATCGCGGTGCTGATCGGGCTGCTGCTCGCGATCCCGCTCTTCACCGTCTATCTGCTGGTATATGATCGCCAATCGCAGTCGCAGGTCGCGCGCGCCTCGATCGCGGAGGGCTGGGGCGGGCCGCAGACGATCGCCGGCCCGGTGCTGGTGCTCCCCTATCAGGAGCAGGTGACGGAGACGGTCAACGAAGGCGGGCGGCAGGTCGCCAGGACCAGCACCGTCTGGCGCGAGCTGACGCTGGCCCCGGAACAGGCCGACCTGCGCACCGACCTCACCCCCGAACGCCGCCGCCGCTCGATCTACGAGGCGGTGCTGTTCGACGCGGCGGCGAGCGGTACGGCGCGCTTCGCCCTCCCGGCGGACCTCGCGCGGTTCGGCATCACGTCCGATCGCCTGTTCTTCGACCGCGCCGAACTGCGCTTCGGCCTGCGCGACGCGCGCGGGCTTTACGGCCCGCCTCCGGCGGTGACGGTCGACGGGCGCAAGCTGGTGCTCCAGCCCGGCAAGGGCTCGCCCGCCACCGGCGGCGCCGGCTTCTTCACCTGGCTCGACGCCTCGGCGCTGCGCGAGCGGGCGATGACCGCGAGCTTCCGCTTCACCTTCCGCGGCAACGGCTGGCTCGCGCTCGCTCCGCAGGCGGGGGACACGCGCTGGACGGTCGCCTCGACCTGGCCGCATCCCAGCTTCCAGGGCGGCTTCCTGCCCAGCGCGCAGAAAGTGACGGCAAGCGGTTTTACCGCGACATGGCGGGTCGGCAACCTCGCGCTCGGCCGCGCGCTCGTCTCGGCCGGCGAGCAGACGCCGGACGCCGCGCCCAACGCGCTGCCCGACCGCTACGACACCGCGCAGCCGGCGGGCAGCTACGAGGCGCGGGTCGACCTCATCTCCCCGGTCGATCTCTACAGCCAGGTCAACCGCTCGGTGAAATACGGCTTCCTGTTCATCGGCTTCACCTTCATGGCGTTCCTGATGTTCGACGTGATCGCGGGGGTGCGCGTGGCGACGGCGGAATATCTGCTGGTCGGCGCGGGGCTGGTGCTGTTCTTCGTGATGCTGCTCGCCTTCGCGGAGGTGATCGGCTTCGCGGCGGCGTATATCCTGGCGGCGGCGGCGATCATCGGGCTGCTCGCGGCATATTCGGCCGCCGTGCTGAAAAGCTGGCGGCGGGGCGGCTATATCGCCGCCTTGCTCACCGCGCTTTACGCGATCCTGTACGTCCTGCTGAGCCTTGAAGCCTATTCGTTGCTGATCGGAGCGATTCTCCTGTTTGCGGCGCTGGCCGGCATCATGTACCTGACGCGCAATCTCGACTGGAGCGGCCTTCGCTCCGCGACCGCAAACGACTGAGATCGGGAAGAACGATGGCCGAATTCACCTTGCCCGCCAACAGCAAGATCAAGGGCGGACGGAAGATCCCCTCGCCCCAGCCGGGGGGCAAGATGCGGAATTTCAAGATCTACCGCTACGATCCCGACTCGGGCGAGAACCCGCGCTACGACACGTTCGAGGTGAACCTCGACGAATGCGGCCCGATGGTCCTCGACGCGCTCATCAAGATCAAGTCGGAGCAGGATTCCACCCTCACCTTCCGCCGCTCCTGCCGCGAGGGCATCTGCGGCTCCTGCTCGATGAACATCGACGGCAAGAACGGCCTCGCCTGCACCACCGCGATCGAGGACATGAGAGGCGAGGTGAAGATCACCCCGCTCCCCGCGATGGACGTCATCAAGGACCTCGTTCCCGACTTCACGCATTTCTACGCGCAATATGCCTCGATCAAGCCGTGGCTCCAGACGGTGACGCCGCCGCCCGCCGGCAAGGAGCGGCTCCAGTCGCCGGAGGACCGCAACAAGCTCGACGGCCTCTACGAGTGCATCCTGTGCGCCTGCTGCTCCACCTCTTGCCCGAGCTATTGGTGGAACAGCGACAAGTTCCTCGGCCCGGCGATCCTGCTGCAGGCCTATCGCTGGCTGGCCGACAGCCGCGACGAGATGACCGGCGAGCGGCTCGACGCGCTGGAGGACCCGTTTCGCCTCTACCGCTGCCACACGATCATGAACTGCGCCAACGCCTGCCCCAAGGGCCTGTCGCCGGCCAAGGCGATCGCGGAGATCAAGAAGATGGAAGCCGAGCGGATCGTCTGATCCCCGCGCATCGCCTTCTTCCATGACCGAACCCAAACCCGAATTCCTCTACGAGGAGCATCCCGATCATCCCGGCTGGATGAAATGGGGGTTCAAGGACGCGACGCGCTACAACGCCTTCCTCGGCGAGATGATGGTGCGCATCGACGAGGACGGCCATGCCCGCGTGCGGATGACGCCGCAGCGGCAGCATTCCAATCTCGCCAACGTCATCCACGGCGGCGCGATGCTCGGCTTCATCGACGTGTCGCTGTTCGCCGCCGCGCGCGGCTTCGGCCTCATCACGGCGGGCACGGCGGTGACGCTCGACCTCAACACCCATTTCATCGGCGGCGGCCGGATCGGCGAGCCGCTGGAGGCGCGCGTCGAGCTGCTGCGCGAGACGGGCCGCCTGCTGTTCCTGCGCGGGCTGGTCGTGCAGGGCGATGGCGATGAGGTGATGGCGGAGTTTTCCGGCACGATCAGGAAGCCCTCGACGCCGCGTCGATAGCCGTTCGTCCTGGCCGCAAGAAACGGAAATCATGGGTAAAGTCCTCACCGCTTATGACGCGCTGATCGCCGCCGGCGAGTTGCGCCCGGACGTGGAGCAAGCTTCCGCCGCCGCCCGGCTCGACGTGCTTGCCGCCGAATTGGAGCATCCGAAGACCAAGGGCCTGTTCCGTCGCCGCCCCGTCCCGCCGCGCGGCGTGTACATGTGGGGCGACGTCGGGCGCGGCAAGTCGATGCTGATGGACCTGTTCTTCGCCAATGTGGCGATCGAGCGGAAGCGCCGCGTCCATTTCGCCGAATTCATGCTGGAGGTGCATGGCCGCATCGCGATCGAGCGGCGCAAGGAGCAGGGCGACCCGATCCTCCCCGTCGCCGCAGCGCTGGCGGAGGAGGCGCGATTGCTCGCCTTCGACGAGATGATGGTGACCAACTCGCCCGACGCGATGATCCTCTCGCGGCTGTTCACCGCGCTGATCGAATCGGGCGTGACGGTGGTGACAACCTCCAACCGCGCGCCGTCCGAGCTTTATAGGAACGGCCTCAATCGCGAGCATTTCCTGCCCTTCATCGCGCTGATCGAGGAGCGGCTCGACATCCTCACGCTGAACGGCCCGATCGATTACCGCCGCGACCGGCTCGGCCAGCAGGACACCTGGCTGGTGCCCAACGGCCCGAAGGCGACCGCCGAGCTTTCCGCCGCCTTCTTCCGCCTCACGGATTACCCGCCCGAGGATCGCGATCACGTGCCCTCGGAGGATTTGATCGTGCAGGGCCGGGAACTGCACGTGCCCAAGGCGCTGAAGGGCGTGGCGGTGTTCAGCTTCAAGAAGCTGTGCGCGGAGGCGCGTGGCAGCGCCGATTACCTCGCGATCGCAAGGCGTTACCATACCGTCATCCTCGTCGGCATCCCCGTGCTGGGACCGGAGAGCCGCAACGAGGCGGCGCGCTTCGTCAGCCTGATCGATGCGCTCTACGAGCATAAGGTGAAGCTGCTCGCCGCCGCCGACGCGCAGCCCGACCAACTCTATCCCAGGGGCGACGGCCGCTTCGAGTTCCAGCGCACCGTCAGCCGGCTGGAGGAGATGCGATCGGAGGAGTATCTCACAGCCGGGCACGGGGCCTGATCGGGCCGGCGCACCCGCCGACGCGATATGCGCCCTTCGTTCAGGCGACGGTCAGCAAGCAGATTCGCCGGACACGGTCGTTTATTGCTATTGCGAATGTTTTGCAATAAATTCCTTAACCTTCGGGCTTTATCGGGTTGCCCTACGCGTTGGATGGGCGTAGGCGGCCTTTCCATTCACGCCGCAACCACTGACGGAAGGGAATGGAATGGCCCGCAAGAAGATCGCGCTGATCGGCGCCGGAAACATCGGCGGAACGCTCGCGCATTTGGCGGCCCTCAAGGGCCTGGGTGACATCGTCCTGTTCGACGTGGTGGAGGGCGTGCCGCAGGGCAAGGCGCTCGACCTGTCGCAGTGCGGCCCGGTCGAGGGCTTCGACGCGAAGATCACCGGCACCAACGACTACAAGGATATCGCGGGCGCGGACGTCATCATCGTCACCGCCGGCGTCGCCCGCAAGCCGGGCATGAGCCGCGACGACCTGCTCGGCATCAACCTCAAGGTGATGAAGTCGGTCGGCGAGGGCATCCGCGACAACGCGCCGGACGCCTTCGTGATCTGCATCACCAATCCGCTCGACGCGATGGTGTGGGCGCTGCGCGAATTCTCCGGCCTGCCGACCAACAAGGTCGTGGGCATGGCGGGCGTGCTCGATTCGGCGCGCTTCAGCTACTTCCTCGCCGAGGAGTTCGGCGTCTCCGTGAAGGACGTGAACACCTTCGTGCTCGGCGGGCACGGCGACACGATGGTGCCCGTGCTCGAATATTCCACCGTCAGCGGCATCCCGGTCAGCGACATGATCGCGATGGGCTTCTCCACCAGGGAGAAGGTTGACGAGATCATCAAGCGCACCCGTGGCGGCGGCGGCGAGATCGTCGCGCTGCTCAAGACCGGCTCGGCCTATTACGCGCCCGCCACCAGCGGCATCGCGATGGCGGAAGCCTATCTCTACGACCAGAAGCGCATCCTGCCCTGCGCGGCCTATCTGTCGGGCGAATATGGCGTGAACGACCTGTATGTCGGCGTGCCGGTCGTCATCGGCGCGGGCGGCGTGGAGAAGGTGGTCGAGGTGAAGCTCGGCGATGAGGCGAAGGCCAACCTCCAGGTCTCGGTCGACGCGGTCAAGGAACTGCTGGTCGCCTGCAAGGGCATCGACGGCAGCCTCGCGTAATCGCGGATTTCCGCCCGCGCGGGCATATGATTTGGAAGCCATCCTCTCGACGGGTGGTTTAAGGGTTTGATTGGAGAACCAATGAGCATTCTCGTCGACAGGAACACCAAGGTCATCACCCAGGGGATGACCGGCAAGACCGGCACCTTCCACACGAAGGCCGCGCTGGATTACGGCACGCAGATGGTCGGCGGCGTCACGCCGGGCAAGGGCGGCACGGTGCACGAAGAGCTCGGCCTGCCGAACTTCGACACGGTGGCGGAGGCCGTCGCCAAGACCGGCGCGAACGCCAGCGTGATCTACGTGCCGCCGCCTTTCGCGGCGGATTCGATCCTCGAGGCGATCGACGCGGAAGTGCCGCTGATCGTGTGCATCACGGAAGGGATTCCGGTGCTCGACATGGTCAAGGTGAAGCGTGCCCTTTCCGGCTCCAAGTCGCGCCTGATCGGCCCGAACTGCCCCGGCGTGCTGACGCCGGGCGAGTGCAAGATCGGCATCATGCCGGGCAACATCTTCAAGAAGGGCTCGGTCGGCGTGGTCTCGCGCTCGGGCACGCTCACCTATGAGGCGGTGTTCCAGACCTCCAACGCCGGCCTCGGCCAGACCACGGCGGTCGGCATCGGCGGCGATCCGGTCAACGGCACCAACTTCATCGACGTGCTGGAGCTGTTCCTGGCCGACGACGCGACCGAATCGATCATCATGATCGGCGAGATCGGCGGATCGGCCGAGGAGGAAGCCGCGCAGTTCCTGAAGGACGAGGCGAAGCGCGGCCGCAAGAAGCCGATGGCCGGCTTCATCGCCGGCCGCACCGCCCCTCCGGGCCGCCGCATGGGCCATGCCGGCGCGATCGTCTCCGGCGGCCAGGGCGGCGCGGAGGACAAGATCGCGGCGATGGAAGCGGCCGGGATCAAGGTCGCGGCTTCGCCCAGCGAGCTTGGCTCGACGCTGCTCGAAGTGTTGAAGGGTTGATAAATCCGCCCCGGAAGCGAACCTTCCGGGGCGCAAGCGGCATTCTCCCCGGGATGCCCCAGGACGGGTGAATCATGGGCTACGAAGGCCAGGATTTTTCGGACATCGCGGGCGGCGTCTCGCCGGCGTTCATCGACGCGCTCTACGCGCGCTACAAGACCTCGCCGGATAGCGTCGAGCCGGGCTGGCGCGACTTCTTCGAGGGGCTGGAGGGCGCGGTTTCCCATCCATCGTGGGAAAGCGACCGCTGGCCGCTGACCACCACCGACGACCTGACCGCCGCGCTCGACCCGACGCAGATGGAGCCGGCGCCCCGGCCCGCGAAGGGCAAGCCCGCTCCTGTCGCCGACGCCCCCGCCCCCAGCCAGGACGCGATCGTCAAGGCCGCCGCCGATGCGATCCGCGCGCAGATGCTGATCCGCACCTATCGCGTGCGCGGCCATCTCGCGTCGAACCTCGATCCGCTCGGCCTGTCCGGCCTGCGCGAGCTGCCGGCGGACCTCACCACCGAATATCACGGCTTCTCCGACGCCGACCTCGACCGCCCGGTGTATCTCGGCGGCACGCTCGGCCTGCAATGGGCGACGGTGCGCGAGATCGTCGCCATCCTGCGCGCCAATTACTGCGGCAACGTCGGCCTCGAATATATGCACATCGCCGACGTGGAGGAGCGTCGCTTCCTCCAGGACCGTATGGAGGGCAAGGACAAGGCGATCCAGTTCACCTCCGACGGCAAGAAGGCGATCCTCAACAAGGTGATCGAGGCCGAGCAGTGGGAACGCTTCCTCGGCAAGAAGTATGTCGGCACCAAGCGTTTCGGCCTCGACGGCGGCGAGAGCATGATCCCGGCGCTGGAAAGCGTCATCAAGTACGGCGGCCAGATGGGCGTCAACGAGATCGTGTTCGGCATGGCGCATCGCGGCCGCCTCAACGTGCTGGCCAACGTGATGGCCAAGCCGCTGCGCGTGATCTTCCACGAATTCGCCGGCGGATCGGCCAACCCGGACGACATCGGCGGCTCGGGCGACGTGAAATATCACCTCGGCACCTCCACCGATCGCGAGTTCGACGGGCACAAGGTGCATATGTCGCTGGTCGCCAACCCGTCTCACCTCGAGGCGGCCGACCCGGTGGTGCTGGGCAAGACCCGCGCGATCCAGACGATCGCGCACGATCTGGAGGAGCATTCGCACTCGCTGCCGGTGCTGATCCACGGCGACGCGGCCTTCGCCGGGCAGGGCATCGTATGGGAATGCCTCGGCTTCTCCGGCATCCGGGGTTACAACACCGGCGGCTGCATCCATTTCGTCATCAACAACCAGATTGGCTTCACCACCAGCCCGCAATTCGCGCGCTCCTCGCCCTATCCGTCGGACGTGGCGAAGGGCGTGCAGGCGCCGATCTTCCATGTGAACGGCGACGATCCCGAAGCCGTCACCTTCGCGTGCAAGATGGCGATCGAATATCGCCAGACCTTCCACCGCGACGTGGTGATCGACATGTGGTGCTATCGCCGCTTCGGCCACAACGAGGGCGACGAGCCGAGCTTCACCCAGCCCTTGATGTACAAGGCGATCCGCAGCCATCCGCCGGTCAGCGAGATCTACGGCGCGCGCCTCATCTCCGAGGGGGTGATCGATCGGGCGTGGATCGACGGGAACGTCAAACAGTTCACCACCCTGCTCGAAGGCGAGTTCGAGGCGGGCGCGAGCTACAAGCCGAACAAGGCCGACTGGTTCGCCGGCCGCTGGTCCGGCCTGTCGGTGCCGGCCGATGCCGAAACCGCGCGGCGCGTGGCGGACACCGCGATCGAGCCGAAGCTGTTCGACGCGCTCGGCCGGCTGCTGACCACTGTCCCCGACACGATCAGCATCCACAAGACGCTGGCGCGTGTGCTGGACGCCAAGCGCGAGATGTTCCGCACCGGCGAGAATTTCGACTGGGCGACCGGCGAGGCGCTGGCGTATGGTTCGCTGTTGTCGGAAGGCTATGGTGTGCGCCTGTCCGGGCAGGATTCCGGGCGCGGCACTTTCTCTCAGCGCCATGCCGTGTGGGTCGACCAGAACGACGAGCATAAATATATCCCGCTCGCGCATGTCGAGCATGGCGATTTCGAGGTGCTGGACAGCCCGCTCTCCGAATATGGCGTGCTCGGCTTCGAATACGGCTATGCGCTGGCCGATCCCAAGACGCTCGTGCTGTGGGAGGCGCAGTTCGGCGACTTCGCCAACGGCGCGCAGATCATGATCGACCAGTTCATCGCGGCGGGCGAGGCCAAGTGGCTGCGCGCCAACGGCCTGGTGATGCTGCTGCCGCACGGCTACGAGGGACAGGGGCCGGAGCACAGCTCGGCCCGGCCGGAGCGTTTCCTCCAGCTTTGCGCCGGCGACAACATGCAGGTCGCCAATTGCACCACGCCGGCCAATTACTTCCATCTGCTGCGCCGGCAGATGCACCGCCCGTTCCGCAAGCCGCTGATCGTGTTCACGCCCAAGTCGCTGCTGCGGCACAAGATGGCGGTGTCGGGCGCGGCGGACTTCCTGGGCGACAGCCATTTCCGCCGCATCCTCTCCGATCCGTCCGCCCCGGCGGACGCGGAGACGAAGCGGCTGGTGCTGTGCACCGGCAAGGTCGCCTATGACCTGATCGAGGCGCGCGACGCGGCGGGCGACACGGCCACCCAGATCGTCCGCATCGAGCAGCTCTATCCCTTCCCCGGCGACGCGCTGGCGGTGCGCCTCGCGCGCATGCCGAACCTCGATGAAGTGATCTGGGCGCAGGAGGAACCGCGCAACAACGGCTATTGGTTCTTCGTGGAACCCTTCATCGAACAGGCGCTGATCGCGGCGGACAGCCCGGTGAAGCGCCCGCGCTACGCCGGCCGCGCCGCCGCCGCCTCGCCGGCCACCGGCCTGATGAAGCGCCACCAGGCGGAGCAGGGCGCGCTGGTCGCCGATGCGCTCGGCCACAATGTTCGCGAGGAGATCCGCCGCACCCGCGAGGGCGATTCGGCGAAGAAGGCCGGCAAGGCCGGCGCGTGACTTTCGTCGCTCCGGCGCTTGCCGGGGCCTCACAGTGACAGCAATATCCCGGCTCCGGCAGGGATGATGAGGTAAAGATGGCAACCGAAGTTCTGGTCCCCACGCTGGGCGAATCGATCACCGAGGCGACGCTGGGCGAATGGCTCAAGCAACCGGGCGACAAGGTGGCGGCCGACGAGCCGATCGCCAGCCTGGAGACCGACAAGGTCTCGGTCGAGGTGCCCTCCCCTGTCGCCGGCGTCATGGGCCAGCATGCCGTGCAGGTCGGCGACACCGTGCAGGTCGGCGCGATGATCGCGACGGTCGAGGCGGGTGACGGCGTGGCTGCCGCCCCGGCTCCCGCCGCCGCCGCTCCGGCGCCCGCCACCGGCGAAAGCGCGGACACCCCGGCCGCGCTATCGCCTTCGGTGCGCCGCGCGGTGCTGGAGCATGGCGTCGATCCGGCGACGATCAAGGGCACCGGCAAGGACGGCCGCCTGACCAAGGAGGACGTCGCCGCCGCCGCCACCGCCAAGGCCGCCGCGCCGTCGGCCGCGCCCGCCCCTGCCACGCCGTCGGTCGCCGCCTCCACCGGCCGCAAGGAGGAGCGCGTGCGCATGACGCGCCTGCGCCAGACGATCGCCAAGCGCCTGAAGGACGCGCAGAACTCGGCCGCCATGCTCACCACATTCAACGACGTGGACATGACCGCGGTGATCGAGGCGCGCGCCAAATACAAGGACCTGTTCGAGAAGAAGCACGGCGTCCGCCTCGGTTTCATGGGCTTCTTCGTGAAGGCCGCGTGCATGGCGCTGAAGGATATCCCGTCCGTCAACGCCTCGATCGAGGGTGATGAGATCGTCTATCACGACTACGCCGATATCTCGGTCGCGGTGAGCGCGCCCAACGGCCTCGTCGTGCCGGTGATCCGCGACGCGGACCAGCTTTCGGTGGCCGGCATCGAGAAGACGATCGGCGACTTCGGCCGCCGCGCCAAGGACGGCACGCTCAAGATGGAGGAGATGAAGGGCGGCACCTTCACCATCTCCAATGGCGGCGTGTTCGGCTCGCTGATGTCGACCCCGATCATCAACCCGCCGCAGTCGGCGGTGCTCGGCCTGCACCGCATCGAGGACCGTCCGGTGGTGCGCGACGGACAGGTGGTGGTGCGCCCGATGATGTACCTCGCGCTCAGCTACGACCATCGCCTGATCGACGGCCGCGAGGCGGTGACCTTCCTCGTCGCGCTGAAGAACGCGATGGAAGACCCGACGCGCATTTTGATCGACCTGTGACCGTGCGGCCGCCGGCTTCCGCAGGAGCCGGCGCGCAAGTCCCGCGCGCCTGTTGCGACATACCGGCGGATATCGCCCGCCGGGCCACCGCCTTTCGCTGGTGAGGTAAACGGCCGTAGCGATCGGATGAATCGCCCGGACGGCTTTGCTATCATCGCGGGATGCCCGACGCTCCCTTTTATCCCGCTCTCTTGTACGGTTGGCTTTCAGCGCGATCGGTTTGCCGCGGGCTTCCCTTGCCCGTAGCCGATCGTGGCGGATTCAGGGTTGAAACGAATCTCCCCGACGAGGCGTGCCGTTGGGTCTTCCCCGCGCTTTGCGAGGGGCTGGTGGATATCGGGCGGGAAGTCACGCAGCCGCGCCACTTCATCAAGCTTTGCGGAACGGCTGAAGATCTGCGGGCCATCCTGCCGGAGACATGGCATCTTCAGCCCCGACGTTATTTCATGCTCGCGGCTGGCCGGCAGCCAGCGCCAGGGCCGCTGCCGGAAGGCTACAGGCTTGAATGCGACCGCAACGGCCCAGCGACGATGGCACGCATCACCGCCCCGGACGGCGTCCTGGCCGCGAGCGGACATGCCGCCGAGGCGGCGGGCGTCTTCATCTACGACCGGATCGAAACCGCGCCGGAACACCGGCGGAGGGGATTGGGCGGCATCGTCATGAACGCGCTGAACGCACACCGGAAATCGACGAACGCTCCCGAACTTCTCGTCGCGACCGAGGACGGGCGCCGACTCTATGCGTCGCTGGGCTGGACGGTGCTTTCCCCATATTCGACGGCGGTGACGGCCGGGTAACGCCGCCCGGTCACCGCCCGATCTCGCTCAGCGGCTTCAGCGAGGTTCCGCTCAGATACATCATCGTCACCGAAATCTCGGTCACGCCCTGCCCCACATGCACGGCGGTCTGCTTCGGCGAGGGCTTCCGGCCGAAGATGAAGTCCCAGATCGTCACGCGCGGATTGCCGCTCGCGCCGCCGCCGTCCGAGCGGTCGGTCTGGTCGTTGGCGTTGGCGTCGTGGCGCACGTCGATCGCATAATTGCCCGGCGCGGCGACGGGCATGCAGACCCGAATCGGCTCCGTCCGGGGTGTCGGGATCTCCACCTTGGTCTGCCACTTCACCTTGTCGAACCAGGTGGAGGTGTCGCCGCCGAAGGTACGCACGCGCAGCGTGCCGAGCCGGTTCTTGAGGCCGGTGATGGAGACGAGGATCGCCGGCCCCCCTCCCGCCACGCAGCGCGCCGCGTCGGGGCCGAGGATCGGGGTTTCCGCCGCTGTCGGTGGCGCATAGACCAAAATCGCGGCCAGCACCGCCGCCGAACGATGTTTCATCATGACGCCATCACCGCGAGTTGCGGCGTTTTTGGGGCATGAACCAGCTTATTTCCGCGCTCAATGCGCGGCGAGCTTGCGCAATGCGCCCAATGTGTCGTCCAGCCGCCGTCCCCGCGCGCGGGTCGCGGCGCCGCGCTCCAGCCGTTCGAGCAGCGCGGCGATCGAATCCGCGGGCTGCCCCTCGACCTCCGCCGCGCCGGGTAGCGGAAAGGTTTCAAACCGCTCGCCACGCGCTTCGGGCGTAACGGCGGCGAAGGCGCCGGGATCGAAATCGGCAAGCGGCAGATCGAGATCGGCCGGCAGCGCGCGCTCCTCATCGCCCGGCACCGGCTCCGCGAGGAGCGGTTCGCCAAGCTCGCTGCGCGCGGCGATCGGGCGGCGCGCGGGCGCATCGGGATGCGCGTCGGCCCGGCGCAACGGCGGCGTCGCGCCGAGCCGGGTGGCGCGGCGGCGTCGCGTGAACGGCAGGGGCGCGATCCGGGGCAGCAAGCCGGCCAGCACGATCAGCCCGCCACCCGCGAACGCCAGCAGCGTCCGTCCGGTCACGCCGATCGGCGGCGCGGCGCCCGGCACCAGCGCGGCGAGCCGCAGCCGCCCGACCGCCGCATCGAGCAATGCCGGCGGCGCGGCGGCGATCAACCCCGCCGCGAGCGCCCCCAGCGCGACACACAGCGCCGGAAGGAGATTCCGCATGTTCAGCTTGTAGCGGTTCGTTGCGACCATGACTCGTCCATACACGCGGCTTTGGTCAGCCGTTGGTAAACCGGCTCATAATTAGAAATATTTGACAACCAGTTACGTTCCGCCTCGACGAAGGCGCGGGCGCGTTCACGCCGCGCGTCCCAGTCGTCGCGATTGGAGAGCAGCCCCGCCAACGCGGCGGCGATCGCGGCGGAATCGTCGGCGGCGAACAACGTGCCGGTATCGTCGTCGCGGATCAGTTCACGGTGCCCGCCGACGTCGGACGCCGCCACCAGCCGGCGCTGCGCCATCGCCTCCAGCGGCTTCAGCGGCGTGACGAGATCGGTCAGCCGCATCCGCTTGCGGGGATAGGCCAGCACCTCGACCACGCCATAATAACGCTCGACCTGATCGTGCGGCACGCGGCCGACAAAATGGATGCGATCCGCCGCCGAAGAGGTGACTGCCTGCGTTCGCAATGCCTGCTCCATCGGGCCGCCGCCGACCAGCAGCAGCCGCGCTTTCGGCCGCGCCGCTATCAGTGCGGGCATCGCCGCGATCAGGTCGTCCAGCCCCTCGTAATCGTAGAAGCTGCCGATGAAGCCGATCGTGTCGCCCTCCAGCCCCAGCTCCGCCGCAAGCGCCTCGTCGCGCGGCCCCGGCGCGCCGAACAGGCCGAGATCGACGCCGTTGGGGGAGACGACGATCTTTCCCGGCACGATGCCGCGCGCGATCAGGTCGCCGCGCAGCCCCTCGCAGATCACCGCCACGGCATCGGCGCGGCGCACCGTCCATGTCTCCAGCGCGCGCGTCGCGCGATAGCGGGCGGAGCCTTCGCGCCCCGTGCCGTTGCCGACCGACGCATCCTCCCAGAAGGCGCGGATCTCATAGACCAGCGGCAATCCGCGCCGCCGCGCCACCCACAGCGCGGCGAGCGCGCCAAGCACGGGCGAATGCGCGTGGAGCAGGTCCGGGCGGAACGCTTCCACCACGGCGTCGATGCGGCGAGCGAAGGCGGCGATTTCCGCCAGTTCGCCGAGCGGCGCGGGCAAGGCGCGAATCGGTATCGTGCGGTGGAAGTCGATCCCGTCGATCCGCTCGAACGCAGCCTCGGTCGCCCCCTGTCGCGGCCCGGTGACGGCGGCGACCTCCCACCCGCGTGCCATCTGCGCCGTCAGGATCGCGCGGGTGCGGAAGGTGTAGCCGCTGTGCAGCGGCAGTCCGTGATCGAGAACGTGAAGGATACGCATCGCGCCCGACGCATGCCACGCGATCGTTTAACGCCGCGTCAACCGCATCTCGATTAGTCCCGGCCCGACCGTTCCTGCGGAGGCATTGCGCTCATGATCGACAATTTCGCGCTCGGCCTGACGCATGGGCTGATGCTGCTCGCCGCCTTCCTGCTGCTGCGCCGCCCCGACCTGGACCGCGAACCGTCGCCGCGCGACGACGCGCCGCGCAAGGGGCGCCGCCCGCGTGCGTGACCTCGCCTTCATCGGCTTCCTCGTCGCGCTGCTCGGTATGGGGCTGCGCAAGCCGTTCCTGTTCGTGCTGGCCTATGTCTATATCGACATCGTCTCGCCGCAGCGGCTGACATACATGCTGCTCAACAGCGTGCCAATCTCGCTGATCGCGGTGGCGCTGGCGGTCGGCGGATGGCTGTTCTTCGACGACAAGCGCGATTCGCGATTCGCCCCGCGCCAGGCGCTGATCCTCTTGCTGATGCTCTATTGCGGCATCACCACGCGCACCGCCGACTTCCCGGTCGAGGCGCTGGACAAGTGGGACTGGGTATGGAAGGCGCTGGCCTTCGCCGCCTTCCTGCCGCTCACGCTGCGTACGCGGCTCAGGATCGAGGCGCTGCTGCTGTTCATGGCGCTCTCCGCCGCGTCGATCATCATCGTCGGCGGGATCAAGACGCTGGCCTCGGGCGGCGGCTATGGCGAACTGAACCTGATGGTCGCCAACAATTCCGGCCTGTACGAGGGAAGCATCATTTCCGCCGTCGCGATCTGCCTGATCCCGATCGTGCTGTGGCTGTCGCGCTACGGCACCTTGTTCGGCACGGGCCGCGCGGTGAAGGGGTTCGCCTACGCCCTCAGCTTCGCCTGCCTGCTGATCCCGGTCGGCACCTCGGCGCGTACCGGTCTCCTGTGCATCGGGCTGCTGGCGGTGCTGATGCTGCGCGAGGTGAAGCGGCGGCTGCTCTATCTCGCCGCGCTGGGCCTGGCGGTGCTGGTCGCGGTGCCGTTCCTCCCCTCGGCGTTCAGCGACCGGATGGCGACGATCGAGACCTACAAGGCCGACGAATCTGCCTCCACCCGCCTCGCTGTGTGGCAGTGGACATGGGAATATGCCAAGACCCACCCGTTCGGCGGCGGCTTCGAGGCCTATCGCCAGAACCGCATCCGCTACGACACGGTGGCGGTGAAGGGATCGGGCGCATCGACCACCATCGAGCGCAACCTGACGGTCGACCAGAGCCGCGCCTATCACTCCAGCTATTTCGAGATGCTCGGCGAGCAGGGCTATCCCGGCCTTGCCCTGTGGCTGCTCATCAACGTGATCGGCATCGTCCGCATGGAGGTGTTGCGCCGCCGCTACCGCGAGGGCGAGTTCGCCTGGGGCGGCGCGCTGGCGGGGGCGTTGCAGCACGCCCACCTGATCTATCTGCTCGGCGGCGCCTTCGTCGGGATCGCCTTCCAGCCGTTCATCTACATGCTGATCGGCGCGCAGATCGGGCTGGACACCTATCTCGCGCGGCGGCGGCAGGAGAGCGCATGGGGTGGCTACTTCCGCCGCGCGAGCAAGCCGATTCCGGCAACCGCGCCAGCCTGAGCGACGGAACCCGCCCTCGTTCCGCGCATTTGGACGCGAAGATGGCAACGCGGAAAATCGTCTATTGCGATGACAGCACCCCCGGCATCACCCGGCGCAAGCTAGTCCGGGGCTGGGCCTATCACGACGTGCGGGGCCGGCCCATCACCGACCGCGACGAGATCGACCGGCTGAACGCGATCGCCTTGCCTCCCGCCTATGCCGATGCCTGGTTCTGCCCCCGCCCCAATGGCCATATCCAGGCGGTCGGCTGGGACGAAAGGGGCCGCAAGCAATATCGCTACCACCCCGATTTCCGCGAGGCGCGGGAGGCGGCGAAATACGATCGCTGCGCGGAGTTCGGTGCGGCGCTGCCGCTGCTCCGGCAACGCGTCGCGGCCGACCTGCGCAAGCGATCCATGTCGCGCGAGCGCGCGGCGGCGGCGGTGGTGCGGCTGCTCGACCAGACGCACATCCGCGTCGGCAACGAAGCCTATACGAAAACCAACCGCAGCTTCGGCGCCACCACCCTGCGCAAGCGCCACGCCCGCGTGAACGGCGCGACCGTGCGGCTGCGCTTCCGCGGCAAGGGCGGCGTCGAGCGCGAATGCGCGCTGACCGACCGCGCGCTCGCTCGTTTCGTCCGTGCCTGCGACGATCTCGGCGAACAGCATCTGTTCGCGTGGCTGGACGAGGACGGAAATGCGCATCCCGTCACCTCCTCCGACGTCAACGCCTATATCCGCGCCGCGACCGGCGAGGATTTCACCGCCAAGCATTTCCGCACATGGGGGGCGAGCGTCGTCGCGTTCGAGGCGCTCGCCACCGCCGAGCGGGACCTGAGCCTGAAGGCGATGCTGGAGCCGGTGACGCGCCGACTGGGCAACACGCCGGCGATCGCGCGCAAATCCTATGTCCACCCCGCGCTGATCGAATTGGCGCGGGCCGGGCAGGCCGCGTTCCGCAAGGGCTTGCGCATGCCGCGCAAGACACGTCACTTGAGCCGCGTCGAGCGCGGCCTCATCGCGTTCCTCGAAACCGGAGCGCCCGCCGCGTCAGCGGCCTGACAAGGGAAAGAAGATGAGCAATTCGAGCAGCGCGGCGAAGGCGCCCGTCCTGCCCCATCATAATTGGAACGAGCAGTTCCGCATCCTCTATCAATCGAGCAGCGAATGGATCGCGACGCACTGGTTGCAGATCGCGATCGCGGTCGCCATCGCGGTGGGGATCGCGAGCTTGCTGATCTGGGCGCGCAGCCTGGGACCCAGGCTCGCCAGCCGCAGCAGCAGCGGCAAGGGCTGGCCAGCGGTGTTCGGCCGTGCGATCCAGCGCACAGGCACCCTGTTCATCGTCTTGCTCGCGGCGAAGCTCGTCTCCGGTTTCGCCGACGCGCCGTGGCCGGTCGCGCGGACGATCAACGTGCTGTTCGGCATCGCCGCGATCTTCCAGAGCGCCACCTGGGCGCGCGAGGTCATCATCGGCGCGATCGAGCGGCGCACCCGCTCGGATCATTATTCGGGCGAGGCGCTGATGAGCGCGATGGGGCTGATCCGCGTGCTGGTCAGCTTCGCCGTGTTCGCGATCGCGCTGATCGTGGTGCTCGACAATCTCGGCGTGAACGTAACGGGCCTCGTCGCCGGCCTCGGCGTCGGTGGCATCGCGATCGGCCTCGCCGCGCAGGGCATCTTCGCCGACCTGTTCGCGGCGCTGGCGATCATCTTCGACCGGCCGTTCCGGCGCGGCGATTCGATCTCCTATGACACGTCGTCCGGCACGGTGGAGGAGATCGGCCTCAAATCCACCCGGCTGCGCGCCACCAACGGCGAGGAACTCATCATCGCCAACCGCAAGCTGCTGGACAAGGAGATCCGCAACAACGCCCGCCGCCCGTTCCGCCGCACCACCTTCACGCTGGGCCTCGCCTATGAGACGCCAGTGGAGAAGCTCGACGGATTCCCCGCGCTGGTGAAAGGCGTCGTGGAGGCGGCGGGGCTGACCTATATCCGATGCGGCTTCATGGGTTTCGGTGCGTCGACCCTCGATTTCGACATCGAGTTCGATAGCGACTCCGCCGATTACGCGGCGGCTTATGAGGGACGGCACAAGGTCGGCATCGGGTTGCTCAGGATGTGCGCGGAACAGGGCATCTCGATCCCCTATCCGACACAGACCACGCTGACCGCCGCGCCTGACGGGAAGCTCATCATGCCCTATCCCGACAGCCCTGCGGCCGGCTGACACCGCGTCGAGTCGGCCGTCAACTCCTTCGGGTTTAGAATATCGGGTTCGCCGCACCCACCAGCGATGCGGCCAATTTTCAAGCGTCGGGTCGGGAAGGCTTGCGGCGAACGCTCTTCCGCGCCTAGAGGGATGACCGCGCGCGCTGCGGCGCACAACAGACCAATGTACGGAGGGAGCGCATGACCGTCGACGAGATGAAGGCCAGCATCGGCAAGGAAACCGTGTCCGACTGGATCGAGGTGTCGCAGGACATGATCAACAAGTTCGCCGACGCCACCGGCGACCATCAGTTCATCCACGTCGACCCGGAGCGCGCGAAGCTCACGCCGTTCGGCACGACGATCGCGCACGGCTTCCTCACGCTGTCGCTGCTGCCGCAGATGGCGGCGAAGAATCCCGACACGCCGCGTCTCGACGGGGTGAAGATGGCCGTCAACTACGGCGGCAACAAGGTGCGCTTCCTCGCGCCGGTGCCGTCAGGCTCGCGCGTGCGGGGCCGTTCGAAGGTCACCGAGTTCGAGGAAAAGCGCCCCAGTCAGTACCAGTATACGACCGAGACCACCGTGGAGATCGAGGGCGCCGAAAAGCCCGCGATGATCGCCGAGTGGATCACGCAGGTCTTCGTCTGAGACGCGCCGCCAGCCGTTGAGACTGCCCTCCCCAGGCAATCCGAACCTTCAGGAGAAAAGACCATGCGTTCCGCCGTCATCGTTTCTACCGCCCGCACGCCGATCGGCCGCGCCTATCGCGGGGCATTCAATAACACGCTGTCGCCCACGCTCGCCGGCCATGCGATCCGCGCCGCCGTCGAGCGCGCGAAGATCGACGGCGCGGAGGTGCAGGACGTGGTGTTCGGCGCCGCGCTTCAGCAGGGCGCGCAGGCGACCAATATCGCGCGCACCTCGCTGCTGCGCGCCGGGCTGCCCGTCACCGTCTCGGGCATGTCGGTCGATCGCCAGTGCGCCTCCGGCCTGATGGCGATCGCCACGGCGGCGAAGGAGATCATGGTCGACAACATGGACGTCGCGATCGGCGGCGGCGTGGAATCGATCAGCATCGTGCAGACCCCGCAGATGCGCGTGCAGCCGGACCCGGAACTGGTCGCGATGCACAAGGACATCTACATGCCGATGCTCCAGACGGCCGAGGTGGTCGCCAAGCGCTACGGCGTCAGCCGCGACGCGCAGGACGAATATGCGCTCCAGTCGCAGCAGCGCACCGCCGCCGCGCAGGCCGCCGGCAAGTTCGATGACGAGATCGTCGCCGTCACCGCCAACATGGCGATGGTGAACAAGGAGACGAAGGAAGTCTCCTATAAGGAAGTGACGCTCGCCAAGGACGAGGGCAACCGCCCGGAGACGACGCTGGAGGGGCTGAAGTCGCTCGCGCCGGTGCTCGGGCCGGACATGAACATCACCGCCGGCAACGCCTCGCAGCTTTCCGACGGCGCGTCGGCAAGCGTGCTGATGGAGGAGAAGCTGGCCGAGAAGCGCGGCCTCACCCCGCTCGGCCGCTATGTCGGCATGGCGGTGGCCGGCACCGAGCCGGACGAGATGGGCATCGGCCCGGTCTTCGCGATCCCCAAGCTGCTCGACCGGTTCAACCTCAAGATGGACGACATCGGCCTGTGGGAGCTGAACGAGGCGTTCGCGGTGCAGGTGCTCTATTGCCGCGACAAGCTCGGCATCCCCGACGAGTTGCTCAACGTCAACGGCGGCGCGATCTCGATCGGCCATCCCTACGGCATGTCCGGCGCCCGCATGACCGGCCATGCGCTGATCGAGGGCAAGCGGCGCGGCGCGAAATACGTCGTCGTCACCATGTGCATCGGCGGCGGCATGGGCGCGGCCGGGCTGTTCGAGGTGCTGTAACCTCCCGCGGCAAGCTGGGTTACGGAAATCCCGGTCGCACGGCGCGGCCGGGATTTTTGTATGTTCGCGCCCTGTTCTCCTCATGCCGTTTCCGTGCCACAATGGCGGGCGTGTCGGACGCATCCTCCACGCGCAAGATCATCCATATCGACATGGACGCCTTCTACGCGTCGGTCGAGCAGCGCGATCAACCGGAACTGCGCGGGCGCCCCGTCGCAGTGGGCAGCGCGGAGGCGCGCGGCGTGGTAGCCGCCGCGAGCTATGAGGCGCGCGCCTTCGGAGTGCGTTCCGCCCTGCCCTCCGCGACCGCGCTGCGGCGTTGCCCGCATATCGTGTTCGTCCGCCCGCGCTTCGACGTCTATCGCGCGATCAGCCGGCAGATCCGCGCGATCTTCGCTCATTATACCGAGCTGATCGAGCCACTCGCGCTCGACGAAGCCTATCTCGATGTCACCGAGGACCGTTGCGGTCTCGGCTCGGCGCGCGCGATCGCGGCGGAAATACGCGCGCGCATCCGCGCCGAGACCGCGCTGACCGCCTCCGCCGGGGTGAGCTACAACAAGTTCATCGCCAAGCTCGCGTCGGACCAGAACAAGCCGGACGGCCTGTGCGTCATCCCGCCCGCGAAAGGGCCATCGTTCGTCGCGGCGTTGCCCGTCTCACGCTTCCACGGCGTCGGCCCGGTGACGGCGCGGCGGATGGCGGCGCTGGGGATCGAGACGGGCGAGGACCTGCGCGGGCAGAGCCGCGAGTTCCTCCGCGCGCATTTCGGCAGCCACGCCGATTACCTCTACGGCGCCGCGCGCGGGATCGACGAGCGTCCGGTGCGCGCCGACCGTCCGACCAAGTCGATCGGCGCGGAACGAACCTATGGGCACAACCTCACCGACGCCGGCGAGATCATGGCCGCGCTCGATCACGTCGCGGAGGCGGCATGGGAACGTGTCGTGCGCAGCGGCGAGCGCGGCCGCACCGTGACGCTGAAATTCCGCCGCGCCGATTTCCGCACCTTCACCCGCGCCCGCTCGCTGGTCGATCCGGTGGCGGACAAGGCGCAGTTCGCGGCGATCGGCCAGGCGCTGATGACGCGCGAGCTGCCAGTCGCGGGCGGCGTCCGGCTGCTCGGCCTGACGCTGTCGAACATCCTTGATGCGAGCGAGCGCGCGCAACCGGTGCTGCCCCTCGGCTGACGTCGCTCAGGCCGTCTCCAGCACGGCCGCGTCGATCCGGCGGAGCATCGCGGTGAACGCCTCCAGCTCGCCGGGCGCGAAGCTCGCGAAGATGCGCCGCTCCAGCTCCAGCGCCTTGGGCGCGACCAGCGCGTAAAGCTCGCGCCCCGCGTCAGTGAGCGACAACAGGTGGGAACGCTTGTCCGCCGCATTGGGCGCGCGTTGCAGCAGCCCGCGATCGACTAGCCCGATCGCCGCGCGGCTGACCGTCACCTTGTCCATCCGCGTGCGCTCGCCGATCTCCGCCTGCGTGATCGTGTCCACCTCCGCGATCACCGCCACCAGCCGCCATTCGGGGATCGAAAGGCCGAACATCACCTCATAGGCGCTGGCGATGCGGTCGCTCACCAGATTCGAGGTGATCGACAGGCGATACGGCAGGAACCGATCGAGCTGGAGCCGGTTGGTCATCGGTCACGTCGTAGCATTTGACACGACAGGCTCAAAACGCGATAGTAGTTTCAATTGATACCACTCACGGGAAGATTCGCCATGACCGCCGACAATCCGCTGGGGCTGAACGGGTTCGAGTTCGTCGAGTTCACCTCTCCCGATCCGGAAGGAATGGGAAAGCAGTTCGAGCAGCTCGGCTTCACCGCCACGCATCGCCACCCGACCAAGAACATCACCCGCTACAAGCAGGGCCGCATCAACCTGATGCTCAACCGCGACGAGGCCGGGCGCGTGGCGGCGTTCCGGGGTGAGCACGGTCCCTCGGCCAGCGCGATGGCGTTCCGCGTCACCGATCCCGAAGCGGCGATGAAATGGGCGCTGGAGCATGGCGCCAAGCCGACCGACGAAGACGATACCGTCATTCAGGGGATCGGCGGCAGCTACCTCTATTTCATCAAGGACGGCATTGATCTCTATGCCGACTGGGCCGAATTCACCGGCTGGCGCGAGGCTGAAGCGCGCAACAATGTCGGCCTCGACCTGCTTGACCACCTCACTCACAATGTCCGGCGCGGGCAGATGCGGGTGTGGAGCGAATTCTACCGCACGCTGTTCGGTTTCGAGGAGCAGAAGTATTTCGACATCAAGGGCCAGGCGACCGGGCTGTTCAGCCAGGCGATGATCGCGCCCGACCATGCGATCCGCATCCCGCTCAACGAAAGCCAGGACGACAAGAGCCAGATCGAGGAATTCATCCGCGAATACAAGGGCGAGGGCATCCAGCACCTCGCGCTGACCACGCCCGACATCTATGACACGGTGGAGCGGCTGCGCGCGCGCGGCGTGAAGCTCCAGGACACGATCGAGACCTATTACGAGCTGGTCGACAAGCGCGTTCCCGGCCACGGGGAGGATCTCGAGCGGCTGCGCAAGAACCGCATCCTGATCGACGGATCGGTGGAGAACGACGAGGGTATCCTGCTCCAGATCTTCACCGAGAACATGTTCGGCCCGATCTTCTTCGAGATCATCCAACGCAAGGGCAACGAGGGTTTCGGCAACGGCAATTTCCAGGCGCTGTTCGAAAGCATCGAACTGGATCAGATTCGGCGGGGTGTCATCAAGGTCGATGCCTGATCGGTGACGGAAGCAAGGCTTCCGCCGAGATGCGGCGCGGATGCGCCGCCATCGACCGGCCGGCGCGGCGAGCCGGGTCTCGGGCACGGCTTCGCCGGGTCCGACGCCCGGCGGGTTGGGAAGAGAGAGCAGCAATGACGACCGATTACCTCCCCGGCTTCGGCAACCATGTCGCGACCGAAGCCGTCTCCGGCGCGCTCCCGGTCGGGCGCAACTCACCGCAGAAGCCGCCGTTCGGCCTCTATGCCGAGCAGCTTTCCGGCACCGCCTTCACCGCGCCGCGCGCGGAGAACCGGCGCTCGTGGCTCTATCGCATGCGCCCGTCCGCGGAGCATCCGCCGTTCGTCCGCTATGACGGCGCGCCGCTTTTCTCGCCCGCGACCGGCGACGCGCCACTGGCCCCCAACCGGCTGCGCTGGGACCCGATTGCTGCCGCGCCCGCCGGCGGCGACCTGATCGACGGCATGACGACAATGCTGGTCAACGGCGATCCGGCGCATCTGGAGGGCGTCGCGCTCCACCTCTATGCCGCCGATCGCGACATGGATGCGCGCGTGTTCGTCGATGCGGACGGCGAGCTGCTGTTCGTGCCGCAGGAAGGCCGGCTGGAGCTGCTGACTGAGCTTGGCCGAATCGAGGTATCCCCCGGCCAGATCGCGCTGGTGCCGCGCGGCGTGCGGTTCCGCGCGCTGCTGCCGGACGGGCGGGCGCGCGGCTATGTCTGCGAGAATTACGGCGCGATGTTCCGCCTACCCGATCTCGGCCCGATCGGCGCGAACGGCCTTGCCAACCCGCGCGATTTCGAGACGCCGGTGGCGTGGTTCGAGGATCGCGACGAGCGCGTCGAGATCGTCCAGAAATATCTCGGCCATCTCTGGCGCACCGAGCTGAACCACTCGCCGCTCGACGTGGTGGCATGGCACGGCAATCTCGCGCCGTACCGCTACGACCTGTCGCGCTTCAACACGATCAACACGGTCAGCTTCGACCATCCCGATCCGTCGATCTTCACCGTGCTCACCTCGCCGAGCGACGTGCATGGGCGCGCCAACGCCGATTTCGTGATCTTCCCGCCGCGCTGGATGGTGGCGGAGGACACGTTCCGGCCGCCGTGGTTCCACCGCAACGTGATGTCGGAGGCGATGGGCCTCATCACCGGCGCTTACGATGCCAAGGCGGAGGGCTTCCGCCCCGGCGGCCTTTCCCTGCACAACCTGCTGTCGGGCCACGGGCCGGACAAGGCGACCTGGGACGCCGCCTCGAACGCCGCGTTGCAGCCGCACCGCATCGACGGCACGATGGCCTTCATGCTGGAAAGCTGCTGGCCGTATCGTCCCACCGGCTTCGCGCTGGACCACGCCCAGCCCGATTACGACGAATGCTGGGCGGATTTCCCCAAGGCGCGCCTCCCCTGACCGAACGCCTCTCCGTCACGCCGCCCGGCATCGCGCTCGGCCCGCTCGACCTGATCGCGGACGGGGCGGCGCGCGGCTTCGTGATCGAGATGCGCGCCGGGCGCTTCCACGGCTTCGTCGTGCGGCGTGGCGACGCGGTGGTCGGCTATGTCGACCGCTGCCCGCACATGGGCCTGCCGCTGGCGCAGAAGCTCGATGAGTATGTCGCCGCCGGGATGATCGCGTGCAGCTGGCACGGCGCGGTGTTCGATATCGCGAGCGGCGAATGCCGAGGCGGTCCCTGCCCCGGCGCATCGCTGTCGCCATGGCCGGTGACCGTCCGCGACGGGACGATCGTCACCGCCTGAGCCTGTATATTGCGATTTCGTGACAAAGCGGGCATTCTGCGTCGTTTGGAAGGAAGGCGCAGGCGAGATGGCGAAGGTTGCCGTCAACGGCATCGAGATGGAATATGACAAGTTCGGCGCACAGGATGCGCCGGCGGTGCTGATGATCATGGGGCTGGGCGCGCAGATGGTGCGCTGGCCGATGGCGCTGGTCGAGGCGCTGGTCGAACGCGGCTATCGCGTGATCCGCTTCGACAATCGCGACGTGGGGCTGTCCACCAAATTCGATCGCGCCGGCACGCCGAACATGGCGCTGATGGCGGCGTCGCATCTGATGCGCCGCCCGATCCGCGCGCCTTATTCGCTGACCGACATGGCCGCCGACGCGGTGGGGCTGCTCGACGCGCTGGGGATCGCGCGGGCGCACGTCGTCGGCGCATCGATGGGCGGGATGATCGCGCAGCTCGTCGCGGCGCATTGGCCGGCGCGCACGTTGTCGCTCACCTCGATCATGTCGACCACCGGCAATCCCGCGCTGCCCGGTGCCTCGTTGCAGGCGATGGGCATCCTGCTGCGCCGTCCCCGCAGCGACGATCTGGAGGCGATCGTCGCGCATGGCGTGAAAGCATCGAAGATCGTCGCGGGCCGCTTCCCCGAGGACGAGACGCTGATGGCCGAACGCTATCGCGAGGAAGTGCTGCGCAACCATCACCCTTCCGGCTTCGTGCGGCAGATGGCGGCGATCCTCGCCGACGGCGACCGGCGGGCGCGGCTGAAGGCGATCACCGTGCCGAGCGTCGTCGTGCATGGCGCGGACGATCCGCTGGTGCCGGTCGCGGGCGGACGCGACACGGCGGCGAGCATCCCCGGCGCGCGGCTGGTCGAGATCCCCGGCATGGGCCACACGCTGCCGCCGCAGGTGATCCCGGCGGTGGTGGACGCGTTCGACGGCATCGCGCGCCCGGTGAAGTTCGCCCGCGCAGCGTGATTCCTCCGGCGCTGGCGCCCGGCACGGGGCCGGGACCACATTACCGGCGAAAATCTATAGCCGCACCAGCATCTTGCCGGTGTTGCCGCCGGTGAACAGGCCGCGGAAGGCGGTCGGCATCGCCTCGATCCCGTCGTGGACGGTTTCGTGCCGCTGGAGTTTCCCCTCCCGCAGCATCGTCGCCATGTCGCGATAGAATTCGCCGGCGCGCGCGATGAAATCGCTGACGATGAAGCCCCGGATGTTGATCCGCGCGCCGATCACCTTCGCGAGATAGCGAAGCTCCTGCGGCTTGCCGTCGTTGTAGATGTCGATCATCCCGCAGATCGCGAAGCGCGCGTGCATCCGCGCGGCGAGCAGCGCGGCATCGAGATGCTCGCCGCCGACATTGTCGAAATAGACGTCGATTCCGTCCGGCACCGCCGCCATCAGGCCGCGCGCGACCGGACCAGCCTTGTAATCGACGACGTGATCCGCGCCGATCTCCTTCACCCAGGCGCATTTATCGGCGCCGCCGGCCGAGCCGACCACCGTCATGCCCTTGGCCTTGGCGATCTGCACCACGGTCGAACCGACCGCGCCGGCGGCGGCCGAGACGAACACCACGTCCCCAGCCCTTGCCGAGGCGACATCGAGCAACCCGAAATAGGCCGTCATCCCCGGCATGCCGAGCTGGCCGAGATAGGCCTGATCCTCCACGCCGAGATCGGGCAGCTTCTGCGCCTCGCCCGCGCCGAGCACCGCCTCCTCGCGCCAGCCGAACATGTGCTGCACCTTCGTTCCCACCGGCAGTTCCGGCGCGCGGCTTTCCACCACCTCGCCGATCGCGCCGCCCTGCATCGGCTCGCCCAGCGCGAAGGGCGGGACGTAGCTTTTCACGTCGTTCATCCGCCCGCGCATATAGGGATCGACCGACAGCCAGCGATTCGCGACCCGCACCTGCCCCTCGCCCAACGGCGCGGAAGGCAGATCGAGCAGCGCGAAATTCTCGTCGCCCGGCACGCCCTGCGGACGCGATTTCAAGCTCCACGCACGCGGCATCACCTTCTCCTTCGTCGATTTATCGAGTCTTGGGTATGGCGAGGCGGCCGGCAAAGCAAGGGGCCGGGCATCGCTGCCCGGCCCCGCGCCGCATGACGGTCGTCACCGACCGCTGCGGCTCTCTCCAGCCGTTCAGAAATTATTGCGCCCGAGCAACTCCCGCGTGGTCGGCGTCGAGGGGTCCAGCCCCTCGCCGCGATCCTTCTCGCGATCGCCGAACATCGCGCGATTGTTCTCCTCGTCGCGCCAATGCTGCTTCGCGGCCTCGGCCGTCTTGGCGAGCGTCACCTTGTCGTCGACCGTGGCGATCCAGTTCGACGGGATGGAATGATGACGGCCGCCGGCATCCTCGTCGCTCTTGGTCAGCAGGATGCGGTCGCCGTGGACCTTGTCGACCGTGCCGACATGCCCGCCGTCAGCGCCGAGCACCTCCATATGCTCGCGCACGCGCGTCAGCGAGTCGCGCTGCGTCTGGCGGTTGACGCGCCACGTGCCGAACTCATGCTCGAACTTGGTGCGATGCTCGCGACGATATTCGTCATAATCGCGATCGAGCGCGGCGATCTGCGCGCGGCGCCAGTTGCCGTAATCCGCGTCGCGCTCGCCGGACCAGCGCTCGCCGTAGCGTTCATCGTTCCACATGTCGGCCTGGCGCCGGCGCTCGGCATCCTCGTCGCCGAACCACGAGCGCAGTTCGTCGCCGGCGCGGGCGAAGAAGCCGCGATCCTGATAGTCGTAATCCGGCCCGGAGCGGGCATAGCGCATTCCCCGGTCGCGGCGACGCGCCGAATGGCGATCGTCATCGTCCCAGTCGCGATGCCGGCCGACATCCTCGAACCGGCGGCCGTCGGAAGCATAGCTGCCGTGATATTCACGGTCCGCCTCCGGGCGGCCATAGCGCTCGCGGTCGCCATAGCCCGAGTGGCCGTATTCGCGCGGACCATAGGGGTTCACATCGTACCGGGCACGATTCGGGCCGAAAGCGCCCGCCGCGAGATATTCACGGCCGCTCGAATAGGTGTAATCACGGCCCGACCCGAAATCGCGGCCGAAATCAGAAGGATCACCGCCGCCCCGATAGCGTTCATAGCCCATCTTCTCTCTCCAGAAATCCGTTGCTGCCACGATGCCCGCGCGCGCGCTGCGAGCGAGCATCGATAACGGAGAGAAAGGATGAAAACCCTCCTTGTTCCAGTCGTTACACCTGCGCATCGGGCAATTGCCGCAACGCGGAAGCGCCCCGTCGCAGCGAAAGTTCGGCCGGCGCGAACGAGAGGCGTTGCATCGCCGGAAAGAGGCCGCTAAGGGCGTCGCTCCCCGGCGATACGCCGGGAGCCGGGCGGGGCTGTAGCTCAGATGGGAGAGCGCTGCAATCGCACTGCAGAGGTCAGGGGTTCGATTCCCCTCAGCTCCACCACCCGGATTTTTCAGCAATTTATCGACGCAATCTTGGACGCCATCGGGCGAAATCGCATCGCCGCGCGCATTGACCGGTCTCCGCGCGCATGATTGATGCGAGTTCCGGGCGCGAGTGGAAAGGCGGCGAAACGATCATGAGCGACAACGATCTGTCGGAAGCGATTCCCGCCGCGACCCTGGTGATCTTCCGCGAAGGATCGGGCGCGCCGGAACTGCTGATGATGGAGCGCGCCAAGGCGATGGTATTCGCCGGCGGCGCGATGGTGTTCCCCGGCGGCCGGGTCGACGCTGGCGACCATACGCTCGCCGCGCGGCTGGCGGGCGGGGAGGAAACCGCCGCGCGCATCGCCGCGATCCGCGAGACGATCGAGGAAGCCGGCCTGCCGGTCGGGCTGAAGGAGCATCTTCCGGCGACGGCGCTGGCGGCGATGCGCGCCGGGCTGCACGCCGGCAAGAGCTTCGCCGAGGTGCTGGCGGAGGCCGGCGCGGAACTCGACCTGGAGCCGTTGGTGCCGTGGGCGCGCTGGCTGCCGGCGCATGCGCACATGCGGCGTTTCGATACGCGCTTCTATCTGGCCGAGCTGCCGGCCGATGCGCCGCGCGCGACGGTGGATGCCACCGAGAATGTACGGCTGGTATGGGCGACCGCGCAATCGGTGCTCGACGATGCAGATGCCGGCAGGCTCGCGATCATCTTCCCGACGCGGCGCAATCTGGAGCGGCTGGCGCAGTTCGGCAGCTTCGCCGAGGCGGTCGCCCATGCGCGGGAAACGCCGATCCACACGATCACGCCCTGGGCAGAGGCGCGAGACGGAGCGCAATATCTGTGCATCCGCGATGACGCCGGCTATCCGGTGACGTCGGAGCCGATCACCTCCGCGATGCGCGGATAAGCCGCGCCCGCTCAGTGCGGGAGCGCGCCTTCCTCCACCTTCTCCACCCAATAAGGGAAGAAGCTCGGCTGGCGAGACGACCAGCCCGAGGCGGTCGCTGCCGCCTCGCTGATCGACTGGAGCAGCTTGCGGCGCAATTCCGGGTGAAGGTGCGGCAGCGCGGCGGCGGCGCAGAAGGCGCCCGGCAGCCACGGCCGGACGTTCGCGCCGATCAGCCGTTCATAGAGGAAGCGATAGGAGGAGAAGGTCGGCAACCGCCCCTGCCCGAGATCGAAGGCGGTGACGGTGACGAGCGGCGCGAGGAACGCCTCGACGCGATCCAGCCCGCTGTCGTCGGGCACCAGGGCGCGGATATCGGGCAGGCGCTCGTAATGGCGGGCCTGCGCGCGGATGCTCGCCGCCTCCACCATGTCGCGCGACCAGCGCGCCATCGCATCCTCGCGATCGAGGCCGATATCGAGGGCGCGGCGGATGTAGCGCTGCGTCGACGCGGCGAACCCCGCGAATTCCTTCATTTCGGCCAGCGCCATCGCGCCTTCCGCAGGCTTCATTCTGGCACTCATCGACTCACCTCGTCTCGTACCAATCGAGCGAGGGCATCATGCGCCAAGATGGTTAAAGCCCCCCTTAACGGCCCGATGTCCCGCGTTAAGGATTGAATCACGGAGTTTGCCGCGCCGCAACAATGGTTGCGACGAGCCGAAGCGGATCGTTACATTTCAGGGTCAGGTGCGCCTTTTGCGCAACAATCACGCGCCGCGGCGACGGCGCTCGGCTTCCTCTTTCTCGTCATAGCCGGACGAGGGCGCGGGATCATGGCGCTGGCCGGGCTGGGTGACCGATGGCGGATCTGATGCGTCCATCGATTCATCCAGCCCCTCGTCGAGCTGGGCCTGCTTGCTGGAGGGGTCTTTCTTCAGCCGCCTGGCGATGGATTCATCCTGCCCGGCGTCCTGGCGGGCACTCTGGCTTTCCGGGGGCATCGTGCGCTCCTTGCTCTATCGAAAAGAGAACGAAGCGGCCCGCGCGGTGTTCCTGCCGTCGTCAGCTGTTCACCGCGCCGACCAGTGCGACCAGCGCGCGCAGGCGCGGCAGGCCGCCGGGCGTGGCGATATAGCGCGGCTCCCATTGCGGCTGGAACTTCGCCTTGAACGCGCGCAGCCCGGTGAAGCGGTAGAGCCGCTCCCCGCGCTCGAACAGGGCGCGGCCGATCTTCGCCCAGATCGGCGCGAGCCGGTCCTCCGGCATCCCGGACAGCGGCGCAAGGCCGAGGTTGAATGTCGCATGGCCCTGATCGCGTCCCCACTGGAACAGCCGCACGAACATCATGTCCATCGTGCCGGCGGGCGCATCGGGCAGGTGGCGCATCAGGTCGACGGACATCTCGCCCCCCGCCCCGTTGATCCAGATATTGGCGAAGGCGAGCAGCCGCCCCTCCTGCCGCACCGTCGCGATCGGGAAGCGCGCGAGATAAACGGGGTCGAAGGGGCCGAGGCTGAAGCGCTTCTCCTCCCCGCCCCGGTCGGCGAGCCACGCATCGGAGACGACGCGCAGTTCGGGGACAAGCGCGGGCACGTCCGCCGGGGGAATTACGGCGAAGCGCATCCCCTCGCGCTCGGCGCGGCGCAGCGCGGCACGGAAATCCTTCGCCTGCGGGCCGTCGAGCGAGAAATCGGCGAGACCGACATGCGCCTCCTCGCCGTATTTCATCACCTCCAGCCCCATGTCGATCATCAGCGGCAGCATCTCGCTGCTGATCTGATAGAAGCACAGCCGCCCATGCGCCGCGTCGCAGGCATGGCGGATCGCCCACACCAGTTCGCTCCACGCCGCCTCCGGCCCGACCGGATCACCCATCACGATCCAGGTGCGGCCGCGCACACGGTACATCAGGAAGGCGTCGCCGGCGGCGGAGATCACGAACCTCTTGTCGCCGGTGAAGGCGAGATTGGCGTCGGTCCGCGCGGCGCGGGAAAGCGCTGCCCGCGCCACCGCTTCCGGCAGGTCGGCGCTGGCCGCGAGGCGCGCGCTGCGGCCGACCAGCAGGTGCCAGATCGACACCCCCGCCATCAGCACCCCGGCGGCGAAGGTCGCGCGCAGGAAGCGCGGCGCATTGCCGTGAAGCGCGAATTTCCACCACAGGTCGTCGCTGTACGGCACGCGCTTGTATGCGAAGAAACCGGCCCAGACGCTCAGCCCCAGCGCCACCGCCGCCGCCGCGAGCCAGCGCCCGTCGAGTGGCTCGGTGGCGATCCCGCCGCGCCGGTAGAAGGCGGGCCGCGCATATTGCAGCACCGCGAGGATGACGAACTGGAGCGCCGCCTCCTCGTAATCCAGCCCCTTGAGCAACGAGAAGACGATGCCCGCGACCAGCAGCACGCGCGCCAGCACGAAGCCGCTGCGCAGCCGCGCGTTGAGCGCCGGCGCGACCAGCAGCATCAGCGTGCCGACGAGGCTGCCGGCGAGATGCGATCCCTCGATGAACGGCAGCGGCAGCATCTCGTCGAGGTCGGAAAGCCGCGCCTGCGCGCCCGGCAAGGCGCCGGAGACGAGCAGGATGAAGCCGGCGGTGAACACCAGCAAGGTGATCGCATTGGGCGCCAGCGCCCGCCCGACCTTGTCGAGCATGGTCAGCCCGGCGCCGATCGGCCGGCGCAGCGCGCTCGCCTCGCGCAGCACCAGCACCACGGCGGCGAGCAGCAGCGGCAGCAGATAATAGACCAGCCGGTAGAGCAGCAGCCCGGCGAATACCGCCGGCTTGTCCGCCGGCAGCGCGGCGAGCACCACCGCCTCGAACACGCCCAGCCCGCCGGGAACGTGCGCGAACACCGCGACGACGATCGCCAGCACATAAGCGACGAAGAAGGCGGGATAGTCCGCCTCCGACAGCCCCGGCACCAGCACGAACAGCACCAGCGAGGCGAGGATCAGGTCGATCACCGACACGCCGACCAATGCAAACAGGCGGCGCGGCTCGGGCAGCGGCAGATCGAAGCGGGAGGAGCCGATGCGGCGGATGCCCCCGGCGCGCAGGATCAGCGGCACCGTCGCCGCCGCCAGCAGCGCGAGGCCGGAGGCATGCGCCGCGCTCGTCTCCAGCGTCCAGCCCGCGAGATGCAGCGGCGCGTGCTGCACCAGCAGGGCGACGCCCGCCGTCGCGGCGATGCCGTTCCAGAAGGCGAGCGTGCCGATCGCGCCGACCTTCACCGCCTCCGCCAGCGACAGCCCGGCCTGTCCGTAGATGCGGTAGCGCGCCGAATTGCCGGTGAGCAGCGAAAGACCCAGATTGTAGCTGATCGTATTGCCGAGGAAGGAGGCCGTCGCGCCGACCTGCCACGGCTGCGGCCGCCCGATCACCCTTAGCGCGATCCAGTCGTGCAGCGTCAACAGCGTGTAGCTAGCCGCCGTCAGCGCCACCGCGAGCGCGATCCGCGCCGCCGGCACCTCGCCCAGCGCCGCGCGCACCTCGCGCAGATGGACCTCGGCCAGCACGAGGCGCAGCGCGACGAAGCCGAGCAGCGCGACGCACGCCACCGCCGCCGGCACCCACCAGCGGCGATGGCGCGAGACGAATCCCGCGACCGCAAGGCGCCGGCGTTGCATCAGCGCAGGCGATGCCACTCCTGCGAGCGGCAGAAATAATGCCGGACGAAGCAGCTCGATATCCGCAGCCGGTCCGGCGCGACCAGCGTGAGGCGCGACGGGAAGCTGCGCTTCATGTCGGGCGCGAACAGCCGGCCGGACCATGTGCCGTCACCGGCCGGGCGATAATCGCGGAGCAATTGCGTGCCGACGAGGCGGCCCACCCCGGCCGCGCGCGCATCCGCCATCGCGCGCCCGTCGGCCCAGACGATCGTGCCGCACAGCCCGTTGTCGCAAGGCGCGGTGCGCACCGCCAGCGTACCGCGCGGGTTGCTCCACACGCCGAGCGGCGGCAGCGCGGCGGCGGCGATGCCCGGCAATGCGAGCAATGTGCCGAGCGCGGCGCTGGCGACGATCTTCCGGCGTATCATTTCCCCTCCCGCGATGCGGGCGGCACGGCTGTCGCCCGGTCGATCGCCCCCATAACATTGCGCACGATCGCGGCGGTATCGAAATCGAGGAAATGGCCGCCCGGCATGGCGATATCGGTCACGTTGGGCTGGCGCGGGCCGAGGCAGCCGCTGTCCGTCTCCTCCACGCCGCGGATGCAGGTGACGGGCGCCCAGGTGATCGCGCCGATGCCGCGCACCGCATTGCCGTCCGGGGTGCCGAGATAGGTGATGTTGGTCGGATCGCTGCGGAAGAAGACGTGGCGCCCCGGCACGATCAACACCACCGCCGCGATGCGATGCCGCAGATCGGCGGGTAGCGCGGGCAAGGCGGCGGCAAGCATGTCCGCGCCGAACGAGCGGCCGATCACCACCAGTCGCGCCGCGCGGGAATCGGCCAGCGCGGTGCGCACCGCGTCGGCGACGATCGCCGCCGTCTCCGCCGCGCTGCGCCGCGTGCGGAAGGCGACCGGGGTGTTGAACCCGATCACCGGGATGCCGCGCGCGGCAAGCAGGTCCGCCATCGTGTCGCCCGGCCCGAAGCGCAGCCCCATGTCGCCGGAAAGATAGAGCGCCGCGATCCCGTGCCGCGCCGGCCCGGCTGCCGTCATCCGGTCATAGGGGTCGCGATCGAAATAGCTACCGCGCCACAGCGCGCCGATCAGGATCAGCACCAGCACGCCAAGCCCGATCGCCATCCGGCGTGGCCAGCGCCTGCGATGCGGTTGCGCGGCGGTTTCATACATGGCGTGCATGATGGCTGCATTAGCGATGCTCATCCAGCCCGCTGGTTTCGGCAGCATGACGAAATCGTAACGCGACGAGGTCTTTCCCGTCATTCCCGCGCGGACGGGAATGGCGGGAAGACGGATTGACTCGTCCCCTCGCAAGGAACAAAATGAGAACAAATGCCCTTTCGCGAGTCGTATCCCGTGCCCACCTCCACCGTCATTGCCGAGCTTCGCGAGACGCTGCGCGCGATCGAGGGCGACGGGCATCGCCGGCGCGAGACGCTGCCGTTCGGCATCGAGGCGCTCGACGCGCGGCTGGCGGCTGGCGGCCTCCGGCTCGATGCGCTGCACGAGATCGCCCCCGCCAGCGCGGATCTGGCAGACGACGCCTGCGCCACCTTGTTGATGGCGGGGATCGCGGCACGGGCATGGGGGCCGGTGCTGTGGGTGGTGCGCCGCCGCGACCTGTTCGCGCCCGGTCTCTACCAGGCGGGCCTGTCGCCGGAACGTGTGATCTACGCCGAGGCGCGCGACGATGCCGAGCTGCTCGCGCTGATGGAGGAAGGCATCCGTCATCGCGGGCTGGGCGCGGTGCTCGGCGAGACGAAGCGCGCCGCGATCGCCGCGACGCGCCGGCTGCAACTCGCCGCGGAGGGCGGCCGCACGATCGCGCTGCTGATGAAGCGGCACGCGCGCGACGGCGCCGATCCGCTCGCCGTGCCCTCCGCCGCCGTCACCCGCTGGCGCATCGCCGCCGCCCCTTCCGCGCCGCTCCCCACGCGCGGGCTGGCGGGCGGGCTGGGCCGGGGGCGCTGGCATCTGTCGCTCGCCCGCCAGCGCGGCGGCGACCCCTTCGACCTGATCGTGGAGGCCATGGATGAAACGGGTCGCCTCGCTCTACCTGCCGCATTGGTCGATCGACCGCGTCGTCAGGGCGGAGCGCCGCGCGTCGCCGCCGCCTGACGCGCCGCCGGTCACGCCTGCTCTCCCGCCGCGCCCCGCCGAGCGCGTCACCGGCTGGCGCCCCGGCGCGCGCTGGGCGAAGGGCGAGCGCGCCGTCGCGCCGCCCCCGGTGACGCATCGCGCGCCGCCGCTCGTCACCGTGACGCGCAACGGCAGCCGGATCGAGATCGCCGCAGCCTCCCCCGCCGCCGTCGCGCTGGGGATAGCGCCGGGCATGGCGCTGACGCAGGCGCGCGCCTCCGTCCCGGCGCTCGACGTGCGCGATGCCGACCCGGCCGGCGACCGCGCCGATCTGGAGCGGCTGGCGGCGGCGCTCGCGCGGCGCTGGACGCCGATCGTGGCGATCTCCGGCCCGGACAGCCTGTTCCTGGACCTGACCGGCGTCGCCCATCTCCACGGCGGCGAGGAACGCATGGCGCGCCGCATCGCGCGGCTGCTCGCGCGACTGGGCTTCACCACGCGGATCGCGATCGCCGACACCACCGGCGCGGCCTGGGCGATGGCGCGATATGGAAGGACGGCGTGGTCGACCTCGCTCCTCTCCGTCGTCGATCCGCTGGATTCGTCACCTCTCCCACATGGCGGCTCGAACGCAGCCTCTTCCCGCCCACCCACCGGGATGCACCACTCTCCGCCCAGTCCGTCACCTCGGCCTTGTGAGGCGGACCGCAGACCAGAGAGGCGAACGCCATCATCCGCGGCTCCGTGGCCCCCGACACAAAGCCGGGATAGTGGAGAGAGCATCATCATCCCGCCCGCCGCCCAACGCGCGGCGCTCGCCCCGCTTCCCGTCGCCGCGTTGCGACTCGAAGCCGATGCGCTGGAGTTGCTCGACCGGCTCGGCATCGAGACGATCGGCGAACTGCTGGCGACGCCGCGCGCGCCGCTGGTGCGACGGTTCGGCGCGGCGATCGTGCGGCGGCTCGATCAGGCGATCGGGGCCGCCGCCGAGCCGCTCGTTCCCATCGCGCCGCCGCGGCCGATCGCCGTCGAGCGCCGCTTCGCCGAACCGATCCTCACCGCCGAGGCGATCGAGCATTGGCTCGGCGGCCTGACCGGCGAACTGGCCGCCGTCCTCGCCCAAGCCGGGCTGGGCGCGCGCGCGCTGCTGTTCGTCGCCAGCCGGGTCGATCATCAGGCGCAGGTGCTGCGTGTCGGCTTCGCCCGCGCGACCCGCGACGCGGCGCATATCCGCCGCCTGATCGCGCGGCGGATCGAGGAGATCGACCCCGGATACGGCATCGACGCGCTCGCGCTCCACGTCCGCCGCGCCGAGCCGCTCGGACCGCAGGCGCTCGGCGCGGCGCTGACGGAGCGGCAGGCGCCCGACCTCGCGCCGCTGGTCGATAAGCTCGCCAACCGCATCGGCCATGCGCGGCTGTGGCGGCAGCGCCCGGTGGAAAGCGACGTGCCCGAACGCGCCGCCGCCGCCATCCCGGCGCTCGATCCGCCGTCGGAAGGCGAGGCGCGGCTGGCGCTCGACGACGTGCGCCGGCTCGACAAGCGGCCGCCCGATCATCCGTGGCACCCGCGCTGGCCGCGTCCGGCGCGGCTGCTGCGCCGGCCGGAAGCGCTCGATCACGTCCTCGCCGAGCTGCCCGATCAGCCGCCGCGCCGCTTCACCTGGCGCGGCGAGCAGCATCAGGTGGTGCGCGGCGACGGGCCGGAACGGATCACCGGCGAATGGTGGCGGCGCGGCGCCGAGCGCGACGCGGTGCGCGATTATTTCCGGGTGGAGGACGAGGCCGGCCGCCGCTTCTGGCTGTTCCGGCGCGGCGACGGCGTGCGGCCGGAAACCGGCGACCTCCTCTGGTTCATCCACGGCACGTTCGGATGAGGCGCGGCGAGCGGCCATGACCTACAGCGAGCTTCAGGTCACCACGCATTATTCCTTCCTGCGCGGCGCATCGTCGTGCGAGGAATTGTTCGCCACCGCCGCGCTGCTCGGCATCCCGGCGCTGGGGATCGTCGACCGCAATTCGGTTGCCGGGCTGGTCCGCGCACTGCGCGCCGCCGAGCATGTCGGCAATGTCCGCGCCATTCCCGGCTGCCGGCTCGATCTGGTCAGCGGCGATTCGGTGCTGGTGTGGCCGCAGGATCGCGCCGCGTGGAGCCGCCTCACTTCCCTGCTCAGCATCGGCAAGGCGCGCGCCGACGCGCGGCGCGGGGAGAAGGGCAGATGCTTCCTGCACTGGGACGATCTCGCCGCCCGCGCGGAGGGGCTGGTCGCCGCGCTGGTCGCCGATCACGTGCCGGACGAGCGCGCGCTGCGCTGGATGGCGGATGTGTTCGGCGGCGACGGGAGCAACGGCGGGCGCGGCCATGTCTGCCTCACGCATCATCGCCGGCCGGGCGATGCGCCGCGTCTCCACGAAACCGCGCTGGCGGCGGAGGCGTTCGGCCTGACCCCGCTTGCCACCGGCGACGTGCTCTACCACCATCCCTTCCGGCGGATGTTGCAGGATGTCGTCACCGCGATCCGCGAGAAGACGACGATCGACGACCTCGGCTTCCACCGCGAACGTCATGCCGACCGCCACCTCCAGCCGCCGGAGGAGATGGCGCGCCGCTTCCGCGATCATCCGCGCGCGCTGGCGGCGGTGGAGGCGGTGGTCGAGCGCTGCGCCTTCTCGCTGCGCGACCTCACCTATCAATATCCCGACGAGATCGTCATCCCCGGCAAAACCGCGCAGGAGGCGCTGGCCACGCTGGCGTGGAACGGCCTGAAGCATCGCTTCGGCGGGAACCCGTCCAAAGCGCATCGCGAACTGCTCGACCGCGAGTTGAAGCTGGTCGAGAAAATGGATTACGCGCCCTATTTCCTGACGGTCAATTCGATCGTCCAATATGCGCGCAGTCAGGAGATCGTCTGTCAGGGGCGCGGCAGCGCGGCCAATTCGGTGATCTGCTTCGCGCTCAACATCACCTCGATCGACCCGGTCAAACATCAACTGCTGTTTGAGCGCTTCGTCTCCGAGGAGCGCCGCGAGCCGCCCGACATCGACGTCGATTTCGAACATGAGCGGCGCGAGGAGGTGATCCAGTGGATCTACCGGGATTACGGCTATGAATATACCGCGCTCACCGCCGTCGTCATCCGCTTCCGCTCGCGCAGCGCGATCCGCGAGGTGGGCAAGGCGCTCGGCCTGCCGGAGGACATGACCACCGCGCTCGCCGGGCAGGTGTGGGGCTGGTCGAACGACGGCGTGCCGGCGCATCACGTCACGGCGCTCGGTCTCGATCCGAACGAGCCGCGCCTCGCGCTGGCGCTGGAATTGGCGCACGCGCTGATCGGCACGCCGCGTCACTTGTCACAGCATCCCGGCGGCTTCGTGCTGACGCGCGATCCGCTGCGCGATCTGGTGCCGATCGAGCCGGCCGCGATGGCCAATCGCTATGTGATCGAATGGGAGAAGGAGGATATCGAGTTCCTCGGCTTCATGAAGGTCGATATCCTCGGGCTGGGGATGCTGGGCTGCATGCGCCGCGCCTATGAACTGCTGGCCGCGCACAAGGATATCCACCTCAACCTCTCCAGCCCGCTGATGCAGGAGGATGATCCGAAGACCTTCGAGATGATCTGCCGCGCGGACACCTTGGGCGTGTTCCAGATCGAGAGCCGCGCGCAGATGTCGATGCTGCCGCGCATGAAGCCGGCGAATTTCTACGACATCGCGATCCAGGTGGCGATCGTGCGGCCGGGGCCGATCCAGGGCGGGATGGTCCATCCCTATCTGAAGCGGCGGATGCTGCCCCCGGAGGAGCAGGAGAAACTGGATTATCCCAGTCCCAGGCTGCGCGGCGTCCTCAAGAAAACCTTGGGCGTCCCTCTGTTTCAGGAACAGGCGATGCAGGTGGCGATCATCGGCGCCGATTTCTCGCCCGGCGAGGCGGACAACCTCCGCCGCGCGATGGCGACGTTCAAGTCCACCGGCGGCGTCGGCAAGTTCCGCGGGCCACTGATCAACGGAATGCTCCGTAACGGCATCACGCTCGATTTCGCCGAGCGGCTGGTGAAGCAGATCGAGGGCTTCGGCAGCTACGGCTTCCCCGAAAGCCACGCGGCGAGCTTCGCCAAGATCGCCTATGCCTCGTCATGGATGAAATGCCATCATCCCGAGGTGTTCTGCGCCGCGTTGCTCAACGCGCAGCCGATGGGCTTCTACGCCCCGGCGCAGATCGTGCGCGACGCCCGCGCGCACGACGTGGAGATACGCCCGGCCTGCGTGGTGGAGAGCGAGTGGGATACGACGATCGTCGGCAAGGCCCGCCCCGGCACGGACGATCGCCTGCCGCTGCGGCTCGGCCTGCGCATCGTCGCGGGGCTGTCGGCGGAACATGCCGGGAAGATCGTCACCGCGCGCGGCGAGCGCCCATTCGCCTCGATCGCGGACGTATGGCGGCGATCGGGCGTGCCGCTCGCGGCGCTGGAGCGGCTCGCCAAGGCCGATGCCTTCGCCGGCATGGGGCTGGACCGGCGGCAGGCCTTATGGGCGATCCGTGGGCTGGGGGAAAAGCCGCTGCCGCTGCTCGCCGCGCTGGAGACGCGCGAAACACCAGTCTATCTCAAGGCGCTGACCGCCGGGCGCGAGGTGGTGGAGGATTATCGCGCCACCCAGCTTTCGCTGCGCCCGCACCCGCTCACCTTCCTGCGCGGCGAGTTGAAGCGGCGCGGGATCGTGCCTTGCGCCGATCTGGCGACGATCCCGGACGGGCGGATGGTGGACCTCGCCGGGCTGATCCTCGTCCGCCAGCGGCCGGGGAGCGCCAAGGGCGTGCTGTTCCTGACGATCGAGGACGAAAGCGGCATCGCCAACGGCATCCTCTGGCCCGACCGGTTCGAGGCGCAGCGGCGCATCATCATGTCGTCCGCGATGGTGGCGATCCGGGGACGGGTGCAGAAGGAGGGGATCGTGATCCATGTGGTGACGGAGCGCGTCACCGACCTCACCTGGCTGCTGCGGCAGGTGGGCGACGTCGACATGCCGCGCCTCGTGCCGCACGGATCGGCCGGACCCGGCGGCCCCGATCGCGGCGAGGAGGAATGGCGCCCCCATCCGCGCACCGACTATCATTTCCGTGACCGCCGGGCGGACGTGATCCCGATCCGCAGCCACGATTTCCATTAGGCTCGCAAGCTCAAGGTCGCGGCGCGCGCGCCTACCCCCGGCCGTTCCCGCGCGAGCGGCAACGGCCCCGGCGATCACGCCGGGACCGTCACGACTTCACTTCGCCTTGTGATGACGGACGTGATGGACGCGGCGATGCTTCGCATGATGCGCGCGCTTCGCGTGGTGCTTCTTCACCATATGATGCTTCTTCGCGACATGATGGCGCGCATGCCGCACATGGGTCGCCGACCGGGCGCCCTGCACGCAATTGTCGCGCACCGTCGCCGAGCAGGGCGGATAGTCCGCCGCCGACGCGGTGCCCGCCGTCAGCATCCCCAGTGCGAACGCGCCGAGAAGGACGATCTTTTTCATGATCTTTCACCTCCGTCTTGTTTTCTTCGTCCGCGCCCGCCGAAGCATCGACCGGCACGCGGCATGACTTTGCCTACAAGCTCCATGAATGCCCAGTTAATTCGTGGTCATCCGACCGTCTGCTCGATCACGCCGAAGATCGGATGGTGGCGATCGTCCTCCGCCCAGATGCGCACCGTGTCGCCGCGCTTGAGGAACGGGGTGGCGGGCTTGCCCGACAGGATCGTCTCGACCGTGCGCACCTCGGCAAGACAGCAATAGCCCACGCCGCCCTCACCGATCGGCTTGCCCGGCCCGCCACCGGCATCGCGGTTCGAGACGGTGCCGGAGCCGACGATCGTCCCCGCCCCCAGCGCGCGCGTCCTGGCGGCATGGGCGATCAGCGTGCCGAAATCGAAGGTCATGTCCACGCCCGCCTCGACCCGGCCGAACGGCGCGCCGTTGACGTCGACCATCAGCTTGCGATGCAGCTTGCCGTCCCGCCACCAGTCGCCGAGGCTGTCCGGCGTCACGAACACCGGCGAGAAGGCGGAGGCCGGCTTCGACTGGAAGAAGCCGAAGCCCTTGGCCAGCTCGCCGGGAATCAGGTTGCGCAGCGACACGTCGTTGGTGAGGCCCACCAGCCGGACCGCCGCCAGCGCCTCCTCGCGCGTCGCGCCGAGCGGCACGTCGCCGGTGACGACCACCACCTCCGCCTCCAGATCGCAGCCCCAGCTTTCGTCCGCCAGCGGAATCGCGTCGCGCGGGCCGAGGAAGCCGTCCGATCCGCCCTGGTACATCAGCGGATCGTGCCAGAAGCTCTCCGGCATCTCGGCATTGCGCGCCTGCCGCACCAGCGCGACATGGTTCACATAGGCCGACCCGTCCGCCCATTGATAGGCGCGCGGCAGCGGCGCGGCGGCGTCATGCTCGTGGAAGCGTTCACGCGGGATCGTCTCATGCTCCAGATCGGTCGCGAGCAGCTCGAGCGCGGGCGCGATCCGGTCCCAATCGTCCAGCGCCGCCTGCAAGGTGGGGCACAGGTGGCTGGCGTCGGCATACCAGGCCAGATCATTGGAAACGACGACGAGCCTCCCATCGCGACCGTGCTTCAGGCTAGCTAGTTTCATTTGTTACGATCTCCTTCGCCCGCTCCTTGCCGCGAATGGCCGGCTGAGTCGAGAGCGTGGGCTGCTATGCGGCTCCGCGCAACCTGCGACAGCGCGCCATAACAAAAGTTACTTGACCCCTCGCCCCGCCGCCGCGACAAGGCGCGCAACTGTCTTGGGAGAGGATTTCCACGCATGTCGCTCGATACCGTCGCCGGCCGTTTCGCCTATAACGAGGATCACGAGGCGTTCCGCCAGACGGTCCGCAGCTTCCTCGCGAAGGAAGGCGTGCCCCATGCCGACCAGTGGGAGAAGGACCGGCTGGTGCCGAAATCCTTCTGGCAACAGGCCGGCGAGATCGGGATGCTCTGCCCCACCGTGCCGGAGGCTTATGGCGGCCTGGGTCTCGATTTCGGCTATAACGCGATCGTCGACGAGGAAATGGCCTATGCCGGCGTGCCGGCGGGCTTCTCGCTCCAGTCCGATATCGTCGCGGGCTATATGGAGAATTACGGCTCGGAGGAGCAGAAGAAGGAGTGGTTCCCGAAGATGGTTTCGGGCGACGTGATCACCGCGATCGCGATGACCGAGCCGGGCACCGGCAGCGACCTTCAGGCGATCCGCACCACGGCGCGCAAGGATGGCAATCACTACGTCATCAACGGCTCGAAGACCTATATCACCAATGGCCAGAACACCGACCTGACGCTGGTCGTCGCCAAGACCGATCCCGACGCGCAACCGGCGTGGAAGGGCATGTCGATCATCCTGGTCGAGAGCGACCGCGAGGGCTTCAAGAAGGGCCGCAAGCTCGACAAGATCGGTCAGGACGCCGCCGACACCTCCGAGCTGTTCTTCGAGGACGTGCGCGTGCCAATCACCAACTGCCTCGGCGAGGAAGGCATGGGCTTCATCTATCTGATGAGCCAGTTGCCGCAGGAGCGCCTGTCGATCGCGGTCTCCTGCCAGGCGTCGGCGCAGAAGGCGTTCGACGACACCGTCGCCTTCACCAAGGACCGCAAGGCGTTCAAGGGCACGGTGTTCGATTTCCAGAACACCCGCTTCGTGCTGGCAGACCTCAAGGCCAAGCTCCAGATCGGCTGGGCGCACCTCGACTGGGCGATCGCGCGCCACCTGAAGGGCGAGCTGACCAACGAGGAAGGCGCGGCGGCCAAGCTGTGGCACACCGACCTGCAATGGGAAGTGATGGACAAGTGCCTCCAGTTGCACGGGGGGGCCGGGTATATGAACGAGTACCCCATTGCCCGGATGTGGCGCGGGGCGCGGGTCAGCCGGATCTATGGCGGGACGAACGAGATCATGAAGGAAGTGATTTCGCGCAAGCTGTAACGGGTTGCAGGCGCGGCCACGTCCGCGCCGGTCGCGCATGGCGCGAGCAACGCGTTCGGCCGGCGGACGGGCGCGGCTTCACGCGCCCGATCCGGCCGACGGCTTTGCCGGCGGCGAGCCTCTTGCGCACGACAGTGCGGAGGCGCCATCCTTCGTACCGATGCCGCCCGCGATCACCTTCACCGTCACTCCGCGCTTCGACGGCGACATGTCCGCCATCCCGATCGGGTTCGACCAGCGCGCGGTATTCGGCATGGCGCGGCCGCCGGTGGTGGTGACGATCAACGGCTACAGCTATCGCAGCACGATCGCGATCATGCGCGGCGAGACGTTCGTGCCGCTCCGCCGCTCGCACCGCAAGGCGGCCGGCGTGATCTCCGGCCAGGCCTATGATGTGACACTCGCCCTCGACACCGCGCCGCGCACCGTCGACCTGCCCGACGACCTCGCCGCCGCGCTGGATACGGTCGGCGCGCGGGCCGGGTGGGACGCGCTGAGCTTCACCACGCGGCGCGAGCATGTCGAGACGATCGCCGCCGCCAAACGCCCGGAAACGCGGGACAAGCGCGTCTCCGCCGCGGTGGCCGCCGCGAGTCGCTGAATCGGGCGTTTCCCCTTTATCCCTTGACTTTTCGCGCGTCAGCCCGCATCTGCCCGCCGGTCGAGGCGTTCAAAACGCAGCGTGATCGGGCCTATCGGCCCCGGCTCCGCCTCGATTGTCGTTCGGGCATCCCAAGTCACGCGGGGCGTCAATCTTCCCCGCCTCCGCGCGCGCCGTCCGGCCCGCGCGGCCCGGCATATTTGCAGGTATTCCATTCCATGACCTTTTCCGACCTCGGCCTGACCGACGCGCTCGTCCGCGCGCTCGAGACCAAGGGCTATGAGACCCCCACTCCGATCCAGCGCGACGCCATCCCGATCGTGCTGACCGGCCGCGACCTGCTCGGCATCGCGCAGACCGGCACCGGCAAGACGGCGGCGTTCGTGCTGCCCTCGATCCAGCGGCTCGCGGATTCGCATAAGAAGCTGCTGCCGACGCATTGCCGCATGCTCGTCCTCGCGCCGACGCGCGAGCTGGCCAGCCAGATCGCCGAGAACGCGCGCGCCTATGGCCGCAACTCGCGGCTGTCGGTCGCCACCGTGTTCGGCGGCACCAGCATCAACAAGAACAGGAACGACCTGTCGCGCGGCGTCGATATCCTCGTCGCGACGCCCGGCCGGCTGCTCGACCTGGTCGAGCAGGGCTATTGCAACCTGTCGATGCTCGAGATCCTCGTGCTCGACGAGGCCGACCAGATGCTCGACCTCGGCTTCATCCACGCGCTGCGCAAGATCGTGAAGATGGTGCCGCGCCGCCGCCAGACCCTGTTCTTCTCCGCCACCATGCCGGAATCGATCCGCGAGCTGGCGGGCAAGTTCCTGCACGAGCCGGAAACGGTGTCGGTCGTCCCGGCCGCCACCACCGCCGAGCGCGTCGACCAGTTCGTCACCTTCGTCAACCAGCAGGAGAAGCAGGCCTTGCTCACCATGCTGCTGACCGACGAGCGGATCGACCGCGCTTTGGTGTTCACCCGCACCAAGCATGGCGCGGACCGCGTGGTGCGGCTGCTCGCCGGCAACGGCATCGCCGCCAACGCGATCCACGGTAACAAGAGCCAGCCGCAGCGCGAGCGCGCGCTGGTCGCGTTCCGCTCGGGCGAGGTGCCGATCCTCGTCGCGACCGACATCGCCGCGCGCGGCATCGACATCTCGGGGGTGAGCCATGTGCTCAACTTCGAGCTGCCCAACGTGCCGGAGCAATACGTCCACCGCATCGGCCGCACCGCGCGCGCCGGGGCGAGCGGCGTCGCCATCTCCTTCTGCGCGGAGGACGAACGCCCCTATCTGCGCGATATCGAGAAGCTGACGCGGCTGCGCGTGCCGGTCCGCGCGCTGCCGGCGGACTTCCTCAAGCGCGGCGAGGCGCTGAAGGCCGCCCGCGTCCGCGTCGCCGGCCCCGATCCGGCCCCGCGCGAGGATCGCCCGCGCGGCCCCGCCCGGCCGCGCGCGACGCACCAGCCGGTCAAGACGCGCGACTATGCCAACGCCAGCCGCCGGCGCGGTGGCGGCGGACGTGGACGCGGCGGTCGCGGCCGTGGCGGTCAGGGCGTCCCGGCCAACGGGTAAGGTAGCCTGGGGCCGATCGCCATTCAGGAGATGGCGGAGCGAAAATGGTGGTTTTGCGCGAACCGGCGCGCAGCGTACTTCCAGTACGTGAGCACCGGAAGCACGCAAAAGCGCCATTTGCAGCCCGCCAGAACTGAATGGCGATCGGCCCTAGCTCCTCCCCTGTGGGGGAGGAGCGAATTGCGTCACGAAAATTCCGTCAGCCACTCCGTTTCCGGCGCTCTTGGCGCATAGGTGCGGTTGGCCGGCTCGTCCTTGTCCTCGTAACCGATCGCCACGCCGCAGAACAGCATCCGCTCGGGCGGCGTGCCGAGGAAGCCTTCCACCGTCGCGGGATAGACCGCCCAGCATTCCTGCGGGCAGGTCGCCAGCCCGGCCTCCACCGCGAGCAGCATCAGGTTCTGGAGGTACATGCCGAGGTCGGCCCATTGCGGCGGCCCCATGCGGCGGTCGACCGTCACGAAATAGCCCGCTGGCGCGCCGAAGAACTGGAAGTTGCGCGAGAACCAGATCGCCCGCGCGCGCCGGTCCTCGCGCGGGATGCCGAGGTTGCCGTAGAGCAACTCCCCGATCTGGAAGCGGCGCCTGTCCATCGCCTCCGGCATCTCGCGCGGATAGATGTCATAGCCGGGCGTCTCGCTCTCGCGCCGCTCGATCTTGCCGCGCATGATCTCCTTCAGCCGCGCCATCGACGCGCCGTGGACGATATCGATGTGCCACGGCTGGAGATTCCCCCCCGTCGCCGCGCGCGCGGATTTCAGCGCCAGTTCCCGCAGCAGCGCCGGATCGACCGGGCGATCGAGGAAACCGCGCACCGATCGCCGCGCCTGCACCGCCTCGCTGACATTCATTCGCTTCTCCACCTCTTGCCGTCTGCGCCGATCCGCGCCAAATGCGGTTGCGGGATAACATCTGTTATGGAGAGTCGGAAGATGCCCGAGGCGTATATCGTCGAAGCGGTGCGGACGGCCGGGGGACGGCGTGGCGGCAGGCTTGCCGGCTGGCACCCGGTGGACCTCGCCGCGAAGGTGCTGGATGCGGTGGTAGAGCGGTCGGGGATTCCGGGCGCGGCGGTCGAGGACGTCATCATGGGCTGCGTCAGCCAGGGCGGCGAGCAGGCCGGGCAGGTCGGCCGCAACGCCGTGCTCGCATCGAAGCTGCCCGAAAGCGTGCCCGCCGTCACGATCGACCGCCAGTGCGGCTCCTCGCAGCAGGCGATGCAGTTCGCGGCGCAGGCGGTGATGTCCGGCACGCAGGACGTGGTGATCGCGGCCGGCGTGGAGAGCATGACGCGCGTGCCGATGGGCTCGACCTTCAAGCTGTTCTACGATGCCGGCCTCGGCAAGAACAAATCGCCGGGGCTGGAGGAGAAATATCCCGGCATCGTCTTCAACCAGTTCGCCGGCGCGGAGATGATCGCGAAGAAATACGGCTTCACGCGCGAGGCGCTGGACGAATTCTCGCTCGGCTCGCACCGCAAGGCGGTCGCCGCGACGCAGGCGGGCAGGTTCAGGGACGAGGTCGTGCCCGTCGAGATCGACACGCCCAAGGGCAAGGAACAACATACCGCCGACGAGGGCATCCGCTACGACGCCTCGCCGGAGGGCATGGCGGGCGTGAAGAAGCTCTCCGAGGAAGGCGTGCTGACCGCCGCTTCCTCCAGCCAGATCTGCGACGGGGCGAGCGCGGTGCTGATCGTCAGCGCCGATGCGCTCAAGAAATACAATCTCAAGCCGCTGGCGAAGATCGTCGGCCTCACCGTCACCGCCGGCGATCCGGTGGTGATGCTGGAGGAGCCGCTGTTCGCGACCGACAAGGCGCTGAAGAAGGCCGGCCTCACGATCGACGACATCGATCTCTATGAGGTGAACGAGGCATTCGCCTCCGTGCCGATGGCGTGGCTCAAGCATACCGGGGCGAAGGCCGACCGGCTCAACGTCAACGGCGGCGCGATCGCGCTTGGCCACCCGCTCGGCGCATCGGGCACCAAGCTGATGTCGACCCTGGTGCACGAACTGCGCAAGCGCGGCGGCCGCTACGGCCTCCAGACGATGTGCGAGGGCGGCGGCGTCGCCAACGTGACGATCATCGAGAATTGCGACTGGAAGGCGGCCTGAGCCGCCATCCCACAGGAAAGAAAGGGTTAAGATGAAGCTCGACAACACTATCTCCGCCGTCGTCACCGGCGGTGCCTCCGGCCTCGGCGCGGCGACCGCGCGGCTGCTCGCCTCGAAGGGCGTGAAGGTCGCGATCTTCGACCTTCAGGAAGAGAAGGGCGAGGCGGTCGCCAGGGAACTGGGCGGCGTATTCTGCAAGGTCAACGTCACCGACGACGCATCGGTCGACGAGGGCTTCGCCAAGGCGCGCGCGGCCAACGGGCAGGAGCGCATCCTCGTCAACTGCGCCGGCACCGGCAATGCGATCAAGACCGCGAGCCGCAGCAAGGAAGACGGCTCGATCAAGCACTTCCCGCTCGATGCGTTCAACTGGATCATCCAGATCAATCTCGTCGGCACCTTCCGCTGCATCGCCAAGTCGGCGGCCGGCATGATGACGCTCGATCCGCTGGAGGATGGCGAGCGCGGCGCGATCGTCAACACCGCTTCGGTCGCGGCGGAGGATGGCCAGATGGGCCAGGCGGCCTATTCCGCGTCCAAGGGCGGCGTGGTCGGCATGACGCTCCCGATCGCGCGCGACCTGATGGGCGAGGGCATCCGGGTCAACACGATCCTGCCGGGCATCTTCAACACCCCGCTGCTGGCCGCCGCGCCGCAGAACGTAAAGGACGCGCTGGCCGCCTCCGTGCCCTTCCCGAAGCGGCTCGGCGACCCGGCGGAATATGCCGCGCTGGCGACGCTGATGATCGAGAACGGCTATTTCAACGGCGAGGACGTCCGCCTAGACGGCGCGATCCGCATGGCGCCACGGTGAGCCGCAGGCGGCACGCGGATAGCAATGCTATCCGCGAGACCGCCAAGGCCGGCCGGCGGGTCGCGCAGCGAACCCGTCCGACAACGCGGGATTGACTCCCGCGTCGGCCCGTTCGTCGCAAAGGACAACCACATGCCCCGCCCCGCCGCATGGCGTCTCTCGCCCGACGCCTATCCCGTCCGCGAGCAGGTCCAGACGCGCTATCAGGATCTCGACACCAACGGGCATCTCAACAACGTCGCCTTCGCCGCGCTGTTCGAGACGTCGCGGGTGCGGATGAACCGTGCGCTCGGCATGTGGGAGAAGGTGGACGGCTTCCGCGCCGTGGTCGCGCGCAACGAGATCAACTATCTCGCGGAAGGCAGCTTCCCCGATCCGGTCGAGATCGCGATCGGCATCGGCCGGATCGGCAACCGGAGCTGGGAGATGCTCGCCGCGATGTTCCAGAACGGCCATCCCATCGCCACCTGCGACACGGTGATCGTGATGACCGCCCCGGCTGGCGAAACGCTGCCTGCTGCGCTGCGCGAGCGGCTGGAGGAATTGGGGATCAGCGGCAATCAGGTGCCGTAGGGGCTGATCGCATCGTTTGAGGACATGCGGATTGCCAGACACGTTGACGCAATAAATCGGACGCTGGAATGCGCCGGTCACAAAATCATCGACCATCAGCTGCATCATGATCGCAAATTCCACCCAATTGCGCCAAATCACATCTCTGCACGATGGGATTCTGCCGCTCTCGGCCGAAGCGGAAGGCGAAGGTCATCGCTTCATGCGACGTCTTCAGGATGAATGGAACTCCGGCACAAACCGTTTCGCAGGCCATGGAGAATGTCTTCTTGGCGCTTACGTTGACGGGCACATCGTCGCCATAGGTGGACTCAACAAAGATCCATACATCCCGGCCGCCACTGTCGGTCGGCTACGGCACGTCTATGTATCTTCTTCTGCACGGCGACAGAGGATCGGGACTATCCTGGTGAAGCATATTGCGGACAAGGCTTCCCGAACTTTCACCACCCTGCGCCTCCGCACGACAACGACTGAAGCCGCCGCCTTCTACGAACGCCTTGGCTTCCGAAGAACCGACGAAGAGGCTGCAACGCACGTCCTCGACTTGCGCGCTTGATAGCCGGCTCCCGGGCGCGGGCGGCTGGAGCGCCCCCTAATGACAGCGACTAGCGCGCCGACCCTTCCTTGTACGCAAGACGAAGCCTCGTCCCATCCCGCCCCCTACAGCGACTGCCCGTCGTCCACGTCGATCACCCCGCCCGTCACCTGCGCGGAGGCGTCCGACGCGAAATAGAGCATCAGCGGGTCGAGCGCGGTGATGTCCATCATCCGCTTGCGATGGAACGCCGCGATCTGCTTCGCGCCGCCTTCGGTCTGGAACCAGTCGCCGGCGATCTCGGTCTGGACGTAGCCCGGCTGGATCACGTTGACGTTGATCCCCTGCCGCACCCATTCGCGCGCGAGGTTGCGGCCGAGGTGCGCCACCCCCGCCTTCGACGCGGCATAGGCGCTGTCGCCCTGCCCGGTCAGATGCGCCGTGATCGAGCCGATGATGATCGCCCGCCCCTTGCCGCTCTCGCGCGAGCCGGCGGCCATCAGCCGTTTCGCACCCTCGCGCAACGTCAGATAGGCGCCGAGGAAATTGGCGTCGAGCAGCTGCCGCAACCCATCCACCGACACCTCGGTCGAGCGTCCGGCATGGCTCATCCCCGCATTGGCGACGATCGTGTCGACCGTGCCGAAGCGCGCTTCCGCCGCGTCGTAAGCGGCGATGGTCGAGGCTTCGTCGCCGACGTCGAGCGACACCGCCAGCGCATCCGCGCCGATCTCCGCCGCCAGCGCCTCGACGCGCTCGACGCGGCGCGCGCCAAGCACGACCTTCGCGCCCGCCTTCACATAGAGCCGCGCGAAATGCACGCCGAAGCCCGAGGACGCGCCCGTGATCAGCGCCACTCGCCCGTCCAGCCTGAAATCCATCGCTTTCCTCCCGCTTCCCTCGTTTGCGAAGCAGCGTTGCGCGGCGGTTCCGCCCGCGTCAACCGGCAATCCGGGCCAGCGCCGTCACCCTTCCGCGCCGGCGAATCGCCCTCCCCTCTTGCCAGCGTCGCGGCGCCCGGCGAAAGCGGGTGGAGGAGCAAGAGGAACCACCTGATGTCCATCCTGTCCGACCGCTGGATTCGCGAACGCGCGCGCGCCGACGGCATGATCGAGCCGTTCGTCGAGGCGCAGCGGCGCGACGGCTGCATCAGCTACGGCCTGTCCTCCTACGGCTATGACGCGAGGGTCGCCGACGAGTTCAAGATCTTCACCAATGTCGACAATGCGGTGGTGGACCCCAAGGATTTCGCCGCGAACAGCTTTGTCGACCGCAAGACCGACGTGTGCATCATCCCGCCCAACAGCTTCGCGCTGGCGCGGACGGTGGAATATTTCCGCGTGCCGCGCGACGTGCTGGTGATCTGCCTCGGCAAGTCGACCTATGCGCGCTGCGGGATCATCGTGAACGTCACCCCGCTGGAACCCGGCTGGGAGGGACATGTGACGCTGGAGTTTTCGAACACCACGCCGCTGCCCGCGAAAATCTACGCCAACGAGGGCGCGTGCCAGTTCCTCTTCCTGCAAGGCAACGAACCGTGCGAGACGAGCTACGCCGATCGCGCGGGCAAATATATGGGGCAGCAGGGGGTTACGCTGCCGCGGCTGTGAGAAGCGGCGGCGACCCGGCCGCTCTCCCGCATCGTCATCGCGCGGCGCTGGCCTGGGCCTGATCCGGCGCCGGGCTTTCGATTGCGCTGGCGCTGGATACCCCTGGCCGCATCCCCGGCGAACGCACCCGTCAAAGAAAAAAGGCGGCCCCGCGAGGAGCCGCCTTCCATCATCTACGTGATCCGATGGCCGAAGCCGTCAGAAATCGCGATAATATTGCTCGTTCCCGATGAAGCCGAGCTTGGTCACCTTCGAACGCTTGATCACCGCGAGGGTGCGATCAACCGCCTCGTAGCGCGCCTGCCGGTCGGGCTGGAAGTGCAGCTCCGGCTCCGGGACCATGCCCGCCGCCACGTCGAGATACTGACGCAGCGTGACCATGTTCACGGGCGTGCCGTTCCAGGTAACCGTACCGTCGATCGCGATCGCGACCACGTTCTTGTCCGGCTCGACCGGCGGCGGGGCCTGATTTGCCTGGTTCTGGGGCAGATCGACCTTCACCGCGTGGGTCTGGATCGGGATGGTGATGATGAACATGATGAGGAGCACGAGCATGACGTCGATCAACGGCGTCGTGTTCATTTCCATCATCGGCTCGCCGTCGTCGCGGCCACCACTCATTGCCATGTTATGTTACTCCTGACCGCGTCGCTTACAGCCGCTCGGGGTTTTCACCCGGCGGTGGCTCCGAAATGAAGCCAACCTTCGCGAAGCCGGCCATCTGCATGTTGAAGATCGCGCCGCCGATGCAGTGCCACGGCGTATTCACGTCGCCGCGGATATGCGCTTCCGGCAGTTCCAGGCCGGGGGCGTTGACGCCACCCTGCCGGGCGATCTCGGCCTTGAGCTTGGCTACCGCGCGATCGAGCAGCTCCTGATGGGTCACCGGGGTCATCCCCCAATAGACCTTGCAGCTGCCGTCCGGCGCGGTCGTGATCGAGAGCGACACGTTCTCGGGCTTGGTCGTGGTCGGGTCGAAACGCACGTCGGGAAGCTTGAGCTTCACCGTCTGGATCACGACCGGAACCGCGATAAGGAAGATGATGAGGAGCACCAGCATGACGTCCACCAGCGGGGTCGTGTTGATGTCCGACATCGGGGTTTCGGTGGAGGAATCACCACCAACGCTCATCGCCATGTGTCAGGCTTTCCTACTCATTCCGCCGCCGGGGTATGCCCCGCCGGCCGGTCGGCAGGGGTGCGCGAGGGCGCCCCTGCCTCCCCTATTCATCTCACGCGCGGGTCTGGGCACCACCGGTCTGACCGGCGGTGGTGGTCGCCGCGGCGGGCTTGGCCGGAGCCGGCTTGGCGGCACCCGGAGCAGCCGGACGGACCGCGCCGTTCGAGGCGATGTAGCCGAGCACGTCGTTCGAGAAGGCCGACAGATCTTCCGCGATCGACTTGTTGCGGCGCTGCAGCCAGTTGTAGGCGAGCACCGCCGGCACCGCCACGACGAGGCCGAGCGCGGTCATGATGAGCGCCTCACCGACCGGGCCGGCGACCGCGTCGATCGACGCCTGGCCGGCGGCGCCGATCTTGATGAGCGCGCGGTAGATGCCGATAACCGTGCCAAACAGGCCGATGAACGGCGCGGTCGCGCCCACCGTCGCGAGGAACGCGAGGCCGCTGCCCAGCTTCGAGTTGATCGACGCTTCCGAACGCGCCAGCGAGCCATGCACCCAGTCATGCGCCTCGACCGGATCGGTCAGCTTGCCGTGCTGGTCCTGCGCCGCGAGACCGTCGTCGACGATCTGCTTGTAGGCCGAGTTCTTCTCGAGCTTGGCCGAGCCTTCGCGCAGCGAGTTCGAATTCCAGAACGCCGCGCGGACGCGCTTGGCCTGGTTGATGATCTTCTGCTGCTCGAACAGCTTCGAGAACAGGATGTAGAACGACACGATCGACATCAGCACGAGGATGCTGAACACGGTCTGCGAGATCAGGCCGCCCTCACGGAGCGCGGGGAGCAGGCCGTACGGGTTGTCGCCCTTGGCAGCCGGCGCGGCGGCGGCGGCGGCGGCGAGAATGGTGGTGATCATAAAGTTGCTAGTCCCTTGAATATCGAATGGCGTCAGAAGGTGGAGTGGAAGCGGGTCATTCCGGAATGACCCACTTCACCGGCAGTGTCGCCCTGGACGCGATCGGCTGGCCGTTCTCGTCCTTGGCAGGCGTGTAGCGGACGCGGCTCTTGGCGATCCGGCACGTTGCCTGGTCTAGCGCGGCGCTGCCGCTCGACGACGTCACTTCACAGTCGGCTACGCGGCCATCGGTGCCGATGGTGAGGGAAGCGACGACGCGCCCCTGCTCACCCGCACGCAACGCTGACGGCGGATAATTGTCCGAGTTGAAGTATTGCCCCGGGTTCCCCTTCGCGACGGCCGCCTGCGAGATGCGCGGCGGAGCGGGCGGCGGAGGCGGCGGAGGCGGCGCCTCGACCGGCCGCGGCGGCGGCGGGACCGGCACGCTGATTATGGGCGGCGCAACCGTCGGCGCCGAGACGATCGGCGGCGGCGTCACGACCGGCGGCGGCGTCATCGGCACGTCCGGCGGCGGGGGCGGCGGTTCGTCCGGCGGCGGGGGCGGCGGCTCCTCGACGTCGAACGTATTTAACTTCTCCGACACCTTTTTCACGTATTGGTACGCGAGGCCGGTGACGAAGGCATAGCCGAGCGCAAGATGGATCGCCGCCACGATAATGATCGCGACGACCTTGCTCCCGCTCATCTTCTGGTCAGCGTAGGCCATTCAGCAGTGAAACTCCCTCATCCCTAGGGCCACTAGGGCCGGACCCCCGATCCAGCGCATCGAACCGGCGGCCCAGTACGTCCGTAGGCTAGAACATGCCACGGTACGGCGCGAGTCCTATCGCGACGTTTCGGGGCGTGCAAACGCTTTGTCTGGCGCAACAAACGTACGATCCCCACATGGCAGATTTATTTCTGTATCGGAAGGTGCCGATGGCGTAATCCAAACGGCATGAAAACCCTGACGTTTCCTTGCGCCCTGGCGGCCGCCGGGCTGGCCTTTTCCGCCGTTTTTCCCGCATTTGCGCAGCAGCCGCCGTTCATGGCGGAAGCCGGGCCGCCGGCCCCGCCCTATGCCGACATGGCCGATCTGGTGATCGCCAGCCCGCTGGTGATCGATGCGACGATTCGTTCGACTTCTAAGATAAAACCGGCCGAAGCGGCCGGACTCGCCCCCGGCGCGACCCGTTTCTACGTCGAGGCGGACGTCAACGCGCTGATCCGCGGCCCCGGCGCGATCCCGCCGCGCATCGGCTACCTGCTGGATGCCGCGCCCGATCCGCTGGGGCGCACGCCCAAGTATAAGAAATCACGCGTTCTTTTGTTCGCGCGCCCGGTCGCCGGGCAAGGCGGGCAGGTGCAGCTCGTGTCGCCGGGCGCGCAGCTCGGCTGGTCGCCCGCGAGCGATGCGCTGGCGCGGCGAATCACCGGCGAGGTTCTGGCGGCCGACGCGCCGCCGGTGGTGGTGGGGATCGGCAACGCCTTCCACGTCCCCGGCTCGCTGCCGGGCGAGGGCGAGACGCAGATCTTCCTGCGCACCGCCGACCGCCGCCCTGTCTCGCTCTCGATCCTGCGCCGCCCCGGCGAGCAGCCGCGCTGGGCGGTCGCGCTCTCGGAGATCATCGACGACGCGGCGGCGCCGCCGAAGCCCGATACCCTGCTATGGTATCGCCTCGCCTGCGCCCTGCCGCGCGCGTTGCCGGACGACAGCGTGGCTTCCCTTTCCGAAAGCGATTCCGCGCAGGCGCGCGAGGATTACCGATTCGTTCTCGAACGCCTGGGGCCGTGCGGGCGCACCGGCGCGACGGCGGCCGGGCAGCCGGTCAGCGGCGGTGACGGACCAGGGTGATCCCGATCGATTCGCCGGCCTCGGCGATCGCCAGCTTGACGATCTTCACCGTCACCCGCCGCACGCGCTGATCCTGGAGGAACAGCGTGTCTGCGATATGGTCCGCCACGCCCTCGATCAGCGTGAAATGCACGCCGGGCGGCAGCGCGCTCGTCGCCGCGCGCTTCAGGTCGAGATAGTTCTTCGACGCGCTGAGCGGCGTATCCGGCGCGAAATGCGCGGGCGCGTCGAGCTGGACGCCGATCGAGATGCGCAGCGGCTGCGGCAGGTGCGTCTCCTCCGAATAGATGCCGGTGAGCACCGGCACCTCCAGATCGTGCACTTCGAGTTCGAGGCTGTCGTCCATCGCGCGGCCCCTAGGCCCACCCCCGCGCCGGGGCAAGCCGGTCAGGCCGCGGCGCTGGGCCTCGCGCTCGCCGCCGCATGCCAGCGGCGCAGGTTCGCCGCCGATTCCGGCATCGTGAGCCTGGCCGACTTCGCGAAGTCGATCGTCGCCAGCGCGGTGATGTCGGCGAAGGTATAGTCCTCCCCGGTCACCCACGGCCGCGTCGCCAGTTCCTTGTCGAGCATCGCGACGAACATGTCCCACATGATCGTGCCGCGCGCGGCGAGCTGCGGGATCTGCGCCATTTCCGGCCATTTCCCCGCCGCCCCGCGCCCGGTGAAGGCGGGATTGCCGTTGCGCAGCACATAGACGGCGGCGGCATAGCCCTCGCTCTCGATTCGCCGCGTCGCGCTCTCGATCCGCGCGATCTCCAGCGGGGTGCGGCCGAACAGCGGCGGATCGGGCTGCACGGCCTCGAAATAGCGGCAGATCGCCGCCGATTCGCAGATCACCTCGCCATCGTCGAGTTGCAGCGCGGGCACCATCCCGCGCGGGTTGATCGCGAGGTAATCCGGGCCGAGCTGCTCATCCTTGCGCAGGTCGATCATCACCCGCTCGATGGCGATCCCCTTCTCGGCCAGATAGATCCGCACCCGCCGGGGGCTGGGCGCCCAGACTGCATCGAAAAGCTTCACGGCGTCATTCCACTTGCGTTCGGACGCGCTATCGCTAATCCGCGCCGCCCTTGGCGTCCATCGGGGAATGAGGCGGGTGATCGAGCTTACGGGACTGGACAAGGTGGATGGGAACGCGGTGGAGGCATTGCTCGACCGCGCGTTCGGCAGCGACCGCCACGGCCGCACCGCCTATCGCCTGCGCGCCGGCACCGCCGCGATCTCCGCGCTCAGCCTCGCCGCGCTCGACGACGGCGCGCTGGTCGCGACGATCCAGTGCTGGCCGGTGGTCTTCTCCGCCGACGACGGGCGCGTCGTCCCGCTCACCCTGCTCGGCCCGGTCGCGGTCGAGCCGGGGCGACAGCGCGACGGGATCGGGCGGATGCTGATGACGGCATGCCTCGACGCCGCCGCCCACGCGGAGCTGGACGATGCGATCATGCTGATCGGCGACCCGGAATATTATGAGCGCTTCTTCGGTTTCAGCGCCGCGCGCACCGCCGGCTGGCGCCTTCCCGGCCCGGTCGAGCGGCATCGCCTGCTCGCGCGCGGCGGTGGCGTGCCGGCGGGCGGCGGGACGATCGGCCCGCGCGCGGCGATGGCGGCCTGACCTTTACGGGGCGCGCCCCCTCCCCTAGTCCCGCGGACATGCCGATGGCCCCGCCCCCCGATTTCGAGACGCTGACGATCGCGGACATCGCGCGGCTGGCGGAGGGCGACCGCCTGCCCCCGGTCGAGCGCTGGCACCCGACGCATTGCGGCGACAGCGAGATGCGCATCGCGCGGGACGGCACCTGGTATCACCAGGGTTCGCCGATCGGGCGGCAGGCGATGGTGTGCGCGTTCAGCCGCATCCTGCGCCGCGAGCCGGACGGGGGATATGTCCTCGTCACCCCGGTCGAGAAGCTCGATATCGCGGTGGAGGACGCGCCCTTCGTCGCGGTGGAGATGAAGGCGGAGGGCGAAGGGCGCGACGCGGTGCTGGCGTTCCGGCTCAACACCGGCGATCTCGTCACCGCCTCGGCCGAACATCCGCTGCGCTTCGTCGAGCATGACGACGGCCCCCACCCCTATCTGCACGTGCGCGGCGGGCTGGAGGCGCTGGTGGCGCGCGCGGTCTATTACGACCTCGCCGAGCGCGCGCTGGCGGGAGACGACGAGCCACCCGGCGTGTGGAGCGCCGGCGCCTTCTTCCCGCTGCTGCCATGAGCGACCTCATCGAGCGCCTCCACCGCGCGCTCGCCACCGGCCTCACCGAAACGCCCGTGCTGCTGACCGGCGACCGCGCCGACCTCGATCTCGGGCCGGACGAGATGATGCGCCCGGCGGCGGTGCTGGTGCCGGTCACCGATCGTCCGCGCCCCGGCGTGATCCTCACCCGCCGCCCGGAGACGATGCGCCGCCACGCCGGGCAGGTCGCCTTCCCCGGCGGCCGGCTCGATCCGGGCGAGGACGCGGTGACGGCGGCGCTGCGCGAGGCGGAGGAGGAGATCGCCCTGCCGCGCGCCGCGGTGACGGTGATCGGCGCGGTCGATCGCTATCGCACCGTCACCGGCTTCCTGGTGACGCCGGTGGTCGGCGTGGTGCCGCCCGACCTGCCGCTCGTCGCCAGCGAGGCGGAGGTGGCGGCGGTGTTCGAGGTGCCGCTCGACTTCCTGCTCGACACCGCCAACCATGTCGAGGCGACGGTGGAGTGGCAGGGCCACGAGCGCCATTATTACGAGATCAACTGGGACGGCCATCGCATCTGGGGCGCGACCGCCGCGATGATCGTCAACCTCGCGCGGCGGCTGAGATGGACGATGTAACCGACGGAAAGACCATGCTTCCCGCCGCCGCATGGCGCGACCGGCCGGGCCTCGACAGGCTCGCGGCGGCGCTCGGCGCGGCAGCGGGCGAGGCGCGCTACGTCGGCGGCGCGGTGCGCGACACGCTGCTCGGGCTGGACGTGGCCGACATCGACATCGCCACCCGCCATGCTCCCGCGGAAGTGATCGCGCGGCTGAAGGCGGCGGGCATCAAGGCCGTCCCCACCGGCATCGAGCATGGCACGATCACCGCCGTCTCCAGCGGCACGGTGGTCGAGGTGACGACCCTGCGCCGCGACGTCTCCACCGACGGCCGCCGCGCCACCGTCGCCTTCACCGACGACTGGCGCGAGGATGCCGCGCGGCGCGATTTCACGATGAACGCGCTCTATGCCGATCCGCTGACCGGCGAGCTGTTCGACTGGTTCGGCGGGCTGGACGACCTTGCCGCCGGGCGCGTGCGCTTCATCGGCGACCCATATCAGCGGATCGCCGAGGATCATCTGCGCATCCTGCGCTTCTTCCGCTTCCACGCGCGGTTCGGCGACGCGATCGACGCCGAGGGGCTGGCCGCCTGCACCGATCGCGCCAACGACCTGATGGCGCTGTCGCGCGAGCGGATCGCGGCGGAGCTGCTGCGGCTGCTCGTCGCGGCCAATGCGGTGCCGGTGGTGGCGCTGATGATCGAGCGCGGCATCCTCCGCCCGGTGCTGCCCGAGATCACCGACGCCGCCGGCCTCGCCGCGCTCGCGGCGCGCGAGGCGGCCGAGGGCCTCGCGCCCGACGCGATCCGCCGCCTCGCTGCGCTGATCGCCCCCGATGCGGCGGAGGGCGTCGGCGCGCGGCTCAAGCTGTCGAACGCCGATCGCAAGCGCTTGCGCGCGGCGCATGACGGGCCGGGCGACGAGGGGCCGCGCGCACTCGCCTACCGCGCCGGGCCGGCGATCGCCACCGACCGGCTGCTGCTTGCGGGAGAGAGCGTCGCGGCGCTCACGGGCTGGACGCCGCCGCGCCTGCCGATCGGCGGCGGCGAGATCGTCGCGCGGGGGGTGGCGAAAGGACCGGAGGTCGCGCGGCTGTTGCGCGCGGTGGAGGACGAGTGGATCGCGCGCGGCTTCCCCGACGCGGCGGAGACGATCGCGATCGCCGATCAGTTGTTGAGCTCGCACAGCAGCCGATAGGCCGCTTCCGCTTCCACCGGCGGCGAATAGGCATAGCCCTGCCCGCAGGTGCAGCCGAGCGCGGCGAGCGTCTGCCCCACCTCGATCGCCTCGATCCCCTCGGCCACCGTATCCATGTTGAGCGCGGCGGCGAGGCCCAGCACCGCGCGGACGATCGCCACCTTGTCGCGATCGGCCAGCATCCCGGTGATGAAGCTGCGGTCGATCTTGAGGATGTCGATCGGCAGCTTCTGGAGATAGGCGAGGTTCGAATAGCCGGTGCCGAAATCGTCCATCGCGATCGTCGCGCCGAGCGCCTTCAGCGCGTGCAGCACGCGCGCGATCCGCTCCGGCTCGGACACCAGCGCGCTTTCGGTCAGCTCCAGCCGCAGGCGGCGCCCGGACAGGCCGTGCTGGTCGAGCGCGGCGGCCACCACCGGCGCCACCGCGTCGCGCTGCAACTGGATCGCGGAAAGGTTCACCGCCATCGAGACGCCGCAGTCGCCGCCCGCGCGCAGGTCCCACGCCGCCAGCGTCCGCACCGCCTGGTCGATCGCCCAGCGGCCGAGCGGCAGGATCAGCCCCGATTCCTCCGCCACCGCGATGAACCGCGCGGGCGATTGCGCGCGCCCCTCCTCGTCGGTCCAGCGCGCCAGCGCCTCGAAGCTGACGACCCGCCCGGTCGAAAGATCGCAGATCGGCTGGAAGTGCAGCGTGAGCTGCCGTTCCTCGATCGCGCGGCGCAATGCGGTTTCCAGCGCGAACTCCTCGCCCGCGCGCAGGAACGCCTGATTCTGATACGCTTCCGCCCGCCCGCTCTGCTTGGAGCGTTTCACCGCGAATTGCGCGTGGCGGATCACGTCCTCCGCCTCCGCCACCGTCTCGTCGACATAGGCGATGCCGATCGAGCAGGAGACGTGGATCTGATAGTCGCTGAGGCGGAAGGGCGTGGCGAGCACCGCGCGGATGCGCTTGGCGACATGCTCCGCCTCGTCGCGGCTCTCGTCGATCGACAGCAGGATGCCGAATTCGTCGCCGCCGGTGCGCGCCAGCACGTCGCGCGCGCGCAACGCGCCCTTGATCCGCCGCGCCAGCGCCATCAGCAGCTCGTCGCCCGCCATGCTGCCGAGGCAGGCGTTGATCCGGCTGAAGCGATCGAGATCGAGCACGATCACCGCGCAATCGCCGTCACCGGCGGCGATCACCTTCTCCAGCATGTCGCCGAAGCCACTGCGATTGGGCAGCCCGGTCAGGCTGTCGATCGTCATCTCGCGGCGCAGGCTCTGCTCGGTGCGCATCTCGCTGGTGTGGTCGACGAAGCTGACCATGCAGCGCGGCTCGGCGCGGAAGCCGACGCGCGCCAGCGTCACCGTGAAATGGCGCCGCTCCACCGTCTCCCCGATGGTCCAGTCGAACTCCGCGCGCGTTTCGCCCAGATCGAGGAAGGCGGCGATGCGCGGGGCGATCTCGTCCAGCGCGCGATCCAGCCCGAGCCGGCGGCAGATGCTGTTCGGCATCTCGCGCACCAACCGGCCATCGTCGAAGCCGGCGATCACCGCCGCGATCGGCAACAGCTCAAGCGCCCCCTCCGCCGCCGTCATGCCGGCGGGCATGACCAACGGGATGCCATTCGCGAAGGCTGCCCCTTTTTCCATTCACGATCCGTCTGGCATATGGATCGTTAACGATGACCTAAATTTACAATGGCTTGTCGATTCTTCCGGATTCAGAACCGGTTGTCGCGCGGGAAGCCGGTCGGCGGCATCCGTCCCGCCGCGCCCCGCGCCGCGCGCCACGGCGACAGGTCGCTTTCGGTGCGCGTCCGCCCGCTCTCGCCGCCCATCGACCAGCTCAGGCCATCCGCATAGCGGAAGGCGATCGCGTCGGAGAGGCCGCCGTCGCGATAGCGCTGGAGCTGCACGCCCTGCCCGCGCGTCATCTCCGCCAGCTCGCTCAATGGGAAGACGACCATCTTGCGATTGTCGCCGATCGCCGCGACATAATCGGCGCCTTCCGGGATCGGCCTGGCGAGGATCAGCTTCGCGCCGGTGCGCGGGGTCATCACCGTCTTGCCCTTGCGGGTCTCGGCCATCACGTCGCCCACCGCCACGACGAAACCGCGCCCGTCGCTCGCCGCGATCAGCAATTTGTCTAGCTTCGCCGCGCTCATGAAGGCGGCGATCCCGACATTGCCGTCGAGATCGATCGTCGCGCGCACCGGCTCGCCGAAGCCGCGCCCGCCCGGCAGCTTGTCCGCCGCCAGCGTGTAGAAGCGGCCGTTCTCCGCCGCGAGCAGCAGCTTGTCGGTCGTCTGCGCGTGGAAGGCATAGGCCGGGCCGTCGCCTTCCTTGAACTTCAGCGTGTCGGCGGAGGAAAGGTCGACATGGCCCTTCATCGCCCTGATCCAGCCACGCTGCGACAGGATCACGGTGATCGGCTCGCGCTCGATCATCGCCTCCAGCGGAATGTCGCGCGCGGGGGCGGCTTCCTCGATCGTCGTGCGACGCTTGCCGAGCGCGGTTTCGGGGCCGTAGCGGTCGCGGATCTTCGCGAGGTCCTTCTTCATCCGCGTGCGCTGCCGCGCGTCGGATGCGAGGAGCGCCTGAAGCTCGGCCTGCTCCTTCGCCAGCGCCTCCTGCTCGCGCTTCAGCTCCATCTCCTCCAGCCGGCGCAGCGAGCGCAGCCGCATGTTGAGGATCGCCTCCGCCTGCCGGTCGGTGAGCTGGAATTCCGCCATCATCACCGGCTTCGGCTCATCCTCGGTGCGGATGATCTCGATCACGCGATCGAGGTTGAGGAAGGCGATGATATAGCCCGCCACCAGCTCCAGCCGGTCGGCGATCCTGGCGAGGCGATGCTCGGTGCGCCGGCGCAGCACGACGAACTGATGCTCGACCCACGCCTCCAGCGCTTCCTTGAGGCTCATCACGCGCGGCGTGCGCGTCTTGTCGAGCACGTTGAGGTTGAGCGGCACGCGCGTCTCGAGGTCGGACATGCGGAACAGCCCGTCCATCAGCACCTGCGGATCGACCGTGCGGCTGCGCGGCTCCAGCACCAGCCGGATTTCCGCGTCGCTCTCGTCGCGCACGTCGGCGAGGATCGGCAGCTTCTTCTCATTAATCAAGGCGGCGATCTGCTCGATCAGCTTGCCCTTCTGCACGCCGTACGGAATCTCGCCGACGACGATCTGCCACGCCCCGCCCTTCTCGCGCTCCACCGTCCAGCGGCAGCGGACGCGGAAGCCGCCGCGCCCGGTGGCATAGGCCTCGCGGATCACGGCGGCGCCATCAACCAGCAGGCCCCCCGTGGGGAAATCCGGCCCCTGCACATGATCGAGCGGATCGGCCGCCGGATTGTCGATCAGCGCGATCGCGGCGGCGAGCAGTTCGGCGGCGTTATGCGGCGGGATGCTCGTCGCCATGCCCACCGCGATGCCGCTCGCGCCGTTCGCCAGCAGATTGGGGAACATGCCGGGGAACAGCTCCGGCTCCTGCTCCTCGCCGTTATAGGTCGGGCGGAAGGCGACGGCATCCTCGTCCAGCCCGTCCATCAGGTCGATCGCGACCTGCGTCAGCCGCGCCTCGGTGTAGCGATAGGCGGCGGCGTTATCGCCGTCGATGTTGCCGAAATTGCCCTGCCCGTCGACGAGCGGATAGCGCAGCGCGAAATCCTGCGCGAGCCGGACCATCGCGTCATAGACCGACTGGTCGCCATGCGGATGGTATTTGCCGATCACGTCGCCCACGACGCGCGCGCATTTCTTGTAGCCCGCCGCCGGATCGAGCCTGAGCAGCCGCATCGCCCACAAGAGGCGGCGATGCACCGGCTTCAGCCCGTCGCGCACGTCGGGCAGCGAGCGGGCGGTGATCGTGGATAGCGCATAGACGAGATATCGTTCGGAAAGCGCGCTGTCGAACGGGGCGTCGAGGATGCCGATCGGCGGTTCTGCGAAGTCGGTGGCCATGGAAGTGAAAGCCGTTAGCAGCGCGATCCGCGCTACGCCAGCAGCGCCTTGTCCGTGGCGATCTCGCGCAGCAGCCATTCGCGGAAGCGCGCGATCTTCGGCACGCGGCGGCGATGCTCCGGGCAGACCAGCCAATAGCCGTAGTTGCGGGTCGAGGTCTGCTCGAACAGCCGCACCAGTTTCCCCTCCGCCAGATCGTTGCGCCAGAAGAACGGCGTCAGCATCGCCACCCCCTGCCCGGCCATCGCGGCATACCCTTCATGCGCCTGGGAATCGAGCCGCATGCCGGGGCGCAGCGCGCCCTCGCGCACCTCCACGCCCGCCTCGCGCAGCCAGTGGCCCCACCACGGATCATTCGGGCTTATCAGCGGCAGCCGCAACAGGTCCACCGGCACGATCCGCCCGCCGTGCGCGGCGAGGAATTCCGGGCTGCACATCGGCGTGAAATCGACCCGCATCAGCAGGTCCTCGGAAAGCCCCTCCCAGCCGCCGCGCCCGGCGCGGATCGCGACGTCCACGTCCTCCGCCGCGAAATCGGTCAGCGCATCGCTGGTGACGAGGCGGACGGCCATCTCCGGGTGCGCGATCTGGAACGCGCCCAGCCGCCACACCAGCCAGGTGTTGGCGAAGGTGTTCGAGGTGGAAAGCGTCAATAGCGCCTCGTCCTCCGCGCGGATCGTGGCGAAGGCGGCGTCGATCGCGTCGAACGCGCGGGTGAGTTGCGCCGCCGCGCGCCGCCCCGCCTCGGTCAGCATCACGCGCCGCCGCTCCCGCCGGAACAAAGGTGTGCCGAGCCGCTCCTCCAGCAAGCGGATCTGATAGCTCACCGCCGCCTGCGTCATCCCCAGCTCCTGCCCGGCGGCGGTGAAATTCTCATGTCGCGCCGCCGCCTCGAAGGCGCGGACGGCGGCAAGGGGCGGGATGCGGCGCATCGCGAGATGATAAGGCTGGCTTGTTGATCCTGTCGAGCAATTTGTTGGCGCCGCATCAGCCACCGCGCCATATTCCGATCGTCAACGCAAACGGACAGGAGGAAGAAATGCGCGACGATTTTCTGACCCAGTCCTGGGCCAATTCGCATCATTCATTTGCTCGGGCGGTATCCGGCGCGATCGCCGGTCTGGTGGACGCGGCGACCGTCGGTTTCGCACGGCTGCATCGCGAACAATATGACGCGCCGTGGCGCCACCGCGGCCAGCGCTGCGGCTAACCCCTTCCCCGGAACGCGGGCGGGCGATCCCCGACCCCCAAGCGTTCGGCGGTTTCTGCCCCTCACCCGGCCGCCGATCGATCTCCCACCCCGTTCCGGGGATACCTCAATGGATGGGCGGTGACCGATCCGGCGCGGTACCGAAGGTCACACCCGGCTGATCTGGCCGCCGCTCAACCGGCGGCGCGCGGCGCCGGCGCCCGCTGATTGCGCCGCCAGCCCCCTTCCCGTATAGCTCCGGACAGATTCCCGCCCCGGCCGCGCGGCATTCGCGCCGCCGGGGCTGTTCATTTTTCGAGGGTAAGCGGCGATGGCGCGGCGGCGGCAGATCTACGAAGGCAAGGCGAAGATCCTCTACGAGGGGCCGGAGCCGGGCACGCTGATCCAGTATTTCAAGGACGACGCCACCGCCTTCAACGCGCAGAAGCGCGGCACGATCAACGGCAAGGGCGTGCTCAACAACCGAATCTCCGAGCATATCTTCACCCTGCTCGACCATATCGGCGTGCCGACGCATTTCATCCGCCGCCTCAACATGCGCGAGCAGCTCATCCGGCAGGTGGAGATCATCCCGATCGAGGTGGTGGTGCGCAACGTCGCCGCCGGCTCGCTCAGCCAGCGGCTGGGGATCGAGGAGGGCACGCGGCTGCCGCGCACGATCCTCGAATATTATTACAAGGACGATGCGCTCGGCACCCCGATGATCACGGACGAGCATATCGCCGCGTTCGGCTGGGCCAGCCAGGAGGAGATGCACGACATCGCCGACCTCGCGATCCGCATCAACGATTTCCTGTGCGGCCTGTTCGCCGGCGTCGGCATCCGGCTGGTGGATTTCAAGCTGGAGTTCGGCCGCATCTGGGACAATGACTACGGCCGCATCATCCTGGCGGACGAGATCAGCCCGGACGGTTGCCGCCTGTGGGACATGAACACCAACGAGAAGCTCGACAAGGATCGCTTCCGCCGCGATCTCGGCGGCGAGGCGGAGGCTTATCAGGAAGTCGCCCGTCGCCTCGGCCTGCTGCCCGATGGCGAGGATTCCGCGGTGCTGGACCTCGAGAGCCACCGCAAACGGCGCGGCAAGTGAGGCGCGCGCCGACGGGTCGTTGACCAACTCTTAACCACGCACGGTTACTTTCCGCCCAGACCTTGCTGGGGGAACGGTTCGTCACCATGCGTAATTATATCATTCTTGCGTCCGCGACCGCGCTCGCCGCCTGCGGCGGCGCCGGCCCGCAATCCGCCGGCAGCGTCGGCGCGCCCTCATCGGGTGGTTCAGGTTCCACCGGCACCTTCGTCAACCCGACCGAGACCAAGACCTACGACGCGATCGGCGGCGCGCAGCATTTCGCGTACAAGACGCGCGACGACGGCCAGACCCAGTATGGCGAGCTCTACGCCGGCGACGCCAACACCCCGCGCGACGGCGGCATTACCGTGGCGTACAATCCGCGCGACGCAATCTTCGAGGTGACGGTCAACCGCCCGCTCGCCAGCGTATCTACCGGTACGAACCGCTTCCAGGACCCGGCGCACCGTGTCGATTTCGGCGGCCTTTCGCAACCGCAGGCGGACGTGCCGCAACTGCCGGCCGCCGCCAACATCCAATATCTCCAGGCCGGCTCCTCAAGCGGCCCCGTCATCTCCGGCGGCGATCCCAACCATTATGTCGTCGGCAACGATACCTTCACGTCGCAGGTGCAGACCTTCTTCTACCAGAAGCCCGGCACCACCACGCAATATGTCACCTATGCCGGCTATGTCCGCAACACGCTGGGCGTCGTCAAGCAGACCGATCCGGTGACCAAGGGCACCTATCTCGAGAACAGTTATTCGCTCGATCGCGCCGTGTTCGCCTATGGCGAGCGCAGCGACAATTCGGTCGTGCCGAAAACCGGCAGCGCCAGCTTCACCGGTGACATGCTGGCGACGATGGTGTTCAATCCGCTGATCGACACCGATCCGCTCGCTTCCACCTATTTCCAGTGGATCACCGGATCGCAGACCACAACGGTGGATTTCGCCAAGCTCTCGGTCAGTTCCGCGTTCAACGGCACCGTCTCGGCCGCCGCGCTCGACGCTTATACCAACGGCAATTACGTGCTGCCCGGCGGCACCACCTTCACCGCCCATGGCTCCGCAACGATCGACCTCGTCGGCAAGGGCGGCTTCACCGGCACGATCGGCGACGCCAAGTTCACCACGCCGGGCGGCAAGGATTATGTCGTCTCGATCGCCGGCTCCAGTCTCGACGGCGCCTTCTTCGGCCCGGCGGCGCAGGAGATCGGCGGCGGCTTCCGCATCGTCGGCGGCACGCCGGACCAGCGGATCGATATCCTGGGCGCTTACACGGGCAAGAAATGATACGCGGCACAGCGGCGGCGGCGCTGCTGGCGGCAGCGGCGCTCGTCCCCGGCGGCGCGGGCGCGCAGGCGCTGATCGACCAGTGCGTCGCGCGCACATGCAAGGCGCGCCTCACCCCCGCCGAACTGCTCGACGAGGTGCAGAAGCTCGTCGCCGCCAAACGCTATGCCGAGGCGAAGCCGATGGTGGAGGCGCTGGCCGGCGTGCCGCAGCTCACCTTCCACTATCGCTTCCTCGCCGGCTATATCGCCGAGCAGACCGGCGACCTGCCGCGCGCGGCGGAGATGTTCCGCGCGATCCTGGTCGACGATCCGCGCCAGACGCGCGTGCGGCTGGAGCTGGCGCGCACCCTGTTCGCGATGGGGCACCCGCAATCGGCCGACCGCGAGTTCCGCCTCGCCGCCGAGGACCGCGACCTGCCGCCGGAGGTGGCGCGAACGATCCGGCTGGCGCGCACCGTGATCCGCTCGAAGCGCGCCTGGACGCTCAACCTCGACGCCGGCTTCGCGCCCGACACCAACATCAACAACGCGACTGGCGCGGACAGCGTCACCGTGCTGTTCGGGCCGCTGGCGATCCCGCTCGCGCTCAGCCCCGATGCGCGGGCACGATCCGGCACCGGCCATTTCGCGACGATCGAGAGCGGCGTGAAGCTGCCGGTCGGTGGCGACGTCAGCCTGCTAGGCGATTTCGACGCGGCCAAGACAGTCTATGGAGACAGCCGTTTCAACGACTTCTCCTATGAACTTGCCGGCGGCGCGGAAGTCGCGCTGAACCAGAGCCTGCGCGTGCGGATGCAGGCGGTGGGGGCGGATCGCGTGTTCGGCCAGCATCTCATCACCCGGCAGGTTGGGATGAAGGGCGGCCTGGAAGCCGACGTCAGCGACGCCTCGCGCGTCGGCCTGCAACTAGACGTGCGACACACCGCATCGCCGTTCGACAATAATTACAATGGCTGGCAGTCGGGTCTTTACGCGACCTATGAGCGCGTCGTCGCGCGCTCGATCGTCACCTCGGGCGGTGTCTTCCTGCGCCGCGACGCCTTTCGCGCCAAGGCCTATTCCAGTGTCGAGCTTGGCATGATCGCGGGCATCGGCGGGGAGCTTCCGGCCGGGTTCAACGTCGGTCTCGGCGGTTCGTTCAGCCGCGCGCTCTATGACGCGCCGATCCCGATCTTCTCGACCGATCCGCGCCATGACTGGCGCTTCTCGCTGCGCGCCACGGTCGGCAACCGCGCATTCGCCTGGCTCGGCTTCTCGCCGACGATCGGGGTGAGCTGGAGCCGGATGGATTCCACCCTGCCGCTCTACGCCAACAACCGCACCCGCCTGCGTTTCGCGCTGGCGCGCTATTTCTGACGGCGCGACGCCCTCCCGCCGGGGAGAGCGTCGACGTCCGCCCGTCACTGATGCGCTGGTGCCGGATGCGCGGCCTGCGCCTGCTTCTGCGCGGCGACGGTGGCCTTGTGCTTGTAGTAATAATGGCCCGCCGCGCAGCCCGCCATCGCGCCCGCTATCGCATGGTGCCCGGCGTAATGCCCCGCCACCCCGCCGGCGATCGCGCCACGGATGCAGCCCTTGGCCAGCGCCGGCGTCCCGCTCAGCGCCAGCGCGCCGGCGGCGAATGCGAGCATCAATTTCGATTGCTTCATGCCAATTCCTCCTGATCGGAGCCGCGCTTCTGCGCCCCGCCGGCTGACGGCGGGGCGTCCGCCGGATGAAATCGCGGTAATCGCCGTCACGCCTTCCGCGCGCCGAAGATGCGATCAAGCACCGCGTCCGCCATGTCGCCCACCACGTCGGCGACACGTTGCGGATCGATCATGCCGGGATCGCCGGGCTTGCGCGCCGGCTCCGCCTTCATGCGATGCTTGATCGCGGCGGCGCTCGCGGCGGCGGCCGCCATCGTCAGTCCGGAGGCGATGATCTCTCGCCCCGCCGGGGAATTGGCCTTGTCGAGCAGCGCCTCGCCCGCCTGACGCAATTCCTTCGGGATCTTCATCCCGCCGATCTTCTTGGGGATGCGTTTCCCCTTCCTGCCGTCCTTCTTCGCCATTTTCCGTTCCACTGCCGAGTGTAGCATTTATATAATACACATCCGGCGCGGCGCCAGCCCTCCTTGCCGCATCAAATCGCCGGCCCCATCTGTCGGGACTGGAAAGCTGGCCGGAACAGAAGTAGAACTCCCTTCATGCTGACTCACATCTCCGTCCGCGGCGCGCGGGAGCACAATCTCAAGGACGTGTCGGTCGATATCCCGCGCGACACGCTGACGGTCATCACCGGCCTGTCCGGCTCGGGCAAGTCGAGCCTCGCCTTCGACACCATCTATGCCGAGGGGCAGCGCCGCTACGTCGAGTCGCTGTCGGCCTATGCTCGCCAGTTCCTCGAGCTGATGCAGAAGCCGGACGTCGACCATATCGAGGGCCTCTCCCCCGCGATCTCGATCGAGCAGAAGACGACCAGCCGCAACCCGCGCTCCACCGTCGCCACCGTCACCGAGATCTACGATTACATGCGCTTGCTGTGGGCGCGGGTCGGCGTGCCTTATTCGCCCGCCACCGGCCTGCCGATCAGCGCGCAGACGGTGAGCCAGATGGTCGATCGCGTGATGGCGCTGCCGGAGGGGACGCGGCTCTATCTGCTCGCGCCGGTGGTGCGCGGGCGGAAAGGCGAATATCGCAAGGAACTGGCCGAGTGGCAGAAGGCCGGCTTCACCCGCGTGCGCATCGACGGCGAGATGCACGAGATCGACGAGGCGCCCGCGCTCGACAAGAAATACAAGCACGACATCGAGGTGGTGGTCGATCGCCTCGTCGTGCGCGAGGATATCGCGACGCGGCTGGCGGACAGTTTCGAGACCGCGCTGAAGCTGGCGGAAGGTCTCGCCTATGTCGATCTGGCGGACGGCGTGGTGCCGGGGCGCGAGGACGAGGCGGCGGCAGGCGGGCAGATGAAGAATGCCGGTATCCCCGCCAACCGCATCGTCTTCTCCGAGAAATTCGCCTGCCCGGTCAGCGGCTTCACCATTCCCGAGATCGAGCCGCGCCTGTTCTCCTTCAACGCCCCGCAAGGCGCCTGCCCGGCCTGCGACGGGCTGGGCGAGAAACTGATCTTCGACGAGGATCTGGTCGTCCCCAACCACGACCTGTCCCTCAAAAAGGGCGCGATCGTGCCGTGGGCGAAATCCAACCCGCCCTCGCCCTATTACATGCAGGTGCTGGGCAGCCTCGCGCGCGAGTTCGGCTTCAGCCTGGAGACGCCGTGGAAGGACCTGCCGGGCGAGGTGCGCCTCATCATCCTCCACGGCACCGGCGGCAAGCCGGTGACGCTGACGTTCGTCGACGGCAGGAAATCCTATGACGTGAAGAAGCCGTTTGAGGGCGTGATCGGCAACCTCAACCGCCGGATGCTCCAGACCGAGAGCGCGTGGATGCGCGAGGAGCTGGGCAAATATCAGTCGTCGCAAGCCTGCGAGGTGTGCCACGGCGCGCGGCTGAAGCCAGAGGCGCTGGCGGTGAAGGTCGCGCATCAGGACATCAGCCACGCGACGCGCATGTCGGTGGTCGATGCGCTTGCGTGGTTCAACGCCCTTCCCGCGCAGCTCACCGACCAGCAGCGCGCGATCGCCGAGCGCATCCTGAAGGAGATCGTCGAGCGGCTCGGCTTCCTCAACAACGTCGGTCTCGATTACCTCAACCTCGATCGCACCTCCGGCACGCTGTCCGGCGGCGAGAGCCAGCGCATCCGGCTCGCCAGCCAGATCGGCAGCGGGCTTTCCGGCGTGCTCTACGTGCTCGACGAGCCGTCGATCGGCCTGCACCAGCGCGACAACGACATGCTGCTCGCGACGCTGCGCCGGCTACGCGACCTCGGCAACACCGTGCTGGTGGTCGAGCATGACGAGGACGCGATCCGCACCGCCGATTACATCATCGACATGGGGCCGGGCGCGGGCGTCCATGGCGGCAAGGTGGTGGCCGAGGGCACCTTGCCCGAGCTGCTGAAGTCGAAGGATTCGATCACCGCCGATTATCTCAACGGCACGCGCGCGGTGCCGGTGCCGGCGAAACGGCGCAAGGGGTCGGGCAGGAAGCTTACCGTCCACAACGCAACCGCCAACAATTTGCGTGACGTCACCGCGAGCATCCCGCTCGGCACCTTCACCTGCATCACCGGCGTCTCCGGCTCGGGCAAGTCGAGCTTCACGATCGACACGCTCTATGCCGCCGCCGCGCGACAGCTCAACGGCGCGCGCATCCTCGCCGGCAAGCATGAGAAGATCACCGGGCTACAGCATCTCGACAAGGTGATCGACATCGACCAGTCGCCGATCGGCCGCACCCCGCGATCGAACCCGGCGACCTATACCGGCGCCTTCACCCAGATCCGCGACTGGTTCGCGGGCCTCCCGGAATCGCAGGCGCGCGGCTACAAGCCCGGCCGGTTCAGCTTCAACGTCAAGGGCGGGCGGTGCGAGGCGTGCCAGGGCGACGGCGTGCTCAAGATCGAGATGCACTTCCTGCCCGACGTCTATGTCACCTGCGACGTGTGCCACGGCGCGCGCTACAACCGCGAGACGCTGGAGGTGAAGTTCAAGGGCCATTCGATCGCCGACGTGCTCGACATGACGGTCGAGGATGCGGCGGAGTTCTTCAAGGCGGTGCCGCCGATCCGCGACAAGATGGCGATGCTGGCGGAAGTCGGCCTTGGCTACGTCAAGGTCGGGCAGCAGGCGACCACCCTCTCCGGCGGCGAGGCGCAGCGCGTGAAGCTGGCTAAGGAATTGAGCCGGCGCGCCACCGGCAATACCTTGTATATCCTCGACGAACCGACCACCGGCCTGCATTTCGAGGACGTGCGCAAGCTGCTGGAAGTGCTTCACGCGCTGGTCGAGCAGGGCAATACGGTGGTGGTGATCGAGCATAACCTCGACGTCATCAAGACCGCCGACTGGATCATCGACCTCGGCCCGGAGGGCGGCGTGAAGGGCGGCGAGATCGTCGCCGAAGGCACGCCGGAAACCGTGGCGGCGGCAAAGGGCAGCTTCACCGGCCGCTACCTCGCCCCGCTGCTGACCCGCACGGAGACGCGGGAGCCGGAACTGGTGAAATAGCGCTGGATCAACTCTCGTCGGAACAGCGGAACAAGCCGGCTAGGCCCACGGTTATTCCGTGCGCCCCAGCGCCACCTCGCCCCTCGACAGCGCGATCGATCCGTTCGGCATCGTCACCGCATTGATCGCGAAGCTGCTTTTCAGCGCTTCGACGAACTCGCGGCTTTCGCGGATGCCGAAGCGGCCGGAGACGACGAGCGAGCCGATCCGCGGATCGGCCACCACGATCGGCTTGTCACGATAGCGGTTGAACTCCGCCACAGCCTCCTCGATCGTCTCGTCGTTCAATTCGATGAAGCCATCCTGCCATGCGGTGCGCTGGCGGATCAGCGTCTCGCCGGGATTGGCGGCGGCGAGCAGGCCCGGGCGAATCAGCGTCGTCTCGCCGGCACCGACGCGGATCGTCTGGCCGTCGACATCGCTCACCGCCACCAGCCCGCTGGTGACGGTCAGCTCGGCGCGGTCCAGCCGCTTGCGAATATTGAAGCTGGTGCCGATCACCTGCACCCGCGCGTCGCCGAGATCGACCACGAACGGCCGCCGCCGATCGCGCGCGACGTCGAACAGCGCCTCGCCCTCGATCATGCGGACGACGCGGCGCGAGGCGTTCAGGCTGACGTCCAGCGTGGTGCCGCTGTTGAGCCGGATCGACGAACCATCCGCGAGTCGCGTCAGCCGCTGCTGCCCGTGGATCGTCGCCACGCGGTTCCCGTCCGACGACAGCAGCATCCGCCCTAGCCCGACCGCGCCCGCCGCGGAGGCGGCGAGCAGCCCGATCGCGGCGGAGCGGCGGGTGATATGGCGCTGGACGAGCGGCAGCGGCTCGACCGCCGGCGTGGCCGGCGCGTCGTCCTCGCCTGCCCCCGCCGCGTCGCCGCGCAGCCGGACGTGGCGCGCCGCCTCCCACGCCGCCTCCGCTTCGGCGAAGGCGACGGCGTGGCGCGGATCGGCGTCTATCCAGGCATTGGCTTCGGGGCGCAGACGCGGGTCGGCATCAAGGCGAACGACCCATGTCGCCGCCTCGTCGCGGATCGCCTTCCGCCCGTTCACCTTCGCCGCGCCGCTGGACAACGCCTTGATCCTCCTGCTCGGCCCGCGCGCGCGCCACGCGCGCCAGGGCCTTCGCCAGATGCTTCTCCACCGTTGAGACGGATATCCCCATGATCTCCGCCACCTCGCCGACCGAATGGCCCTGCACCCGCCGCAACAGGAAGGCCCTGCGCGGTTGCGGGGAGAGCGTTTCGACGACGCTTTCGAGATGCCGCAGCGCGTCGCGCGCATCGAACATCTCGTCATAGGATATGCTGCGCTGGAGCACTTCCAGATCGGCGACATAGTCGATCGAGACGATCACCTCGCGCCGCTGCTGGTCGATCAGGATATTGTGCGCCGTGCGCGTCATGAACGCGAGCCCGTGGCGGATGTCCCGCCATCCGTCATAAGCGTAGGTGCGCGCCAGCACCTCGGCGACCAGATCGTCGAGATCGTCGGCATCGCGCACCAGCCGCCGCAGCCGCCGCCGGAGAACCGGCTGGAACGGCAGAATGACGGTCTTGAACCAATGCAGCCTGTCGTCCCGATCGAGCAGCGCCGCGTTCCCCCCTTCCGATATCGCAGGCGGGCAATGCCGCCCGTCCTTTCCCCCACGCACATGAAAGCCGCCATTGCCCGCGCTGTCGAGACGGAAAATCGCAAAAAAGTTCGCCGGCGGGATGGAGGCAATGCCGCGGCCGCCCGTCAGACGAAATGACAGGCCGGAAAACCGGTAAAGAGGGGACAGATCAGATGCTCATTGGAATCGGACGAATCGCGCTCGTCGCGCAAGCCAGCACCGCGGCCGTGGCGCTGGCGATGCTGTCGCAACCGGCCGTGGCGCAGACGCAGGCGGTGCGCTTCGACATTCCCGCCCAGCCGCTGGGCGACGCCTTGCAGGCATTCTCCAAGCAATCCGGATACCGCCTGCTGTATCCTTCCGCGAATCTCGCGACCAGCCGCGCGCCGGCGGTGGTGGGCAGCTATGCCGCCGAAAACGCGCTGGCGAAGATCCTGGAGGGCTCGCCGCTGCGCGTCGCCTCGATCAACGGCCGCGTCGTGGCGTTGACCGCGCGCGATCCGGCGCGTCCGGTTTCGCACCGCATCGCCACCCCGGTGCGCTTCGCGCCGCAGCCGCAGGAGGCTGTTGCGCCCGGTGCCGCCCCCGTCGCCTCGCAGGACGCCGACCAGACGCCCGCCACCGAGGTCGTCGTCGTCGGTTCCCAGATCAAGGGCGCCAAGGTCAACGAGGCGCTGCCGGTCACGCTGATCGGCGCGCGGGAGATCCAGGATACCGGCGCGGTATCCGGCGACGAGCTGTTCCGCTCGGTCCCGCAGTTCGGCGACGTGACGTTCAACAGCTCCTATCTGCCGCAGAGCAGCAACGCCGCGCGCGGCGACGTCGGCTCGGTCAACCTGCGCAACCTCGGCATCGGCAACACGCTCGTGCTGCTCAATGGCCGCCGCGTCGTCAACCACCCGACCAGCCAGGCGAATGACCAGCTCGTGCCGGTGCTGACCTACAATACCAACGCCATTCCGGTGAACGGGCTGGAGCGGCTGGAGGTGCTGCGCGACGGCGCCGCCGCCATCTATGGCGCGGACGCGGTGGCCGGCGTGGTCAACACCGTGCTCAAGACCGATTACAACGGCGGCGACATCTCGGTGCAATATGGCGGAGCGGAAGGCACGCGGCTGCGCGAGCTGAACGTCAACGGCGTGCTCGGCACCAATTTCGCCGACGGCAAGGGCAATATCACCCTGTTCGCCAGCTACGACCACGGCACCGGCCTGATGTCGACCGACCAGTATTTCACCGCCTCGTCCGACCGTCGCGGCCTGTTCGCCGACACGCGCTTCGCGGGCAAGTCATCGCTCGACAATCGCAGCACCACGACGCCCTGGCTCGGCGGTGTCGTCGGCTCGCCGTCGTTCTTCGGCAAGGTCACGTCCAACGGCACGGCGATCAGCACCGCGTCGGGCGCGTTCCAGATCCAGCCGGCGTCGCTGAGCGGCTGCACCATCTCGGTCGGCAACGGCCTGTGCCTCACCAACGGCGGCCTCAACACCGCGCTGAGGGAGGATACCGCGGCCGAGGGCACGACGGTCATCCCGCGCCTCAACCGCGTCAACCTGTTCCTGACCGGCCATTACGACTTCGACGACGTGACCGCGTTCTGGGAAGCAGGCTATTATTACGCCAAGACCCATGCGCAGCAGAGCCCGATCCAGACGCTCAGCTCGATCCCGATCACGGTGCCGGCGAGCAACTACTGGAACCCGTTCGGCCCCGTCACCTTCGCCGACGGCACGCCCAATCCGAACCGCCTGCCGGGGCTGAACATCCCGGCCAGCGGCCTTCCGGTGAAGATCGCCAGCTATTCCTTCACCGATTTCGGCCCGATCAACGTCGACGTGACGAACAAGCAGTTCCGCCTGCTGTTCGGGCTGCGCGGCGACTGGCACGGGTTCAACTGGGAAACCGCCGGCAGCTATTCGGAAGCGACCGTCAACGACGTCAGCGACAATATCTCGCGCACCAAGCTGAACGAGATTCTCGCGCTGTCGACGCCGGCCGCCTATAATCCGTTCAACGGCGGCTCGCTCGCCACGCCGTCGATCGGTGACGGCACGCCGAGCAACGCGACCAGCATCAACGCCGCGCGCCAGAAGCTCGTCCGTTTCGACAAGGCGACGCTCGCGACCTACGACTTCCGCCTGTCGAAGAAGGATCTCGTCGTGTTGCCGGGCGGCGACGTCGGCTTCGCGGCGGGCATCGAGGCGCGGCGCGAGACCCAGTACGACAATCGCGACGCGCGCATCGACGGCACGATCGACTTCCTCGATCCCTATACCGGCAATGCGGTCAGCGATTTCGCCAACCTCAGCAAGAACCCGGACACGCACGGCACGCGCATGGTCTTCTCGGCCTATGGCGAGCTGGCCGTGCCGGTGGTGTCGCCGGAAATGGAGGTGCCGCTGGTCCGCAGCGTCAATCTCCAGCTTGCCGGTCGCTATGAGAATTACAGCGATTTCGGCAATATCGCGGTGCCCAAGATCGCTGGTTCGTGGGATGTGGTGAAGGGCTTCCGCCTGCGCGGATCGTGGGCGAAATCGTTCCGCGCGCCGAACCTCGAGCAGGTCAACGCGCAGATCATCGCGCGCACCAACACGCGCACCGATTACATCTTCTGCCAGGCGGATCTCATCAAGGGCGCGATCAGCAGCTTCACGGACTGCGCCAATTCCACCGTCCCCGGCGCCAAACGCCGCCTGTCGGTGACGGCACTGCGCTCGGGCAACCCGGACCTCGATCCCGAGCGCGCGACCACCTGGTCGGTCGGCACGGTGATCGAGCCACCGATCCCCGATCGCTTCGGCCACCTGACGCTGACCGCCGATTTCTGGAACGTGAAGCAGACCGGGCTGATCGGCATCTTCGGCGAGGGCAATGCGCTGATCCTCGACTATCTCCTCCGCCAGTCGGGCGAGACCAACCCCAACGTGGTGCGCGCCGCGCCGACGCCGGACGATGTCGCCGCCTTCGCGGGCACCGGCCTCGCCCCGGCCGGGCAGGTGCTCTACGTCAAGGACCAGTACGTCAACCTGCTGCCGCAAACGGTGCGCGGGCTTGACCTCAACGCGATCTATTCGGTGCGCGACACCGGGATCGGCGATTTCAACGTCTCCGTGAACGTGTCGCACCTGATCAAATATTATCAGGACCCGTCGCCGGGCATCGCGGCGCTGCTCGCGGCGCGCGCGGCGGGGAAGATCGACAAGAATACCGTCATTTCCGGCGGCGGGAGCCTGCTGCGGCAGAACTCGCGCCCGGCCTGGAAATGGTCGGCGTCGTTCAACTGGTCGCTGGAGAACGTATCGATCGGCGCCTTCACCCAATATATCGGCAGCGTGGAGGACACGAGCATCGATTCGGCCGCGGCGCCGTGGGTGGTTGACGGGCAGCTCACCGGCAACCTCTATGCCGAATACCGCTTCACCGGCGCGCTGAAGGGGGCGAGCATGCGCTTCGGGGTGCGCAACATCACCAACGAAGCGCCGTCGCTCGCCGCCACCGGCTATCTCGGCACGCTCTATTCACCGATGGGACGTTATTGGTACGGCAACATGCGGTATCGCTTCTGATGCGTCGCCGGCTCGCGGGGCTGCTGCTCCTTTCCGCGGCTTTGTCGCCCGTCCCCGCGCTGGCGCGGACGGGCGAGGCCCCGCTGTTCGCCGTCACGCCGGAGGAAGCGAGCGCGCATGTGACGATCCGCCTGCCCGCCGCCGGGGCGGACGGGGTGCTCGGGCGTTTCCTCTACACCCCCTCGATCGCCGCCGGACTCGGCCAGCCGGATCTCGGCGCGGACCGCGCGGGGCTTGGGCAGACGCAGATCGTCGTGTTCCGCCGCGTCGGCAAGCGCGTGCTGGCGATGTTCGAGAATACCCGCTTCCGCGCGCTCTCCGGCGATGCCGGGGAGGAGCGCGCGGTGGAGGCTTCCTTCGCGCCGTCGGTGGTATGGTCGGGCGACCTAACCGACGCGCCGGACGGTTCGGTGTCGTTCGACCTTTCCGGCTTCCTGCTGCGCGACGCGATCGACATCGCCGGGCGGCTGAAGCGCGGCAAGGCGGGAACATACAAGCTGGCACCGACGCTCAGCTATGTCGACACGAAGGAAAGCGCCGCCTTCCCCGACAATGTCGAATTCCAGTCGGTGCTGACCTTCCAGACCGACGAGGCCGGGCCGGCGGTCAACCGCATCGTGCCGGACGCCAAGGCGATCACCTTCGCGATCCATCACAGCTTCGTCCGGCTGCCCGACGCCAATTTCCACCCGCGCGCACACGATCCGCGCAGCGGCACCTCGGCGCAGGTGATCCGCAACGATTACGCGGCCGAGCTGGACCAGCCGATCGTCTCGCGACTCGTGCGCCGCTTCCGGCTGGAAAAGACCGATCCCAACGCCGCGCGCAGCCGCGTGGTGAAGCCGATCGTCTTCTACGTCGACCGCGCCGCGCCCGAGGCGATCCGCGCCGCGCTGATCGAGGGCGCGCGCTGGTGGGCGCAGGCGTTCGACGCGGCGGGCTATATCGACGCCTTCCGCGTGGAGACGCTGCCCGAGGGCGTCAATCCGGCGGACGTGCGCTACAACGTCATCGCCTGGGTGCATCGCGCGACGCGCGGCTGGTCCACCGGCACCACGGTGGTCGATCCGCGCACCGGGGAGATCGTGCGCGGCGTCGTCCAGCTCGGCTCGCTGCGCGCGTGGCAGGATCGGCTAATCTTCGACGGCCTGATCGGCGCCTCCAAGGAAGGCACCGGCGCGGCGGACGACCCGATCGTGCTCGTCCGCGCCCGGCTGCGCCAGCTTGCCGTGCATGAGGTGGGCCATGCGCTGGGCCTCGCGCATAATTTCGCCGGCAGCACCTATGCCGGCCGCGCCTCGGTGATGGACTATCCCGCGCCGCTGATCGGCGTGAAGGGCGACCGGCTCGATTTCTCGAACGCCTATGCCACCGGCGTCGGCGCCTGGGACAAATTCACGATCCAGTGGCTTTACGGCACCGCGCCGCGCGGGACGGACGAGAAGGCATGGCTCGATGGCCTCGCCCGCAAGGCCGAGGCGGACGGCTACCGCAATGTCACCGACGGCGACACGCGCGGCATCGGCGACGCCCAGCCTTACGGCAATATGTGGGACAACGGGCCGGACGCGGTGGCGGAGTTGGCCAATGTGCTCGCGGTGCGCCGCATCGCCCTGTCGCGCTTCGGCCCCGCCAACCTGCCCAAGGGATCGCCCGGCGCCGACCTGCGCCGCATGATCGTGCCGATCTACCTTTACCACCGTTATCAGGTGACGGCGGTGTCGAAACTGGTCGCGGGCGTGGACTATAGCTATGCCGTCGCGGGCGACGGGCATGACCGGGCGGAGATCGTCCCCGCCGCGAAGCAGCGCGCGGCGCTGGACGCGCTGATCGGCACGCTCGATCCGAAGCTGCTCGATTTGCCGGACACGTTGCTCGCGCAGCTTTCCTCGGTCCAGCCGGGCACGCCCGATCCGCAATATGAGATCGAGCTGTTCCCTGCGAACACGGCCGCCGCCTTCGACCTGCCAAGCGCGGCGGAAACCGCGGCCGATCAGACGCTGGAGGCGCTCCTCGCGCCGGAGCGGCTCAACCGGCTGATCGAGCAGGCGCGGGTCGATCCGGGACAATTGTCGCTGGGCGAGATGCTCGACAAACTCTCCGCCGCCGTCGCGCCGACCGCGCGCGGCCGCGAGGGCGAATTGCGCCGCCGCGTCCGCGCGCGCTATGCGGTGCGGCTGGCGACGGTGATGCAGGACAAGCGCCTCTCCCCCACCGCGCTCGGCGTGGTGCGCGGCGCGGCGACGCGGCTCGGCGAGAGGCTGCGTGCCTGCACTGGCGACGCGACCGAGACGGATGCCTGCGCCTATCTCTCCGCGATGCTCACCGGCCCCAATGCGCAACTCCGCGCGCTGGCCGAGCCGGTGGCGAAACCGCCCGAGATTCCGCCGGGCGCGCCGATCGGCGACGACGGCATCTGGGAAGACGACTGGCTGACCGCCCCGCTCACGACGAGGATATCGCAATGAAGTTTTCGAGCCTTTCCCGTTCGGGCCTCGCCCTGCTCGTCGCCGGCGGCGTGATCGGCGCGGGGCAGCTCGCCGCCGCGCCGGGCGACGGCGCGACCGCGATCGTCGGCGCGACGGTGTTCGACGGCACCGGCGCCGCGCCGCAGATCGCGACCGTGGTGATCCGCGACGGTCGCATCGCCGAGGTGACGCCGGGCGCCAAGGCGCCGCGCGGTGCGAAGGTGATCGACGCGCGCGGCAAGGCGCTGCTCCCCGGCTTCTACGACCTCCATACGCACTGGACGCCCGCCGGCGAGCCGAACACCACGCCGCAGATCGCGACCGATTACGTCCGCTCTGGCGTCACCACCGTCAACGATTTCCACGAGCAGCCGGAAAGCTATGCGCCGCGCCGCGAGTGGCTGAAGTCGCTCGTTTCGCCGCACGTCAATTTCGCCGCGCGGATCAGCACGCCGGGCGGGCATGGCGCCGACTGGGGCGATCAGTCGACGACGATCTGGATCAACACACCCACCGCCGCGCGCGCCGCGATCGAGCGGCTGAAGCCGTACAAGCCCGATCTCATCAAGGCGTTCACCGACGGCTGGCGCTACGGCATGGCGCCGGACAACACCAGCATGGACGGCTGGACACTCCACGCGCTCACCGACGCGGCGCACAAGGCGGGGTGGAAGGTGCTGACGCACACCGTCACCGTCGATCGCGGCGTGCTGGCGGCGCGCAGCGGCGTGGATTCGCTCGCGCACGATCCGCAGGACCGGGATATCACGCCCGACGAGGTGAAGACGATCGTCGCGTCGAGGATGGCGGTGATCCCGACGCTCGCGGTCTATGATCCCGACAAGGGCGGCGCGAAGCCGGATGATCCGCGCTATCGCCAGGGTGTCATCAAGTTCGGCCATGCGCTGCACAATGTGAAAGTGCTGTTCGACGCCGGCGTGCCGATCGGCGTGGGCACCGACGCGGGGATGCCCGCGACGCCGCACGGCTCCTCTACCCTCCATGAGCTGGAGCTGCTGGTTCGCGCGGGGCTGACGCCGTCGCAAGCGCTGGTAGCGGCGACGCGGACAAGCGCGCAGATCATGGCGCAGGACGCGGATCGCGGCACGATCGCCCCCGGCAAGCGCGCCGATCTCGTGCTGATCGACGGCAAGCCGTGGGAGCAGATCGCCGACGTCCACAAGGTGTCGCAGGTGATGATCGACGGCCGGCTGGTGTTCGGCCCCGGCGCGCCCGCGCTGCCCGAGGCGAACCGCACGACGCACATGCCCGTCACCAATGTCGCGGCGCTGGTCGACGATTTCGAGCGGCCGGACAAGCGCAGCACGCTTGACACGCTGCGACTGGAAACCGGCGACGGCGGGATCGACCGTTCGGTGGAGATCACCCAGGTCGTGCCGCGCAGCGACGGCGGCCACGCACTCCAGCTCGCCGCGCGGATGGCGGTGAAGGACGGCGCCTATGCCGGCTTCGCGGTGCCGCTGACGCGCGGATCGGTGCAGCCGGTCGACGTGCGCCGTTACAAGGGCGTGCGCTTCGACATCAAGGGGTCGGGCGATTTCGCGCTGCGCCTCAACGGCTTGCAGGGAAGCTGGTCCGCCCCGGTAAAAGGCGCGGTCGGCTGGACGAGCATCGAGGTGCCGTTCAGCGCGCTCCAGCCGGTGAAGTTCGGCAACCGGCCGGGCAAGCCATGGTCGGGCGACGATATCGTCCAGGTCGAGGTCGGCGGCACGCGCCCCGGCGGCGAGACGATGACCTTCACCGTGGACAATATCCGCTTCTATTGAGTCTTCGCGGATGCGGGGAACGCGTTCAGGCGTTCCCCGTCAGCGCCTGCTCCAGCAGGCCGCGTCCGATCACCTTGAGCGCCAGTGTCTCCTCCGCGCCCTCGAAGATCGACAGCACGCGCGCGTCGATCCAGTAGCGGCTCACCGCGCTTTCCTCGGCATAGCCCATGCCGCCGTGGATCTGGAGTGCCTCGCGCGTCACCATCTCGGCCGAGCGGCAGGCGATCAGCTTGGCGAGGCTCGCCTCCATCCGCCCGCCGCCTTCGTCCAGCGCGCGGCCCACGGCATAGGCCAGCCCGCGACAGGCGGCGAAGCGCGCCGCCATCTGCGCGATCTTCACCTGCGTGAGCTGGTAATCGCCGAGCGGCGCGCCAAACACCTTGCGGTCCCCGGCATAGGCGATCGCGGCCTTCAGCGCCGCGCGCATCACGCCCAGCGCCCGGCCCGCCGTCTGGATGCGCCCGCCGGTCATCCCGGCCATCGTCAGGTAGAAGCCGCGTCCCAGCCCCGCTTCGCCGCCGACGACATTGGCGTCCGGCACGAAGAAATCCTCGAACGCCAGATCGAACGAATGCATCCCGCGATAGCCAACGGTCGGGATCGCCCGCCCGCGCAGCGTGCCGCCACCCGGCTGGGCGAAGGTGAACTCATGCCCCTCGAACGAGGGCTTCTCGACCAGCAGCAGGCTGAGACCACGATGGCCGAGCGAGCGATCGGGATCGGTGCGGGTGACGACCATCAGCAGCCCCGCCTTGCCGGCGAAGGTGCACCACGTCTTGGCGCCGTTGACCAGCCAGCCGCCTTCCGTCCGCGTGCCGCGCAGCGTCAGCCCGGCGACGTCGGAGCCGTGATCCGGCTCGGTGATCGCGATCGCGCACAGGGATCGCCCACCGCGATGCGCGGCAGCCAATGCGCCTTCTGCCCCTCGGTGCCGCCGGCCATCAGCGCGCGGGTGAGGATCTCCGGCCGGGTGATGAGACTCCCCGCCGCCGCCAGCGAGGCTTCGGACAGTGCCTCGGTCACCGCGATCATCATCGGGGTATTCTCGCCCGCGTCCGGCGCGGAGCCGCCGAAGCGCTCGGGGATCGACAGGCCGAACACCCCCATCTCGCGCATCGGCTCCAGCAACGTCTCCGGCACGGTGAGGTCGCGGCGGTGGATTTCCTCCGCCAGCGGCGCGACCACATCGGCGGCGAAGCGGCGGAAGGCGTCGCGCGCGATCAAACTATGCTCGTCGAGCGGCACGTCGCCCAGTTCGCCGGCCGCCTCCGACACCGCGCGGCCCAGCGCGGCGAGCGCCTCCGCCCCGCCCGCCTCGCGGCGCAGCGCCCGCACCGGCGCGGCGAGCGCGTCTAACGGCTCGGGCGACAGACCCGTCGCGAGATAGATGCCCTCCAGCCGCGTCAGCACCGCCGGCGCCACCTCGGCGGCGAAGGCGCGGCCGAGCGACGCATCGAGCGTGGAGCGTCCCTCCGCCATCGCCTCGCGCGCGGCGAGCAGGTCGGCATAGCTCAGCGCGAGATCGTAGGTGACCGCCTGATGCGCATCGAGCGCCGCTGCGTCGAGCCGCCCCTCCCGCGCGCAAGCCTCCGCAACCCCGCGAACCACCCGCGCCAGCGCCGCATCAAGCGCGTCCAGTGCTTCCATCCCCGACCCTCGCTCCATCGCCTCTCTCCGCTGAATATTTCACGATAGGGCAGAATTGAGCGCCGCGCCAGCGTGAGAATCTATCGGCGCGGCTCGCGTGGCCCGTTCGGTTTGCGCGCCCGATGCTTCCCGCCGGGACCGCCGGCATGGGGATGCGGGCGAGCCGGACGCGCATGACGCGGCGGCCCATCGCTGTCGCCGCGCGCGGCGGGGTGCGGCGGATTGTCGGACGGTTCGATCCGCACGTCCTGCCCTTCGCCATCCTTCCCCGCCGTGCGCGCCAGCGCGGCGTTGAACTTCGCGGCGATCGCGCGCGGTATCTGGAAATGCGTCTCGGACGGACCGATGCGGATCGCGCCGATCTCGTTGCGCGACACATGCCCGCGCCTGCACAGCAGCGGCAATATCCAGCGCGGATCGGCATTCTGCCGCCGCCCCACGTCCATGCGGAACCACGCCACCTCGTCGAAGCCTGGGCGATGCCGCTCGCGTTGCGCCGCGCGGCGCGCGTCGGGCGTGTCCTCGATCATCTCCTCCGGCTCGGGGAGCGCCGAGCGATGCGCGCGAACGAGGGCGGCGGCGATATCCTCCGGCGAGCGCTCGGCGAGCAGCTTCTCGCCGAGCAGCCGGTCCTCCTCGTCGAACGCCGCCGGCTCCAGCAGCGCCGCGAGCAGTCGCTCGCGGTCGCGCACGCGGATCGCCTCCGGCGTCGGCGCCGGTATCCACTCGGCGTTGATACGCGCGCCGCGCAGCATCGATTCCACACGCCGCCGCGCCGGATAGGGCACGACGAGCACCGCCGTCCCCTTCTGCCCGGCGCGCCCGGTGCGGCCGGAGCGGTGCTGCAACGTTTCCGCATCGCGCGGAATCTCGACATGGATGACGAGGCTGAGGCCCGGCAGGTCGATGCCACGCGCCGCCACGTCGGTCGCGACGCACACCGAGGCGCGCCGGTCGCGCAGCTCCTGCAACGCGCGGTTGCGCTCCGATTGCGAATGCTCGCCCGACAGCGCCACCGCCGCGAAGCCGCGCTCCAGCAACGTGGCGTGCAGCCGGCGGACATTGTCGCGCGTGGCGCAGAACAGCATCGCGGTCTCCGCGCCATGGAAGCGCAGCAGGTTGACCACCGCCGCCTCGATCTCGGACGGGGAGACGGTCACCGCCTGATAGGCGATGTCGCCGTGGCCGCGCTCCTCGCCGGTCGTCGCCAGCCGCAGCGCGTCGCGCTGATAACGTTTCGCCAGCGCGACGATCGGGCGCGGCATGGTGGCGGAGAACAGCAGGGTGCGCCGTCCCTCCGGCGTCGCGTCGAGGATCTCCTCCAGATCCTCGCGGAAGCCCATGTCGAGCATCTCGTCCGCCTCGTCGAGCACCGCGACGCGCAGGCCCGACAGATCGAGCGCGCCGCGTTCGAGATGATCGCGCAGCCGCCCCGGCGTGCCCACCACGATATGCGCGCCGCCACGCAGCGCGCGCCGTTCCTTCGACGGGTCCATCCCGCCGACGCAGGTCGCGATGCGCGCGCCGGCCCTGGCATAGAGCCAGCCAAGCTCGCGGCTCACCTGCAACGCCAGCTCGCGGGTCGGCGCGATCACCAGCGCGAGCGGCAGCTCGGTGAAGGGCAAGGTCGCCTCGCCCGCGAGCAGTTCGCCGGCCATCGCCAGCCCGAACGCCACGGTCTTGCCGGAGCCGGTCTGCGCGGAGACGATCAGGTCGCGGCCCTCCGCGGCGGGATCGGCGACGGCGGCCTGCACGGCGGTGGGCGCATCATAGCCGCGCTCGGCCAGCGCCTCGGCGATCGCGGGCGGGAGATTGGAAAAGGTCATGGAACTCACGGATCATCTGGCCGCGCGGGCGGCCGGGGGAACGGTATCAGCGGCTGCGAAACCGTTGAAGCGGGGTCGACATGAACGCTAACGGCGCGGCCGCTCCAAGGAGCGCCGCCACTGGCCCGTGTTGTCGTCGATCGCGCGCCTATATCATGCCCGCCGCGCGCGCGCCATCGCGGAATAGCGACCCGATCCGCGCTGGTAAAAAGATCATAATTCGTTACATCGTCTCGCTGTTCGCAACACATTCTCCTTGCCATGAAGCGGCGATAAACATAACATGTTAAGCGAATGGAGGCTATTCGCATGAGTGGAACTATGGGCGGCGTGGACGGGATGACCGGCGGTCAGGCGCTGGTCGCGCAGTTGATCGTGGAGGGCGCGAAGGACATTTTCGCGATTCCCGGCATCCAGCTCGACTGGGCGGTGGAGGCGATCCGCCAGCGATCGAACGAGCTGCGGCTGATCGTGCCGCGCCACGAGCAGGCGACCTCCTATATGGCGGACGGCTATGCCCGCACCACCGGCCGCGAGGCGGTGTGCATGGTGGTGCCGGGTCCGGGGATGCTCAACGCCCTCTCCGGCATCGCCACCGCTTATGCCTGCAACGCGCCGGTGCTGTTCATCGTCGGCCAGATCCCCAGCAACACGATCGGCGCCGGCCACGGCATGCTGCACGAGATTCCCGACCAGAGCGGGATGCTCAAGGCGATGACCAAGTGGCACGGCATCGCGAAGTCGCCCGCCGAAATCCCCGGCCTCGTCCACGAGGCGTTCGTCCAGCTCCGCTCGGGCACGCCGCGCCCGGTCGCGCTGGAGGTGCCGCCCGATGTGTTGCAGGCGACCGGCCCCGTCACGCTGCTGCCCCGCGCCGAGCGGGTGCGGCAGGCCCCGGCGGCCGACGCGATCGCCCGCGCCGCGCAGGCGCTGGCCGGCGCGCGCCACCCGGTGATCTGCGCCGGCGGCGGCGCGGTGGCCAGCGGCGCGAGCGACGCGATCCGGGCGCTCGCCGAGCGGCTCCAGGCGCCGGCGGTGATGAGCGAGGCCGGACGCGGGCTGATCGACGATCGCCACCCGCTCGCGCTGATCGGGCTGGGCGGCCGCGCGGTGCTGCCCCATGCCGATGTGGTGCTGGTCGCGGGCAGCCGCTTCCTCGACGGGACGGCGCAGCCGACCGACAGCCGCGACGGCGTGACCTATATCTACCTCAACACCAATCCCGCCCATATGGGCGCGCCGCGTGCCGCGGGCATCGCGCTCGAAGGCGACGTGCAGGCGGGCGCCGAGGCGCTGCTCGCCGCGATCGGCGCGGGCGAGGCGCCTTCGGCGGCCGATCGCGTCGTCAGGGTCAAACAATGGTGCGCGCAGCAGATCGACGCGATCCGCCCGCAACACGATTACGTCCAGGCGCTGCGCTCGACGATGGCGGACGACGACATCCTCGTCAGCGAGCTGACGCAGGTCGGCTATTATTCGAACATCGCCTTCCCGGTGTACGGCCCGTATCGCTTCATCACGCCGGGCTATCAGGGCACGCTCGGCTACGGCTTCAACACCGCCCTTGGCGCGGCACATGGCAACCCGGACCGGCGCGTCGTGTCGCTCAACGGCGACGGCGGGTTCAGCTGGGGGATGCAGGAGCTGGCGACGCTGGCGCGCGACCAGCTCAACGCGTCCATCGTTGTGTTCGTCGACGGCAAGTTCGGCAACGTCCAGCGCATCCAGCGTCGCGTGTTCGGGGCGGAGTTCGGCACCGATGTCGCCAGCCCGGATTTCGAGCTGCTCGGCCGCGCCTATGGCCTGCCGACGACGATCACCGACTCGCCCGACGGCCTGCGCGACGCGCTACGCGCGGCGAAGGAGCGCGGCGGCCCGGCGCTGATCGCGGTCAAGGTCGGCGAAATGCCCAGCCCGTGGGCGCTGATCCATCCGTTCGTCCCCTCCCCCGTCCCGGTGCCGCCGAACCCGCTCGGCGATCCCGCCTGACGCGCGGCGACGGAACAGCGGAAGGCCCGGTCTCGCATCCTGCGGACCGGGCCTTTTCCTTTCGGGAAGTCAGCCGTTGCGGGCGAGGAAGCGGCGGCGCGCGCGCATCAGCATCACGCTCAGCACCAGCGACACCGCCATGATCAGCGGGTAGCAAAGGATGATCGCCCAGGCGATGCCGAGCGGCCCACCGATCACTTCCTCGCCGACGAAGGCGAACACGGCGGACCCGATCGTCTGGCCAAGGAAGTTCTGCGCCAGATTGAACAGCGCGACGATCTTGCCGATGTGGTGGCCCGGCGTGATCTCGGTGATGATCGCGAAGGCGGCGATCGGCATCGAGCCGATCAGCAGATTGGACAGCGCGAGGCAGACCCACACGCCGGTCGTCCCCTGCACCGTGAACATGCCGATCACCGGCACGATCTGCAACGCCTGCAACCAGATCGAGATCTTGAGGATCGCATCCCGGTCCCCCGCCAGCGAGCGGCGGTCGATCAGGAAGCCGGCGCCGAGCGAGCCGATCGCCGAGCAGATCAGCGCGATCGTCCCGGCGGTCGGGCCTACCACTTCCGGCGGCAGGTGATGCTGGCGCTCGATCGCCGGGGCGAGCCACGCGCTCCACCCGGTATTGGCGAGCGACCACAACACCGCCGCGCCGAACACCAGCACGTAAAGCCCCGTATTGCCGCGCATGTGACGCAACGAATCCTTCAGCCCGGCGCTCTCACCGGTATCGACGTCGACGCGGCGCGGCTCGCGGAACAGGAAGATCGTCAGGCCCAGGCACAGGCCGAACAGGCCCGGCACGACCATCGCGAACTGCCACGGCTCGATGCCGCCGAGGATCGGGATGCTGCTTGCCCCGCCCGACTTGGCGAAGCCGTAGAGCGCGCCACCGATCACCAGCGCCAGCGCGGAGCCGACCAGCGGCGCAGTAGTGTAGATCGCCAGCGGCCAGGCGCGGCGTTGCGGCGGGAAGCTGTCGCGGATCATCGACATCGCGCAGGGCTGAAGCGCGGCCTCGCCCACCCCCAGCCCCATGCGGCTGACGAACAACATGCGATAGGAGGAGGCGAAACCGGCCAGCATCGTCATCCCTGACCAGCCGATCACCGCCGTGCCGAGCAGCGTGCGGCGATTGAAGCGGTCCGCCGCGAATCCCATCGGGATGATCATGATGCTGTAGAGCGTCGCGAAGGCCGCGCCTTCCAGCAGGCTGATCTGCACGTCGCTGATCCCCAGCGAGGCGCGGATCGGATCGACCATCGAGCGCATCATGTTGCGATCGACGAACGACAGCACGAACAGCAATGTCAGATAGGATAGCAGCAGCCACGGCCGCCTCCCGCGCGGATAGGCCGCCGCGTCCTTGGCCGGGCCGTCATCGCCGGTCGCTACGCCATGCATCATTCCACTCCTGCCTCGTCCCGCACATGAAACACGCACTGAACTGGATCGAAATACGCGACCAAGTATCGTAATACGATACATATCGCGCGAAGGCTGCGCAATCGGGAAAGCATTTCCGACGCTGTTTCCTTCGCGAAAAATGCGACGAAAAAGACGCGGGCGAAACGACCGGGCGTTACCTCGCCCGTCAGCTGTCGTCGCGCGCCGCTTCGTCCTTTTCGAGCGCCACCAGCGCCGCGCGGAACGCCGCGAGTTCCTCCATCAGGCGGGCGAGGCGCTCCTTGCCGAACGCCTGGCGATAGCCTTCCACCAGCACGCGGGTATGCTCGGCCGTCCTGTCGACCAGCGCGCGACCCGCGTCCGTGATCGCGATGATCGAGCGGCGCTTGTCCTGTGGATCGACCTCGCGCTCGATCAGCCCGCGCTCGCCCAGTTCCTTCAGGATGCGCGTCACGCTCGGGCCGTGCAGCATCGCATTGGCGGCGAGCGCGGCGATGTCCAGCGGCCCCTCGTCGGTCAGCACGCGCAGCACGCGCCATTGCTGCTCGGTGACGTCGGCGGCGCGCAGCTTCGGGCGGATCGGCGCCATCGTCGCCTCGCGCGCGGCGAGCAACAGGCCGGCGATGGAATGGCGATAGGGCGGCAGGCCCCTGATCTGGTCAGACATCGCCGCAGCCATCGCACAAACCGGCCGCCCGGCAAATAGCCGGCGACACCCGCATCCCGCTCAGTTGCCGTGCCCCACCAGCCGGTTGCGCAGCACGCCGATCCCTTCGATCTCCAGCTCCACCACGTCGCCGTCGTCGAGAAAGGTCAGGCTCTCATAGCCGCAGCCGTCGCCCACCGTGCCCATCGCGATCAGGTCGCCGGGATGCAGCGTCTCGTCCTGCGAGATATAGGCGATGGTGCCCGCGATCGAATGCTGCCCGCCGCCGGAGGTGGTGCGCACGCGCTCATCGCCGTTGACGCGCGCAATCATCGTCAACGCCTCCGGATCGGCGATCTCGTCGACGGTGACAATACAAGGCCCAATCGCATTGCCGGTGTCGAAATCCTTGCCCTTGGCCGGGCCGAAACGAAATTGCGTCTCGCGCGACTGGAGGTCGCGCGCGGAGAAGTCGTTGAAGATGGTGTAGCCGAAAACGGCGTCGAGCGCATTTTCCGGCGTCAGGTCGCGCGCGGGGCCGCCGATGACGACGGCCAGCTCCAGCTCGTAGTCCATCAGCTTCGCGGCGCGGGGGCGGATCACGTCCGCATCGGGGCCGACGACGCTCATCGGATTGCCCTTGTAATAGAGCGGCTGCTCGAACCACACCGGCGGAATCTCGAACAGGCCGGCGGCGCGGAACTTCTCCAGCGTCGCCTCCGGGTCAGGCGTCGCCCTTGCACGGAGCTGCATCGCGGCGGCGATCGCCTGCCGCACATGCTTCTCGTAATTGCCGCAGTCGCGAATTTGCGTCGGGCGGGGGAGCGGCGCGAGCAGCGTCACTTCGCCCAGCGCGATCGTCTCGCCGCCCGCCATCAGCCGCGCGATCCGCTCCAGCCCGGCGCGGCCGGCGGCGATCACCGCGAGCATGTCGCCAAGCACATCGCCGCCGCCGTCGCGCGCGGTGGCGGCGGCGATGTCGAACACGCGGTCGCCGCCGAGCAGCACGCCGGGGCGCGCCTGCCCCGCGCTATTGCGGAAAGTCACCAGCTTCATCGGACGGCTCCACGCAATTGATCCACCAGCCCCGCCACGTCGCCGGGCAGCGCATCGCCGCGCCAGCCGACATGCAGGTCCGGGCGGGAGAGCAGCAGGTTGTGACGATAGACGCCGGTCCGCTCATCCGCCGCGACATCGATCACCGTCAGCGGCATCCCGACCGCCGCCGCCGCCCGCTCCAGCGGCAACACGTCGATCGCCGGATCGAAGCGCAACAACGTGTAATCCCGGCCGAAATCGTCATAGGCGGAATTGCCATTACGCCGCCAGAAATGCGGGGTGCGGCATCCGGGCACGGTCGATTGCTCGAACCCGGCCATCGAATAGCCCGGCTGCGCCTCCCCGTCGTAGGCGATGATATGGGAATCGGGGTAGAAATAGCCGAAGTTCAGGCCCCCGCAGCAATATTGCTGGACGTTGAGCGCATAGACCTGCCGCCCCAGCGCCGTGCGCGCCGCCTCGCCCTCCGGCCCGTCCAGTTCCACCGCTTCCGGCACCGCGCGGCGATGCGCGATCGCGCTCAGCGCGTGGTTCATCGCGAAATGCGACACCTGCTCGGTGATCGGCAGCCGCTCCGCCTCATAAGCATCGAGCAGCCGCTCCCCACCCCAGCCGTCCAGCGTCGCGGCGAGCAGCCACGTCAGGTTCATCGCGTCGGCGATGCCAGCGTTCATGCCGAAGCCGGCATAGGGCACCCACAGGTGGGCGCTGTCGCCGCAGATGAAGATGCGCCGGTCGCGGAACCTGTCGGCGACGAGACGGCGGCCGATCCAGTCCTCCTTGCTGATGATCTCATAGTCGAAATCATCGCCCACGCCGAGGATGGCGCGGATCGAGGCGTCGCGGTCGATCGCGTCGAAATCCTCCTCATGCTCGTAGAGGTAGTTGTGGATCAGCCACGTCTCGCGCCCGTCGATCGCCACCGTGTTGCCGGAGCGGCGCGGGTTGAGCGACAGGTTCATCCAACCCGGACGCCCCCGCATCATCTCCAGCAGGCGCGGCGCGCGGATGTAGGTGGATTGCACGCGCTGCACCACCGCGTCGCCCGACAGCTTCGCGCCGATGATCGAGCGCACCCGCGAGCGGCCGCCGTCGCAGCCGACCAGATAGCGCGCGGCGAGCGTCTCGGTCGCGCCGCTCGGCAGGTCGCGCACCGTGACGGTGACGCCGTCCGCGTCCTGCGTCGCCTCGACCAGCTCGGTCTCGTTGCGGATCGCGATCAGCGGATTGGCCGCCGCCTCGGCGAAGATCAGCGGCTCCAGATAGATCTGGTTGATCCGGTGCGGCGGCTCCGGCGTCGGCCACCAGGTATCCGGCCCGGTGAAGTCGGTCCGGCGCTCGGCGCGCGCGGGGATCGGGATGCGCGTGATCTCATGCCCCTGCGTCACGCTGGTGCGATAGACGCAATCGTTGGGATAGTCCGCCGGCAGGCCGGCATCGCGCACAAGGTCCGCGAAGCCCAGCCGGCGAAACGCCTCCATCGTGCGCGCGGCGACATGGTTGCACTTCACGCTCGGCGGCTCGCCGGCCTTGCGCGTCTCGACGACCGTCGAGCGCACGCCGCGCCGCGCGAGGTCCAGCGCCACCACCAGCCCGACCGGGCCGGCGCCGCTGATGATAACCTGCGTATCGCCCGCCATCACTGCCACGCCACGAACGCGCAGGACGATCCGGTGCCGCCCTCGGTGCGATAGAGCGTCTGGTATTCGACCTCGCGCATCTTCAGCCCCGCCTGGCGCATCGCCGCCGAGGTGGCGATCCAGCTCTTGCACTCCGACGTGCCGGCCATCAGCTCGTTCTGCGGGATGGCGCAGAGCGCCGCCTCGTCGTCGCTGGCGAGCGCGTCGAGGAAGCGGCGATCCCATTCCGGGTCGACCACGAAATGTGTCAGGCCCCCGGTGGTGAGCACCGCGACGCGCGCGTCGCTGTCCCACGCCTCGATCGCGCGGGCGACCGCGCCGCCGAACCGGTAGCAGCGCGCGGCGGACGGGCTGTTGTCGTAATACCAGCAATTCACGTCCACCGGCACGTTCGGCTTCACGCAATCGCGCATCACGTTCTTGTAGAGGAAGCCGTAGGCGTGCGGCAGGCCGTACATCAGCGACTTCTCGTTCCGCACGGTCGGCTTCTCATGGCACAAGGTCACGTCGAACGAGCCCTCGCGCACCAGATGCCGCGCGATATGCCGGCCGAAGGCGCGGTCGCCGGGGAAGGCGACGCGCTCGTCGGGCAGATGGCCGTGGTCCGACAGCTCGATGCCGATCGGCAGCCGCGCATTCTGCTCGGCGGTGCGCGGCAGGTTGGGCAATTCGTCGGCGGCGATCACGGCGAAGGCCGGCACGATATCCGAGAAGAATTCGTGCTGGTCGTTGCCGATCATCACCACGACGTCGGGGTCCGCCTCGCGGAACAGCGCGTGGAGCTGGTCCATCGCCGCGAACGACGCCTCCAGCGCGGCGCGGCGCGTGTCGATCGCCAGCCGCTCGCCGATCTTCTCATGCGCGCGCGCCGCCTCAAGCTCCGCATAGGGCAGCTTCTTGCCGTGGAACCACAGGGGCACGCCGTCCTTGCGGTCACGATCGCCGCGAAGATCCCAGTCCTCCGCCATGGTGTGAAGCTGCGGCGTATGCGCGCAGCCGATTCCGAGCACTATCCGGGCCATAAATCCTCCGCGCGCAGGTGCTTACCGGGTCGGCTCAGGCGCCGACCGAGATGCGGTTGGTGAGCTTGCCCAGCCCGTCGATCTCCACGTCGGTCAGCTTGCCGTCATAGAGGTTGAGGTAGGTGCCGATATTGCCGCGCGGGTGCTTCTCGGTGCCCTTGGAGGCGGTGCCGGTGTGCAGGCAGTCGCCCACCTCCATCGTGAACCACTTGCTCGCCTCGGAGATGACGCGCTCGACCGGGAAGAAATAGTTCGCGGTGCTGTCGTCGGCATAGCATTCGCCGTCGATATAGCCGCGCACGCGCAGCGCGTTGGGGTTGGGAATCTCGTCCTTGGTGGTGAGCCACGGCCCCATCGCCGCGAAGGTGTCGGCGCCCTTCGACTTGCTGTGATAGATGAACAGCAGATAGGTGTCCTCGCCGCCCTCGAACTTCGGGCGCCACGCCAGATGGTGCGGCTTGATGACTTCCGGGCGCTGCTTCAGCGCGATCGAATCCTGCGAGAATTTCACGCCGCTCGCGGTGACGTCGTTGGTCAGCGTATAGCCGAACACGTAATCCAGCGCCTTTTCGGGCGGCACGTTCTTCGCGTTCCTGCCGAACACGATCACCGGCTCCGGCTCGGGGATCGACTGGCCGTGATCCTTGAGCAGCTCGATCGGCTTGTTGTGGCCGGTCAACGCCGAGCGGCCCTTGGTGAAGAACATCGGCGCGGTCATCGGCTTGACCGCATATTGGTTGAGGTTGTTGTTGTTGACCGCGCAGCCGAGGATCTTCGACGGGCGCGGGTTGGGCGCCATCCAGTCGGCGTCGGCGAGGTCGATGACCGGCAGGCGGCTGGCGCGCGCGGCGTCGATCGCGGCGGCGGCGGCGTCCAGACCGGCGTTGCCGGCCTCGATCAGATCCTCCATCCACGGGAAATCGAGCGCGACCGCCTTGTCGTCCGCGACGCGCGCGATCACGGTCGGCTTGCCGTTGATCCTGATGGTGCCCAGCTTCATGTTGCTCTCCTGTGCCTGCCGCGGGGGCGGTCAGATGGTGTGTTCGGCGTCGGGTGCGATCATCCCCATCGCCACCTGGAACTCGCGCTTGATCTCTTCGGGTTGCCCTACCTGATGCGGGTAGTGCGGCTGGTTGAAGCGGTAGGCGAGCTTGCGGCCCAGCTCCCAACTTTCCTCCAGCGTCATCGAGGTGGTGAATATCTCACGGTGCTTGATCGGCAGCTCGACGCATTCGTTGCGCGCCGGATCGCGGACCAGGCCCTTGGGATCGCGACCCTCGGCCACCGCCTTCATATTCTCGTCGAAGGCGCGGCGGAGCATGATGATGCCGAGATCGCTCTGCCCGAGGTGCTCCTCGGTGCGGTCGGCGATCGCGCCCTGCCCGGCCCAGGCGACGATGTCCTGGTTGAGCACATGGCTGGTGATCCACTCGCCGCGTTCGTCCTTCACCGGCCCGTGCCAGTAAGGTACGCGCTGCTGGACATAAGGCTCCTGCCCCACGGGCACGCGATGGAACATCCAGGTGATGCTCAGCGTGTTCTCGTCATCCACCGGCACGCGCCATTCGATATGGTCGCCGAGGAAGAAGGCGTTGGGCCAAAGCGCGGTGGAGCCGACCGTCCAGTGCTGGCTGTCCTTGTCGGTATCCTCGCGGACGCGGCGGTAGATATGGCCGAACTCGAACTCGTCGAACTTCAGCTCCAGATGCTTCGGCCCGTAGCTGCCGTCGCCCGACAGGCGCGACGTCCAGTTGCGGTGCATCCATTCGAAATGGACCGGATCGAGGCTGTTCTCCTGGCACTGGAACCAGTTGCACGGCACATCGGCATAGACGACCTGCCGGAAGCCGTTTTCCCAGGTGAACGGCTCCCAGTTCGGCACCAGCGGCGCCGGGTCCGGCCCCATATAGGCCCATAGCATCCCGGCCTTCTCCTCGACCGGATAGGCCTTGGTGCGGATCTTGTCACGAAAGCGCGCCTTGGGGTTGGCGATGTCCTCGTAAGGCTGCTCGAGGCACTGGCCGCTCGCCCCGAAGCACCAGCCGTGGTAGCTGCACCGCAGGCCGTCTTCCTCGATGATGCCGAACGCCATGTCGGCGCGGCGATGCGGGCACTGGCGGTCGATCAGGCCATAGCTGCCGTCGCCCGCGCGGAACGCCACCAGCGATTCGCCCAGCAGCCTGACCGGCTTGATCCCGAGATCGTCGATCTCGGCGGCGGCGGCGAAGGGATGCCAGTAGCGGCGCAGCAATTCCCCCATCGGCGTTCCAGGGCCGACGCGCGTCAGGCGCTCATTCTGTGCCGGACTGGCCATCTTCCTCCTCCCCAAAAGCCGGTTGAATCGTCCCGCTCCGGCTATCGATCAGTATCGACATGCGCAACACGATGATCTATTTGTTGCACATGTCGCAACAGGATTTGTCCGCGAGCAAAGACCGCGATCCGCGCCGGCAAGCGCCGACCGCCGGGCTGGGCAAGATCGAGGCGGTGGCGACCGCCACGGCGATCATCGACTTCCTCGCCGAGCGCGGCCGCAAGGTTTCGGTGCAGGACGTCGCGACCATGCTGGGCATCACCAAGTCGCGCGCCTCGCGCCATCTCGCCAACCTGGAGCAGCTCGGGCTGGTCGGGCGGCAGGGAAGCCGGGGCTATGAGCTTGGCTGGCGGCTGGTGCGCTGGGGGCATATCGCGGCGGGGCGGCTCGATCTCATCACCCTGCTCGACGAATATCTCGTCGCGTTCGCGCGCGAGGCCGGGCTGACGGTGCTGCTATGCACCGATGCCGGCGGCGACGCGGTGGTGGTGCGATCGATCCCCGCGCCGCAGGCGATCCATATCGACGTGAAGCCGGGGCTGGTGCTGACCCTGCCGCACTCCCCCTCCGCGCGGATCGCCTTCGCCTTCCAGTCGCGCGAGCGGCGCGAGAAATTGCTCGGCCACCTCTGCGCCCGCGAGACCGATTTCCGCATCGCCGACCGGCAGGAGTTCATGCGGCAGATCGCCGATATCCAGCAGCATTACGTCTGCTGGACGCGCGACAAGTTCAACCTCGGCCACGGCGCGGTCGCCGCGCCGGTGTTCGATCAGGACGAGGAATTGCGCGCGGTGGTGACGGTGATGATCCCCAGTTCCGAACTGGGCGAGCACGGCCCGCCGCGCCGGCTGATCGAGGCGCTGCTGCGCTGCTGCGCCTCATGCTCGCAGCGGCTCAACTCGCGTCTCCATTTTCCGGCGGGGTGAATCGGGCGGGCGCCGCCGCGCCCGGCCGGCGAGGACTTACACCGCCACCTTGCGCGCGAAATCCCCGGCGCTCGCCTTCAGCACGGCGAGCCGGCCGGAGAGCGAATCGAATCCCGCGCCGAACGCGTCGATCTCGCCCGCCACCGCCTCGGTATCCTCGCGGATCGCGGCGATCGTGCTGGACATCGAATCCGCCGCCAGCGCGGTCTCGTCGACGGCGGCGGTGATCGCGGTGACGGTCTGCGCCTGCGCCTCCATCGCGCTACGGATGCGGTTGGCCGAATCCTCGACCTCGGCCACCGTCGCCTTGATGCTGACGTTGGTCTCCACCGTGCTGCGCGTGGCGGACTGGATCGCGGCGATCTTGCCGGCGATGTCGTCGGTAGCGCGCGCCGTCTGGTTGGCGAGGCTCTTCACCTCCTGCGCCACCACCGCGAAGCCGCGCCCGGCGTCGCCCGCCCGCGCCGCCTCGATCGTGGCGTTGAGCGCGAGCAGGTTGGTCTGCCCGGCGATGTCGCGAATCAGGCCGAGGATCGATTCGATCGACTGCGCGTGATCGGACAGCATCTGCGACACGCCGACCGCCGCGCCGGCCTGCGCGCTGGCGCGATTGGCGATCTCGGCCGCGACCTCAACCTCGCCGCGCGCATCCTCGATCGCGCGGATCAGGCCGGCGGCGGTGAGCGCCGCCTCGCGCATCGCGACGGCGGACTGCTCGGCGGCGGCGGCGACCTCGCTCGCCTTGCCGAGCACGCCGCGCGTCGAGGAGGAAGCGCCCGAGGCGAGCAGGCGGAGCGCCCCGCCCTCCGACGTCGCGCTTTCCACCGTGGCGGCGATCCCGTCGTGGAACTCGCTCGCCAGCCGGTCGCGCGCGACCTTGCCGGTGAATTCGAGATAGGCGGAATAGATCGCGACCGTGATCTCCCCCTCCAGTGCCGAAAGCCGCATCAGCGTGTCGACCATGCCGACGAGTCGCGGATCGTTGCGCTCGATCCGCCGCATCAGCACGTCGAGCGCCGCGCGGTCGCTGGCGCTGATCATCGAGAGCAGCGCGGTCTTGGACACGTCGGCGGCATAGGCCGCCGCCACCGAACGCTCGATCGATTCGATCCACGCCCGGCCGGCGGTGTCGAGGAAACGGTGCCGCAGGAAGACGCAGCCAAGATCGATCATCTTCTCCGTCTCGTCCGGCGCCCATGATCGCTGGTCGGCGAAGCAGCGCACCCATTGATCCCAATAAGCGGCGGCGACCTGCCGGATCTCCGGCTCGATCGCGGCCCAGACGTCGCGGCTGGCGGCCAGCAGGGTGCCGTCGGCGTCGAACACCTTCAATCTGCCGGCGATATCCACCGTCGCGGCGATCGATCCGGGTGCGGGCAAGTCGGTGGGCAACGCTCTGGCTCCATTCCTGATACCGCGCGAGGAGGTAACGATCACTGGTTAATCACCGGTTAGGCGGGGATCGAAACGATCGAAGCGGCCCTGCGCGCTTGCATCGCCGCGCTTGGCGTCTCATAGACCCGCCCGAACCGTCGGCTCATCGCAGGAAACACGCCCTTGGCCTCGAAACCCGCGCGTCCGCGCAGCCCGCACCTCTTCAGCGGCCCACTCCAGATTCATTATCGCTGGAGCCCGGCCATGCTGGCCTCGATCCTCCACCGCGTCACCGGCGACGGCATGGCGACCGTGGGCGCCATCCTGCTCGTCTGGTGGCTCGCCGCGATCGCGGCGGGCGGCGAGGCCTATGCCGCCTTCACCGGCGTCTTCACCAACGCCGCCGGGCATCTCAACCCGCTCGGCTGGGTGATCGGCGTCGGCCTCACCTGGTCGCTGTTCCAGCATATGATGAGCGGCATTCGCCATCTCGTGCTGGATACCGGCGCGGCGTTCGAGCTGAAGACGAACCGGCTGCTCGCGATCCTCACCTTCGTCTGCTCGACGCTGCTGACGATCGCCTTCTGGCTCTATCTGGGGATCAAGTGATGGGAACGGGAACCGAGCTTGGCCGGGTCCGCGGCCTCGGCAGCGCGCATCACGGCGTCTATCACTGGTGGCACCAGAAGGTCACCGCCGGCACCAACCTGCTGTTCATGGCGTGGCTGATGATCTCCATCGCCCGCATGCCGGCCTATGATTACGCCAGCGTCCGCGCGTGGCTGTCGTCGGCGTGGGTGGCGGTGCCGATGCTGCTGCTCGTCGCCTCGGTCTTCTACCACTTCCGCCTGGGCCTCCAGGTGGCGATCGAGGATTACGCCCATGCGCAGAACCGCGTGGTGCTGATGGTCCTCCTCAACCTGTTCGTCGCGGTCACCGCCGGGATCGCGATCTTCTCGATCCTCAGGATCGCCTTCGGAGCTGCCGCCTGATGCCCGCCGCCTATCAGATCATCGACCATAGCTACGACGCGGTAGTCGTCGGCGCGGGCGGCTCGGGCCTCCGCGCGACGATGGGCATCGCGGAGAGCGGCCTCAAGACCGCCTGCATCACCAAGGTGTTCCCGACGCGCAGCCACACTGTCGCGGCGCAGGGCGGCATCGCGGCCAGCCTCGGCAACAACTCGCCCGACCATTGGTCGTGGCACATGTTCGACACCGTCAAGGGTTCCGACTGGCTCGGCGACCAGGACGCGATCGAATATATGGTGCGCGAGGCGCCGGCCGCGGTTTACGAGCTGGAGCACGCTGGCGTGCCGTTCAGCCGCAACGACAACGGCACGATCTACCAGCGCCCGTTCGGCGGGCACATGCAGAACATGGGCGAAGGCCCGCCGGTGCAGCGCACCTGCGCCGCCGCCGACCGCACCGGCCACGCCATGCTCCACGCACTCTACCAGCAGAGCCTGAAGTATGACGCGGACTTCTACGTCGAATATTTCGCGCTCGACCTCATCATGGAAAACGGCGCGTGCCGGGGCGTGATCGCGCTGTGCATGGAGGACGGCAGCATCCACCGCTTCCGCAGCCACGCGGTCGTGCTGGCGACGGGCGGCGGCGGGCGCGTCTATCAGTCCGCCACCTCGGCGCACACCTGCACCGGCGACGGCAACGGCATGGCGCTGCGCGCCGGCCTCGCGTTGCAGGACATGGAGTTCGTGCAGTTCCACCCGACCGGCATCTACGGCGCGGGCGTGCTCATCACCGAGGGCGCGCGCGGCGAGGGCGGCTATCTCACCAACTCCGAGGGCGAGCGCTTCATGGAACGCTACGCCCCGTCCGCCAAGGACCTCGCCAGCCGCGACGTGGTGGCGCGATCGATGGCGATGGAGATGCGCGAGGGGCGCGGCGTCGGCCCGCACGGCGAATATATCTACCTGCACCTCGACCATATCGATCCCAAGGTGCTGCACGAGCGCCTGCCGGGCATCACCGAGACGGGCAAGATCTTCGCGGGCGTGGACCTGACGCGCCAGCCGCTGCCGGTCACGCCGACCGTCCACTACAACATGGGCGGCATCCCGACCAACTATCACGGCGAGGTCGTGCAGTTGAAGGACGGCGATCCGGATGCGATCGTCCCCGGCCTGTTCGCGGTCGGCGAGGCGGCGTGCGTGTCGGTGCATGGCGCGAACCGGCTCGGCTCCAACTCGCTGATCGACCTGGTGGTGTTCGGCCGCGCGACCGGCCTGCGCCTCAAGGACACGCTCAAGCCGAACACGCCGCACAACCCGCTGCCGGCAGGCTCTGAGGAGCAGGCGCTCACCCGGCTCGACCATTTCCGCAATGCGTCCGGCGGCACGCCCACCGCGCAGATCCGCAGCGAGATGCAGCGCACGATGCAGCGTCATTGCGCGGTGTTCCGCGATTCGGCGCTGCTGTCGGAGGGCGTCCAGAAGATCGAGGCGATCAACAAGGGGATGGCCGATATCGGCATCACCGATCGCTCGCTGATCTGGAACACCGATCTGGTCGAGACGATGGAACTGGACAATCTGATGGGCCAGGCCGTCGTGACGATCAAGGGCGCCGAGAACCGCAAGGAAAGCCGCGGCGCGCACATGCACGAGGATTATCCCGAGCGCGACGACGCCAACTGGATGAAGCACACCATCGCCACGTTCGACGGCTGGGGCGGCAAGGGCGGCGCGACGACGCTCGATTACCGCCCGGTGCACGATTACACGCTCACCGACGACGCGGAATATATCAAGCCGAAGAAGCGCGTTTACTGACGCCGCCTTCCCGGACGGGAACCGGAAGTCCCGCGCGAGGCCAGTGCCTTGCGCGGGACTTTTCGTTCAGCGCTCGATCCTGAAGCCCAGCATCACCGTCGCCGGCCGCAGCGGCGTGCCCTGCGCGCCGTTCGCGAGCGTGAAGGCGTTGCCGAAGGCGAAGCGGTTCCCCCGGCTGTCGGTGATATTGTCCGCCGACAGCCACAGGGTGAGATCGCGCCGCGACCATTCGGTGCGCGCCGACAGCACCGCATAGCCCCCCTGTTCGAGATCGAGATAGCGGCTGGTGCCGAGCACCGAGCGGCCGATATAGTCGAACGCCCCCGACGTCCGCATCGTCCCGCCGAACGCCCCCCAGCTATAGCTCGCCGCGCTGTGCGCGCTGAACGGCGGCGTGTTCGGCAGCCGCTGGCCGTCGGTCACATGGTTGACGGTGTAGAGCGCGGACAGGTCGAAGCGCAGGCGCGGCACCGGCACCCAGTCCGCGCTCACCTCCCCGGTCAGGATGCGCGCATTGCCGATGTTCGCGGTATAGGGCTGGCCGCGCCGGTCGATCAGGTCGGCCTGGATATCGTCCCAATGCGCATAGGACAAGGCGGCGGAGAAGTTCACGCCGGTCGGCCCGTCGCGCAGGTGCCGGATGCCGATCTCCCCCATGCCGATCGAATCCGACTTGAACTCCGCCACCCGTCCGATCCCGCGCGCCACCGCGAGACCGCCGGTACGGAAACCCGACTGGAGCCGGCCGTAGAGCGACAGGCGCGGCGCAAGCTGCCACGACAGCGCCAGCGTTGGATCGATGCGCCGCGTCATCCGTCCACGCACCAGATCGCCCGCGCGCGGCTTCAGCGAGGGATAGCCGTCGACGCGCGCCTCCGTGGCGCGCAGGCCGAGCGTGGCGGAGAGGCTGGCGGCGAGCGGTCGGGTCCATTCGCCGAATAGCGACACGTTCTGCGACACGTTGGTGACGCCGATGATCTCGGTCGGATCGTTCAACGGGCCGAGCTGGCGATTCTCCGCGTCGCGATTGCGCAGCACCGCCAGCCCGACGACCCACGATTCGCCGTTCGCGCGCGACCGCGACAGGCGCACCTCCTCCGTCAGCAACAGGTTCGATCGGGTGGTGACATAGCCGATCGTGCCCGGCGCGGCGCGCGGGGTCGCGTCGAACTGATCGTTGGCGTCATATTGGCTGACCCCGCTGACCGAGACGAACTCCAGCCCGCCCGCCCAGCGCTTGCGGATGCTGAGGCGGCCGAGCAGGATGCTGTTCCAGTAAGGCTGGGCCAACCGCGTCGCGCGCGTCAGCTCCCGCCCGTCGCCATCGACATATTGCGCGTCGCCGGCCGAGATGCGCTGCCCCAGCCCGGTGGTGTCGACCTGCCACCCGTCGCCCGCCTCGACGCGCAGCGTGACGCGGCCGCCGACCCGGTCGACCGCGTTGATCGCGCGCCGCCCGAGCAGGGGATCGTCGATATAGCCCCCATCATGCGAGCGATAGCCGACCAGCCGCACCGCCGCGACATCGCGCGAGACCGGCAGGTTGACGAAGCCGGACAGGTCGCCGCCCGGCCGCCCGCCGACGGTCATCGCCCCGCTGCCGGCGATCGCGGCGTGGAAGCTGTCGAGCTGCGCCGGGTTGGGGACGATGCGGATGATCCCGCCGATCGCGCCGGCGCCGTAGAGCGTGCCCTGCGGCCCCTCCATCACCTCCACCGAGCGGACGTCGACCAGCGCCAGGCCCGGCTCCGGCGTGGAATAGCTCATCTGGACGTCGTCGAGATAATAGCCGGTCGTCGCCTGGGTGGCGCCGTTGAAGCTGCTGTCGGCGATGCCCCGGATGAAGATCTTGTCGCGCCCCGGCCCGAGCGCGGTGGTTTGCAGCACGGGGGTGGAGCGCACCGTATCACCCAGCGCGGAGGTGGGGCCGCTGGCGGGCGCGTCCTGCGGCGCGATCGGCGTGATCGATGCCGGGAAGCGCAGCAGCGGCACGCGCTGCTTGCTGGCGGTGACGATCACGTCGGGCGCGGACGCCTGCTCGCCGGGGGGTGGAGAAACGCGCGGCGCCGGCCGGCGCTCGGCCACGCGGACGATGCGATAGCTGCGCGCGCCGATCCGCTCCGCGCGATAGCCGGTGCCGCGCAACAGCCGCCGCAGCGCTGCCTCCAGCGACAGCTCCGGCGCGGGCGGCTCGACACGGATCGTCCGCAGCCCCGGCTCCAGGCTGACGATCTCTCCGCCGGTGCGCGCCGCGAGTTGCAGCAGCGCGGCTTCGAGCGTGACCGGCTGCGCCAGCGCGGCGATGGCGGGCGGTGCGGCGATCACCGCGCCCGAGAGCGCGATCGCGAAGCTAGCGCGCCGGCCCCGCCGACGGTGCGATGATCCAGCTCCCCCCGTCATGAGAAACGCGCATTCCCGTCAATTCCGCGAAATGCGCCATGTCGCGCGGCGCGTCCCCCGTCAATCGGACGACGCCGGTAAATGGCGTGGCCGCGACGCGATCGTCCGCGCGAACGTCCCGCCCGAGGACGAGCGCGATCGTTTCCGCCGCGAAACGGATCGGCTGACCGGAAAAAACCAGGGTCCGCGCCTCGTCCGAATCGATCCGCGAGCGCACGATCCGCTGGCCGTCGAGCACGGTGAGCGCCTCACCCGCGTTCAGCGCGATTCGGTTGTTCTGCGGATCGAACAGCACCGAACCTTCGCTGACGCCCACATCCACGCCCCGCGCGCCACGCATCACCGAGAATATCGTGCCGACGTCCTCGATCTCCCAATCGCCGGCGCGGACGGTGAAGGGGCGGCCGGCGTCATGCGTGACGCGGAAGGTGACACGCCCGCTCTCCACCGCCGCCGAGCGCCGGTCGCCGCCGAGCATCACGCGCGCGCCGGAAGCCATCGCGATCCGCGTCCCGTCAGCGAGCATCAGCGAGCGCGGCGCATTGGCGACAACCTCCAGCGGCGTCCCGCCGCCGCCGCGCTGCTGAATCACCCCGATCGTGCCGACCACCGTCGCCGCGAGCACGCTCGCCGCGATGGCGACGCCACGCCAACGATGGCGCCTTGCCGGCGCGGCGAAATCCTCGTCGTCATTGGCCGCGACAAGCGGCGGGTGGCGCGCCGCGTCCCCGATGCTCACCACGTCATAGGCGCGCGCGTGGCGCGGATCGGCCTCCAACCAGGCGATGAAATCCGCCCAGCCGCGCTCGTCCATCGTCGCCTGGCGGACGTGCCAGGCGATCGCGGCGTCGAGGATCGTGTCGTCGATCTCATTCATCGCCGTCTCCGTCCGCCATGGCGTGCAACCGGCGATAGGCGCGCTGCAACAGTTTCTCGACCGCGCTGAGCGAGATGCCCAGCCGCACGGCTATCTCGCGCTGAGGCACCTGCTCGATGCGGAACAGGCGATAGGCGGTGCGCATCCGCTCCGGCATCGCGGCGATCGTCGCGTCCACCCGATGCAGCGCGTCGCGCGCCAGCGCCTCGCGTTCCGGCGTCGGCAGGTCGTGCGCCGCGTCGCCGGATTCGGCCCAATGCGTCTCCAGCGCCACGCGCCGCCGCGCCGCGATCCGCCGGTCGGTGGCGATATTGTTCGCCATGCGCATCAGATAGGCCGCAGGATTGTCCACCTGCCCGGCCGGGGTGGCGACGATGCGGAACCACAGGTCCTGCAACGCATCCTCCGCGTCCGTCGCGCTGCCGAGCCGTGCGGTAAGCAGCCGCAGCAACAGGGCGCGCTGCTCCCCATAAGCGGAAGCCAGTGCCGGCTCCGCCATCAGGCGCCCCTTCGCGGCGTGGCAGCGCACGCACCGTCATGCGTCGAATTCCAGGCCATGCGCACGAGCCATGTCCGCGATCCGCATCCGGTGCAAGGCCGCCGCCTCGCGCGGGCGCGCGCCGGCGATGTCGTCCCCCGGCAATTCGCCCGCGCCGGGATGGCACATGATGAGGTGCATCCTGCCCGGACGGCGCAGGAAGGTGGGGAAGATGCGCTCGTAATCGCCGCGGAAATCGTAATGCCCCGCGAAGCTGGAGTTGCAGGCGATACCGCGCCGCGCCGCCGCCCGGCGCAGGCCGCGCGCGTGATAGGCGCTGCCGATCGCCTTGCCGCGCCACCGACGCGCGGCGATCGCGCTCACCCGGTCGCCGCAATCGCGGACCCACGCGCCGGGAGCATGTTCCGCCACCGCGTCGAGGAACAGGCGGCGGATGCCGGGCAGCACATGCGCATGCTGGTGCGCGTCGACGAAATCGGGCGCGCGGCCCATCGCCTTGCGGAAGGCGCGGAACTGCGCGTCGATCTCGCCCGCGATCTCCTCCAGCGGCAAATCGCCTTTCGCCGCCGCCGCCGTCAGCGGATCGATCCCCGGCATCGCGCCGCCCGCCGGCACATATTCCGGCATGTCGGTAAGCGGCGCCTCGCCGGTGAGCGTGACGTGCAGCCCGACCTGCACGTGCGCCGGCAGCCCGCGCAGCAGATCGGCGTCGCGCGCCCAGCCGGGGCAGACCGCCATGCAGCTCACCGCGTTGATCCGCCCCTCGCGCGCGAGCGACGCGATCGTCTCGCTGATCGGCCGGGACAGCGCGAAATCGTCGGCGCAGACGATGAGACGCGGCATCGTCACGCCGCCACCGCCACGACATCCGCGACGGGCTGCTGGAAGGGACGCTCGCGCAGCCGGTCGCTCGACAATTGCCGCGCGGCGAGGCGGCGGGCGAGATAATCGTAGAAGAACCAGTCCCCGGCGCGCGCACCCAAGGCGAGGTAGCAAAGCCGCTCCGTCACCGTCCACCGCACCGAGGCGCGATCACGCTTGCGCGGCGCGGGCGCGCACCACAGGGCGGCGCCATAGCCGATCGAGCCGTGCGGCAGCAGCCGGTGCATCACCTCGTGATCCTCCAGCACCAGATTCCACCGTGCCGGATCGAAACCGCCCGCGCGGCGCAGCGCGGCGGTGCGGAACAATTGCCCGGCGCCGCCCGCGTGGCACTGGCTGGGGAACAGCCGCGCGACGAGGCAGATCTGGAACGTCCCCGCGATGCGTTCGACAAGCCGCGCGCGGCGCGACACGAAATAGGCCCCCGCCGCCGCGCGCCCGGTTTGCTCGATCAGCGCCTGGCCGGCGGCGAGGTAGTGCGGCGGATACCAGCTATCGGCGTCGCAGGTCGCGACATAGGGCGTCGTCACGAAGGGCAGGCCGGCGGCCAGAGCCGAAACCTTGCCCGGACGGCGCTCATGCACTAGCACATAAGGCAGGCCGTGATCGCGGGCCGCGCCGACCGCCACTTCCGCGCTGCCGTCCGTGCTGCCGTTGTCGATCAGGATCAGGAACGGCGGTTCCGACTGACCGGCCAGGCTCGCCACCGTATCGCGCAGGTAATCCCGCTCGTTGAAGAACGGCAGCAGCACCGACCAGCCCCGCTTGCGGGAGTCCCCCTCGGCTATCGCGGCGCCAAGCCCGACCGCGCCCGTGAAATCCTGAAACACGCCGCTTTCTTCCCCTGATCGACGATGTGGCCGGTTTTCCCCTCCCGGCCACATCAGCCATGACGGCGCCGCCGCGCGCGACCCGCACGGGCGCCGCGAAAAAATTTTCGCGGAAAATGGGGATGGATCTCCGGTTATCGGCTAGGGCCTCGCGGGCGATGACGCACGGCTATCTGATCGCGCTCGGCTCCAATCGCCGCGGCCGCCACGGCGACCCGCGCGCGGAGCTGCGCGCGGCACTGGCGGCGATCGGCGCGCGGCGGGTGTCGCCGATCGTTACGTCCGCGCCGCTCGGCCCGTCGAATCGCGCTTATGCCAATGCCGTCGCGCTGGTGGGGGATGCGGCCGACCCGCCCGCGATGCTCGCCCGCCTCAAGCGGATCGAGCGCGATTTCGGGCGGCGGCGCGGGCGGCGCTGGGGGACGCGGGTGATCGACCTAGACATCATCGCCTGGTCGGGCGGGGCGTGGGAATCACCCGGCCTCGTCATCCCCCACGCGGCCTTTCGCGAGCGCGATTTCGTGCTCCGCCCGCTTGCCGCGCTGATGCCCGGCTGGCGCGATCCGCTGACCGGACTTTCCGCGCGACAGCTTCACGCACGGTTGACCCGGCGGCGCGCGCTCCCTAACCGGCGTTTCGCTGGTGCGGGTCCGTAGCTCAGTCGGTAGAGCAAGCGACTTTTAATCGAGAGGTCCCGGGTTCGAATCCCGGCGGACCCACCAGCGCCCCCAGGCGGACAGGTCCGTGACGGCGCAGGCCCGGACGCGGGTAGGCGACCGGGCCTGCCGTTGGCCGTCAGCGGCAGCGCACGTTGCCGCGGTCGACCGAGCGGCCGAGCAGCGCGCCGCCCGCGCCGCCGATGAGCGTGCTGAGCGTGTCGCCGCCGATCGCATTGCCGAGCAGACCGCCGGCGAGGCCGCCGATCACCAGCCCGGTGGAGCCGTCGCTGCGCCGGCAGTAATAGCGCCCGTCGCGGCCGCGGTAGATGCGGTCGTTGCGCGTCAGGCGGCGCTCGCGATAGCGGCCGGGCCGATAGGCGCGTGAGGCATCCCAGCCCTGCCGATCGCCCTGCCAGCGATAATCGCGATGCTGCGCCATCGCCGGCACCGGCAACGCGACAGGCATCGCGACAGCGGCGGCGGCGAGGACGGCGGCTAATCTGATACGCATGGAATGTCTCCTTTTTGCGGAGACAGGAACGCCTGCGTCACGGTTTAGGTTCAATCGGGCCGCTTTCGGCCCCGTCGCTAACGCGAGCGGCCGCGCGCGCTCACCGGCCACAGATCGACCAAGGTGTTGCCGCTGACGACGTGATACCAGTCGTACAGGTTGACGGTCGGGTCGCAGTGCGGCGCGTTGAGCGAGACGATCGCGTCCAGCGCCGGAAGCTCGCCCGCCGGGTGGACCAGCGCGCCCTGCTCGTCGCCCATGAAGAAATAGACCGTCCCCTCCGCCGCGCCGGCAGCGATCAGCGGCGGCTTGGCATCGGTCGCCAGCGACTTGATGCCGGCGTCCACCGTCACCAACCCCGGCGAATTGGCGCTGATGACGCGGGTGTCGATCAGCAGCGAGGTCTCGAACGGCACCTCGCCTTCCTCCGGCGTCAGCGCGCAGGCGCGATACTGATCGTCCATGAAGACATAGGAGCCGACCTGCAACTCGGTGAACAGGCCGAGCGTCGCGTCGATGCGGTGGGTGCCGGTGCCGCCGCCGGAGACGATCGGCGGCTTGCCCCCCGCCGCCTCCAGAGCGGCGAGGACGGCGCGAAGATAATTGGCCCGCTCGCGCATCGCCGCATCGCGCTCTGCGAAACTCTCGATATGCTGCTGCGAGCCGCAATAATATTGCACGCCGCCGTAATGCAGTCCTGGCTCCGCGACGATCGCGCGGTAGAGTTCCACCGCCGCTTCCGGGCTGGCGACACCGGTGCGGTGGATGCCGGGATCGACGTCGATCAGGAGCGTCAGCGGCCGTCCGCCACGCGCCGTCACCGCCGCCGCGATGGCGCGCGCGCCGACCGGATTGTCCGCGACGCACATCAGCCCCTCGGCCCGCTCGTTGAGCGCGACCAGCCGCTCGATCCCCGGCGCGGAGAGGATCGGCGAGGTGATCAATATCCCTTCGATCCCGCTGTCCGCCAGCGCCTCCGCCTCGCCCAGCTTGGCGCAGCATTGCCCCAGCGCGCCGGCGGCGATCTGGCGGCGGGCGATCGCGGCGCTCTTGTGCGTCTTGGCGTGCGGGCGCAGCTTCAGCCCGTTCGCGGCGGCGAAATCGGCCATGCGCGCGATATTGCGGTCTAGCGCGTCGCGATCGACCACCAGCACGGGCGTGTTGAGATCGCGCCGCGATCCCTGACGGCCGACCAGATGGCGGTGGAGTTCCTCGTCGGTCATGGCCCTTGCCTCCCTAGATGCCGAACAGCCGCGCCAGATCGGCGTTGACGAACTTGCCCGCCGGATCGACCGCGGCGCGCACCTTCAGGAAATCGCCGGTGCGCGGATAGAGCGCGTGGACGTCCTCCGCGCGCAACGTGTGACGCTTGGCCCAGTGCGGCCGCCCGTTCGCGCCGCGCAGCACCGGCTCGATCCCGGCGAACAGGTCGCGCCACGGCATCCGCGCATATTGGTGGAAGGAGATCGACGCGCCGGGGCCGCGATTGAACGGCGACATCCAGATATCGTCCTCGGCCACCAGCCGGAACTCGAACGGAAAAGCCACGGGCAGCTTCTTGCGACGGATATAGGAAATCGCTTCCAGCAGGGTCGGCATCCCGTCCGCGCGGGGCAGCTCATATTCCATTTCCTCGAAGCGGATCGTGCGGTCGCCGGGGAAGATCTGCCACGCCGGGCCGACGCGGCGTGACGGCTTGCTGCTCAGCCGCATCATCAGCCGTTGCAGCGAGGGGATCAGGAAATTCGCCTTGCGGCTCAGCTCGCAGGCGATGCGGAACGGGCGCTCGTCGATATCGCTCGAACGCGGCATCAATCCTTCGCCCGCAACCGGCTGGAGGCTCTTGAAGATCACCGTGTCGGCATAAGGGAAGACGAAGAACTCGAAATGCCGCGTGGCGGCGCCCAGTTCCTGCCAGCGCTCCGCCATCTCGCCGAGCGGCCGCGCCTCGACCCGTTCCTCCAGATAATAGGCCGGCAGCACGTTGACCCGGATGCGCGTCGCCACGCCGAACAGGCCGAGCGAGATGCGCTGCGCCTGAAAGAGATCGGGGTTGCGCGCCGCATCGCAGATCACCAGCGAGCCATCCGCCAGCATCAGCTCGAACGCGAGCACCTGCGTCGAGAGGCTGCCGAGATCCTTGCCGGTGCCGTGCGTGCCGGTGGCGGTGGCGCCGGCCAGCGATTGCGGGTTCACATCGCCCTGGTTGATGAGCGACAGGCCCTCGTTCCACAACGCCTCGGTCAGCCGTGCGAGGCTCCAGCCGGCGGGCACCCAGGCGCTCGCGCGGTCGGCGGCGATCTCGATCGGCACGGCATAGTCGCCCATGTCGATCAGCGTGCCGCCCGTCTCGCACAAGGGCATGAAGGAATGGCCCGCGCCGCGCACGCGCACCTTCGACGCGGCGAGGATCGCGGCGCGCAACTCCGCCTCGCCGCGCGGCTTCGCGATCGCCTGCGGCCGCGCGTTCACGCTTCCCGACCAGTTATGCCATTCCATTCGCCCCGTTCTCCGTTGCCCGGCCTAGCTGAAGGTCGCGAAATAATGCGCGAACAGCAGGCACACTTCCCTGTTGATGATATCGGCGTCGCGGTCCGGCTCCTCGACCACCATCTCGATCGCGGCGTAGCTCAGCTCGACCGTCATGCGCGTCACCACCTCCAGCCGGCGCGGATCGGTGGCGGGGTAAAGCTCGCGCATGTGTCTGAGGAAATGCGCCGCCACCATGTCGCGCGAGCGAAAGCGGATGTCCTGAAGCACCGGCACCGCGCGCAGCGCGCGGCCGATCGCGAGGCCGCCGGGAAAGTCGCGCTGGATCGCCACCATCCGCTCGTGGATCGCCAGCGTCTTGGCGAGGCGATCCTCGAACGTATCGCCAGCGAGGCCGCCCGCGTCGGCCCAGGCGATCACCTCGTCGTCCTGCGCGCGCATCAGCCGGTCGCCGAGCTCCTTCAGCACCGCGTATTTGTTCGGGAAATAGCGATAGAGCGCCGGCGGCGAGAGGCCCGCCGCCTCGCAGATCAGGTTGGTGGTGAGCTGCTCGAACCCGATGCGCTCGAGCAACTGGCCGGCGGTCTCGAGGATCAGCTCGAACGTGTCCTGCGCGCGCGCCTGCCGGGGGCGCAGCTTGGTGGCCAGCGCCGGCTTTCTGGCGCGCGGGCGGCGCGCGCGGGCGGGGATCGCGGTATCGGTCATGCGGCGCGCGTGAGGATTACGGCGCGGCGAGTCAAATGGACCGCCAGCACGATCGCCATCGCCGCCGCCATCGTCCCCGCGCCGAGCAGCGCGCAGCCGCGCACGTCGTTGTCGCTCACCACCAGCGAGGCGAGCAGCGGGCCGATGCTGCATCCGAGCAGCGCCGCGCCCGAGCCGAGCACGGCGGCGCGACGCGTCGGGTCCGCCTCGATCACGAACGGGGTGAGCAGCGGGGCGGAGAACATCCACAGCCCGCCGAACAATGCCGAGCCGGCGAGGAACACCCCCTGCCCCGGCAACCGCGCGAACAGCAGCATCAGCGCCGCCATCGCCACCTGCGAGCCGAGCAGCGCCGGCAGCCAGCGCATCCGCCCGGCGAGCAATGTCGCCAGCGTGCCGCCCACTACCTGCGCCGCCAGCGACAGCGACAGCGCGAGGTCGGCGGTGCCGGCGGGATGCCCCGCCTGGCGCGACAGCGGCTCGACATAGATCCACACCGCCAGGATCGCGGCGTTGAAGCAGAACGCCCCGGCCAGCGCCGTCAGCCCGCGCGGAGACGGCAGGCCGCCAGGCTCGTCGACGGCGACCGGCAGCGGCTCGAACGCGCGCGGCACCGCGAAGCCGGCGAGCGCGGCGGCGAGGCTCATCGCCGCCAGCACCGCGAAGCCGCCGTCCGCGCCGTAAGGGCGCACCACCCACGGCCCGAGCGTGGCGACGACGACGAATTGCGCCAGCGTCTGCACGGTCAGATAGATCGCCGCCCAGCGCTCCGGACGCGGCGCGCGGACGATCATGGCGGTCATCAGCCAGATCAGCGCGCCGCTCGGCACGCCGTTCAGCCCGCGCACCACGACCAGCGCCCAGCCGTCGCACCACATGGTCGCGGCGTTGAGCAGCGCCATCAGCAGCCCGCAGGCGATCGTCAGCGGGCGCAGCCGGCGCGTGCCGGCCAGCGCCCCGGTCAGCCCGGCGGCGAGACCCATGGCGAGCAGCTCGACCATCCCGGCCTGCCCGATCTGCGCCGCGCTCAACCGCCCGGCATGTTCGAGCGCGCCGAGCAGCAGCGGCCCGACCCCCGCGAACATGATGCCGGTGACGCCGGCGAACAATGTCGCCGCCATCTCGATCGCGGCGGGCCGTGGACCGAGCCACGCGCGCTCTTCCGCACGAGGCCCGACGCTCATGTCAATAACGCGCCTTCAGATACAGGCCGTAAGTGCGCGGCGGACCGACGCTGAACACGTCGAAGCCGAGCGTCGGGATCGGCGTCATGTCCGAGATATTGGTCTCGTTGAAGACGTTCTTGCCCCACACCCCGATTTCCAGCCGATCCCGCGCGACACGGATGCCGAGCCGCGCATCGACGAAGGCGCGCGCCTGATCGGTCAGCCGGGCGTCGTTCGACGTATCGAAGAACACCTTGCTGCGGAACGACAGGCTGGTGTTGGCGACGAGCGTGCCCAACGGCGTCTCATGCTGCCAGTCGACCGCGCCCTGCACGCTGACCTTCGGCGCGGACGGCAGGGTGTTGCCCGAATAGTCGTTCCCGGCCGATTTGAAATCGCGATAAGTGGCGTTGAGATAGGCGGTGTTGAGCGACACGGTGAGGCCGCGCGTCGGCGTCGCCTGAAGCTCCAGTTCGCCGCCATAGATCCGCGCGGCGGAGGCGTTGGTGAAGAGCTGCCGCGTGAACGGCGGGTCGATGACCGTCGTATAGACCTGCAAATTCTTGTAATCGTAATAAAAGGCCGAGATATTGGCGCGTAGCGTGTGGTTGAGCCAATCGGTCTTGGCCCCAACTTCATAGGCGTTGACCGTCTCGTCCTTGTACGGCCCGATGTCCGCCGGATCGGTCGCCTGCCCGCTGAAGAAACCGCCGCTCTTGGCGCCGCGATTGTAGCTGGCGTAGATATTGGCGCTCGGCGTCAGGCGATATTGCACCCCGACCTTGCCGGTGAACGAACTGAACGTCTTCGCTCCGTCATAGGTGAAGATCGGCACCAGCCCGTTCGCCGCCTCGCTGACATAGTGGAAATCCTTGTGGTCGGCCGAGTAGCGCAGACCGCCCGTGAGCGTCAGCCTGGCGGTCAGGTCGTAATCGAGCTGGCCGAACGCCGCGTAACTGTCCACCTTCTGCATCAGCGGCCAGCCGAACACGCCAATGCCCTGTCCGGCATCCGCCACCGGGTCGTCCGATGCGAGAAGCGGGAGCACGTTATAGGCCGAATTGTTGTTGAGATAATCGTGCGCGTAATAAGCGCCGATCACATAGCGCAGCGGCGTGTGGCCGTTCGATTGCAGGCGCAGTTCCTGACTGAACGTGTTCTGCCGCGCGATATAGCTGGCGGTGATCGTCGGGATCGGGCTGGCGTCCGTATCCTCCTGATCGTTGCGGCTCGCATGCTGATAGCCCGTCACCGATACGATCGATGCCGCGCCGAGGTCGATCGTCAATGTGTTCGAGACGGTGAGCAGGTTGACCCTGTCCTTCCCCTCGAAGCTGTAATCACCCTGATAGAGGTTCTTGCTCGGATTCGTGTATCCCATGAAGGTCATGCACTGAGCCGTGCCGTAGAGCGCGGGCGCGCAGAACGAGTCGCTTTGATACGGTTCCGTCAGGAGCGGCCGATTGTACGCCCAGATCGATCCGCCGGTCGAACGACCCGTGCTCACCACCAGATTGTCGGTGACGTTGGCGCTCGGCGTGAAATGGACCGTGCCGCGCACCGCCCAGCGATTCGTGTTGTTGCCGTAATGGCCGGTCAGGCGGTTGAGGGTGTAGCCGTCGTCGCGCTGGTAAAGGCCCGCGATGCGCACCGAGAGCTTGTCGGCGATCAGCGGGACGCTCGCGCCGCCTTGCACGTTGACCGAGTTGAACCGGCCATATTCGGCGGAGAGATCGGCCTCCATCTCATTGCCGGGCAGCTTGCTGGTGACGTTGATCGCGCCGCCAGTGGTGTTGCGGCCATAGAGCGTGCCCTGTGGCCCGCGCAGCACCTCCACCTGTTGCAGGTCGAAGAAGGCCAGCCGCTGCGCCAGCGGCGAGGCGACATACACGCCGTCGGCATAGATGCCGACCGCGCTATTGGTCGCCGGGTTGAAATCGTTGACACCGACACCGCGGATGAAGATGCGCGGGTTGGCGCCATTGTCGTCCGACTTGATCTGAAGCCCCGGCGCCTGATTGGACAGGTCCACCAGGTCGAGCGTGCGGCGGTTCTGGATCGTCTCAGCCGTGATCGCGGTGACGGCGATCGGCACGTCCTGCAACCGCTCGCTGCGCTTCTGCGCGGTGACGATCACGTCCTGCACCTGCGCCGCGCCCGTATTGGCCGCCGACTGATCCTGCGCGGCGGCGGATTGAGCGACAGCCAGCGCCGCCAGCGAGATGGTGATTCCAAAAGTCCGTTTCATCGCGAACGGTCCCCCGTGAATTTTTTTGCCCATAAACGATAGCAATAAATACTCTTTTGGCAATGCGTGTTATACTATTGATATATAATGATATGATCTGAAAATGATGCGGGATATCGCCGCTATCGATAGTAAAAATTACCGATGCAGGCGCTCGAAAAGGCGCGAGTCGCATCGCCGCATGGCGCGCGTGCGCGCCGGGCGGAACATTCGGGAGAGCGGATATCGGAAGGCTGGAGCGGGTGAAGGGAATCGAACCCTCGTCGTAAGCTTGGGAAGCTTCTGCTCTACCATTGAGCTACACCCGCAATACCTTGAAAAAGCATTGCCTTTTTCGCGCACCCCGGTGGCTATCCAGCACTCGTTTCCGCTGGAATCCCGCCAAGGCGCGGCCGGGGCAATAGCTGCGTGGACGGCGGCGCGCAAGACGGGGCGCGCCCGGATTTGATGTCCGTCAAGCTGCGGCTTGATCGCGCGCAATGCCGTCCCCGATCCGGCCGCTACCATCAGCCGCGGATGTCGAGGCCCAATGATCCAAGGCATTGCGATGATCGTTCAACCCGCGAGGGCGTCGGCGGCAGCGTCCCGGCCATCCGCGCCCGCACCGCCGCACCTCACCGCCGAAGGAGGCAATTCATGAAGAACATTCTGCTGCTGGTTCACGACGATGCCGGGCAGGAATCCCGCCTGCAGGCCGCGCTGGACCTGACCCGCGCGCTCGACGGGCATCTCGAATGCCTCAGCGCGCTGCCGCTGCCGATTGTCGTCGGCCCGGCTGGCGGCGACGGCATGGTGATGATGGTCGCCGAGGAGCGCGCCGAGGAGGCCGCGCACAAGGCCCGGATCGAGCCGCGCCTCGCCGCCGAGGGCGTCAACTGGAGCTGGACGGAAGCATCGGGCTATCTGCCGACCTGTCTGTTCGATGCGGCGCGTGTCGCCGATCTGGTGGTGCTCAACCGCCGGCTGGAGCGTTCCGACCCGATCGACATGCGCTATTTCGCGACCAACGTCCTCTCCCACACCCGCGCACTGGTCGTGGCGGTGGCGGATACCTGTGACGGGTTCGACGCGGTCGGCAAGGCGCTGATCGCGTGGGACGGATCGGAACGCGCCATGGCTACGGTGCAGCGCGCCGTCCCGTTGCTGGCGCTCGCCGACGCGGTGAAGGTGGTGCAGGTCGGCGATCTCGACTCCAGCGCGATCCCGATGGAGAATCTGGCGACCTATCTGTCGCGCCACGGTATCCGCGCGGAGATCGAGACGATCGCCGACGAGGGCAGCATCGCGGTTTCGGTCCGGCTCGCGGCGGAGAAGTTCGGCGCGAGCTATATCGTGATGGGCGCCTACGGCCACCATCCGATGCGCGAGGCGCTGTTCGGCGGCGTCACCCGCGCGATGCTGACGGCATGCAGCCTGCCGATGGTGCTGGGGCACTGATACGGAGCAGCGTTTTTACGCTGCCGCCACGACCTCCCGCGCCGCGAACCACGGCGTGAGACGGCGCAGCGCCTCCTCGACCCGATCGGTCGACACCGCGAAGCTGAAGCGCATGAAGCGGTGGCCGTCGATCGGGTCGAAATCGATCCCCGGCGCGGTGGCGATCGCGGTGTCGAGCAGCATCTTCATGCAAAAATCCATGCTGTCGTCGGTCAGGTGGCCGACATCGGCATAGATGTAGAAGGCCCCGTCCGGCGGCGCGATCCGCTTGAGGCCGAGCGCGGGCAGCGCGGCGAGGAGCAGCTCGCGGTTGCGCGCGTAGGTGCGGATATGCCCCTCCAGTTCGTCGCGCTCGTCGAACGCGACCAGCCCGGCGTGCTGCGCCAGCGACGGCGGGGTGAGGAACAGATTGCCCATCCGCGCCCGCGCCGGCTCGATCAGGTCGGGCGGCACCACCAGCCAGCCGAGCCGCCATCCGGCCATGCTGAAATATTTCGAGAAGCTGTTGACGATCAGCGCGCCCGGATCGTCGCGCAGCATCGAGCGCGCCGGGCCGACATAGCTCAGCCCGTGATAGATTTCGTCGGAGACGATGCGGATGCCGCGCCGGCGGCAGACCGCCGCGATCGCCGCCAGCTCCTCCGGCGCGATGATCGTGCCGGTGGGATTGGCGGGGCTGGCGAGGATCAGGCCGTGCGGCGCGGGGTCGAGCCGTTCGATCGCGGCGGCGGTGATCTGGAACCGCTCCGCCTCGCCGCAGCCGATCTCGACCGGCTCGAGATGCAACGCCTTCACCGTGTTGCGATAGGCGACATAGCCCGGCCGGGCGAACGCCACCCGCTCGCCGGGCGCGAACAGGCAGGACAGCGCCAGCACCAGCGCGGGCGAGGCACCGCAGGTGAGGATCACCTGCTCGGGATCGACCGTCGCACCCTGCGTCTCGGCATAGTGGCGCGCGATCCGCGCCTTCAGCGCGCCGCTCTCCCAATAGCCCATCGGATCATTGTCGAGCACGCGATGCGCCGCCGCGATCGCGGCTTGCGGCGCGCCGGTGGAGGGCTGGCCGAACTCCATGTGGATCACCGGACGCCCCTCCGAAGCGAGGCGGTGCGCGGCACGGCTGATGGCGATGGCGTGGAACGGATCGATGATAGCGGACATGCGGACGGCTTAGCGGCTCCGTGCCCCACGTTCCAGATAAGCGGTGAGGCGCCTGGCGGTGCCGTCCGGGACATGCAGCCCGAGCTTGCCGCGGCGCCACAATATGTCCTCGGCGGTCCGCGCCCATTCATGCGCGACGAGATAATCCACCTCACGCACGGTCAACCCGCCGCCGATGTCCTCGCCGAGATCGGCCGGTGTCGCCGCATCGCCGAGCAGCGCGTCGATCCGCGTGCCGTAAGCGTGAGCGAGACGGCGCAGCAGCGCGGGCGGCAGGCCCGGCCGCTCCCGCCCGATCCGCGCGACGAAGGCGTCGAAATCGGCCCCCGGCATGTCGCCTCCCGGCAACGCCGCGCCCGCCGTCCATGCCGGGCCGGCTTCGGGCAGATAGCGCGCGAGATGCCGCATCGCGTGCTCGGCGAGCTTGCGATAGGTGGTGATCTTGCCGCCGAACACGCTGAGCATCGCCGCGCGCCCCTCGCCCGCGTCCAGATCGAGCACGTAATCGCGCGTCACGGCGGAGGCGCTCCCCGCCTTGTCGTCATAGAGCGGGCGGATGCCGGCGTAGCTCCATACGATATCCGCCTCGCCCAGCCGGCGCGCGAAATAATCGTTCGCGGTGTCGAGCAGGTAGCGCCTCTCCTCCGCGTCGATCGAGGCGCGGCCGGGCACCCCCTCCCACGGCTCGTCGGTGGTGCCGATCAGCGTGAATTGCCCCTCATAGGGCAGGGTGAAGACGATGCGGCGGTCGGCGTTCTGCAACATGAAGGCGTGATCGCCCTCGTAGAGACGCGGCACGACGATATGGCTGCCCTTCACCAGCCGCACGCCGCGATCCGTCCGCGCGCCGGGCACCCGCGCCAGCACGTCCGCCACCCACGGCCCGGCGGCATTGACCAGCACGCGGGCGCGGACCACGCTTTCCCCATCGGCATCGACGATCGTCGCGGTCCAGCCCGTCCCCTCGCGCCGTGCGTCGATCAGCCGCGTGCGCGTGCGGATATCCGCGCCGCGATCCGACGCGTCGCGCGCGTTGAACACGACCAGCCGGGCGTCATCGACGCGGCAGTCCGAATAGACGAAGGCGGTGCCGCGCGGATCGGCCAGCCCCGCGCCATAGGCGCTGCGATCGAGCCGGATCGTCTCCGTCCCCGGCAGCTTCTTGCGCCCGCCGAGATGGTCGTAGAGGAACAACCCCAGCCGCACCATCCACGCCGGGCGCGGCGAATGCGTCTGCGGCAGCACGAATCGCGCCGGCCAGATGATGTGCGGCGCCATGCCCCACAGCAACTCGCGCTCGATCAGCGCCTCGCGTACCAGCCGGAACTCGCCATATTCGAGGTAGCGCAGCCCGCCGTGGATCAGCTTGGTCGAGGCGGAGGAGGTGTAGTTCGCCAGATCGTCCTGCTCGACCAGCAGCACCGACAGCCCGCGCCCCGCCGCATCCCGCGCGATCCCCGCGCCGTTGACGCCACCCCCGACGATCAGCAGATCGAACTCATCCCGCATCGGTGGACGCTAGCATGCGTTGACCGGAATCAGGAAATGACCGAGCGTCGGGGAAACAGCGCGGCGGAGGAAAACGGTGGAGAGAACGCATATCCTGGCGATCGACCAGGGCACCACCTCCACCCGCAGCGTGATCTTCGACCGGCGGGCGAAGCGCGTCGCCACCGCGCAGGTCGAGTTCCCGCAGCATTATCCTGCGCCTGGCTGGGTCGAGCACGATCCCGAGGATATCTGGCGCGACACGCTAGCCACCGCGCGCGAGGCGATCGGCAAGAGCGGCGTCGGCGCGGGCGGGATCGCGGCGATCGGCATCACCAACCAGCGCGAGACGACCGTCGTATGGGAGCGCGCGACCGGCGAGCCGATCCACCGCGCGATCGTCTGGCAGGACCGGCGCACCGCCGAACGCTGCCAGCAGCTCAAGGCGGATGGCGCGGAGAAGGAGGTGCGCGCGCGCACCGGCCTGCTGGTCGATCCCTATTTCTCCGCCACCAAGATCGGCTGGATTCTCGACAATGTGCCCGGCGCGCGCGCGCGGGCGGAACGCGGCGAACTGGCGTTCGGCACGATCGACTGCTTCCTGCTGTGGCGGCTGACCGGCGGCAAGGTCCACGCCACCGACGTCACCAACGCGGCGCGCACCTCGCTGTGGAACATCCGCGAGGGATGCTGGGACGAGGAGATGTGCCGGCTGTTCGGCGTGCCCCGCGCCCTGCTTCCGCAAGTGCATGACAATGCTTATGTCTATGGCACCACCGCGCCGGGGCTGTTCGACGCCGAAATTCCGGTCGCGGGGATCGCCGGGGACCAGCAGGCGGCGCTGTTCGGCCAGACCTGCTTCGCGCGCGGTGACGCCAAGGCAACCTATGGCACCGGCTGCTTCATGCTGCTCAACACCGGCGAGGAGGCGATCCTTTCCGAGCACCGGCTGCTGACCACCCCGGCGTGGCGCATCGACGGGCGGACGACCTATGCGCTGGAAGGCTCGATCTTCGTCGCCGGGGCGGCGATCAAGTGGCTGCGCGACGGGATCGGCGTCATCACCCACGCCAGCGACACCGACGACATGGCGACGCGGCTGCCGGACAATGGCGGCGTCTATATGGTCCCGGCGTTCGTCGGGCTGGGTGCGCCGCATTGGAACCCGGACGCACGCGGCGCGATCTACGGGCTGACGCTCGGCACGACGCAGGCGCATCTGGCGCGCGCGGCGTTGGAGGCGGTCGCTTATCAGACGCTCGATCTCGTCACGACGATGATGGAGGACGGCAGCGCGCGGCCGGCGAAGCTGCGCGTCGACGGCGGGATGGCGGCGAACGACTGGCTGTGCCACTTCCTCGCCGGGCTGCTCGATGTGCCGGTCGAGCGACCTGACGATCTGGAGACGACCGCGCGCGGCGCGGCCTTCCATGCCGGGCTGGCGGTGGGGCTATGGTCGGGGCTGGAGGAACTGGCGGCGATCTGGTCGCGCGAGGCCGTATTCATGCCCGATATGCCGGAGGAAAAACGCGCGCCGCTGATCGCCGGCTGGCGCGACGCGCTGCGGCGGACGCTGCTCAGGTAACCACGTCGGGCGCGGTGCGGCCGGTGTGGCGGGCGATGCCGGCGATGGCGTCCGCCGCCGCGATCAGGTCCGCGAGCATCGTGCCGGTATCGGCGTTGAGCGTCCCTTCCGGTGGCTCGTAACGTTCGAGATAGACGCGCAGGGTCGCCCCGCTGGTGCCCGTGCCCGAAAGCCGGAAGACGACCCGGCTACCGCCCGCGAAGAGCACGCGCACCCCCTGATGCGCGCTGACCGATCCGTCGACCGGATCGCGATAGGCGAAATCGTCCGCCGCCGCGACGGTGAGGGGGCCGAAGGCGCGGCCGGGCAGGCCGGCGATCGCCTCCCGCAATCCGGCCATCAGCGTATCCGCCCGCGCGCCGTCGATCCCCTCGTAATCGTGCCGGGCGTAATAATTGCGCCCGAACCGCGCCCAATGCGCGCGCGCGATCTCCGCCACCGGCTTGCCGGTCGCGGCGAGGATGTTGAGCCACAGCAGCACAGCCCACAGCCCGTCCTTCTCGCGGACATGATCGGAGCCGGTGCCTGCGCTCTCCTCGCCGCAGATCGTCGCCATGCCGGCATCGAGCAAATTGCCGAAGAACTTCCAGCCGGTCGGCGTCTCGAACGCCGGCACGCCGAGCGCGGCGGCGACGCGATCCACCGCCGCGCTGGTCGGCATCGAGCGCGCGACGCCCTTGAGGCCGGCGCGATAGCCGGGGGCGAGATGCGCGTTGGCGGCGAGCATCGCCAGGCTGTCCGACGGGGTGACGAACATTCCCCGGCCGATGATGAGGTTGCGGTCGCCGTCGCCGTCCGAAGCCGCGCCGAAATCGGGCGCGCCGGGGGCCATCATCGTTTCATAGAGCGCGCGGGCGTGGACCAGATTAGGGTCCGGATGGTGGCCGCCGAAATCCTCCAGCGGTGTGCCGTTCACCACCGTCCCCGGCGCGAAACCCAGCCGCTTTTCGAGGATCTCGATCGCATACGGCCCGGTGACGGCGCTCATCGCGTCGAATTTCATGGTGAGGCCGGCGGCGCGGATCGCGGGGAAGTCGAACAATTGCTCCATGAGATCGGCATAGTCGGCGACCGGATCGACCACCTCGATCGCGCAACCGGCGAGATCGGTCGTGCCGCAGGTATCGATATCCACGTCCGGCGTATCCACGATCCGGAACGCGTCGATCGCGGTGGTCCGCCGGAAGATCGCCTCGGTGACAGCCTCCGGCGCGGGGCCGCCGTTGGCGATGTTGAACTTGATGCCGAAGTCCGCGTCCGGCCCGCCGGGATTGTGGCTGGCGGACAGGATCAGCCCGCCGATCGCGCCGCGCTTGCGGATCAGGCGCGAGGCGGCGGGGGTCGAAAGGATGCCGCCCTGCCCGACGATCACGCGGCCGAAGCCGTTGGCGGCGGCCATGCGGATCGCCCTGGCGATCACCTCGCGGTTGAGGAAGCGGCCGTCGCCGCCGATCACCAGCGCCGCGCCATGCTTCCCTTCCACCACGTCGAACACCGACTGGATGAAATTCTCCGCATAATGCGGCTGCCGGAAGACGCGGACCTTCTTGCGCAGGCCGGACGTGCCCGGTTTCTGATCGGGATAGGGCGTGGTGGCAACGGTCTGGATCATGCCCGCATCAAGCACGGCGCCCCGCGCCGGGCAAGCGCGGCGCGGTCAGACCGTGAAGCTCTCGCCGCAGCCGCAGGTGCCGGTGGCGTTCGGATTGTTGAAGACGAAGCCGGCGGTGAAATCGTCCTCTACCCAGTCCATCGTCGAGCCGACCAGATAGAGGATCGAGCCGCCGTCGACGAACAGCGTGCCGCCCGGCGTCTCGATCTTCTCGTCGAACGGCTTCGCCTCGGTGACGTAATCGACCGAATAGGCGAGGCCCGAGCAGCCCCGGCGCGGGGTGGAGAGCTTGACGCCGATCGCCCCTTCGGGCGCCTTCGCCATCAACTCGGCGATGCGCGCCTCCGCGCCCGGCGTGAGGATCAGCGCGGCGGGGCGGACGCGGGTCTTGACCTCGCTCATCACAACATCCCCAGTTCGAGCCGCGCCTCGTCCGACATCTTGGCCGGGTCCCACGGCGGGTCCCAGACGAGGTTGACGTCCACCACGCCGATACCGGGCACCGCGCTGACCCGCATCTCCACCTCGCCGGGCATGGATTCGGCCACCGGGCAATGCGGGGTGGTGAGCGTCATGGTGATTGCGGCGTGGCCCTCATCGGTCACCTCGACACCATAGATCAGCCCGAGATCGTAGATGTTGACCGGGATTTCCGGGTCGTAGATCTCCTTGAGCGCATCGATCACCGACTCATAAAGCGCGCCGCCCGGCTCGCCCGGCGCGTCGCCCTCCGGCTTCTGCGACAGGAAGCCGGTAAGGTAATCGCGCTTGCGCTCGAACGTGTCGCGCGCATCCTCCACCCGCGCCCTGGGCGGGGCGGTCACCGCGTCAACTTCCTCGATGCGGATCGGGTCGCTCATCCGAAAATCCTCGTCACTCGCTCGATACCCTTGACCAACGCGTCGATGTCCGCCGCTTTGTTGTAGACGCCGAAGCTCGCCCGCGCGGTGGCGGGGACGCTCAGCGCGTCCATCAGCGGCTGCGCGCAATGATGGCCGGCGCGGATCGCCACCTGTGCCTCGTCCAATATGGTGCCGACGTCGTGCGGATGCACCCCCGCCACCTCGAAGGAGACGATGCCGGCGGAATCCTCCGGCCCGAACAGCCGCACCGAATTGAGCCGCGCCAGCCGTGCGCGCGCGTCCGCCACCAATGCCGCCTCGTGCGCGTGGATGCGGTTCAGGCCGATGCCTTCGACATAATCGATCGCGGCGTGGAGGCCGACCACGCCGACGATATGCGGCGTCCCCGCCTCGAAGCGGGTCGGCGGCGGGGCGTAGGTGGTGCGCGCGAACGTCACGCGGTCGATCATCGAGCCGCCGCCCTGATAGGGCGGCATCGCGTCGAGCAGTTCCGCCCGCCCCCACAGCACGCCGATCCCGGTCGGGCCGTAGAGCTTGTGGCCGGAGAAGACATAGAAATCGCAGCCGAGCGCGGCGACGTCCACCGCCATGCGCGGCACCGCCTGACAGCCGTCGATCAGCAATTTCGCGCCGACGCCATGCGCCAGATCGGCCGCAGCCGCCACGTCGAGCACCGAGCCGAGCACGTTCGAGACATGCGCGAGCGCGACGAGCTTGTGCTCGGGCCGCAGCATCCTTGCCATCGCGTCGAGGTCGATGCGCTGGTCCAGGGTGAGCGGCACCACGTCGATCGCGGCGCCGACGCGCTCGGCGACCATCTGCCACGGGACGATGTTCGAATGATGCTCGAGCTGGCTCAGCAGGATGCGGTCGCCGGCCTTGAGCCGCGTCCCGGCCCAGCATTGCGCGACGAGGTTGATCCCCTCGGTCGCGCCGCGCACGAAGACGCATTCGTCGGGCTGGCCGCCGATGAACCCCGCCACCCGCCGCCGCGCCGCCTCATAGGCGAGCGTCATGTCGGCGGAGCGCTGATAGACGCCGCGATGCACCGTGGCATAGGTCTCGCCATAAGCGCGGGTGATCGCGTCGATCACCGGGCGCGGCTTCTGCGCGGTGGCGGCGGTGTCGAGATAGGCCCAGCCGGCCGGGATCGCCGGGAAATCGGCCAGCACGTCGAGCGCGCGTTCGGCGGCGGTGACGGTCATAGCGCCGCCTCCAGCCACGCATCGGCGTCGGCGATGAACGCCTCGCGCACCGCCTCGTGCCCGATCCGGTCGAGCGCGTCGGCGACGAAGGCATGGGTCAGCAGCGCCTCGGCCCGCGCCGGGGGGATGCCGCGGCTTTCGAGATAGAATAGCGCCCGCCGGTCCAGCTCGCCGACCGTCGCGCCGTGGGCGCATTTCACGTCGTCGGCGAAAATCTCCAGCTCGGGCTTGAGGTTCACGGTCGCGGTGCGATCGAGCAGCAGGCCGCGCAGGCTCTGCTCGCCGTCGGTCTTCTGCGCGTGGCGCGCGACCTCGACGCGGGCGGCGAGGCTGGCCTGCGAGCGATCCGCCGCTACCGCGCGCCACGTCTGCTTGCTGGTGCCGTTCGGCTCGGCATGGCGGATGGCGACGGCGCATTCCTGCTTCTGCTCATCGCGGGTCAGCAGCGCGCCGCCGTAATCGACGAACGCGCCGTCGCCGGCCAGCGTCAGCTCGGCGTCGATCCGGCTCCCCTGCCCGCCCGCGCCGAGGAAGACGGTGACGAGGCTGGCCGCCGCGCCGACCGTCGCCTCCTCGCGCAGCGAGACGAAGCCGGCCGGCTGGAGCAGCCGTACCGAGCGCATCAGCCGCGCGCCCTTGCCCAATGTCACGCGGGTGAAGCGGTTCGCCCAGCCCGCACCGACGAAGGTTTCCACCACCTCCGCCGCCGCATCGTCGGCCAGCACAATCTCCGCTGGCAGGTGGCTCTCGCCGGCGGTGGCGATATGGATAATCTGCACCGGATGCGCCGCCGCTTCGGTGTCGAGGCGCAGCGACCAGCCCTTGCCCACGGCGCGGCGGCCGAGCGGGTGACCGCTTGCGGCGATCGCGCCGATCGTCACGCGGTGGAAGTTGCTGCGACCCTCATCCAGCACGCCATCGACGAACACGAGGCGCGCGCCGGGCAGGTCGAGGAAATCCGCCTCCGGCCGCGCGACCGGCGCGAGCGCGGCGGCCGCCGCCAGCCCGCCGAGATCGGCCCAGCGCCACGCCTCCTCACGGGTGGAGGGAAGATCGAGCACCGCGTCCATCAGGCCGCCGCCTCGGCATAGCCCTCGCGCTCCAGCTCCAGCGCCAGCTCCGGCCCGCCCGAGCAGGTGATGCGACCGTCCGCCAGCACGTGCACGAAATCGGGCCGTACGTAATCGAGCAGCCGCTGATAGTGCGTGATGAGCAGCACCGCCTTGTCGGGCCGCCGCATGATGCGGTTGATGCCCTCGCCGACGATGCGCAGCGCGTCGATGTCCAGCCCCGAATCGGTTTCGTCGAGGATCGCGAACTTCGGGTCGATGATGCCCATCTGCACCATCTCGTTGCGCTTCTTCTCACCGCCGGAGAAGCCGACGTTGACCGGGCGCTTGAGCATGTCCTGCGGTAGCCCGAGCGCATCCGCCTCGCCGCGCGCGAGCTTGAGGAACTCGCCGCCGGACAAGGGCTTCTCGCCACGCTGGGCGCGCTGGGCGTTGAGGCTCTCGCGCAGGAACTGGACGTTCGACACGCCCGGAATCTCGACCGGATACTGGAAGCCGAGGAACATGCCCGCCGCCGCGCGCTCATGCGGCTCCAGCGCGAGCAGGTCGCGGCCCTCGAAGGTCACGCTGCCTTCCGTCACCTCATAGCCCGGCCGCCCGCCGAGGACATAGCCGAGCGTAGACTTGCCCGCGCCGTTCGGCCCCATGATCGCATGGATCTCGCCCGCGTCGATCGTGAGCGACAGGCCCTTGAGGATCGGCTTGCCGTCGATTTCGGCGTGGAGGTTTTCAATCTTCAGCATATTCGATTCCAGAATATCCGGGTTCATTGCCCGTCCCTCTTGCGCACGAAGGCGGCCACCTTCACCTCGACGCAATCGGCGAGCGGCTCGGGCTGGGTGACGCCGCCGTTGAAGCAGGCGACCGTCGCCTCGCAGGCGGTGCGGTCGATCTCGGCATCGCCGCTCGACACGCGCGCCTGACAGGCCTTCACCTTGCCGCCCTCGACCTGCGTGGCGATGCGCAGCCGGTGCAGCGCGGCCACCACCACATCCGGCGTCGGCGAGGCGAGGAGGAGCATGGTCGGAAGGAGGATCACCCGACACTCCCCTCAAGCGAAATGCCGAGCAGCTTCTGCGCCTCGACCGCGAACTCCATCGGGAGTTGCTGGAGCACCTCGCGCGCGAAGCCGTTGACGATCAGCGCCACCGCCGCTTCCTGATCCAGCCCGCGCGACATGGCGTAGAACAGCTGGTCCTCGCTGATCTTCGAGGTGGTCGCCTCATGCTCGATCTGGGCGGAGGGATTGCGCACCTCGATATAGGGCACGGTATGCGCGCCGCACTGGTCGCCGAGCAGCAGGCTGTCGCATTGCGTGAAGTTGCGCACACCCTCCGCCGTCGGCGCGACGCGGACGAGGCCGCGATAAGTGTTGTCCGACCGCCCCGCGCTGATCCCCTTCGACACGATCGTCGAGCGCGATCCCTTGCCGAGATGGATCATCTTGGTGCCGGTATCGGCCTGCTGGAAATTGTTGGTGACGGCGACGGAATAGAATTCCCCGACGCTGTTCTCGCCGGCCAGCACGCAGGACGGGTATTTCCAGGTGATCGCGGAGCCGGTTTCCACCTGCGTCCAGCTCACCTTGCTGTTCCTGCCCTGACACAAGGCGCGCTTGGTGACGAAATTGTAGATGCCGCCGACGCCGTTCTCGTCGCCCGGATACCAGTTCTGCACGGTCGAATATTTGATCTCGGCATCGTCCAGCGCGACCAGTTCCACGACAGCGGCGTGGAGCTGGTTCTCGTCGCGCATCGGCGCGGTGCAGCCTTCGAGATAGGAGACATAGGCCCCCTTGTCCGCCACGATCAAGGTGCGCTCGAACTGCCCCGTATTCTCGGCATTGATGCGGAAATAGGTGGAAAGCTCCATCGGGCAGCGCACGCCTTCGGGCACATAGACGAAGGTGCCATCCGAAAAGACCGCGCTGTTGAGCGTCGCGAAATAATTGTCGTGCTGCGGCACGACCTTGCCGAGCCACTTCCTCACGAGGTCGGGATATTCGCGGATCGCCTCGCTGATCGACAGGAAGATCACGCCCGCCGCCTTCAGCTCCTCGCGGAACGTGGTCGCGACCGAGACGCTGTCGAACACCGCGTCCACCGCCACCTTGCGCGCGCCCTCGACCCCGGCGAGCACCTTCTGCTCCTCGATCGGGATGCCGAGCTTCTCATAGGTGCGGCGGATTTCGGGATCGAGATCGTCGAGCGACTGAAGCGTCTTCTTCTGCTTCGGCTCGGCGTAATAATAAGCGTCCTGATAGTCGATCGGCGGGATGTTGAGCTTGGCCCAGTCGGGCGTCTCCATCTCAAGCCACTGACGATAGGCCTTGAGCCGCCAGTCGAGCATCCACTGCGGCTCGCCCTTCTTGGCGGAGATATAGCGCACCGTGTCCTCGGACAGCCCCTTGGGCGCGAAGTCCTGCTCGACCTCGGTCGCGAAGCCCCATTCGTATTTCTTCGAGACGGCGGCGAGCGCCTCGGCATTCTTCGTCGCCATTATGCCATCACCTCCTCGCGCGGCGCGGGCGCGGCGGTGGCGAGGCTCGCCAGCGTCACGCCGGCGAGCGCGCCGCGCACCGCCTCGTTCACGGCTTTCAGATGCGGTTTCACGCGGCAATTCCCTTCGATGGCGCAATCATGGTGGCCCGTCTCGATGCAGGTGGTGAGCGCGATCGGCCCCTCCACCGCCTCGACGACATCGGCGAGGCTGATCGCGGCGGGCGGGCGCGACAGGCGGAAGCCGCCGCCCGTGCCACGCGCGCTCTCGATCAGACCGGCGGCGGCAAGGCGGCTGACCAGCTTCTGCGCGGTGGGGAGCGGCACGCCGGTCTCCTCCGCCAGCAAGGTCGCGTTGAGCCGCCCCGCCCCGCCGCAATGGCGCGCGGCGGCGGTCATCATCACGACTGCATAATCGGCAAGGCTGGACAGGCGCATGGTTCGGGGCAATCGGATTGATTCGTTCCGATTGGGCAGATGGGCGCGTTGGCGGGGGAAATCAACCTTTGGTTGGCGCAGGCAAGCGCGCTCGCGCCCGGCGCATCCAACCCGCGACGCTAGGTATCGGAGATGATCGGATGCACCCGGCCGCCAAGCGCCAGCCGCTGCGACATCGTGAGCTGCGCGAGATGGCTCGGCTCGGTGCTAAGCTGGCGCGGGGTGAGGCCGGTGAATTGCTTCAGTTCGCGGATCAGGTGCGACTGGTCGTAGAAACCCTCGGCGATCAGTTCGTCGAGCGTCGCCGAGCCGTTGGCCAGCGCCACCCCGGCGCGCAGCGCGCGATATTTGCGCGCGAGCAGCTTGGGCGGCGCGCCATAGAGCGCGTTGCAGCGCCGCTCCACCTGGCGACGCGACAGGCCAGTGGCCTCGACCAGTGCGCTCACGTCCGGAGAGGGGCTGCCCGCCAGCCACGCATCGATCTGCCGCGCGAAGATCATCGCCCCGGTATCGGCCGCCGCGATCGATCCGCGAATGAAGGCGGCGGCGACGGCAACCTTCTCTCCGGTCCCCTCGGCCGCGCGCATCCGGTTGCAGACGTGCCGCACCGCGGGGCCAAAGAAGACCTCCCCGTCCAGCGCGCGATTCAGCATCGCCGAGGCATCGATACCGAGCAGCGCCGCCCAGCCCGCCGGCTGGAGACCCATGCCGATCACCTCGACCGGCCCCGCCGCGCGCGTCCGGAACGCACCGCTGGTCGGGCCGACGATGTGCACCTCGCCCGCCGGCTGCTCGGTCTCGTCGGGAAAAGCATAGCTGGCATCGCCACGCGAAAGACGGAAACGGAGCTGCGCATGATCGGCGCGCTCGACATCCTCGAACAGCGGGACGTCCGCCAAAAAGTGATAGAATAATGTAACGAACGGCTGAAGGTCCTCGGCTGGGACCACATAGTCCAGCTTGATGTCAGCCATGTTACAGCGCCCCGTCTTATCCCGCTATTCTATCGCACCACCGCACAAAAGAAAAGCGACCCGGCCACCAAAGCAGCCGGGTCGTTAAGGTGAGAACCCCTGTTGCCAGAAGCTCTTCGGGTCGCAGGTCCTTTAGACACGCTGGCACCCTGGAAGTATTGGATGGATTCGACGTTAATCCACGGTCTTTCATACAAATGGCATGGTTTCAGTCCGTTCGCGGGACTTATTCATTCGATCAGCGGCGCACGGAAACGGTCTCGACCAGCACGCGACCCTCGCGGCGCGGATCATAGCCGCCATCGATTCGCCCGTTGCGGAGAATCACGCCCTGCAACCCCGAATCCTCGCCCTGCCCCGGCCGGACCGTCACGCCGCGCGCGGCGAGTCCCGCGAGCACGGCGGGCGGGAACTTGTCCACCTCGCCGCTGAACATGGCCCCGCGCGCGATGAGGTTCGGCAGCGCCAGCGCATCCTGCATCGGCAACCCCCAGTCGACCGCGCCGACCATCGCCTTGCCGACATAGGCGAGGATCGCATTGCCCCCGGCCGAACCGAGCGCGCCGGCGAAGCGGTGATCGCCATCCAGCAGCACCAGCGGCGTCATCGACGAGCGCGGCCGCTTGCCCGCCGCGACGGCGTTGGCGGCCGGGCGGCCGTCCGCGTCGCGCGGCGTGAAGGAGAAATCGGTCAGCTGGTTGTTGAGGAAGAAGCCGTCGACCATCCGGCCCGATCCGAAGATCGATTCGACCGTCGTCGTCATCGACACGACATTGCCGCGCGCGTCGCCGACGATGAAATGCGAGGTGCCGGTCGGCTCCAGCGTGCGGTCCGCGCCGGCCTTTTCCGCGCCCGGCGGGTTGCCGGCGGCGGGCGGCGGGCCGGCGCGCTCACCGATCAGCTCGGCGCGCCCCGCGACATAGGCCGGATCGAGCAGCCCCTTCACCGGCACGCTGACGAAGGCCGGATCGCCGACATAGCGGTCGCGGTCGGCGTACATCAGCCGGCTCGCCTCGGCGAACTGGAACCACGCCCTCGGGTCCTGCGGCCCGCGCTTGTCGATATCGGTATGGCTGAGCAGCATGAGTAGCTGGAGCAGCCCCACCCCGCTCGACGGCGGCGGCGGAACGCAGACGAGATAGGCGCGATACGGCCCGCAGATCGCCTCGCGCTCGACCGGACGATAGCCGGCGAGATCGGCCAGCGTCATCGTGCCGGCGTGCGCGCCCTGATGCACCCGATCGACGATCGCCTGCGCCGTCCTGCCCGTATAGAGCGCGGACGGCCCCTCGTTCGCCAGCCGGTCGAGGAAGGCGGCGAAGGCCTGGTTGCGGAGCCGGTCGCCGGGGCCGACCAGCCCGCCGCCGGGCTTGGCGAAATAGGCGCGCACGTCCGGCGCGGAGGATTCCGGGTAGAGCGAGCTGGCGAGGAAACGCCCCAGCCGGGGCGAGACGATGAACCCTTCGCGCGCGGTGCGCTCGGCATCGCCGAACAGCTCGCGCCACGGCAGGTTGCCGTGCTTCTCTTGGGCGAAGGCGAGCATCTTGACCGCGCCGGGCACGCCGGTCGAGCGGCCGCTCAGCACCGCCACCGCGAAGGGCAAGGGCTTGCCGTTATCATCGAGGAACATGTCCGGCGTCGCGCCGGCCGGGGCGGTCTCGCGCCCGTCATAGACCGTCACATGACGCGTCGCGGCATCGTAATAGGTCATGAACGCGCCGCCGCCGATGCCGGAGCTTTGCGGCTCGACCAGCGAGAGCATCGCCTGCACCGCCACCGCCGCGTCCGCCGCGCTGCCGCCGCGCCGCAGCACCGCCATCCCGGCCTCCGCCGCGAGCGGGTTGGCGGCGGCGACGAATATCCGCGCGCTGGCCGCCGGCTGCGTGGTCGCGGGCGCGGGCGCGGCTGTCTGCGGCGGGGTGGCGGCGCACGAGCCGAGCGCGGCGGCGGCGATGGTGGCGAGAAGCGTGTTGACGAGCTTCATGGGCAGCTCCCTGCGACTGTTGTTTGCCGTTTGCGATAGCGGCGGGTGGCGGCGGCGTCCACGCTTGCCATGGCAGGTGACGGTGCCGTCGATCCGCCCTAAGACCCTGCGCACGGCCATGCGGAGAGGATATGCGGACGCTCGAACATTTCCCCAATCTCGTCACCATGTTCTTCACCCGCGCGGCGGAACAGGGCGACGCGCCGTTCCTGTGGGCGAAGCGCGACGGGGCGTGGCGGGCGACGAGCTGGGCGGAAGCGGCGCGACAGGTGGCGAGCCTTGCCACCGCGCTCCGGGCGAACGGGCTGCAGCCCGGCGACCGCGTGATGCTGGTGAGCGAGAACCGCCCGGAATGGTGCATCTCCGACCTCGCGATCATGGCGGCGGGCTGCGTCACCGTGCCGACCTACACCACCAACACGGAACGCGACCACGCGCACATCATCGAGAATTCCGGCGCGCGCGCGGTGATCGTCTCCAGCCAGAAGCTCGCTGACGTGGTGATGCGGGCGGTGGTGCGCACCACCCATGCCGAGATCGTCATCGGCATCGACCACCCCCGGCTGCGGCAGGCGGGCATCACCTGTCTCGACTGGAATGAAATGACCGCGGCGCATCCGGCCGATCCGGCGACGATCGCGGCCGAGGCGGATTTCGCCCGCGAGGACCTCGCCTGCATCATCTACACCTCCGGCACCGGCGGCGCGCCACGCGGGGTGATGCAGCATCACGGGGCGATCCTGCACAACGTCGCCGGCTGCACGCGGATCATCGCGGAGGATTTCGGCTGGGACGAGGAGGTGTTCCTCTCCTTCCTCCCGCTCTCCCACGCCTATGAGCATACCGGCGGACAGCATTTCCCGATCGGGTTGGGCGCGCAGATCTATTATGCGGAGGGGCTGGAGAAGCTCGCTTCGAACATCGAGGAGGTGCGGCCGACGATCATGGTGGTCGTGCCCCGCCTGTTCGAGGTGCTGCGCACCCGCATCACCAAGGCGGTCGAGAAGCAGGGCGGGATGAGCCAGAAGCTGCTCGGCATGGCGCTGGACGTCGGCGCGAAACGCTACGAACATCGGCTGAAGCTGACCGACCGGCCCAAGGCGCTGCTGGTCGATGCGATGTTCAAGCCGCGCATCGGCAGGAAGTTCGGCGGGCGGATGAAGGCAATGGTCTCCGGCGGCGCGCCGCTGACGCCGGAGGTCGGGGTATTCTTCCAGTCGCTCGGCATCACCTTTCTGCAAGGCTATGGGCAGACCGAGGCGGCGCCCGTGATCTCCTGCAACCGCCCGGCGGCGGGGCTGAAGATGGACACGGTCGGCCCGCCGCTGCCCGATACCGAGGTGGCGATCGCGGCGGACGGCGAGATACTGGTGCGCGGCGAGCTGGTGATGCACGGTTACTGGCGCAACGAGGCGGAGACGGCCCGGGTGCTGCGCGACGGCTGGCTGCATACCGGCGACATTGGCGAGATCGACGAGCGCGGGCGGATCAGGATCACCGACCGCAAGAAGGATCTCATCATCAACGACAAGGGCGACAATGTCGCGCCGCAAAAGGTGGAGGGGCTGCTGACGCTCCAGCCCGAGATCATGCAGGCGATGATCGCCGGCGACCGCAAGCCGCACATGGTGGCGGTGATCGTGCCGGACCCGGAATGGACGCAGGAATATTGCATGGTGAACGGCGTCAGGAACGAGCCCACCGCGCTCGCCGACGATCCCACCTATCGCGCGGCGCTGGGCGCGGCGGTCGATCGCACCAACAAGGAGCTGTCGGTGATCGAGCGGGTGCGGCGCTTCATCATCGCGGACGAGCCGTTCGGGATCGAGAACGAGCAACTCACGCCGAGCCTGAAGATCAGGCGGCACGTGCTGAAGGAGGTGTACGGCGAACGGCTGGAAGCGCTGTACCGGTAGGGCTTATTTCCCTGGCGTCACCGGCGCGCTTCCCGCATCCTTCCCGCGCGGCAGCACGGCGAGCGTCCAGTCCTTGTCCGGGCGGAGGTATTTCGCCGCCGTCGCCTGGAGGTTCTCCGGCGTGATGCTGGCGAGGTCGTCGACCATCGTGTGCAGCGCCTCCAGCCGCGCCGGGTCATAGGCTCCGCCGCTCGCCTGGATCAGCCAGAACTGGTTGCCCGACGAGGCGCGCGAGAGATATTGCAGCGTCGGCACCACCGTGCGCCGCAATTCGTCCGCGTCGATCGGCTTGGCGACCAGCTCGGCGGCGATCTCGCGGCTCAGCTTGAAGAACAGGTCGACCTTGTCGGGCTGCACCTGCCCCATCGCGATGATCCGCCCGCCCGTCGTCATGCCGAGCGGCCACTGACTCTGCGCCGAGGGACTGTAGCTGGCGCCGGCGATTGAGCGCAGGCGATCGAATAGCCGATCCGCGAAGACCGAGGCGAGGATGTCGAGCCGCCGCATCTCGGCATGGCCCGCCGCGCCGCCGCCGGTCGGCCAGGCGATCACCGCCGCCGCCTGCGAATCCGGGCCGCCGTGGGTGAGCACCACCGGCTTGTCGGCATGCGCGGGGAAGGCGACCGGGACGACCGGCGCATTATCCGGCCTGCGCTTCTTCAAGGCGCCGAAGGTGCGGGCGACCGCGGCGATCGCCTCATCCTCCTTCACGTCGCCGAACACGTCGACCTCGATCGGCCCCTTCGCCAGCACCGGCTCCCAGAAGGCGCGGAAGTTCGCCGGGGTCAGCGCCTCCACCTCCGCTTGCGACGGGGTGCCCCAGCGCACGTCGCCATCGCGGATGCGCCGTTCCAGCTCGCGGCTGAGCACGCCGTCGGGCGAGGCGTTAAGCCCCGGATAGCCCGCCAGCATCGCCGCCCTGGCGCGCATCACCGGCGCCGCATCCCAGCGCGGGAAGGCGAGCTTGTCCGCCATCAGCAGCAGGTTGTCGGCATAGTCGCCCGGCGTCGTCATCGCGCTGAACGAGAAGGCGTCCTCTGCGATATCGAGGTCCATCCCGATGCGCCGCCCGTTGGTCAACGCGTCGAGGTCGCCCTGGTCGAGATCGCCGATCCCGCCCGGCACCAGCGCCATGTCGCCCGCCCACGCCGGGGTCGGCACCTTCGCCGGCAGCGTCGAATAGCCGCGCCCGAACCGCACGCGGATATAGACGCGCCCGGTCTCCGACGAATTGGCGTAGAGCAGCATCCGCACGCCATTGCGGAACACGACCTTCTCGATCCCCGGCTCGCCCGCCGCCTCGCGCGACTTCACCTTGCCCGGCTTGCCGAGCTTCGGCAGGCGCGAGAAATCGATGTTCGCCTGATCCTTGCGGCTGCCGACCAGCCCGGACACGTCCTCCTTCAACGCCGCCGCCACCGCCGCCGGGGTGGCGCCGTCGGCGGTGCGCGTGTTGACGATCGCGCGGGTGGCGGTGCCGGCGAAGATGCGGCGGGTCGATTCGAGCAGCGCCTCGGGCGTGAACATGCCCTTGTCGTGCGCCTGCTTCAGGATGTTGTACGATTCCTGCGGCCCGGCGACCGTCTCGCGGATGTCGAGCGCGCCGACCATGTCGTCGGCCTGCTTCGCGCCGGCCTCGACCCGCGCGGTGCCGACGTCGTTGCGCATCGCCGCGTCGAACTCGGCATATTCGCGCTCGATCTCGGCCTGCGTCGGCGCGGTCGCCATCGCATCGGCGATCACCGCGCGCACATCCTTCATCGCGGCGTGCCAGTCGTCGCCGACCGGCAGGATATTGGTGAAGGTGACGTTGGCGGAACGCGACACGTCGTCGAGGCTGACCGACGCCTGGAGGAAGCTGCCGCCCGCCCGCGCACGTGTCTCCAGCCGGCGGTTGATGACGCGCACCGCGAGGAAATCGATGAAACGCTTCTGGTTGAAGATGATCGTGTCGTCGCGATAGATCCACGGCCGCAGCACCGCCATCGACACGACCGGCGGCAGCGCCGGCTCCGTGATCGTCGCGGTTTCGGGCGCGGCGGGGTCGGGCTTGCCGAAATCGGTGTCCGCCGGGTCCGGCCCCTTGCCGCGCCAGTCGCCGAAATTCTTGACGACCAGCTTCGCCGCCACATCGGGATCGATATCGCCGGAGATGATGACGACCGTCCGCGCCGGGCGATACCAGCGATCGTGGAACGCCTGGATCGTCGCGGGCGTCGCCGCCTCCAGCGTCTTGACCGAGCCGATCGGCGAGCGGTCGGCGAGCGGCTGATGGGCGAAGAACAACCCGCGCATCGCATCCGACCAGCGCACCTGCGGCCCCGGCGCCTCGCGCTGCTCCGCCAGCACGGCGGGGCGCTCGGCGGCGAGGCCCCGTTCGGTGATCGCCGGCTCCGCCATCATCCCGGCGAAGATCTTGAGGCTCTCGTCCAGGCTGTCCTGCGTCGCCGCCGGCAGATCGAGCTTGTAGACGGTCTGCGTCGGCGTGGTCTGCGCGTTCGAATCCGATCCGAACGTCGCGCCGAACCGCTGCCACACCCGCTTCGTCTCGCCATCGGGCACATATTTCGACCCGCGGAACGACAGGTGCTCGATGAGATGGGCATAGCCCTGTTCCGAATCGCGCTCGTTGAGCGACCCGGCGTCGATCCTGACGCGCACCGCCACCTGCCCCGGCGGCACGCCGTTCTTGCGCACCGCATAGCGCAGGCCGGTGGAAAGCCTGCCGAAATGCCAGGCGGGATCGGGCGGGATATCGGACCGCTCGAACAGCCACGGCCGGGTATCGACCGTGACGGCCGGGGCGGCGGGCGCGGCCGCCGGCTTCTTGCGCGGCGGAGCCGGGGCCGGCGCGGCGGCATTGGCGATGAGGGCGAAAGCGACCAGCGGCGTCGCCACCGCGCGCGTGAAAAACGACATGGCCGCGCTTGTACGAAGGCCGGACGGGATCGGCAACGGCATCGGCGCCAACTTTGCATTTCCCTTTTCGCGCCATGTTTTGGCCCGCTCCGGGTTCTAGCCAGCACCGCAGGCGACGTGGACCCCTTTGCCGCGACGCCGCGTTTCCCGTCTGCACGTATTCCGCAGGCGCAACAACTGGACTGAAGCGACGTGGAGCTCGACGTAAGGCACGCATCGCCCGGAATGGGGCACAATTCGGGCAACGCCGTCGGCGTTCCCGTGATGGTGCCCGATCTCAACATCATCTCCGGCGCGCCCACCCCCGGCAGCGCGATGCGGGCCGAGCGCGGCCGCCCGCTCATCATCACGATCGGCAAGCATCTGCGCGGATTCTTCGACCGGATGATCGCCTCCTCCTCGCTCGTCGCCAATACGCCGGTGCTCGACGTGCGCGATTTCCCGTGGACGCAGATGCTGCGCGAGAACTGGCGAGCCATCCGCGACGAGGCGGTGAAGGTCGCGCTGCGCGCCCATGCCGCCCCCAGCCTGTCGACGATCTCGCCCGACCACCGCTCGATCGCGGAGGTCGACAAATGGCGTTCCTTCTTCCTCTGGGGCTACGGCTATCGCATCGACGAGAACGCCGACCGCTGCCCCGCGACCGCCGCGCTGGTGGAGCGGATTCCGGGGCTGAACTCCGCCTTCTTCTCGATCCTCGCGCCGGGCACGCACATCCCGGATCATCGCGGCGTGACCAAGGGCCTCATCACCTGCCACCTCGGCCTCGTCGTGCCGCGCGACGGCGACGTCAGGATGCGCGTCCACGATCGCGTCGTGCGCTGGGCGGAGGGCGAGACGCTGGTGTTCGACGACACCTACCGGCACGAGGTGTGGAACGAGACCGGCGGCACCCGCGTCGTGCTGCTGATCCAGGTCGAGCGGCCGCTGCGCAATCCCGGCAAGTGGGTCGCCGACACGTTCCTGCGCATCGTCCGCCGCTCCGCCTTCGTGCAGGAGGCGCGCGAGAATATCGAGACGTGGAACGCGGCGGTGAAGCAGATGGACGTCTAGAGCCGGGTGCCAATCGGCTCCGTCGCGGCGGATCAAGCCTTGATCCCCGCCGCGCGCGGAGCCACATGGGCTTCATGCTGATCGAGACCGAAGCCACCCCCAATCCGGCGACGCTGAAATTCCTTCCCGGCCACACCGTGATGGAGAACGGCACGCGCGATTTCGCGACGCCGGAGGAAGCCGCCGCCTCGCCGCTCGCCACCGCGCTGTTCGATCTGGGCGACGTGACCGGCGTGTTCTTCGGCCGCGACTTCGTGTCGGTCACCGCCGCGCCCGGCGTCGAATGGCACGGGCTGAAGCCCGACGTGCTGGCGATCCTGCTCGATCATTTCACCGCGCGGATGCCGCTGTTCAACGCCCCCTCCGCCGATTTCGCGGTGCCGGCGGCGGAGGAGGAGATCGCCGACGATCCCGCCGACGCGGATATCGTCGCGCAGATCCGCGAGCTGATCGACACGCGCGTCCGCCCCGCCGTGGCGAACGACGGCGGCGACATCATCTATCGTGGGTTCGACAAGGGGAAGGTCTATCTCCGGATGCAGGGCGCCTGCTCCGGCTGCCCCTCCTCCACCGCGACGCTGAAGAACGGCATCGAGCAATTGCTCAAATATTACGTGCCGGAAGTGACCGAGGTCCGCGCGGTCTGAGGGGCGCGGCCTATTTCCCCACCACGAAATCCTTGAGGCTGCCCACGTCGGTCAACGCATCGGGGGTGACGACCACCGTCGCGCCCGGCACCAGCACGCTCTCGATCGCGGCGCGGGTGGCCGGCGTCATGTCGATGTCGCCGAACTGCATGTCCTCGTCGAGCGCCTGGCCGGGCAGCGCGATCCGCGTCCAGCGGCGCGCGCCGGCGGAATCGGCGGACTGGAGCGAATAGAGATAGGGGTGGTCGATCTGCCGCCCCACCCCCACAGAGGCGCGGCCGATGATCCGCCCGCCACGGATCACGAACAGCGCGCGATCGGTGGTGCTGACCACGATCGAGACCGGCCCGGTCGGCGCGCGCGCCGGGTCCCAGAAATCGCGCGTCCCCGGCGCCGCCTGCGCGCCGCCCTTCGCCGCCGCCGCGATCACGTCGCCGGCCGGCACCACGGCGGGCAGCGCCTCGCGCTTCGTCACCACCACCGTCATGCCGAGCGGCGTCGCGCCGTAGAGCGTCTCGGCGAACTTCGCCGGCAGCCGGATGCAGCCGTGCGACGCGGCATGGCCCGGCAGCGCTCCGGCATGGAGCGCAACCCCGTCCCACGTCAGCCGCTGCATGAACGGCATCGGCGCGTCGTTGTAGAGATTGGAGTGATGCACCTTCTCCTTCTGGAGCACGGTGAAGATGCCGGTCGGCGTCTCATGCCCCTTCTTGCCGGAGGAGACGGTGGTGATCGCGATCGGCAAGCCGTTGCGATAGACCACCGCGCGCTGCGTCTCGAGGTTGACGACCATCAGGATCGGGCCGGCGGGCGCGGTCTGCGGCGCCCACATATATTCGCCCGCCTTCAACGCCCGCGCCGCGCGCAGCGCCGAGGAATTGTCGAGCGTCGAGCGGCCGGTGACGGTGACCGTCTTCGGCTCGACCTGATCGGCGGGGACGGCCTGCGCGGCGATCGCGGCGGCGGCGGTGAGGAAAGCGAACATCGGCATGGAGACGCCTTAGCGCGCATGGACGGCGTTTTGAATCACCGATATTCCCGGCGGCCGTTCCCGAACGTCTCCCCGGCCATTGGCGCGCCGCGCCGCATCGCCTACATGCCCGCGCATGACCGAGATCACCGTCGCCGCGCTGCAACTCGCCTTCTCCGACGATCTGGAGCGGAACATCGCCAACGTCTCCCGGCTCGTGCGCGAGGCGGCGGCGAGGGACGCCCGGGTGATCCTGCCGCCGGAGCTGTTCGAGGGCGAGTATTTCTGCCGCGTCGAGGACGAGGGGCTGTTCGCCAACGCGAAACCCACCGCCGAGCATCGCGCGGTCAAGGCGATGCAGGCGCTCGCGGCCGAACTGAAGGTGTGGATCCCGACCAGCTTCTTCGAGGCGGACGGGCCGCATCATTACAACAGCCTCGCGATGGTGGACCCGGACGGCAAGGTCGCCGGCGTCTATCGCAAGAGCCATATCCCGGACGGGCCGGGCTATGAGGAGAAATTCTATTTCCGCCCCGGCAACACCGGCTTCAAGGTGTGGGACGGGCCGGGCGCGAAGCTGGGCATCGGCATCTGCTGGGACCAATGGTATCCCGAGACCGCGCGCGCGCTGATGCTGATGGGCGCGGAAGTGCTGTTCTACCCCACCGCGATCGGCAGCGAGCCGCATGACGAGGGGCTGGACACCGCGCGCCTGTGGCGGCGCGCGATGATCGGCCACGCCGTGTCGAACGTCGTGCCGGTGGTCGCCGCCAACCGCATCGGCACCGAGCACGGACAGACCTTCTACGGCACCAGCTTCATCTGCGACGAGCGCGGCGACATCCTCGCCGAACTGGGCCGCGCGGAGGAAGGCGTCATCACCGCGACGCTCGATCTCGATCGCGTGAAGCGGCACCGCGCCGCCTTCGGCTTCTTTCGCGATCGCCGCCCCGATCTCTACGGGCGGCTCGTCCACGATATCTGAGCGCGCGGCCAAGCGACTGTCGCGCGACGGCTTTTTCTGGCATCCTCGCCCGCGATGAGCCGTCTCTCGCCCGACGACGCCGACGCGCGCTTCATTCGCCGGCTGTTCCTTGTCGCCCTGGTATTCGCGCTGCTCGCCGCGCTCTATGTCGCGGGCAACCTGCTGATCCTGTCCTTCGGCTCGATGCTCGGCGCGATCGTGATCCACGCGATCGCGGAAGGTTACGGCCGCGCGATCCGCGTCCCGCCCAAGCCGGCGCTGGGGCTGGCGATCGTCACGGTGCTGGCGCTGATCGCCTTCCTCGGCTGGCTGTTCGGCGTGGCGTTCCGCGAGCAGGTGAACCTGTTCGTCACCCGCCTGCCCGCGACGATCGCGGATCTCGGCGACTATATGTCGCAGACGCCGGTAGGGGCGAAGATCGCCGACGCGGTGCGCTCGGCCTATGCCGGCAGCCGGATCGCGCAGGATATCGGCGGGCTGGCGCAGGGGCTGGGCGAGATATTGCTCAACGCGCTGCTGGTGCTGGCCGGCGCGATCTTCTTCGCGGTCGATCCGCGCGTGTACGAGCGCGGCTTCCTGCTGCTGATGCCGCGATCGAAGCGCGCGGCGATCGACGATGCGCTGTCGGATGTCGCCTCCACGCTGCGGCTGTGGCTGCGCGCGCAGCTGATCCAGATGACGACGATGGGCGTGCTGGTCGGGCTGGGGCTGTGGATCGCCGGCGTGCCCTCCGCCGCCGCGCTGGGGCTGCTGACCGGCCTGTCGGAGTTCATCCCCTATATCGGCCCGCTGGCGGCGATGCTCCCCGCGCTGGGGCTGGCGGCGACGCAGGGGCCGGCGACGATCGCCTGGGCGCTGACGGTGTTCGCGATCGTGCGGCTGGTGCAGACCAACTTCATCACCCCGTTCGTCACCAGCCGGGTGATCGCGATCCCGCCGGCGGTAACCCTGTTCGCGATCCTCGCGATCGGGGCGGTGTTCGGCATCTTCGGCCTGTTCTTCTCCGCCGCGCTGCTGGTGGTGATCTTCACGTTGGTGCGCAGCCTTTACCTCCGCGAAACGCTTGGCGAGGATATTGGGGAAAGCGCCCCCTGAACGCCGCGATTCGTCTCCGGAACCCGCGCGACTCGCGGGAATCCCTCGCTTAAGACGAAATTAACCTTTTGCGTTCAGACAGTATTTGGTTAATGATTCTGTCGCGTCCGGGCCTTGGGAGAGGTGCGGGCGCGGTCTCGAACGGGGAAATCAGATGCGGGTGTTGCTGATCGAGGACGAGCCGACGACCGCCAGGGCGATCGAACTCATGCTCTCCGCCGAGGGCTTCAACGTCTATTCGACCGACCTTGGCGAGGAGGGCCTCGACCTTGGCAAGCTCTATGATTACGACATCATCCTGCTCGACCTGAACCTGCCGGACATGCACGGCTATGACGTGCTGAAGCGGCTGCGCGTCGCCCGCGTCACCACGCCGGTGCTGATCCTTTCCGGCATCAACGAGATGGATTCCAAGGTGCGCTCGTTCGGCTTCGGCGCCGACGACTATGTCACCAAGCCGTTCCACCGCGAGGAGCTGATCGCCCGCATCCACGCGGTCGTCCGCCGCTCGAAGGGCCATTCGCAATCGGTCATCAAGACCGGCAAGCTCGCCGTCAACCTCGACGCCAAGACGGTCGAGGTCGATGGCGCGCGGGTGCATCTGACCGGCAAGGAATATGCGATGCTGGAGCTGCTCTCGCTCCGCAAGGGCACCACGCTGACCAAGGAGATGTTCCTCAACCATCTCTACGGCGGGATGGACGAGCCGGAGCTGAAGATCATCGACGTCTTCATCTGCAAGCTGCGCAAGAAGCTGAGCCTCGCGTGCGAGGGCGAGAATTACATCGAGACCGTGTGGGGCCGTGGTTACGTCCTCCGCGAGCCGGAGGAGGCCGCGCAGGTCGCCTGATCGACACTCCTTCGTCACCGGGAGACGGCCGCGCCATCGGGGGGTGACGCGGCCGTTTTCCTTTTCCGGCGTTGCCGACGCGATGCCGCGCGGGCATGTTCCTCCCCGGAAGCGGCGAGGGAGGATGCGTGATGTCGATCGAGGGAAAGGTTGTTCTCGTCACCGGCGGCGGCCAGGGGATCGGGCGCGGCATCGCGCTGCGGCTGGCGCGGGACGGCGCGAGCCTCTGCCTGGTCGATATCAACCGCCCCGCGATCGACGCGGTGGCCGGCGAGATCGCCGCGCTGGGCGGCAAGGCGACGATCTTCGTCGCCGACGTCGGGGACCGCGAGCAGGTCCATGCCGCGATCGACCATGCCGAAAGCACGCTCGGCGGCTTCGACGTGATGATCAACAACGCCGGGATCGCGCAGGTCCAGCCGCTGTCGGACGTGACGCCGGAGGAGGTGGAGCGCATCTTCCGCATCAACGTGAACGGCGTGATCTGGGGCATCCAGGCGGCGGCGGCGAAGTTCGTCGCGCGCGGGCGGAAGGGCAAGGTCATCAACGCCTGCTCGATCGCGGGGCAGGACGGCGCGGCGATGCTGGGCGTCTATTCCGCCACCAAGTTCGCGGTGCGCTCGCTCACCCAGTCAGCCGCGAAGGAATTCGCCAGCCGTGGCATCACCGTGAACGCCTATTGCCCCGGCATCGTCGACACCGGCATGTGGGAGGAGATCGACGAGCGTTTCTCCGCCGTCACCGGCGCGCCGCGCGGCACCATCTCCACGCGCGCGATCGAGGGGATCGCGCTGGGCCGGATGGAGACGCCGGAGGATGTCGCCGGGCTGGTCGCGTTCCTCGCCGGGCCGGATTCGGACTATGTCACCGGCCAGTCGATCATGGTGGACGGCGGGATGGTCTATCGCTGACCGGTCTGTTTCCGCTCCCATGCTTTCTCACCGCCGATCCACGTCTGCTCGACCACCGTCTTGCGCAGGTCGGTCGGGCTGGCGTTGAGCGGATCGCGATCGACGATGATGAAATCGGCGCGCTGGCCGGGGGCGAGGATGCCGAACCTGCTCTCCGCGAAGCCGGCGTAGGCCGCGCCGCCGGTATAGGCCCACCACGCCTGCTCGCGGGTCAGCGCCTCCTCCGGCCGCCAGCCGCCATAGGGCTGGCCGTCCGCGTCCTGCCGGGTGAACGCCGCCGCCCAGCCGGCCCAGGGATCGGGCTTCTCGACCGGCGTGTCGGAGCCGAAGGCGAGCTTCGCGCCGGTGGCGAGGATCGATTTCCACGCATAGGCCCCGGCCAGCCGCTGCGGCCCCAATCGCGCCTCCGCCATCGTGCGGTCGCTGGTCTGGTGGACCGGCTGCATCGACGCGACGATGCCGTGGCGGCCGAAGCGCGGCAGATCCTCCGGCGCGACGATCTGCGCATGTTCGATCCGCCAGCGGCGGTCGCCGGAATAAGTGTCCGACAGCGCATCGATCGCGTCCAGGACCTGCTGGTTGGCGCGGTCGCCGATCGCATGGACCGCGATCTGGAAGCCGTCCATCGCCGCGCGGCTCATCTGGTTCTGGAGCTGCGCGTCGGTGTTGAAGCCGAGGCCGGACTGGCCCGGCGCATCGGCATAAGGCGCTTTCAGCCACGCCCCGCGCGAGCCGAGCGCGCCATCGGCATAGAGCTTCACCCCGCCCATCCGCAGCCGATCGCCATAGAGCCACGGCGTCGGCCCCTTGCCGCCGACGCGGCTCGCCGTCTCGACGCCGCGCGCATAGCTCATCACGCGGATGCGCAGCGCGCCGATATCGGCCATGCGGCGATAGCTGAGCCAGTCGTCCAGCGTCGTCCCCATGTCGGCGATCGCGGTGACGCCATAGCCGAGCAGCACCTGCTGCGCGGCGAGGAAGGCGGCGTCGCGCTCCTTCGGCAAGGGCTGCGGGAGAACCTTGTCGACAAGCTGGGTGGCGGCATCGACGAACACGCCGCTCGGCTGGCCGCCCGCGCCCTTCTCGATCCGGCCGCCGGCCGGGGTCGGCGTGGCGGCGGTGACGCCGGCCTCGCGCATCGCCGCGCCGTTCGCCCAGCCGGCGTGGCCGTCGGCGCGCTCCAGCCAGATCGCGTGGCCCTGCGAGATCGGATCGAGATCGGCGGCGGTCGGAAAGCGCCCCAGCCCCCATACCTCCTGATTCCAGCCGCGCCCGATGATCCACTTCCGGTCCGGGTTGGCGGCGATATAGGCGGCGATCCTCGCCTTCGCCTCGTCGAGCGATTTCGTGTCCGACAGGTCGAGCGACATCGCCGCGAAGCCGAGCTGCTCGACATGGCCGTGCGCGTCGATGAAGCCGGGCAGCAGCACCTTGCCCTTCATGTCCGCGCGCCAGTCGTAGCGCGGGCCGGGGTCCTTCTTCGTCGGCTTGCGCGGCTCCTCGTTGACGGGAACGAGGCGGACGACCTTGCCGTCCTTGTCCATCACCAGCGCCTTGAAGCGCACGACCCTGCCGTCGCGGTCGAGCGTGATGCCCTGCACATTGTCGATCAGCGCATCGGCCAGCGCGGGAACGGGAAGCAGGACGGCGGCCGCCGCGAGCAGCGCCGCCCTCATCGCGGCAGCCGCCGGACCAGCGCGCTGGTGTCCTGTCGCCCGCCGCCCAGCTTCTGCACCTCGGCATAGAATTGATCGACCAGCGCCGCGACCGGCAGCACCGCGCCGTTGCGCTTCGCCTCGTCGAGCGCCAGCCCGAGGTCCTTGCGCATCCAGTCGATCGCGAAGCCGAAGTCGAACTCGTCCCTCGCCATCGTCCCCCAGCGGTTGACCATCTGCCAGCTCTGCGCCGCGCCGCCGGACACCGCCTCGAACACCTTGTCGAGATCGAGCCCGCTCGCCTGCGCGAACCGCAGCGCCTCGCTCAGCCCCTGCACCACGCCGGCGATGCAGATCTGGTTGACCATCTTGGACTGCTGCCCCGCCCCGGCCGCGCCGACATGGACGATGCGCGCGGCATAAGGCTCCATGACCGGCCGCGCCCTGGCCATCGCGGCGTCGCTGCCGCCGCACATGATGGAGAGCTGGCCCTTCTCCGCGCCCGCCTGCCCGCCGGATACGGGCGCATCGACCGAAAGCGCGCGCGCCGCCGCCAGCCGCCGCGCGATATCGGCGGAGACGGTGGTGTGGTCGATGAACACCGCATCCGCGCGCATCGCGGCGAAGGCGCCATCCGGTCCGAGCGTCACCTGCTCCAGATCGCCGTCGTTGCCGACGCATGTCACCACCGCGTCGGCGCCCGCCGCAGCGGCGGCCGGCGTGTCCGCGACCTCCAGCCCGGTCGCCGCCGCCCTGGCGCGGGTGCGGTTATAGACGACGACGTCGTGTCCGGCGCGGGCGAGATGCCCGGCCATCGGGGCGCCCATGACGCCGGTGCCGATGAATGCGATCCTCATGGAGATGGGGATTAGGCGGAGTTTCCACGGCGCGCCAGATGGTCTAGGCGGCTCCCTCTCCGCCGCGCCTGTTGCGGCATTTCATGGAGGTTATGTTGGCAAGCCTTGCGACGAGCAGCGAATCCCTTCCCGTCACCCTCGACGACGTGCGCGCGGCGCACATGCGGATTCGCGACTCGATCGTGCGCACGCCCACCCTCATCAGCAAGACGCTGTCGCAGCTCACCGGCGCGACCGTCTATCTGAAGTTCGAGAACCTCCAGTTCACCGCCGCCTACAAGGAGCGCGGGGCGCTCAACACATTGCTCCAGCTTTCGGACGAGGCGAAGGCGCGCGGCGTGATCGCGGCCTCGGCGGGCAATCACGCGCAGGGCCTCGCCTATCACGCCAACCGGCTCGGCGTGCCGGCGACGATCGTCATGCCGAAGACCACCCCGATCGTGAAGGTGACGCAGACGCAGGGCCACGGCGCCACCGTGGTGCTGGAGGGCGACACGTTCGACGCCGCTTATGCCCATGCCCGCACGATGGAGGCGAACGAGGGCTATACCTTCGTCCACCCGTTCGACGATCCGCGCGTGATCGCCGGGCAGGGTACGGTCGCGCTGGAGATGCTGGAGGACGTGCCGGGAATCGACACGTTCATCACCCCGATCGGCGGCGGCGGCCTCATCTCCGGCATGGCGACCGTCGCCGCCGCCGCGCCGCGCCGCGCGGTGGAGGTGATCGGGGTGCAGGCCGAGCTGTTCCCCTCGATGTATAATCGCATCCATCACACGGACCTGCCCTGCGCCGGGGATACGCTGGCCGAGGGCATCGCGGTGAAGGAGCCGGGCGGCATCACCGCGCGGATCGTGGAGGCGCTGGTCGACGACATCCTGCTCGTCTCCGAACGCAATCTGGAGGAGGCGGTGAGCCTGCTGCTCCAGATCGAGAAGACGGTGGTCGAGGGCGCGGGCGCCGCCGGCCTCGCCGCGCTGATGCAGCACGGCGACCGCTTCCGCGGCAAGACGGTGGGCGTGGTGCTGTGCGGCGGCAATATCGACACGCGGCTGCTCGCCAACGTGCTGCTGCGCGATCTCGCCCGGTCCGGCCGGCTGGCGCGGCTGCGCATCCGGCTGAAGGACCAGCCCGGCGCGCTCTACAATGTCGCGCGCATCTTCGACGAGCAGCGCGTCAACATCATCGAGGTCTATCACCAGCGCGTGTTCACCTCGCTGCCGGCCAAGGGCCTGATCGCCGACATCGAATGCGAGGCGCGCGATCGCGGGCACCTCGACCGGCTGATGGCGGCGCTGCGCGACGGCGGCTATGAGGTGAGCCCGGTCGAGCCGGCCTGAAACCGGGCCTCCTCCACCCACTGGAACGGCGCGGGCGGACGCGTTAACCTCCATTCGTGGTTAACAGCCTTTTCACGATTGCGGCGAGGTCGCATATCCTCGGAGACGGCGCGGATCATCGCGCCGGCTCAAGGGGTAAACGTCGGTGACGGCGCCATTTCGCTTTCCGCGCTTCTTCGTGACCAGCCCCGCGCCATGCCCCTATCTGCCGGGGCGACAGGAGCGGAAGGTGTTCACCGAGCTTTCCGGCCCGCACGCCAACGAGCTGAACGACGCGCTCGGCCGGATCGGCTTCCGGCGCAGCCAGTCGGTCGCCTATCGCCCGTCGTGCGCGGGCTGCTCGGCCTGCGTCTCGGTGCGCGTCGTCGCGCATGATTTCGTCGCCAACGCCACCCAGCGCAAGCTGATCCGCCGCCACGCCGATCTGGAGGTGACCGCCTGCCGCCCGTGGGCGACCGACGAGCAATACCAGCTCCTGCGCCGCTATCTCGCCGCGCGCCACCCCGGCGGCGGCATGGCGGGGATGGACGACACCGATTATGCCGACATGATCGAGCAATCGCCGGTCAACTCGGTGATCGTCGAATATCGCGAGCCTTCGGTGAACGGCGCGCGGGGCAAGCTGATCGGCGCCTGCCTCACCGACCGGCAGGCGGACGGGCTGTCGATGATCTACAGCTTCTTCGCCGCCGACCGCGAGGACCGGCCGGCGCTGGGCAACCTCATCATCCTCGACCATATCCTGCGCGCGCGCACCGCCGGCCTGCCCTATGTCTATCTCGGCTATTGGGTGAAGGGATCGGCGCGGATGGAATACAAGACGCGCTATCGCCCGCTCGAGATCCTCGGCCCGCGCGGCTGGACGCTGCTGCCGGAGGACGAGGCGGTCGTCGCCTGAGCCTCACGCGCCGGGCAATGCCGCCAGCATGTCCGGCGTCAGCAATTGCGGCAGGACGCGCGGGGCCGGCGCGCCGGGAGCGTACCACAGGTAGAGCGGCACGCCGGCGCGGTTGTTCGCCTCGATGAAGCGGCCGAGCGCCGGGTTGCCGTCGGTCCAGTCGCCGACCAGCACCGCCACCTTGCCGTGCCGGAACGCGCGCGCGACCTTCTCCGTCTCGATCGAGGTCTTTTCGTTGACCTTGCAGGTGAGGCACCAGTCGGCGGTGAAATAGGCGAACACCGGCCGCCCTTGGGCGCGCAGCGCGGCGAGCCGCGCCTCGCTGAACGGCTGCGCGCCCGCGACCGCCGCCGCCGGAGTCGCCGCGCCGGGATGCAGCAGCGCAGCCGCGACCAGCGCCCCCGGCACGCCGATCAGCGCCGGCCACCACGCGCGCCCACGCCCGGCGCGCTGCGCCAGGCCGGTCAGCCACAGGCCCACCAGCAGCAGCGCCAGCGCGATCAGCGCGAGCATCAGCCCGACACTCCCCGCCTGCCGCCACAGCACCCAGCCGAGCGCCAGCGCGGTGAGGAACATCGGCAGCGACAGGATGCGCCGCACCCGCGCCAGCCAAGCCCCCGGCTTCGGCAGTCGCCGCCGCAGCGCGGGCACGAAGCCGATCAGCAGGAACGGCAATGCGATGCCGAAGCCGAGGCCGGCGAATATCATCAGCGCCGCCACCGTCGGCAGCACCAGCGCCGCGCCGAGGGCCGCGCCCATGAACGGACCGCTGCACGGCGTCGCGATGAACGCGGCCAGCGCGCCGGTGGCGAAGGCGCCGGTCGTGCCGGAGCGGCCGGCGAAGCGTGGCGTCGGCAGCTCGAACAGCCCGGCGAGGTTGAGCGCGATCCCGGCGACGAGCAGCAGCAGCGCGCCGATCACGCGCGGGTCCTGCAACTGGAACGCCCAGCCGACCGCCGCCCCGCCCGCCCGCAACGCGAGCAACGTGCCGCCCAGCGCGAGGCAGACGACGACCACCCCCGCCGCATAGGCCACAGCCTCGCGCCGCGTGCCGCGCTCCGTCTCGCCCGCGCGCGCGAGACTCAGCGCCTTGAGGCTCAGGATCGGAAAGACGCAGGGCATGATGTTGAGCAACAGCCCGCCGAGCACCGCCCCGGCGAAGGCCGCGAGCGCCGCGCCCCATGCCCCTTCCCCGCCGGCGGCCGGCGCGACATTGCCCGGCTCCGCGACGATCGCCAGCCCGCGCCCGTCGCCGGTCGCCAGCACGCCCTCGATCCGGCCGTTGACCGGGGTCGCGGCGGCCTTCGTCTCGATCACCAGCCGGTCGCCGTCGCGCGCCACTTTCTGCGGCGCGGCGAAATCGACCGCGCCGGTCGCGGCCGGGTAGAAATACGGCTGGTTCACCGGCGCGTCCGCCGGGAACGGCACGCCGAGCCTGAAGGTGCCCCCGCTCGCCTGCCATGTCGCCGTCGCGCCGAGCGGCTGCGGCAGCGCGCGCCGCCATGCGTCGAACCGCGCTGCGCTTGCCGGATCGGGCGCGCCGTCGCCGATCGTCAGCACCGTCTCCAGCGTCTGCGTCTCGGGCACGCACAGATCGTTGGTGCAGACCAGATAGTCCGCCTTGACGGCGATCGGCAGCCGCGCGCCCGCCGTCAGCCCGGCCGGCACCTTCAGATCGACCAGCATCGCGAACGGCCGCTCGAACACATAGTTCATCAGCCCGGCGATCAGCAGCCGCTGCGGCACCGGATAGCGCAGCTCGCCCGCCGTCGCGCCGGGCGGCAGATGCCATTCCAGCCGCGTGCCGACGCCCGCGTCGCCGGGGTTCTGCCAGTAAGCGTGCCAGCCCGGCGCGGGCGCGGCGTCGAAGGCGAGCGTCACCGTGCCGCCCGCCGCCGGCCGCGCGGTTTCCGCCACCAGCCGCATCGCGACATGCGGCGCGGCGCCGGCGGGCAGCGCGAGCAATGTCATCAGCCCGACCAAAAGGGCCGATACCCGCCGCAACCATGCTTGCCTCGCCATCATGGCGCGGACATACCCTGCCCGCCAACGCTTTGCACCAAGGACCGAAGATGAAAGTGCGGATCGCCGCTCCCCTCGCCCTGCCGATTGCCCTGATCGCTGCCGCCTTCGCCGCCCCGGCGCTCGCGCAGCAGGCCGCGCCCGCCGCTCCGGTCGCCGAGGCGGCGGGGCCGCGCGCCGCGCCGAAGCTGATCGTCGCCATCTCGGTCGATCAATTCTCCGCCGACCTGTTCGCGCAATATCGCAATCGCTTCACCGGCGGCTTCGCGCGGCTGTTGCAGGGCGTCGTCTTCCCCTCCGGCTACCAGAGCCACGCCGCGACCGAGACCTGCCCCGGCCACTCGACGATCCTGACCGGGATGCGCCCGGCGCACACCGGGATCATCGCCAACACCTGGCTGGACCAGAAGGCGGGCCGCGCCGACAAGATGGTCTATTGCGCGGAGGACGAGCGCGTCCCCGGCAGCGACCATAACAACTACACCGCCTCCGACCTGCACCTGAGGGTGCCGACGCTGGGCGAGATGATGAAGGCCGCCCATCCCGCCACGCGCGTCGTGTCGGTCGCGGGCAAGGATCGCGCGGCGATCATGATGGGCGGCCACAAGGTCGACGAATTGTGGTTCTGGGACGGCAAGACCTTCGCCTCCTATGCCGGGCGCGCGGTGCCGCCGACGGTGGCGCGCGCGCGGACGGCGGTGGCGGAGCTGATCGCCAAGCCACAGGGGCCGCTGCCGCTGCCCGGCTGGTGCGCGGCGATCGCGCGGCCGATCCAGGTCGGCAACCAGACGCTTGGCACCGGGCGGTTCGAGCGCGCGGCGGGCGACGCCAAGGCGTTCCGCGCCTCCCCCGCGATCGACAGCGCGGTGCTCGGCATCGCCTATGGCCTCGCCCACGACATGAAGCTCGGGACCGGCGCGGCGCCCGACCTGCTGATCGTCGGCCTTTCCGCGACCGATTATGTCGGCCACGCCAACGGCACGCAGGGCAGCGAGATGTGCATCCAGATGAACGAGCTGGACCTGTCGCTGGAAACCTTCTTCGACGCGCTCGACGGGCTGGGCGTCGATTACGAGGTGGTGCTGACCGCCGACCACGGCGCGCACGACATGACCGAGCGGCAGCGCGAACATGCCATGCCGATGGAGACGCGCGTCGATCCCGCGCTTTCCCCCAGGACGGTGGGCGCGGCGATCGGCAGGGAGCTTGGCATCGCCGGGCCGGTGCTGATCGGCGGCGAGGGCGACGTCTATGTCTCCAGCGACGTGCCCGCCGCGAAGCGCGCTGCGGTGATCGCGGCGGCGGTGAAGCGTTATTCCGCGATGCCGCAGATCGCCGCCGTGCCGACCCGCGAGCAGATCGCCGCGACGCCGATGCCCAAGGGACCGCCGGAAACCTGGACGCTGCTGGAACGCGCGCGCGCCTCCTATGACCCGGAGCGGTCGGGCGATTTCCTGCTGCTGCTCAAGCCGCGCGTCACGCCGATCCCGGCGCCCGGCCCCGGCTATGTCGAGACCCACGGCAGCCCGTGGGATTACGACCGCCGCGTGCCGATCCTGTTCTGGCGCAAGGGCATCGCCGGGTTCGAGCAGCCGCTGTCGGTCGAGACGGTCGATATCGTGCCGACGCTCGCCGCGACGGTGGGGCTGGAGGTGAACGGCCTCGATGGGCGCTGCCTCGATCTCGACGCGACGGCCGCGTCGACCTGCCCGCGCTGACGGCTATCCCGCCAGCATCTCCGCCAGCCGGCGGGAAACGGCGCCGGCGGGATAGGGTTTCTGGATCACCGCGTCGTCGCCGACATGCGCCAGCGCGCGCAGGTCGGCGTAGCCGGTCACGAACAGCACCGGCAGGCCCGGCCGCAGGCCACGCGCCTGCGCGGCGAACTCCGCCCCGTTCATTCCCGGCATCGCGAAATCGACCACCGCCGCGTCGAGCACCATGTCGCGCTCCACCACACCCAGCGCGCGCGGGCCGTCGGCCGCCTCGATCACCAGCGCGCCGGCATCGCGCAATTCCTGCGCCGTCACCGCGCGGACGTGCGCATCGTCGTCCAGCACCAGCACGGTGCGCCCCACGATCGAGCAGTTCCCGGCGGCCGCCGGCTCACTCGCGCGCGGACGAAGCGGCGCGGCGGCGCGCGGCAGGTAGATGCTCACCGTCGTCCCCTCGCCCGGCGCGGTCTCGATCCTGATCCCGCCGCCCGATTGCTTGACGAAGCCATAGACCTGCGCCAGCCCCAGTCCCGATCCCTTCCCCACCCCCTTGGTGGTGAAGAACGGCTCGAACACGCGCGCGCGCACCTCCGCGCTCATCCCCTCGCCGGTATCGGAGACCGAGACGACGACATAATCGCCGGCCGGCGGCTCGTCCGGCGAGGCCGGCCCGCCCAGCGCGACATTGCCGGTGGCGAGCATGAGCGAGCCGCCGGCCGCGCCCATCGCGTCGCGCGCGTTGATCGCGAGGTTGAGCACCACCAGCTCGAACTGCGTCGGATCGACCAACGCGTGCCACAATTCGTCCGCCAGCCGCATGTCGATGGTGATCGCACGGCCGAGCGTGCTCTCCATCAGCTCGCGCATCCCCGCGATCGTCTGGTTCAGCTCGACCACCTTCGCCTCGAGCCGCTGGCGGCGCGAGAAGGCGAGCAGTTGCGCCGTCAGCGCCGCGCCGCGCTCGGCCGCCATGCGCACATGCTCCAGCCGCTGCCGGTCGCGCGCGTCGGCCGTATCGCCCAGCGTCCGCTCCAGCGTCGCGACATTGCCGAGCACGACGGTCAGCAGGTTGTTGAAATCGTGCGCCACGCCGGAGGTGAGCTGCCCCACCGCCTCCAGCCGCTGCATCTGGTGGAGCGCGGCCTCAACCCGCTCGCGCTCGGCGATCTGCTCGGTCAGCTCGCGGGTGCGCTCGGCGACGCGGCGCTCGGAAGCCTCGCCGGCGAGATGCGCCTCGCTCACGTCCACCGCGCAGCAGATATAGCCGCGATAGGCGCCGTCGACGAGGCGCGGCCGCGCCTCCGCATGGACCCAGCGCGATTCGCCGCGCGCGGTGCGCAGCCGCAGGTCGCCGCCCATCGGCCGGCGCTCGACATCGGCCTGCGCGCGGATCGCCGCCATCATCGCGCGGTCCTCCGGCAGATAGAGCCGCGTCCAGCCTTCGCGGATGATCTCCGCCGGGGATACGCCGAGGAACGTCTCGAAGAACTGGTTGGCGAAGACGATCTCGCCCTTCTCGTCGGTCTGCCAGACCAGCGCGGGCAATGAATCCGAAAGGTTGCGGAAGCGCGCCTCGCTCTCGCGCAGCGCCTCGCGCTCCTGCCGCCGGCGGGTGATGTCGATCACGGTGCCGGCCGCGCGGACGCAGCGGTCGCCCTCGAAGATGCCGCGCCCGGTCGCCGCCAGCCAGCGCAATTCGCCGTCGTCGGCGCGCCGGACGCGGAACTCGACGTCGAGCGGCTCGCGCCGCGCCGGGTCCACCGTCGCCTCAAGGCTGGCGCGGACCGCCTGCTCGTCGGCGGGATGGAGATGGGCGTAATAATCGTCCAGCGTCATCGGATGATCGGGCGCGAAGCCGTAGATCGCCTTGGCCCGGTCGGACCACAGGCTCTGCCGCTCGGGCAAATGGATGTCCCAGGTGCCGATCCCCGCCGCTTCCGCCGCCAGTTCCAGCGATTCGCGGCTCAGCGCCAGCGCCCGCTCGGCGCTGTGGCGATCGGTGACGTCTGTGCCCTGCACGAACACCCCCGTCACCGCGCCGGTCGCGTCGACCAGCGGCTGGAACAGGAAATCGACGTAGCGCGTCTCCGCTTCCATGCCCGGTCGACGGCGCAAACGCGCCGCTGAGCCATTCTCGCGATAGGATTCGGCGCTCGCCCACACCGCGTCCAGCCGTTCCAGATAGCCCTGCGTCGCGATCTCCGGCAGCACGTCGCGGGCGGCGCGCCCGACGATGCCGCCCTCCCGCTCGCCGATCAGGTCGCGGAACGCGCGGTTGGCCAGCTCGACGACATGGTCGCGGCCGCGTAGCACGACGATGAAGCCCGGCGCCTCCTCGAACATCTGCGCCAGCCGCGCGCGATCGTCCGCCAGCGCGCGGGCCGCGCGCACCTGCGCGGTGGTTTCGGAGACGATGCACAGCACCCCGCCGATCTCGCCGCTATCCTCCCGGACCGGGGAATAGGATACGTCGAAGAACACTTCCTCGCCGTAGCCGGCGCGCTCGATATAGAAGGGGCGGTCCTTCGCGCGGAACGTCTCGCCGGTCTCGCGGACATGCGCGAGCAGCGGCTCGAGGTCATCCCACAGCTCGCTCCATGCCTCGCGCGCCGGGCGGCCGAGCGCGGCCGGGTGCTTGTCGCCGATCGTCGGCGCATAGGCATCGTTGTAGAGCGCGACATAGTCCGGCCCCCAGAACAGCACGATCTCGGCGGCGGCGGGGAGCATCAGGGCGACCGCGTTGACCAGCGCCGGCGGCCAATGCCCGATCGGGCCGAGCGGCGATGACGACCAGTCCTTCGCCAGCATCATCTCGCCCAATGCGCCGCAACCGGCGAATTGCCGCGCAACCCTGCGCGCGTCTGTCGGCGGGTCGTCCATCGACACCCTCACTATCGCTTTCAACCCATCGCGAAAAGCGCCGAAGCATGGCGCGGACGTACAAAGCGCGTTAGACCGGCGACAGATGAAGCCGGCATTCCGTTCAATCCACGCCCATCGCCTGCTGCGCGTCGCCGCGGCGACCCCGCGCGCCTCGGTCGGCGACGCCGCCGCCAACGCGCGGGCGGCGATCGCGCTGGCGCACAGCGCGCACGACCAGGCGGTCGATCTCGTCGTCTTTCCGGAGCTGAACCTCACCTCCTATGCGATCGACGACCTCCACCTGCAATCCGCGCAGCAGGCGGCGACGCTGGCCGCGCTGGAAGCGGTGACGGAAGCGACGCGCGACCTCACGCCGGTGCTGCTGGTCGGCGCCGCGCTGGCGCGCAACGGACGGCTCTACAATTGCGCGGTGGCGATCGCGCGCGGGCGCGTGTTGGGCGTGGTGCCCAAGTCCTTCCTGCCCAACTACCGTGAATATTACGAGAAACGCTGGTTCGCGTCGGGCGCGGGCCTCGCCGGGCTGACGATCGCGATCGGCGGGGATGAGGTGCCGTTCGGCACGGACCTGATCTTCGCCGCCAGCGACCTGCCGCACTTCGTGTTCCACGCGGAGATCTGCGAGGATTACTGGGCGCCGACCCCGCCGTCGACGCCCGGCGCGCTGGCCGGGGCGCTGGTGTGCTGCAACCTTTCCGCCTCGAACATCACGATCGGCAAGGCGCGCGAGCGGGCGATGCTGTCGGCGGCGCAATCGGCGCGCGCGCTCTGCGCCTATGTCTATGCCGCCGCCGGGCCGGGGGAGAGCACCACCGACCTCGCGTGGGACGGTCAGGGCACGATCCACGAGCTTGGCGAGTTGCTCGCGGAATCGGCGCGGTTCGGGCACGATCCCGAACTGTGCATCGCGGACGTGGATTGCGAGCGGCTTATGCAGGAGCGCACGCGCTTCGGCACGTTCAACGACGCCGCCGCGCTCGCCGGCCACCCGGAGACGCGCTTCCGCCGCGTCGGCTTCGCGCACCGGCCCGATTTCGCCGACGTCGGCCTGCGCCGCGCGCTGCGTCGCTTCCCGTTCGTGCCGAACACGCCGGAGAAGCGCGACGCCGATTGCTACGAAGCCTTCAACATCCAGGTCGAGGGGCTGGCGAAGCGGCTGGAAGCGACCGGCGCGAAACGGCTGGTTATCGGCGTGTCGGGCGGCCTCGATTCCACCCACGCTTTGATCGTCGCGGCCAAGGCGCTCGACCGGCTCGGGCGCGCGCGGAGCGATATCCTCGGGGTGACCATGCCCGGCTTCGCCACCAGCGAGGGCACCAAAGGCAACGCGTGGAGGCTGATGCACGCGCTCGGCGTGACGGCGGAGGAGATCGACATCCGCCCCGCCGCGCGCCGGATGCTGGAGGATATCGGCCATCCCTTCGCGAACGGCGAACCGGTCTATGACGTGACGTTCGAGAATGTGCAGGCGGGGCTGCGCACCGACTATCTGTTCCGCCTCGCCAACCAGCGCGACGGCATCGTCGTCGGCACCGGCGACCTGTCGGAACTGGCGCTCGGCTGGTGCACCTATGGCGTCGGCGACCAGATGAGCCATTACGGCGTCAACGCCGGCGTGCCCAAGACGCTGATCCAGTTCCTGATCCGCTGGTGCATCGCGACCGACCAATATGACCCGGAGACCGATACGGTGCTGGAGGCGATCCTCACCACCGAGATCAGCCCGGAGCTGGTGCCCGCCGGCGCGGACGGCGCGATCCAGAGCACGGAGGCGCGGATCGGCCCCTATGCGCTCAACGATTTCTTCGCGCATCATGTGATCCGCTACGGCCTCGCGCCGTCGAAGATCCTGTTCCTCGCATGGCACGCATGGCGCGACGCGGAAGCGGGGCGCTGGCCGGAGGGCGTGCCGGCGGCGGCGCGCGTCGCCTATGACCTCGACACGATCCGGGGGTGGCTGGAGAAATTCCTCCACCGCTTCTTCCGCACCAGCCAGTTCAAGCGCTCGGCGCTGCCCAACGGGCCGAAGGTGTCGTCCGGCGGCGCGCTCAGCCCGCGCGGCGACTGGCGCGCGCCGAGCGACGGCACGGCGGCGGCGTGGCTCGCCGAACTGGCGGGGTGGGATTGAGATAGATCAGGGCAGCCCGGCAGCGATCCACAGCACCAGCGCGTTGCCGAAGCCGAGCGAGGCGTCGCGCCACGCAAGCGGCGCTAGCATCGCGCCGATCGAGATCACGCACATCGCCAGCGCGATATAAAGGAAGCGCGCCGCGCCGCTCGCCCGCCACAGGCCGATGAAGTGCAGCCCGACGATCACCCCGACCGCGCAGAGGAAATAATCCCCCCACCCGAAACGCGGCAGCAGCGAGGAGGCGAGCATGATCGCCGCGATCTCGAACGCCACGGCCAGCAGATAGGCGCGACGGCGGAACAGCGCATTGCCTTCGCCACGTATCTGCGCGCGGAGCCACAGGCGGCCCAGCAGCCCTGCCGCGATCAGCGTCACCGCTCCGCCCGCAATGGCCCGCATCGGATACGGCAGCGACAGCGCCAGTGTGCCGATCACACCCCACAAGGCACCGAACAGCACCCCGATAACGCGCGGGATCGGCCATGCACGCATCACCCGCGCGGCAGGCCCGCGACCACCGTTTTATATTCCCGTATCGTCTCCTCGAAAATCCGCGCGACCGGCTTCACCTCGTGGATGCGCCCGGCGACCTGCCCGGTGAGCGCGATGCCCGCCTCCAGGTCGCCTTCGAAATAGACCTTCCGCGTGTCGGCGAACTCGCCGAAGATATTGGGCGAGCCCTCCGCCGCGATCCGCGTCGACCGCCCGGTGCGCAGCGCGCGGAGCGCCGGCCCCGGCCCCTTGCGGTTGAGGAACACCGTATCCGTGGCATCGGCGTCGAGGATCGCCTGCTTCCAGTTCCCGTGCACGGGGCTTTCGGCGGAGGAGAGGATGCGCGTGCCCATCAGCACGCCCTCGGCGCCGAGCGCGAAGGCCGCCGCCATCGTCCTGCCGTCCATGATCCCGCCGGCCGCGACGACTGGCACGTCGACCGCCTCCACCACCTGCGGCACCAATACCATGGTGGAGACATCCTTCGGATTCTTGAACCCACCGCCCTCGCCGCCCTCGACGATCAGGCCGTCCACGCCCGCCTCCACCGCGCGCAACGCGCCCGCCAGATTGGGGACGACATGGAACACGGTCAGCCCCGCCTCCTTCAGCATCGCGGTATATTTCATCGGATCGCCGGCGGAGGTGGTGACGAACTTCACCCCCTGATCGATCACGAAACGGATGATGTCGGGGTCGCGGACGAAGGCCTGCGCGACGTTCACGCCGAACGGCTTGTCGGTAAGCTCGCGCATCTTGAGGATCTCCTCGCGCACCGCGTCCAGCTCGCCCGAAGAGGTCTCGATGATCCCCATGCCGCCCGCGTTCGACACGGCGGAGGAAAGCTGCGCGCGCGCGATCCAGCCCATCGCCGCCTGGATGATCGGCTTCTCGATCCCCAGCATTTCCGTGATGCGCGTGCTTACCGCCATTACCCTCTCCCGCTTTTTAGAAGAACGGGTTGGCACGAAGCGCGCCACGGCGCCAGCCCGAAACGGGCCGGCGCCGAATTGCGGGTATGCTACTCGGCGGCGACCGCCGCCGGTTCCGGCTCCTGCCAGACGAGCTTCGGCTTGCGCGCCGCCAGCGTCTCGTCGAGCCGGTTGCGCGGCGCGAAATGCGGCGCGGTGCGCAACGTCTCGTCGCCGGCCCGCGCCCGTTCCGCCACCGAGCGCAGCGCGCCGATGAACTGGTCGAGCGTCGCCTTGCTCTCGGTCTCGGTCGGCTCGACGAGCATCGCGCCGTGGACGACGAGCGGGAAATACATCGTCATCGGATGGAAGCCCTCGTCGATCAGCGCCTTGGCGACGTCGATCGTCGAGAAGCCCTCCGCGAAGCCTTTATCCGAGAAGATCGCCTCGTGCATGCACGGCCCCGATGCGGCGAATGGCGCGTCGAGCACGTCCTCAAGGCTGCGCAGCACGTAATTGGCGTTGAGCACCGCGTCCTCCGCCACCTGCCTGAGGCCGTCCGCGCCGTGGCTGAGGATATAGGTGAGCGCGCGGGTGAACATCCCCATCTGGCCGTGGAACGCGGTCATCCGGCCGAAGCTGTCGGCGTGATGATCCTGCGCCGTCTCCTCCTCGACCAGCACGAAATGATCGCCCTGCTTCTCGACGAACGGCAGCGGCGCGAACGGCGTAAGCCGCTCCGAAAACACCACCGGCCCGGACCCCGGCCCGCCGCCGCCGTGCGGGGTGGAGAAGGTCTTGTGCAGGTTGATGTGCATCGCATCGACGCCGAGGTCGCCCGGCCGCACCCGGCCGACGATCGCGTTGAAGTTCGCGCCGTCGCAATAGACATAGCCGCCGGCCGCGTGGACCGCTTCCGAGATCGTCTTGAGATCGCGCTCGAACAAGCCGCAGGTATTGGGGTTGGTTATCATCACCCCCGCAACGTCCGGCCCGAGCCGCGCCTTCAGCGCCGCCGTATCGACGCGGCCTTCCTCGGTCGCGGGGATATTCTCCACCGAGAAGCCGGCGAAGGCGGCGGTGGCGGGGTTGGTGCCGTGCGCGCTCTCGGGCACCAGGATCACCTTGCGATGCCCCTCGCCGCGCTTCTCCAGCGCCGCCTTGATCGCGAGGATGCCGCACAATTCGCCATGCGCGCCCGCTTTCGGGCTCATCGCGACCGAATGCATCCCCGTAAGCGTCACCAGCCAGTGCGCGAGCTGCTGGATCACCTCCAGCGCGCCCTGCACCGTGTCGATCGGCTGGAGCGGGTGGACGTCCGCGAAGCCCGGCAGCCGCGCCATCTTCTCGTTGAGGCGCGGGTTGTGCTTCATCGTGCACGAGCCGAGCGGGAACAGCCCGAGGTCGATCGCGTAATTCTGCCGGCTGAGGCGGGTGTAATGCCGCACCGTCTCCGGCTCGCTGAGACCGGGAAGGCCGATCGGCGCGGAGCGCGCGAGGCCGCCCAGGCGGCTGGTCGCGGTGGCGGGCGGCGCGATCTCCACGCCGGTCGTCTCGCTGCCGCCGATCTCGAAGATCAGCGGCTCCTCCAGCATCAACGCCTTGTTGCCGGTGAAGGTGGGCCCGGCGTTGCCGCCCTGCGCAGGCGTCGTCGGACGCCAGCCGCTCTGGTTGATCGCGGTCATGCCAACACCTCCTCGAGCGCGTTGGCGAGTGTTTCGACATCCTCCGGCGTGGTCGTCTCCGTCACCGCGACGACCAGCCCGTTGGCGAGACTCTCGACGCCCGGATAGAGCCGCCCGAGCGAGACGCCCGCGAGCACGCCTTTCTCCGCCAGCGCGCGGACGATCGGGCGCGCCTCCTTGCGCAGATCGAGCGTGAACTCGTTGAAGAAGGTGTCGTTCACCAGCCGCACGCCCGGCACCTTCGCCAGCCGCTCCGCCGCGACGACCGCGCCGGCGTGGTTGGCCGCCGCCAGCGCGCGCAGCCCCGCCTCGCCCAGCAAGGTCATGTGGATCGAGAAGGCGAGCGCGCAAAGCCCTGAATTGGTGCAGATGTTCGACGTCGCCTTCTCGCGCCGGATATGCTGCTCGCGCGTGGAGAGCGTCAGCACGAAGCCGCGCCGGCCGTCGGCGTCCACCGTCTCGCCGCACAGCCGCCCCGGCATCTGGCGGACATATTTGTCCTTGCAGCCGAACAGGCCGACATAGGGCCCGCCGAACTGGAGCCCGACGCCGAGCGACTGGCCCTCGCCCACCACGATATCGGCGTCCATCTCGCCGGGCGAGCGGATCGCGCCGAGCGCCACCGGCTCCGTCACCACCGCGACCAGCAGCGCCTTTTGCGCGTGGCATGCGTCGGCGAGCGGGCGCAGGTCCGCGATGCGACCGAGAATGTCGGGATATTGCACCACGACGCACGAGGTGTCGCCGTCGATCTTCGCGATCAGCGCGTCGATATCGGTTTCGGCGGTCAGCACCGGCGGCGACACGTCGAGCGCATCGCCGGTATATTTCGCCATCGTCCTGGCGACCGACACATAATGCGGATGGAGGCCGCCGGAGAGGATCGCCTTGCCGCGCCTGGTGATGCGCCGCGCCATGCCGATCGCCTCCCAGCATGCGGTGGAGCCGTCATACATGCTGGCGTTGGCCACATCGGTCCCGAGCAGGCGCGCGACCTGCGTCTGGAACTCGAACAGCATCTGGAGCGTGCCCTGCGCGATCTCGGGCTGGTAGGGCGTGTAGGCGGTCAGGAACTCGCCGCGCTGGATGATATGGTCCACGCTCGCCGGCACATGATGGCGATAGGCGCCGCAGCCGAGGAAGAACGGACCGTCGCCGGCCGCCATGTTCCTGCGCGCCAGCGCCGACATGTGGCGCTCGACCGCAAGTTCGCTGGCATGGCCGGGCAGGCCGGCGATCGGGCCGGCGAGGCGGACGCTTTCGGGCACGTCGACGAACAGGTCGTCGATCGAGGACGCGCCGATCGCGGCGAGCATCGCCGCGCGGTCCGGCTGGGTAAGGGGCAAGTAACGCATCAGTCGGGCTTTCTCATCGTGAAGCGCAGGCGGACGTAATCGGCGACCCATGCGCCGTCCGGCCCGCGTAGCCGGTCGGCGAGCCGCGCCTCGATCGCCTCCGCGATCGCGGGCAGGTCGGCGGGGTCGATCCCGGCGGCGTCGAACGCGCCGGTCATGAAGGTGGCGATCCAGCCCGTCACGCCGCCGGGCAGCGGCGTCGGGCGCGGGATCAGCGTGGCAGCGATGTCGGTGAAGCCGGCATCGGCATAGACGCGGGTGAACTCCTCGACGGAGGGATACCAGTGCCGCGCGCTGTCCGGGATCGCATGGCCGCGCGCGGCAAGCTCCGCGTCGATGCCCTCCCACAACGCGGCGCAATTTCCCCCGCCGCCCATCTCGCCGACGAAACGCGCGCCGGGCTTCAGCGCGCGCATCACGCCGCGCGCCACCGCGCCGGCATCGCGCATCCAGTGCAGCGCGGCATTGGAGAAAGCGGCGTCGAACCCGGCAGAAAAGTCCAGCGCCTCGCCGCTCATCACCCGCGCGTCGAGACCGCGCTCGCGCGCCGCGGCGGTCATCGCGGGCGAGGCATCGACCCCGACCACTTCCGCGCCGGTCGCGGCGATGGCCGCCGTCAGCACGCCATCACCACAGCCGACGTCGAGAATCCGCTCCCCCGCGCGCGACGCGAGCAGCGCGACCACCGGCTGCCCCAGCGCCGGCACGAACGCGGCGTTGGCGGCATAGGCCGCGGGGCTCCAGTCGGAGGTGGGGGAAAGGGTCATCGCCGGATCACAGCTTGGCGACGAACGCCTCATAGGCGCTTTCGTCCATCAGCCCGTCCAGCTCGGACGGGTCGGACAAGGTGATCTTGAAGAACCAGCCCTCGCCTTCCGGGTCGGTGTTGACCAGGCCCGGCTCGTCGGCCAGCGCCGGATTGCCCTCGATCACCGTGCCGGAGACGGGCGCATAGACGTCGCTCGCCGCCTTCACGCTCTCGACGACCGCCGCGTCGTCGTTCTTCGACAGCGCCTTGCCTTCCTCCGGCACCTCGACGAACACGATATCGCCGAGCTGGCCTTGCGCATAGTCGGTGATGCCGACGGTGCCGACCTCGCCGTCGACGTCGATCCACTCATGGTCTTCGCTGAAATAACGGCTCATCTCACTTCACTCCTCGGAAGTAACGGTGGGGAACGAAAGGCATCGGCATCACGGTCGCATTGTGGACCTTGCCGCGCTGGGTGAGCTGGATATGCGTGCCGGGCGCGGCGAGCGCGGGCGGCACATAGGCCATCGCGATCGGCGCGCCGACCGTGGGCGCGAAGCCCCCGGACGTGACCTTGCCCACGTCGCTGCCGTCGGCATCGAGCACCGACGCGCCCTCGCGCACCGGCTGGCGCCCCTCGACCAGCAGGCCGACGCGCTTCGCCGCCGGGCCGTTCTCGCGCTCCAGCAGGATGCGCTCGGCGCCGGGGAAGTCGCCCGCCTCGCGGCGGCGCTTGAACAGGGCGAAGCCGAGATCGGCCATCACCGGCGTCGTCTCGGGCGACAGGTCGTGGCCGTAGAGCGGCAGCCCCGCCTCCAGCCGCAGTGAATCGCGCGCGCCCAAACCGATCGGCCTGACCTCCGGCTGCGCCACCAGCGCATCGGCCAGCGCCTCGGCGGCGTCGGCCGGCACCGAAATCTCGAACCCGTCCTCGCCGGTATAGCCGGAGCGGCTGATCCACAGGCCATGCCCCTGCCATTCGAACGGCGCGGCCTGCATGAACACCAGGGCATCGACGCCGGGAACGATGCGCGCCAGCGCATCGACCGCCTTCGGCCCCTGCACCGCCAGCAGCGCGTGATCGTCCATCAGGTTGAGCGTCACCTCGTCGGGCAGATGCTCGATGATATGGCCGATGTCGTCATATTTGGTCGCGCCGTTGACGACCATGTAGATGCGGTCGTCCGCCTGCCGCGTCAGCATCAGGTCGTCGAGGATGCCGCCCGCCGCGTCGAGCAGCAGCGAATAGCGCGCTCGATTGAAGGCGAGGCCGGCGATATCGGCCGGCATCAGCGCCTCCAGCGCCGCGACCACGCCTTCGCCGGTGAAGGTGAGCTGGCCCATGTGGCTCACGTCGAACAGGCCGGCGGATTCGCGCGTCCACAGATGCTCGGCCATGATGCCTTCATACTGGACGGGCATGTGATAGCCGGCGAACTCGACCATGCGGCCGCCCTTCGCGCGATGCCATGCATCGAGCGGCAGCGTCTGGATCGGCGGTTCCTCGAAATCGTCGTCGCGGCGGGTGGTGTCGTTCACGGGGCTTCTTCCGGCAGAAAGGGCGATGAACGCGGGAACGCTCCCCGCGGTCGATCCGTTCACCCCCTCTGTCACGGAACCTGAGAGCTTCACGCCGCGCGCCGCGCGGGGCTTACCCCTTCGGTGAGGCGGGCTGAAAGCGCGCCTGCTTTCCAGAGTATCGTTTGGCCCGCGCGGTCCTTCTGCCTGAGAGATTCCGGGGCGGTTGCTCCTTCGGCGGCCTCTTGCCCGATCCTCGAAGGAAGGGTTCGGAGGCTCTCTCCCGCGCGTGCCTTGCCGGTTGCCCGGGTCACGATGCGCGCAAGGCTGTGACCGCGCGGACGCGGAGAGTCAATCGCGTTTCGGCGACCGCCCGCTCATTTCCGCGAAAGGCGGAACAGCCGTCCCTCGGCACCGCGTCCGCCATCCTCCACCAGCCAGATCGCGCCGTCCGCCGCCTGCGCCAGCCCGCGCACGCGGAAACCCATGTTCCACTGGTTGGCGGGCGTCGCTTTCGCCCCGTTCAGCGTAACCCGCACCAGCGTCTTGCCGGACATGCCCGCGATCATCAGCGAGCCTTTATATTGCGGGAACATCGCGCCGGAATAGACGATCAGCCCGCCAGGCGAGATCGTCGGCGACCACCACAATTCCGGCGCGGCGAATTCCGGCTTCGAGGGATGATCGGGGATCGGCGCGCCGGAATAATTGTCGCCGTTCGACACGATCGGCCAGCCGTAGTTGCGGCCGGGCCGGAGCAGGTTCAGCTCGTCGCCGCCCTTCGGCCCCATCTCCACTTCCCACAAGCGTCCGTCCGGCGTGAAGGCGAGACCGTAGGGATTGCGGTGCCCGAGCGTCCAGGTCTGCGCGCGGACGCCGCCGGCCTTATATTGCGGGTTACCCGGCCACGCCGCCCCGTCGAGCGTCAGGCGCAGGATCTTGCCGAGCGCCTGTTCCGGGTCCTGCGCCGGCATGAAGCGCTGACGCTCGCCGGAGGAGAGGAACAGCGACTTGCCGTCCGGCGCGAAGGCGATCGCCCCGCCGAACTGCCCGCCGGGACCGTCCGATCCGGCGCGCCAGATGACGCGCTGGCCGGTGAGCGCCGCGCCGTCGAACACCGCTTTCATCAGCGCGAGGCTCGCGCCGCCATTGGGGCGCGGCTCGGAATAGCTGAGGTAGATCGCGTGGCTTGTCGCATAGTCCGGCGCGAGCACGACGCCGAGCAAGCCGCCCTGGCTGCTGAGTTGCACCGCCGGCACGCCCGTCACATTGGTGACCTTCCCGTCCGCCGCGCGCAGCTTGAGGTGCCCCGGCTTCTCGGTGACGAGCGCGGCCCCGCCGGGCAGCATCGCGAGCGCCACTGGCTGATCGAACCGGCCGATCTCGGTGACGGTGAAGGGTGGCGGCGTGAGCGCGAGATTCGCGTGGCCGGTGGTCGCGGGGACGTTCCTGATCGACGGCTCGGCGGGCGAATCCTTCGGCACCGGATTGTTCGCGCCGGCCGGCTGCGGCCCCTGCGGCCCCTGCTCCGCCGCCGACGGATTGGCGGGCTGCTGCGCCGAGCAGGCCGTGCCGACCAGCAGGGCCAGGGCGAGGGAATGGCGGCGAATCATGGAGCTCTCCCGTCGATCATCGTCACGTCGCTTAACACAATAACGCCCGCGCGGTTGCCAGCTTGCGCCGCGTGCGCGTTCGTCATATATCGCCCTCGCTTTCTCTACATCGCGAGATGAAGAGGCTGCGGGGTTCGCCCTCGCGGCGGCAACAACGCATATCTGGAGCATCCATGGCGGATATCGCCGCACTGACCCGATTGATCGAGCCCGAGGCGACCGCGCTGGGCTTCGAGCTCGTGCGCGTGCGGCTGTTTGGCAAGGGCGACGAGCGCACGTTGCAGGTGATGGCCGAGCGCCCCGACACGCGCCAGCTCACCATCGAAGATTGCGCCGAGCTGTCGCGCCGCCTGTCCGACATGCTCGACGAGACCGATCCGATCGAGGACGCCTATCGGCTGGAAGTCTCCTCCCCCGGCATCGACCGGCCGCTGACCCGGCTCAGGGATTTCGCCGACTGGGCGGGGCATGAGGCGCGGATCGTGCTCGATGCGCCGATCGACGGTCAGAAGCAGTTCAAGGGCGAGCTTTCCGGCGTGGAAGGCGAGACGATCGTCATCGTCCAGCAGAAAAGCGGCACGGTCGCCCGCGTCCCGTTCAGCGGCGTGGTGGACGCGAAGCTGGTGCTGACCGACAAGCTCATCAAGGCAACCGTCCCGCTCTCCGCCGAGGGCGCGGAAGAAGAAATCGAAGCAGAGGAAACCAACTAATGGCCACCGGCGTCACCGCCAACCGGGCGGAGCTGATCGCGATCGCGAATTCTGTCGCCAGCGAGAAGATGATCGACAAGGCGATCGTCATCGAGGCGATGGAGGATGCGATCCAGCGCGCGGCGCGCACCCGCTACGGCCAGGAGATGGACATCCGCGCCAAGCTCGATCCGAACAACGGCGACCTCAGGCTGTGGCGCGTCGTCGAGGTGGTCGAGCAGGTCGACGACATCTACAAGCAGGTCGACGTGAAGGGCGCGCAGAAGCTGAAGGAAGGCGCCGTGGTCGGCGACTTCCTGGTCGATCCGCTGCCCCCGATCGAGTTCGGCCGCATCCAGGCGCAGGCCGCCAAGCAGACGATCTTCCAGAAGGTCCGCGACGCCGAGCGCGAGCGGCAATATGAGGAGTTCAAGGATCGCGCCGGGGAGATCATCACCGGCGTCGTCAAGCGCGTCGAGTTCGGCCATGTCGTCGTCGATCTCGGCCGCGCCGAGGGCGTGATCCGCCGTGACGCGCAGATTCCGCGCGAGGTGGTGCGCGTCAACGATCGCATCCGCAGCCTGATCCTGAAGGTGGTGCGCGAGAATCGCGGACCGCAGATCTTCCTCAGCCGCGCGCACCCGGATTTCATGAAGAAGCTGTTCGCGCAGGAAGTGCCGGAAATCTACGACGGCATCATCGAGATCAAGGCCGCCGCGCGCGATCCGGGCAGCCGCGCCAAGATCGGCGTTATCTCCCATGATTCGAGCATCGACCCGGTCGGCGCCTGCGTCGGCATGAAGGGCAGCCGCGTGCAGGCGGTGGTGCAGGAGATGCAGGGCGAGAAGATCGACATCATCCCCTGGTCCCCCGACACCGCGACCTTCGTGGTCAACGCGCTCCAGCCCGCCAACGTCAGCCGCGTGCTGATCGACGAGGAAGAGGACCGCATCGAGGTGGTGGTGCCCGACGACCAGCTTTCGCTGGCGATCGGCCGCCGCGGCCAGAACGTCCGCCTCGCCTCGCAGCTCACCGCCAAGGCGATCGACATCCTCACCGAGACGGACGCGAGCGAGAAGCGCCAGCAGGAATTCGTCCGCAATTCCGAGCTGTTCCAGAACGAGCTGGACGTGGACGAGACGCTCGCGCAGCTCCTCGTGGCCGAGGGCTTCAGCGAGCTTGAGGAAGTGGCTTACGTCGAGCTGGACGAGCTGGCCGGCATCGAGGGCTTCGACGAGGATCTCGCGCAGGAGCTGCAAAGCCGCGCGCAGGAAGCGCTGGAGCGCCGCGAGGCCGCCGCGCGCGAGGAGCGCCGCGCGCTCGGCGTCGAGGATGCGTTGGCGGACCTTCCCTATCTGACCGAGGCGATGCTCGTCACGCTGGGCAAGGCCGGGATCAGGACGCTGGACGACCTCGCCGACCTCGCCACCGACGAACTGGTCGAGAAGCGTCGTGCCGAGCCGCGTCGCCGCAACGAGGATGCGCCGAAGCGTCCCGAGAACAAGGGCGGCGTGCTCGCCGAATACGGCCTCAGCGAGGAGCAGGGCAACGAGATCATCATGGCCGCCCGCGCGCACTGGTTCGAGGACGAGGACGTAGGCGCGCAGGCTTCGGAGGAATCGGAAGCCTGATGCCTTTCGTCTCGATCCGGCTGGCAGGCTCCGCGTCGAAGGAGCAGAAGGCGGGGCTGGTGGCCGACGTCACCGCCTCGCTCGTCGCGCGGCTGGGCAAGAGCCCGGCGGCGGTGCAGGTCGTGATCGAGGAGGTCTCGCCGGAGAATTACGGCGCGGCCGGCATCCTGATCGCGGACCGCAAGCCCGAGGGGGACGCACATGCGGCACCCTCGCAATGAGACCGTAAAGGCCCCCACCCGCACCTGCATTCTCGGCCGCGAGCATGGCCCGCGCGACGTGCTCGTGCGGCTGGCGCTCTCGCCGGACGGTCGCGTGCTGCCCGACGTGCGCGCCAAGGCGCCGGGGCGCGGCGCGTGGATCGGGGTGACGCGCGCCGAGCTGGAAGCCGCCGCCGGGCCGAAGGGCAAGCTGCGCGGCGCGCTGGCGCGGGCGTTCAGGACCAACGACTTCATTGTCCCCGACGACCTGCCCGATCTGGTCGCCGCCGCGCTGGAGCGCAACGCGCTCGACCGGCTGGGGCTGGAGGCGCGTGCCGGCACGCTGGTGACCGGCGCGGAGCGGATCGAGGCGGCGGCGCGGGCGGGACAGCTCCACGCGCTCTATCACGCCGCCGACGCGGGCGAGGACGGGCGCGGGAAGCTGGCGCAGGCCTGGCGCGTCGGCTCCGGCCGCGAGGGAAGCGACCTCAAGGGGTTGGCGTTGCCGCTGAATCGTCCCATATTGTCGATGGCGCTGGGCCGCGAGAACGTGGTACATATCGGCGTCACCGACCGTCTGGCGGCCGGGCGACTGGGCGATGCGCTCGATCGCTGGCTGCACTTTATCGGCCCTGAACTGAATTCGATGCCTTGCGAAACGGCCTCGCAAGGCGCATCGCCGCCCGGACCATCCGGGCAACCGGCCGTGACGACGCGACGAGGAATTTGAGTGAGCGAGACCGACAACGACAAGCCGAAACTTGGCATGCGCGCGCCTCTGGGGCTGAAGCGCACGGTCGAGACCGGCAAGGTGAAGCAGAGCTTCAGCCACGGCCGTTCGAACACGGTGGTGGTCGAGGTGAAGCGCCGCCGCGTGCTCGGCCCCGGCGGCGCTCCGGCACCCGAACAGACCCAGGCCCCCGCCCCCGCCCAGCCCGCGCCGGAGCCGGCGCGTCCGGTCGCACCGCGCGCGCCAGCCGGCGAGACGCCGCAGGAGCGTCAGGCCCGCCTGCTGCGCGAGGCCGAGGAGCAGCGGATGCACGCGCTGGAGGACCAGCGCCGCCGCGAGGAAGCGGAGCGTCACCGCGCCGCCGAGGAAGAGGCGCGCCGCGTCGAGGAGAAGCGCGAGGCCGAAAACAAGGTTACCGCGCAACCCGCGCCGGAGCCTGAACCCGCTCCCGCGCCGGAACCGCAGCCGGAAGCCGTCAAGGCCGCCGAGCCGGAGCAGCCCGCGCCTGTCGCCGCCGAAGAGCCCGCCGCGCCGAAGCCCGCGCCTGTCGCGCCACCGGCACCCCCGCCCGCCCCCCCGGCGGTGGAGCTTGGCCGCGATCCGTCACTGCCCGCACCGCGCCGCTTCTCGCCGGTCGTCCGCCCCGAGATTCCGAAGCCGCAGCCCAAGCCGAAGCCCGAAGCGGCCAAGCCCGCCGCTCCCGCTGCCGCGTCGTCCTCCGCCCCGGCGAGCGGCGGCGGTCAGCAGCAGCGCAGCCTGCCCTCGGGTCAGGCGACGCCGCGCAACGCGCCCCCGGCGCGGCCGCAGCAGCGCGATCGCAAGGGCGACGAGCGGCGCGGCGGCAAGCTCACCGTCAACCGCGCGCTGAGCGAGGAAGGCGCGCGCGCGCGCAGCCTCGCCGCCTTGAAGCGCGCGCGCGAGAAGGAACGCCGCACGCAGTTCGGCGGCCCGCGCGAGCCGCAGGCGAAGCAATATCGCGACGTGCAGGTGCCCGAGGCGATCACCGTCCAGGAACTCGCCAACCGCATGGCCGAGAAGGGCGCCGACCTCGTGAAGGCGCTGTTCAAGATGGGCATGCCCGTCACCGTCAACCAGACAATCGACCAGGACACGGCCGAACTGCTCGTCACCGAGTTCGGGCATAACATCGTCCGCGTCTCGGATTCGGATATCGACCTCCAGGTCGATGCCGCGCTGGACGAGGAAGCGGAGCTGAAGCCGCGTCCGCCGGTGGTGACGATCATGGGCCATGTCGACCACGGCAAGACCAGCCTGCTCGACGCGCTGCGAGGCACCGACGTCGTGAAGGGCGAGGCCGGCGGCATCACCCAGCACATCGGCGCCTATCAGGTGACGCTGAAGGACAAGTCGAAGATCACCTTCCTCGACACGCCCGGCCACGAGGCGTTCACCGCGATGCGCGCGCGCGGCGCGGACGTGACCGACATCGTGGTGCTGGTGGTCGCCGCCGACGACGGGCTGATGCCGCAGACGATCGAGGCGATCAACCATACCAACGCGGCCGGCAAGCCGATGATCGTGGCGATCAACAAGATCGACAAGCACGAAGCCAATGCCCAGCGCGTGCGCGAGCGCCTGCTGGAGCATGAGGTGGTCGTCGAGCAGATGGGCGGCGAGGTGCAGGACGTTGAAGTCTCCGCGCTCAAGAAGACCGGCCTCGACGACCTGATCGAGAAGATCCAGCTTCAGGCCGAACTGATGGAGCTGAAGGCCAATCCGGATCGCGACGCCGAGGGCATCGTGCTCGAGGCGAAGCTGGACAAGGGCCGCGGCCCGGTCGCGACCGTGCTGGTCACGCGCGGCACGCTCAAGGTGGGCGACGTGTTCGTCGTCGGCGCGGAGAGCGGCAAGGTTCGCGCCTTGGTCGATGACAAGGGCCGCCAGCTCAAGAAGGCGGAGCCGTCGATGCCGGTCGAGGTGCTGGGCATTTCCGGCACGCCATCGGCGGGCGACCAGTTGCAGGTGGTGGAGAACGAATCCCGCGCCCGCGAGGTGGCGGAATATCGCCAGAGCGTGCTCACCCAGAAGCGCACCACCGCAGCCCCCGCGAGCCTGGAGAGCATGTTCTCCGCGCTCAAGGCCAATCAGGCGATCGAATATCCGCTCGTCGTCAAGGCCGATACGCAGGGCACGGTGGAAGCGATCGTCGCCAGCCTCAACAAGCTGTCGACCGACGATATCAAGGTGCGCATCCTGCATTCGGGCGTCGGCGGCATCACGGAGAGCGACGTGAACGTCGCGGCCGCTTCCGGCGCGCCGCTGATCGGCTTCCATGTCCGTGCCAACGCCAAGGCGCGCGAGATCGCCGAGCGGCATCATGTGGCGCTGAAATATTACGACGTCATCTATGACCTGATCGACGAGATCCGCGCCGGCATGGCGGGCGAACTCGGCCCCGAGGCGTTCGAGACGGTGGTGGGCCGCGCGGAAATCCGCGAAGTCTTCTCCGCCGGCAAGCACGGCAAGGCGGCCGGCCTGCTCGTCACCGAGGGCGCGATCCGCAAGGCGCTCAAGGCGCGCATCACACGCAACGACGTCATCATCTACAACGGCGAGATCGCGTCGCTGCGTCGCTTCAAGGACGATGTGGCGGAAGTGCGCGCGGGGCTGGAATGCGGCGTGACGTTCACGCAGAACTTCACGGACATCAAGCCGGGCGACTACCTCGAAACCTTCGAGGTCGAGCTGCGCGAGCGGACGCTGTAACGGCGGCCCGCTCGCCATGTTCGGCGCGCCCACCCCGATCCTGCGCAGCTTCGACGAGGCGCGGGCGAAGGCGTTCTATCTGGATTTCCTCGGCTTCGAGCTGATGTTCGAGCATCGGTTCGAGCCGGGGCTTCCGCTCTACATGGGCGTGCGCAAGGGCGATTGCGTGCTGCACCTGTCCGAACATTACGGCGATGGCTGCCCGGGCGCGGCGCTGCGTATCCCGGTCGATGACGTCACCGGCTATGTCGCCGGGCTGCGCGCAAGGCAGTTCGGCAATGCGCGGCCGGGCGAGCCGCAACAGGCGCCATGGGGATCGCTGGAGATCACCATCGCCGATCCGGCGGGCAACCGCCTGACCTTCTATACCGAGAGCGAAGATGGCGCGAGCGAATGACACTGCGGGAGACCGTTCGGTCCGCACCCTGAGGGTCGGCGAGCAGGTGCGGCATGTGCTGTCCGAAATCCTGCAACGCGGCGACGTGCATGACGACACGCTCGCCTCGCACCTCGTCTCGATCACCGAGGTGCGCATGTCGCCGGACCTGCGCCATGCCACCGTGTTCGTGAAGCCGCTGCTCGGCAAGGACGAGGAGGTCGTGTTGAAGGCGCTGCGCACCCACACCGCCTTCCTCCAGCGCGAGGTCGCGCGGCGGGTGAACATGAAATATGCGGCGAAGCTGAAGTTCCTCGCCGACGAGAGTTTCGACGAGGGCAGCCATATCGACGCGCTGCTCCGCGCGCCGGGCGTCGCGCGCGACCTGGACTGAACCGGGGGCGGCGGGGTGGCGAAGCTCTATTTCTACTACGCCTCGATGAACGCGGGGAAGTCGACCACGCTGCTGCAGGCCGATTTCAACTATCGCGAGCGCGGCATGGCGACGATGCTGTTCACCGCCGCCGTGGACGATCGCTTCGCGGCGGGGACGATCTCGTCGCGGATCGGCCTCACCGCCCCGGCGACGCTGTTCGATGCGGCGACCGACATCGCCGGCCTCGCGCTGGAGCGGCACGCGGCCGGGCCGCTGGCCTGCGTGCTGGTGGACGAGGCGCAGTTCCTGACCGCCGCGCAAGTCGATCAGCTCGCGCATCTCGCCGATACGCATGGCATCCCGGTGCTCGCCTATGGCCTGCGCACCGATTTCCGGGGCGCGCTGTTCGAGGGATCGGCGCGGCTGCTGGCGCTGGCCGACGCGCTGATCGAGATAAAGTCGGTCTGCGCATGCGGGCGCAAGGCGACGATGAACCTGCGTGTCGATGCGGAAGGCCGCGCGGTGGCGGAAGGCCGCCAGACCGAGATCGGCGGCAACGACCGCTATGTCGCGCTGTGCCGGCGGCATTTCGTGGAGGCGATGGCGGAAGCGCGCCGATAGGCCCCTCCCCTATCCATCCGCCCGCTTCGTCCCTAGATCACGCGCCATGAACCCCGACAATGTCTTCTATGCCGCGGCGGTGTGGATCATCCCGCTGGTGATCGCGATCGTGTTCCACGAGGTGGCGCACGGGCTGATGGCGCGCGCGCTCGGCGATCCGACCGCGCATGAACAAAGGCGGCTGAGCTTCAACCCGCTACGCCACGTCGATCCGATCGGGACGGTGGTGCTGCCGCTGATCCTCGCGCTCGCCAAGGCGCCGGTGTTCGGCTGGGCCAAACCGGTGCCGGTCGATGCGACGCGGCTGCGCAACCCGCGCTGGGGGATGGTGGCGGTGGCACTCGCCGGGCCGGGGATGAACCTGCTGCTCGCCGCAGTGACGGCGTTGGCGGTCGGCGTGATCTCGGGCAGCGCGCTCGGCAACGGGCCGCCGCAGGGCGTGACCGGCTTCGTCTGGGCGAACCTCGTCAACTTCCTGATGATCAACATCTTCCTCGCGGTGTTCAACCTGCTGCCGATCCCGCCCTTCGACGGCGGGCATGTCGTGGAGGGCGTGCTGCCCCGCCGACCCGCCGCGCAATGGGCGAAGCTGGCGCGGTTCGGCTTTCCGCTGCTGATTCTGCTGCTGGTGGTGCTGCCGACGATCTTCCCCAGGGCGAGCATCATGCAGCATATCGTCGGCCCGCCCGCCGACGCGCTGCTCCACGCCTATCTGCGGTTCGCGAACCTGTTCGCGTGAACGGCTGGATCATTATCGACAAGCCGCTCGGCCTCGGCTCGACGCAGGCGGTGAGCGCGGTGAAGCGGGCGCTGCGCGCCGGCGGGTACGGCAAGGCGAAGGTCGGGCACGGCGGCACGCTCGATCCGCTCGCGTCGGGCGTGCTGCCGATCGCGCTGGGCGAGGCGACCAAGCTCGCCGGGCGGATGCTCGACAGCGACAAGATCTACGACTTCACGATCCGCTTCGGCGAGGAGACCGACACGCTCGACGCGGAAGGCCCGGTGACCGCCACCAGCCCCGTCCGCCCGACCCGCGCGGCGGTGGAGGCGGCGCTGCCGCGTTTCACCGGCCCGATCGCGCAGGTGCCGCCGGCCTATTCCGCGCTGAAGGTGGACGGCCAGCGCGCCTATGACCTCGCGCGTGCAGGCGAGGAAGTAGCGCTCAAGAGCCGCGACGTAGTGATCCACGCGCTCACCCCCCATTCCACGCCGGACGGCGCGCTGGAGGAGATCACCCTCACCGCCAATGTCTCGAAGGGCACGTACATCCGCTCCCTCGCCCGCGATATCGCGCGGACGCTTGGAACCCTCGGCCATGTCACCTATCTGAGGCGGGTCAAGGCGGGGCCGTTCGGCCTCGATCACGCGATATCGCTGGACAAACTGGCCGAATTGGGCCAAGGGCGCGCGCTTGAACAATCTCTCCTGCCATTGAGGGCGGCGCTGGACGACATCCCGGCTCTCTCCCTCTCTCCCGACCAGGCAGGGGCGCTCCGTCAGGGGCGCGTTCTGGCCGGGATCGCCGCCGGGGATGGCCTTCGCCTCGCGCTGCTGGACGATGTGCCGGTGGCGCTGGTCGATGTGGCGGATCGTGAGGTCCGCGTCGTCCGCGGCTTCAACCTGTGACATGATGTCGAAGGACTGAAATTCTATGTCGATTACCGCTGTGCGCCGTCAGGAACTCATCAAGGAGCACGCCCGCCAGGAAGGCGATACCGGCTCCCCCGAGGTGCAGGTCGCGATCCTCACGGAGCGCATCCGCAACCTGACCGAGCACTTCAAGGGCCATGCGAAGGACAATCACTCCCGCCGCGGCCTGCTGATGATGGTCAACCAGCGCCGCTCGCTGCTCGACTATCTCCGCAAGAAGGACGGGGATCGCTACCTCGCCCTCATCGCGAAGCTCGGTCTTCGCAAGTGACACGAAGGGCGCCCTCGCGGCGCCCTTCTCGTATTCGTCGATCCGCAATCCGGCGGATCGGCATGAGGCGAAATCTCGCCTCGCGCCGCGCAGGCCGGACAGCCTGCAAAGAGGCCCCCGTCGCATCGGGCGACGGGAGTGAAGGAAAACAAATGTTCGATACCCAGAAGGTAAGCATCGAGTGGGGCGGAAAGACCCTCACGCTCGAAACGGGCAAGGTTGCCCGTCAGGCCGACGGCGCGGTGATCGCGACGCTCGGCGAAACGGTGGTGCTGTGCGCCGTCACCGCCGCCAAGTCGGTGAAGGAGGGGCAGGATTTCTTCCCGCTCACCGTCCATTATCAGGAAAAATTCTCGTCCGCCGGGCGCATCCCGGGCGGCTTCTTCAAGCGCGAGCGCGGCGCGACCGAGCGTGAGACCTTGGTCAGCCGCCTGATCGACCGCCCGGTCCGCCCGCTGTTCCCGGAAGGCTTCTACAACGAGATCAACTGCATCGCGCAGGTGCTCTCCTATGACGGCGAGAACGAGCCGGACATCCTGGCGATGGTCGCCGCATCCGCCGCGCTCACCATCTCCGGCGTGCCGTTCATGGGGCCGATCGGCGCCGCGCGCGTCGGCTACAAGGACGGCGAATATCAACTCAACCCGACCGATGCCGAGATCGCCGAGGGCGAGCTGGATCTGGTCGTCGCCGCCACGCATGACGCGGTGATGATGGTCGAATCCGAAGCCAAGGAGCTTTCGGAAGAGGTGATGCTCGGCGCGGTGCTGTTCGCGCACAAGGCGTGCCAGCAGGTTGTCGACGCGATCATCGACCTCGCCGAGAAGGCCGCCAAGGAGCCGTGGGAGCTTCCCGCCAACGACGGCCAGAAGGCGCTGAAGGCCGAGCTGAAGAAGCTGATCGGCAAGGACATCACCGCCGCCTACAAGCTCACCGACAAGCAGGCGCGCCAGACCGCACTGGGCGAGGCGCGCGCCAAGGCGAAGGCCGCGATGGCCGACAAGCCCGCGCGGGAGCAGCTCGTCGCCGGCAAGCTGGTGAAGAAGCTGGAGGCGGATATCGTCCGCACCGCGATCCTGAAGGATGGCAAGCGCATCGACGGCCGCACCACCACGCAGGTCCGCCCGATCGAGGCGGAGGTGCACTTCCTGCCGCGCGCGCACGGCTCCGCCCTGTTCACGCGCGGCGAGACGCAGACAATCGCCACCACCACGCTCGGCACGCGCGACGCGGAGCAGATGATCGACGGGCTGAACGGCCTCTCCTACCAGCATTTCATGCTGCACTATAACTTCCCGCCCTATTCGGTCGGCGAGGTTGGCCGCTTCGGCGCGCCGGGGCGCCGCGAGGTCGGCCATGGCAAGCTGGCGTGGCGCGCGCTGCATCCGGTGCTGCCGACGAAGGAGGAGTTCCCCTATACGATCCGCGTCACCAGCGACATCACGGAGTCGAACGGCTCCTCCTCGATGGCGACGGTGTGCGGCGGCTCGCTGAGCCTGATGGACGCCGGCGTGCCGCTGAAGCGCCCGGTTTCCGGCATCGCGATGGGCCTGATCCTCGAAGGCAAGGATTTCGCGATCCTGTCCGACATCCTGGGCGACGAGGATCACCTCGGCGACATGGACTTCAAGGTGGCCGGCACGTCCGAAGGCATCACCACGATGCAGATGGACATCAAGATCGCCGGCATCACCAAGGAGATCTTCGAGGCCGCGCTGGCGCAGGCCAAGGAAGGCCGCGCGCACATCCTGGGCGAGATGAACAAGGCGCTGGGCGAAACCCGCACCGAGCTTTCCGCCCATGCCCCGCGCATCGAAACGATGCAGATCGACAAGTCGAAGATCCGCGACGTGATCGGGACCGGCGGCAAGGTGATCCGCGAGATCGTCGCCACCACCGGTGCGAAGGTCGACATCGACGACGAGGGCGTCATCAAGATCAGCTCGTCGGACGGCGCGCAGATCGAGGCGGCGATGAACTGGATCAAGGGCATCGTCGAGGAAGCCGAAGTCGGCAAGATCTATAACGGCAAGGTCGTCAATCTCGTCGATTTCGGCGCGTTCGTGAATTTCATGGGCGGCAAGGACGGCCTCGTCCACGTCTCCGAAATCCGCAACGAGCGGGTCGAGAAGGTGTCGGACGTCCTGAAGGAGGGCCAGGAGGTCAAGGTCAAGGTGCTGGAGATCGACCAGCGCGGCAAGGTTCGCCTGTCGATGCGCGTCGTAGATCAGGAAACCGGCGCCGAACTGGAGGACACCCGCCCGGCGCGCGAACCGCGCGGCGATCGTGGTGATCGCGGCCCGCGCCGTGACGGCGGCGACCGTGGTGGCCGTGGTGGCGATCGCGGGGACCGCGGCGGCGACCGTGGCGATCGCGGCCCCCGCCGTGACCGCGGCCCGCGCCGCGAGCGCGGCGAAGGCGGCAGGGAAGACGGCCCCGCCCCGGATTTCGCTCCCGCCTTCCTGACCGGCGACCGCGACTGATCGTCGGCACCGTTCTAGGTGAAACGGAAAAGCCCCGGCAGCGATGCCGGGGCTTTCTTTTTCTCCGGTCGCGCAGTTCGCGAACCCGGCACATGAATGACGAACGCTTCATCCCCTGCCAGCCAGGACCGATCGCCATCTCCTGAATGGCGATCGGTCCCAAGCCTCATGCCGTGGATGATGCGGCCGCTATTGCACCCCGGTGGCGATGCCAGTTTTCGCTGCACGTCGACGTGGGGACGGAAGCGGTAATCCTGTCCCGGTTTGCGGGACGTGCAATCACGTTCTTTGCCCGCACGGCCGCGTGACGGTTTCTTCCAATCCAACGCGCGGTCACCGGCGTATCCTCCGCGCGCAAATCTCCGGGAGAGTCAACGAACATACAGGAGAGAATCATGCCCGCCGCGATCGATGAAGCGAAGCTCCACGCCTTTGCCATGAAGATGCTGGGCGATCTGGGCGGCGCGATGAGCGTGCCGACCGTGCGGCTCGGCTTTCGGCTGGGGCTGTTCGATGCGCTCGCGGCCGGCCCGGCCACTTCAACCGAGCTGGCGCAGCGCGCGGGTGGCCTGCACGAACGCTATGTGCGCGAATGGGCGCTGGCGCAGGCGGCCAACGGCTATGTCGAGTTCGATCCCGCGACGGAACGGTTCAGCCTCTCGCCCGAGCAGGCGATGGTGTTCCACGTCAGCGACAGCCCGGTGTATCTCGCCGGCGCGTTCGAGGTGGTCGCCGCGATGATCGAGGCGGAAGCGAAGGTCGAGGAATGTTTCCGCAACGGCAGCGGCGTGCGCTGGGGCGATCACGCCGGCTGCCTGTTCTGCGCGACCGGCGCTTTCTTCCGGCCCGGCTATGTCAACAATATCGTCCAGTCGTGGATTCCGGCGCTGGACGGGGCGGAGGCGAAGCTGCGCGGCGGCGCGAAGGTGGCGGATATCGGATGCGGGGTCGGATTCTCGACGCTGCTGATGGCCCGCGCCTATCCCGAGAGCAGGTTCGTCGGCTATGACTTCCACGCGCCCTCGGTCGAGCAAGCGCGGCGCCACGCGCAGGAACATGGCCTCGACGACCGGGTGCGCTTCGAGGTTTCGGCCGCGAAGGACATCGCCGGGCGCGATTTCGATCTCGTCACGACGTTCGATTGCCTGCACGACATGGGCGACCCGCGCGGCTGCGCCGCGCATGTCCGCGAGATGCTCGCGCCCGGCGGAAGCTGGATGATCGTCGAGCCGATCGCGGGCGACCGGCCGGAGCAGAACCTCAATACGATCGGCCGCCTGTTCTACAACGCCTCCACCATGATCTGCGTCCCCACCTCGCTCGATCAGGAAGTCGGCGCGGGCCTCGGCGCGCAGGCCGGCGAGGCCAAGCTCACGCAAGTCGTCCGCGACGGCGGCTTCGCCAGTGTGCGCCGCGCGACGGAGGGGCCGTTCAACATGGTGCTGGAGGCGCGATAGTCGCTCCGCTCACTCCCGATAGCTGGGGTCGATCCGGTCGAGCTTCCTGAGCAGCGCCGGCCATGCCAGCCTCTCCGCCACCATCCCCATGCCCTTCGGCGCGGATTGCCGCGCCACCTTGTCCTCCACGCCCTGCGGCGGGGTGTTGAGGTTCTCCTTGCCGGCCGAGAGCATCAGCACCTGCGCCTCACACGCGCGCTCCAGGAAATAGAGCCGCAGGAAGCACGCCCCAACGCTATTGCCCACCGTCAGCGTGCCGTGGTTACGGAGGATCATCGCATGCTTGTCGCCGATATCCACCACCAGCCGCTCGCGCTCCTCCAGATCGGTCGCGATGCCCTCGTAATCGTGATAGGCAACGTCATGCCCCGCGATCATCGAAGTCTGGGTATGCGGCAGCAGGCCGAATTCCATCGCCGACACCGCCTGTCCATGCGGCGTATGCAGGTGCATCACCGCCTGCGCGTCCTCGCGCGCGATGTGGATCGCGGAATGGATGGTGAAGCCCGCCGGATTGACCGGGTGCGTCGTCGGGCCGACCGGATTGCCCTCCACATCGATCTTCACCAGCGAGGAGGCGGTGATCTCCTCGAACATCATGTCATAGGGATTGATGAGGAAATGATGCTCCGGCCCCGGCACCCGTGCCGACAGATGCGTGAAGATCAGGTCGTCCCAGCCGTAGAGCGCGACGAGGCGATAGGCGGCGGCGAGATCGACCCGCGCTTCCCACTCGCCGGGGGCATATTGCGGCTTGCTATCGACGGTCGCCAGCGTGGCCATGACTCGCTCTCCTGTTTCGATTTGCAACCCTTGTACCGCCGATCCGTTGCCATCGCCACCTTCCTCGCCGCACCCTCTTGTGTGGCAAAAATGCCACATTACATCCCTGCCATCTCAAGGGGAGCTGTATGAACCTCGAAAAATTCACCGACCGCGCCAAGGGTTTCCTCCAGTCGGCGCAAACCGTCGCGATCCGCATGAACCATCAGCAGATCACGCCCGAGCATCTGCTCAAGGCGCTGCTGGAGGACGATGCCGGCATGGCCGCCGGGCTGATCCAGTCCGCCGGGGGCGACCCGCGCCGCGCGGTCAGCGAGACCGACCTCGCGCTGTCGAAGATTCCGGCCGTCTCCGGCTCCGGCGCGCAAGCATCGCCGGGGCTGAACAACGATGCCGCGCGCGTGCTCGATTCCGCCGAGCAGATCGCGCAGAAATCGGGCGATTCCTATGTCACGGTCGAGCGGCTGCTGGTCGCGCTGGCGCTGGCGCTCAACACGCCGGCGGGCAAGGCGCTGAAGGCCGCTGGCGTCACGCCGGAGGGGCTGAACGCCGCGATCAACCAGCTTCGCGGCGGCCGCACCGCCGACACGGCCAGCGCCGAAGATCGCTATGACGCGCTCAAGAAGTTCGCGCGCGACCTGACGCAGGCGGCGCGCGACGGCAAGCTCGATCCCGTGATCGGCCGCGACGAGGAAATCCGCCGCACGATCCAGATCCTCGCGCGCCGCACCAAGAACAACCCTGCCCTCATCGGCGAGCCGGGCGTCGGCAAGACCGCGATCGCGGAGGGCCTCGCGCTGCGTATCGCCAACGGCGACGTGCCGGACACGCTCAAGAACCGCACGCTGATGGCGCTCGACATGGGCGCGCTGATCGCGGGCGCGAAATATCGCGGCGAGTTCGAGGAACGGCTGAAGGGGGTGCTCGACGAGGTGAAGGGCGCCGAGGGCGACATCATCCTGTTCATCGACGAGATGCACACGCTGATCGGTGCGGGCAAGTCGGACGGCGCGATGGACGCCTCCAACCTGCTCAAGCCCGCCCTCGCGCGCGGCGAGCTGCATTGCGTGGGCGCCACGACGCTCGATGAATACCGGAAATATGTCGAGAAGGACCCGGCGTTGCAGCGGCGCTTCCAGCCGGTGTTCGTCGGCGAGCCTACGGTCGAGGACACGATCTCGATCCTGCGCGGGCTGAAGGATCGCTACGAGCTGCATCACGGCGTGCGCATCACCGACGGCGCGATCGTGGCGGCGGCTACCCTGTCGAACCGCTACATCACCGATCGCTTCCTGCCCGACAAGGCGATCGACCTGATGGACGAGGCCGCCAGCCGCATCCGCATGGAGGTGGAGAGCAAGCCGGAGGAGATCGAGACGCTCGATCGCCGCATCATCCAGCTCAAGATCGAACGCGAGGCGCTGAAGAAGGAAAGCGACGCCGCATCGAAGGATCGCCTGGCGAACCTCGAGACCGAACTCGCCAACCTTGAGCAGCAGTCGGCCGAACTGACGCAGCGCTGGCAGGCGGAGAAGGAGAAGATCGGCGCGGAGGCCAAGCTGAAGGAACAGCTCGATGCCGCGCGCACCGCGCTGGAGCAGGCGCAGCGCGAGGGCAACCTCGCCAAGGCCGGCGAGCTTTCATACGGCACGATCCCCGCGCTGACCAAGCAGCTCGAGGAGGCGCAGGGCGCCGCCAAGGGCGCGATGCTGCGCGAGGAGGTGACGGCCGACGACATCGCCAATGTCGTCAGCCGCTGGACCGGCGTGCCTGTCGACCGGATGCTGGAGGGCGAGCGCGAGAAGCTGCTCCGCATGGAGGAGGTGATCGGCAAGCGCGTGATCGGCCAGGCCGATGCGGTGCGTGCCGTCTCCACCGCTGTCCGCCGCGCGCGCGCCGGCTTGCAGGACCCGAACCGGCCGCTCGGCTCGTTCCTGTTCCTCGGCCCGACCGGCGTGGGCAAGACCGAGCTGACCAAGGCGCTCGCCGAATTCCTGTTCGACGATCCCAACGCGATGGTGCGCATCGACATGAGCGAGTTCATGGAGAAGCACAGCGTCGCGCGGCTGATCGGTGCGCCTCCGGGCTATGTCGGCTATGAGGAAGGCGGCGTGCTGACCGAGGCGGTGCGGCGGCGGCCCTATCAGGTCGTGCTGTTCGACGAGGTGGAGAAGGCGCACGGCGACGTGTTCAACGTGCTGCTCCAGGTGCTCGACGACGGGCGGTTGACCGATGGGCAGGGCCGGACGGTCGATTTCTCGAACACGCTCATCATCCTGACCTCGAACCTCGGCAGCCAGTATCTCGCCAATCTCGGCGAGGACGAGGATGTCGAGAAGGCCGAGCCGCAGGTGATGGAAGTGGTCCGCGCGCATTTCCGCCCGGAATTCCTTAACCGGCTGGATGAGATCATCCTGTTTCATCGGCTCGGCCAGGCGCACATGGGGCCGATCGTCGATATCCAGGTGGCGCGCGTGCAGAAACTGCTCGCGGACCGCAAGGTGACGCTCCACCTCACCGACGCCGCGCGCGCGTGGCTCGGCCGTGTGGGCTATGATCCGGTCTATGGTGCGCGGCCGCTGAAGCGCGCGGTGCAGCGCTACTTGCAGGACCCGCTCGCCGAGATGATACTGCGCGGCGACGTGAAGGACGGGGCGACCGTCAATGTCGACGAGGGGGATGGCAAGCTGGCGTTGGCGGTGGGGTGAGAACGGGGCGGGCGAGGAGTCATGCGATCCTCGCTCGCCTCCGTCGCTCATGACTCAAAGTGCGTAATGCATCCGCTCCGCCCAGCGAGCGAGAGTGGGGAGCGCCGGCTCCAGATACTTCTGATAATTGCGCCACCGCCCGATCGAGCGATCGTTGATAGGTTGCGTAACCTGCGCGTAGCTGGCGGTCGCTACGACGCGATTAGCCGCCGCGCCGGCGCGGTTGTCCAGTACTGCAGGGTTCCATGCGATTTCCAGGAAATCGAGCAGCGATCGCATCTCCGCTTCCGGATTTGTCACCATTTGTTCGTAACGGATGCGATGCACGTTTAGCGGCAGCCGTTCCTCGGCAAGACTCCATGCATTGAACGACAGGTCAAAAAGGCGCGCGGCGCTTTCGATATGCTGGAAATGCACCATCGCCTTATTCGGCACGAACCGCGCCATGAAGCAACTGAGCAAGCTGTCGCATGGGTGACGTTCGACAAAAACGAATTTCGCCGCCGGAAACAAGCGATGAATCAGCGGCACACGGACCATATGCAGGGGATATTTGTCGACGACCGTTCGCTCGGCGATCTCCTCGCCGGCATGTCGGGTCAGATGATCGAAATAGGTGGCGCGCCCGTTCGCAATCCGCTCTTCGCTTAATGCGGCGGGATCGATCGATCCGAACGAGCGCTCCACCGCCTCCAGCATCGGCGGCTCCTCCAGAACCATGAGTTCAGAAAGATTGCGCAGCATCGTATCCAGCAAGGTAGTGCCGGAACGGGGAAAGCCGATGATGAAAACTGGCGACGTCGTTGTCGGTATCGGCGAGACCGATGGTGATCGGACGGCCGGCTCATTACGCAATCGCGCTATCGTCGCAGTGATTTCGCCCGGAAAATTCATTGCCTGGGCCACCAATGCCGCCGGCTCAGCCGCTCCGATTCGGTTCATTTCGGTAAAGGCGGCAAAAGCCTCGTCAAAATTTCCGAGCGCGTCGTTCAATTGCCCGCGCAATTCAGCGAAGCGCGCGGGGTTGATATCGTCCCCTGCCCCGGCAAGCGCCTCCAACGCTTCGACCGGTTTGCCGCGTCGCCGCATCAGCGTAGCCTCCACGAAGGCGATCGCTGCATCACTTAACCCGCGTCTACGCGCATCTGCAATCAGCTCTTCTAGGGCTTCGAGCCTGCTCATCCGATCGAGCAGCATGCCAAGCTCTCGCCAAGCCGGGGTATGATGCGGATCGATCCTCAGCGCGCTGCGATACGCCCGCTCCGCCGCGTCGAAATCATCCACCCCTCCCTCGGCCAGTCCTAGCTCGGTCAGAATCGAGATATCGCCCGGAAGCAGTGTTGCCGCACGGCGCATTACTTGCTGCCGCTCGCCATGACGTGCGGCGGCAGCAAGGGCTTGCGACAGACCGATATGAAATAAGGAATCGCGCGGACGCAATGCCACGGCGCGGGAAAAGGCTTCGATCGCCTCACCCAGCGCACCGGCATCGCGAGTCAAGAGACCGAGGTTGTTCCAGCTTTCATAGTCATCCGGCATTTCAGCCAGAACCGCACGAAAGCCGACAATTGCGGCATTGTGCCGCCCTTGCTGTTGATCGACATAAGCAACGATACGCCGCAGTTGCGCAGCCGGCGAATGCGAAGCCGCGCGGCGAGCGTCATCCAACCGCCCCGCTTCGATCAGTGCGAATGCAAGCTTGGTCAACAGCGCCGGATGCCCTGGCGCTGCGTCAAGCGCACGCTCGAGCTGAGGAATAGCCTCAGGCGCCCTGCCCAAAGCGAGCAAACTTTGCCCCCGCAGCGCCGCGAGGCGAGGATCAATCGAACCTGCGGCAACCCAACGAGCAACCTTCCCCTCCGCAGCCGCGGGATCGCCGCGCTGTAAATCCTCGAACGCGGCCGTCAGCGCAGCTTCCAGATCGGTCATGATCCCAATCTAGGCGACCGCAAATGGATACGGAAGCATTTCATGAAAAAGGGCGACGCATTCGCTGCGCCGCCCCATTTCGTTAACAATCGCGTTCGATCAGAACTTCATCTTGGCGCTGACGAAGAACGACCGGCCGAGAACGTCATAGACAGTCGGGTAGGTGTTCGACTGCTCGCCGTTGCCGCCGTTCTGCGCCGAAGCAGCGAGCGGTGGCTTCTTGTTGAACAGGTTGCTGACGCCGAAGTTGAGCGAATAATGCTCGTTCACATCGGCCGAAAGCGTCAGGTCGAAGTAGTTGACGGCGCCGAGACGCTCCGAAGCGTAAACGTACGAGGGATCGTCGTCACGAACCGAACCGAAATAGCGCCACTGGACCGAGGTGCTGATCGCGCCAATGCCCAAGGTCGTACGCAGGCTGTGCCGCCACTTCGGCGTCGGGACACCGCAAGCCAACACACCGAAGCGACCAGCGCATTCAGTCGTCGTCGTCGGATCGCCCGAAATCTGCGTGATGATGTTATGGATCAGACGCGTGCCGTTAAAGTTGAAGCTCAGCCTGGCGTCACCGCCAAACAGTTCACCCAGCGGATAATTATAAGTCGCGCCGACATCGATACCCGAGTTCTTCAACCCGCCAGAGTTAACGTTCTGAGCGGAGAAGGTATCAATTTCACCAGCCGCGTTGCGCGTAATCAGCGAGCAGAATGACTGATTGAAGTTGATGAAGCACTCGTTGCCGATCGTGGTGGTTGTTACGGTGTGGATGAAATTGTCCACCTTGATGTTATAGTAGTCGACCGTCAGCGAAAGGCGCGGAACGAACGACGGCTGGATCACCGCACCGACCGTGTAGGTCTTGGCCGTCTCTTCACGCAGGTTCGGGTTGCCGCCGATGAAGGTCAGCGGGTTTACCACGTTCGGATCCTGGATCGCCGGATTGCCGATCAGGGAAACCGGCGCGCCGGCACCCGAGAACTGCGCAACGCAGATGTCATGCAACCTGCCCGCATTGACAGCAGCAGCGGTGCCACACTGATCCGCATTGCCCGCGAAGCTGACCGTGTTGCCGAGATACAGCTCGTTGACGCTCGGACCACGAACCGCCTTCTGATACTGGCCGCGGAAGGTGATGTCCCGAACCGGAGCCATCTCCACGCCAGCAGACCAAGTGAACACGTTGCCCGGCGCATTGGAATAATGCGATGAACGAGCCGCGCCATTCAGCTCAAGGCGATGAATGATCTGGTCGTTAAGCAGCGGAACGCGAATTTCGCCGAAGAACTCCCGCACCGAATAGCTGCCGGAAGTCGGCTGCCCGGAGTTGAAGCCGGCCACGTTGCCGGAAGCGAGATAGGTGTCAGGAGTGACCGACCCCGCCTCGTTGCGCCACTCCGCACCGAACGCCACACCAACGCCGCCTGCACCGAGATCAAACAGGTTCGGGTTGCTTACGACGAAGCTCGCGACCTGAGTGGTATACTCCTCAAGGTTCGTCGCACCGACGGAGATGTACTTCGCCGCCTCCGGGCTGAGCTGGTTCAGGCCGAAGATGTTCGCAGGATAGCAACCCGCTGCGCGTGCCGTTGCGTCAGCGCAAACGAGCGTGCCGCCAGCAACCGGGAACGGAGAAATCGAGCCATCGGCGGCCTGGAACGCGGTCTTGGTCGCAGCAAGAAAATTGCTGATCGCGACGTTCCCGAGCTGGCGCTGCGAGTTCTTGGTACGGGCATACATATAATAGCCATCGTAACTGAAGCCCGCGCCGATATCGCCCTTCATGCCCGCGACGATGCGATAAGCACTGCGATCGTCATAGTTCACACGGGGACCAATCTGGGTCGTGCGGAACGCCCAGCTCGGCACGCTGACATAGCCCGTGTTGCCGGTGTCGAGGGCCTGCAGCGCTGCCTGCATTGCTGGCGAGAAAAACGGCGAGTTCGTCTGCAAAGTCAGCGGCCCCGTGGTGCCGCTCGCATTGCTTGCATAGGGTGAACCCTGGCCAATCGGCGTCGCTGCGAGCTGCGACTCAACCCGGTTGTTGACGAACTGGGCTTCGAAATACGGCGTGAAATGCTCGTTGATCTCATACTGCCCCATCGCCGAAACGAGGAAGCGCTCCTGCGGAACCTGCAGGTAGTTGACCGGCGAGTAATTGTAGCCGTTCGCGCCGACGTAGCAGCGGCCGACGCCCGGGCTACCGAAATCTTGGTTGTCGCAGCCAAGGCCCGAGGTGATCCCGAGACCGGGCTTGATAACCGTCTTTCCATCAGCGGCGTAAACGGTGGGGATATTGATACGGCCCTGCGGCACGGACGGCGAACCGCCGGCGGCGACAAGGTGTCCCTTCCCATCGTCGACCAGCGCGTTATACGCGAAATCGCGCTGACCCGCATAGGTCGGGTTACGCTTCGTGTAATCGACGAACAGCGTGACGTTGCCGCGATTGTCATCGAAGTTCGAACCGATGGTGCCGTTGACGTTCCACATCTGGCCATCACCCTTTTCGGTGACGCCATACTGGCTGTTCAGCTCAACGCCCGAGAAATCGCGCTTGAGGATGAAGTTGACGACACCCGCGATCGCGTCCGAACCGTAAACCGCGGACTGGCCGCCAGTCACGACGTCGACGCGGCTGATCAGCGAGCTCGGAATGGTGTTGAGGTCGACGATCTGGTTGACGTCGTAAGACATGTAACGACGGCCATCGACCATCACCAGGGTGCGCTGCGAGCCGAGGCCACGCAGGTTGACCGTCGCAACGCCGCCGCCTGGGTTGTTCGAAGTCGACGAGGTAGTCGGCGTCACCTGCGGCAGGTCGTTCAGGACGTTTTCGATGTTGGCGCTGCCAGCACGCTTCGCGATGTCAGCCGAGCTGACGATCGAGATCGGGCTGGTGCCCTCAAGATCAGGGCGCGCGATGCGCGAGCCGGTCACAACGATGTCCTGCTGCGGAGCGGCATCGGAAGCGGAAGGCGCCTGTTGCGCGAAGGCCGGCGTGGAAACCAGAGCCAAACCGATCGCCAGCGTAGCCGCACCGCAATAGAGCGCAGCTTCAGTTGAACGACGATTAATCACATGCAATCCCCTTTACAGTGAGAGACCCCCAACAATCGAACATGCGCTCTATTAAACTTGCCGCATTGCCCGATCACCACCTTGCGGTGGAGGAAGCCTCATTTGGATGGTCAATCTGTGCGTTCGGAGATTCATACTGTAAAGCGGGAACGACGTTTGCGAACGTAATCGACGACGATATGTCGCAATAGTGCAACACCTTTGCACAGCCGTCAGCTTGCCGCCTCGCGCCGCGGCGGTTAGGTTCGGTCATCAGATCAGGGCATAGCCGCAGATGAAAATTTCCCGTCTTTCTGCCGTCGTTATCGTCACGCTGGGCACGACCGGCATCGCCGCCGCCGGGCAGCGGCAGCAAGCGGGGATTTTTCGCGATCTGGTGGATTGCCGGGCAATCGCCGACGATAAGGCGCGGCTGGCATGCTATGACGGCAAGGTTGCGGCAATCGCGCAGGCCGCGGACGCCGGGGACGTTGTCGTTGCGGACAAGACCCAGATCAAGGAAGCAAAGCGCGCGCTGTTCGGCTTCGGCAGTGTGCGATTGCCGCTCCTGGGCGGGAGCGACAAAAACGGCGACGCGCCGAGCGAGATCGACGCCAAGATCGTGCGCGTCCGGCAGATCGGCTATCAGAAATGGGAATTCGCGCTCGATAACGACATGACGTGGCGCCAGACCGACGATGAGGCGACTTACCCACGCGCTGGCGATACAGTGACGATCAAGCGCGCAGCGATGGGCAGTTACATGATGAAGGTCGGGCCCAAATTTATTCGCGTGATGCGTACGCAATAGTCGACCATATCATTCGCCCATCGATCACGTCTTAACTTCGCCCATACGCGCCAGTACTTGGTTCGTAGTGCGCAGCAAAGCTCTTTCCTCTTCGTCGAGGAACGGATTCCACACGTCGATAATCATGATTATGCGCGTGTCGTCGCTCTCATTCCATGCCTCATGCTCGATCGTATCGTCGAATGCCCACGCCTCTCCCTCGCGCCACTCGCGCGTCTCCGAACCAACGCGAAAGCCGCACCCCTGTGGAACGATCAGCGGCAGGTGCACCACAGCGCGGATATTGGTCACGCCGTGGTGCGGCGGTATCCGGGTGTGCGGCTTCAGCGTGGAGAACATCACCGTCGGGCCGCGATGCGGGATATCTAGCAGCGGCAGGTCGGCAAGCGCGCTCGCCGTAACCGGGCAACGATCGAGCATATCGCGGATCGGCTCGCCATCCTTCAAAAGGAAAATCGCGCCCCAGTTCAGTGAGCGGTTCAGCGCGTGCCATTGGTTTTCCGGCGTGCCGGGGGCGATGTTGACATAAGGCACATTTGGATCGGCACCTTGGAGAAGGCCGAGAAGTTCGCGCCGAATGTCGTCGGTCGCCTTTTCCAGCTTTTCGAACCAGGGAAATTGTGCGCGATCGAAGAATTGCATCGCCGGCAGATAGGGAAAATGCAGACCAGCAGGTTTGGGATGGTAGATCTTACGCCGCCCCCCCAAAGCCTCCAGCGCATGTTCGAACCGTTGCGAGGCGATCGGGCGGTCGCCGATCTCCGCGCGGATCTCCCGCTCGATGCTCTGGTCTTCGCTGTCGACCAATGCCTTGCCGTGGCGTAAGGCATCGGCGACGCGCGGTGGCAGCGTTTCGAAGGCCGGCGCCGCGTCGTTTAGCGCGCGATAGGCCAGAACAGCTTCGGCCTTGCGATCATGGCGCTCAAACCACTGGGCTTTTTCCAGCAGCGCGACCACGAAATAGGGATCGGCCACCAACGCCCGATCCAGCGCGGCAAGTTCGGCGGCGGAATCGCCCGTCGCCCGCGCCGCGAACGCTAGGTTCAGCCAGATCGGGGGTGCCTGCGGGTCTTGCGCCACGGCCCGCTCGAACATGCGGCGCGCGCCCGCCGCATCACCACCCGAGAGAAGCCGATTGCCGATCATATTCAGCGCGCGAGGATGTTCGGGCGCGATCGCCAATATCCCGCTGAGACAGGCGGTCACTTCCGCATCACGCCCCGCTCTCGCCGCATGTTCGACTTGCTCGAACAAACGCCCGATCCTGGCGGCGGCGGAACCATCGTTCACGGCCTGGACCTCAGCCATCCGGTGATCGAAACCCTCTTTTTTCCAGCCGCCGGACTTACTAGCGAAACGCTATGCGGCACAGGTACGGCGAATATATCCAGCACATTGAACTCCGGGGAAAGCGCACGGGCTTCGCCGCCGTCCGCGCCATGAAACAGCAGCAAACCACCCCATTCCAATCGCCAGAACGGCGTCAGCCCACAAACATAGGCTGCGTGGCGGCTCTTGCCTTCGACCAGATCGTCATGGCCGGTAAGGAAGTCGCCACCCGAAAAGCGGGTGGCCTGAGCATCGGCGAAGTCAATTCGATCCTCGCCAGTGATCCTGCGAAGGAAATTTCGCGCTTCGCCTTGCGATAGCCACAGAGCGAAACGGTTCAACAGATCACCACATTCCGCACGCTCCGCTTCAGCGTCCGGCGTGCGGATCGTTTCATAGCGGAACTGGAAGCCATGCGTGGCGCCCGAATAGACCGCCGCGTCGAGCGCGGCCACGCGCTCCGCATCCATTTGCGCGCGGACATCGGCATCAAGCTCATAGACCTTATCGCCGGCGTTCAGCACCTGGCGCCAATCTGTCCGACCATGTAAATGATCGGAAAGCGGAATGGGGTCGGCAAGAAAATTTCGAATCCGCACGCTTCCGCGCTCGCGATAACAACGCGCGAGCGCGGTAATATCGTGATTACCCAGCACGAAGTCCAGCGATGGGCCCTTCGCCTTCTCCGGCATGCTCACGCGCTCCCCAGCGCCGCGATAAGCGAGATATCTATCAGCCGGCGAGGCCTCGTTCTCGCTCCCATCATTCTGTGACGTAGCTGCATCCACCCCGGGAACATCAATATGCTGCCGGAGCCGGGACGAACGGTAACTTCCGGAGAATAGAGCGCCGCCTGCGGCGCCAAAACGGTTTTGACACGCAACCCGGCCATCTCAATCATCGGCGCCGGGAGACGTGGGTCGAGAAAGACCAGTTCTCCGCCTAACGACTGCTCCGTTCTTCCGGCATAGCCGTCGTCTACAATATGCAGGCATCGCCAGAAAGCTTCGTAATCCGGCCGCAGATCGAGATGCTCGCCATGAGCAATCTCGTAGGCCGAACCTGTGATCCGCCAATCGACAGTCGCAGGATGCCCGTTTGCCCCGGCCGTTCCGCGATCGGCCAGCGCGCGAACATGGCTGGAGAGCACACGCAACGAAGCCGGCCACGCATCCCGCCAATCCACCTTTCGAGGACGACCCGTTCCGCGATCTACAGCAACACCTTCGAAAAGCAGCGCATCGAGCGTGGCGGCAATGCCCACGTCCTCCAATCGATCGATCACCAACGCCGTAGCGAAAAGCGGCTCGGCGTGAATCTGCATCATCGTCTCCATTACTGCGTTCGCGCGATCATGTTGATCGCGATCGAGATGCGCGTTCCTGAGCCATGATAGGGGCGGACCGAATGACCGAGAAATGAGGGAAACCCGATCAACAATCCGCTGAACGGCCTTACCCATGTCTCCTGTTCCTCGACATTGCCGCCGGCGACACGATGGCGAAGGCCCGGCGTCCGCATCCTCAGGAACGGCATGCGGGGATCGACGAACACCAATTCTCCACCCAGCGCGGGATCGGCCGATCCGGCATATCCATCGTCGACGTAATAGACGAACGAAAGATACGAGCCAGGGTGCCAGTGATTTTGATTCGAATCGCCCACACGATTGATATTAGCCCACATTTCCGGTCGCCATGCCACCGACGGGGTTGATCCATCGGAGTTTGCCGTCAACCGACGACACGCCTCCGTCACGATTCGGGCGAGTGAGGCCGCCGCCTCGCCACCCCAGCGCAGCATGTCTATTTCCGACTGCCAGCCGCCGACATTGGATCGGCTCACGCCGTTCTGCCCGGCGCTTCGCTGGACGATCGCCTCGCGCAATGACGCGCTCAACGCGCCGCTATTCGGCACCACGACAGTATAAACCGAGGTCGGAAATACAGAGGCTATGCGCACGCTCGGACCCATCCTTCATTCGTTCGGTTTCCGCCAGCCAAGTGCGTGGAGCGTATCACGTGTGGAAGGAGCGACATTACCGCCCCATATTCCCCGCTACCCGCATCGGGTCGATCCTCTTCCCACGCCACATCATCGCCCAGTGGAGATGTGGCCCCGTCGCGCGCCCCGTCGCGCCGACGCGGCCGATCTCCTGGCCCTGGCGGACGTGATCGCCGACCTTCACCTCGATCCGCGACAGGTGCAGGAAGGCGCTGTTCAGCCCCATGCCGTGATCGAGCATCAGCAGATTGCCCTCCAGCGTGAAGGACGATGACGCGGCCAGGATCACCACGCCGTCCGCCGGGGCGACCACCGGCGCGCCGGCCGGCTTCGCCACATCGACGCCGCCGTGATAGGCACCCGGCTCGCCCCGATAGATGCGCTGCGCGCCGAACAGGCCGGAGATGCGGCCGCTCGCCGGCCAGATGAAGCGCTGACGCCAGCCGTCGGCGTCGGTGCGCATCGCGCGCGCGACCTTGATCTGTTCCAGTTCAGCGGGGCGGCGACGGGCGAATTCGGCGCTCGGCACGGGGACCTTGGCGACGGTGTCGAGCCGTTCGATCCGCCAATCGCCGGGCGCGATGTCGAACTCCCGCGTCGCATGGCGGCCATCGGCGAGTGTCGCGACCAGCGTCGCGCGCGGGCCGGCGTCGCGGTCGAAGGCGATCAGGAAGCGACCGTCGCTCGCCACCTCGATCGGCATCCCGTCGAGCGCCAGCGAAACAGTGCCGGACGGCGCGGTGCCGAGCATCAGCGCGCCTTGCCGCGGCGCACCTGAAAAGGCGCCGAAGGCCGCTGGCGGCAGCGGTCGCGGCGCAGGCGGCGGCGCGGGACGCGGAACAGGCATGGGCGGCGGCGCTTCGCTCGCCGGCGGCACGCAACCCGCCGCCAGCGTCGCGATCAGCGTGATCCCGGCCCACCGCCTCGCACGGCTCATCGCGGCGAGAGCGCCTCGGTCGCCAGCGTCGCGGAGGCGAAGGCGCGCTGCCCCATCACGTCCCAATAACGCAGGTCTTCCAGCGGGATGCGCGCGCCGGAAACCGCGCAGACGACATGATCGCCCGGCGTCAGCACGCGGAAGCCGTTGGCGAGATAATGCAGCCGCGCGGGCCGGTCGGTATTGGACATCAGCATCGGATCACAAACTCATAGAAGGGATGGCTGTTCGGGCGGAGGCGGAGCATAGGTCCGCTGCCGCGCGCCCTCAACCTTCGCGTCGACATTGCCGTCGTGGAAATGGAGCGTCACCGCCCCCGCCGCCCGCACGGCGGCGGCGGTGGTGAGGGTCGCGCCGGCGCGCGCGGTGACGCGGGCATAGCCGCGCTGCAACGGCGCATCCGGGTTCACCGCCGCCAGCAGCCGCCCGAAATCGGCGAGCCGCTGCCGCGCCGCCTCCAGCCGCCGGTCGAGCGTCGCGGGTCGCAGCGCGCCGGCAATACGGTCGAGCTGGCCGCGCGATTGCGTGACGCGGCGCTCCAGCGCGCGATCGGCGCGCTGGCCGGCGTCGTCGAGCCGCTGGCGCTGCGGGCCGAGCAGCCGATCGCGCGTCGGCAGCAGCCGCGCCTGCGCCTCCAGCCGCTCACGTCCGCGCTCGACATAGCGGCGCGCGCAGCGCTCGGCGCGCTGGGCGTGGGCGGCAACCGTAAGACGGATGTCGGCGAGCACCGGCACCGCCAGTTCGGCAGCGGCGGTGGGGGTCGGCGCGCGCAGGTCGGCGGCATGGTCGCAGAGCGTCGTGTCGGTCTCGTGTCCGACCGCCGAGATCGTCGGAATATCGGAGGCCGCGACGGCGCGCACCACCACCTCCTCGTTGAACGCCCAGAGGTCCTCGATCGAACCGCCGCCGCGCGCGACGATGATAAGCTCGGGCCGCAATTCCTCCGCCAGCGCGTTGAAGCCGCGCACCGCCGCCGCCACCTCGTTCGCCGCGCCGTCGCCCTGCACCTTCACCGGCCAGACGAGGACGTGGCTGGGGCAGCGGTCCTCCAGCCGGTGCAGGATATCGCGGATCACCGCGCCGGTCGGCGAGGTGACGACGCCGATGCGGCGCGGCAGGAACGGCAGGCGGCGCTTGCGCTCCTGATCGAACAGCCCCTCCGCCGCCAGCGCGGCGCGGCGCTTCTCCAGCAGCGCCATCAGCGCGCCCGCGCCGGCCAGCTCCATCCGCTCGATGATGATCTGGTATTTGGAGCGGCCGGGATAGGTCGTCAGCCGCCCGGTGGCGATCACCTCGATGCCGTCCTCCGGGCGGAAGGCGAGGCCCGCCGCCTGCCCCTTCCAGATCACCCCGTCGATCACCGCCGCCTCGTCCTTGAGGCAGAGATAGGCGTGGCCGGAGGCGACGCGCTTGTAGCCGGAAATCTCGCCGCGCAGGCGGACATGGCCGAACTCGCCCTCCACCACCCGCTTCAGCCGCTGGGAGAGCTCGCCGACGGAAAGCGCAGGCGCGTTGCTGCCGGGAGCGGCCTCGGCTACCAGCCGGCCCGGCGGATCAAGGAAGGGATCGGACATTGAATGTATTGCTGATCGGCTCTGGTGGACGTGAACATGCGCTGGCGTGGAAGCTGGCGCAATCGCCGAAGCTCGATACCCTGTTCGCCGCTCCCGGCAACCCCGGCATCGCGCGACATGCGACGATCGCCGCGCTCGACGTGACGGATCACCGCGCGGTGATCGATTTCTGCCGCCGCGAGCATATCAAGCTGGTGGTGATCGGGCCGGAGGCGCCGCTGGTCGAGGGGCTGGCCGACAATATCCGCGCGATTGGCGTCCCCGTGTTCGGCCCCGGCCGCGCGGCGGCGCAGCTCGAAGGGTCGAAAGGCTTCACCAAGGACCTGTGCGCGCGCGTCGGCATCCCCACCGCGCGCTATTTCCGCGTGACGAGCCGGGATGGCGCGCTCGCCACGCTCGACGATTTCGGCGAGAAATGCGTCATCAAGGCGGACGGCCTCGCCGCCGGCAAGGGCGTGACGGTGGCGCAGACCCGCGCCGAGGCGGAAGCGGCGATCGCGGCGCTGTTCGCGGACGGCCCGGCCGAAGCGGTGATCGAGGAGATGCTGGAAGGCCCGGAGGCGAGCCTGTTCGTCCTGTCGGACGGCACCGTCACCGCCGCGTTCGGCTCGGCGCAGGACCACAAGCGCGTCGGCGATGGCGATACCGGGCCGAACACCGGCGGCATGGGCGCCTACAGCCCCGCCGCCGTGCTGACGCCGGAGCTGGAGGAGCGCGCGCTGGGCGAGATCGTCCGCCCGACGATCGACGCGCTGGCGGAGGCCGGAACACCCTATGTCGGCGTGCTCTACGCCGGGCTGATGCTGACGGCGGACGGGCCGAAGCTGATCGAATATAACGTCCGCTTCGGCGATCCCGAATGCCAGGTGCTGATGATGCGCTTCGCCGGCGATCTGGTGGAATTGCTGCTGGCGGTGGCGGAGGGGCGGCTTGCGGACCAGCCGGAACCCGCCTTCTCGCCGGAAGTTGCCCTGACGGTGGTGATGGCGGCGAAGGGCTATCCGGGGACGCCCGTCACCGGCGGCGCGATCGGCGGGATCGACGCGGCGGAGGCGACTGGGGCGATCGTGTTCCAGGCCGGTACGAAGGAAGCGGATGGCAGGCTGGTGGCGAGCGGCGGCCGCGTGCTCGCCGTCACCGCGAGCGGGCCGGACGTGAAAAGCGCACAGGCCGCCGCCTATCGCGCGGTCGACGCGATTGACTTCCCGGACGGTTTCTGCCGCCGCGACATCGGCCGGGGCGCGATCTGACCGCTGGACAGGCGCGGGTACGCGAGTAAGGCTCGGCACGGACACGGGAGCACGAGATGGGGTCACGAATGGCAGACACCGGCACGCTGACGACGATCGCGCTCGCGCTGATCGCGGTGGTCGCGGTGCTGACGATCATCGGCATCCTGTGGGGCGCGCATCTGAAACGCCAGCGTGTCGCGGCCGAGCGGATCGAGGAACTGGCCGCCGAGCAGGACCGCAAGGCCGCCGCCCGCACCCGCGCCGCCGCGAAGCCGCCGGTGGACGCCGTGCCACCTGTGCCGCCGCTGCCGGTAGCACCGCCGCCCCCGCCGCTCGCCCCCGAGCCGCCCGCGCCACCGCCGGTCGAGGAGGAAACGGCGTCCGACCCCGCGCCGCTCGCCGACGAGCCGATCGTGGCGGCCGGTCCGCTGGAGGCTTCCCCGGCGGTGGAGGCGTCGTCCACGCCGGCCGCGCCGCCCGAGCCTGAGCCTGAGTCCGAGCCAGCGCGCGAAGGCCCCTCGCCCGCCGACGGCCCGATCACCCAGCTCAAGGGGCTGGGACCGAAGCTGGCCGAGCGGTTGACGGAGCTGGGCATCACCACGGTCGGGCAGCTCGCCGCGCTCGACGCGGCGGAGGCGGAGGCGCTCGACGCGCGGCTCGGCCCGTTCACCGGCCGGATGAAGCGCGATCGCTGGATCGAGCAGGCCCGCTTCCTCGCCGCGGGCGACCGCGCCGGGTTCGAGGCGGCATTCGGGAAGCTGTGAGCCGTCGATCCTCATTGCGCTCGCGCCTTCACCGCCCCACATAGTCGGATAACACACCAACGGGGATTCGATGGCCGATCCATATTCGACGCTGGGTGTCGCGCGCGGCGCTTCCGAGGCGGACATCAAGAAGGCGTATCGCAAGCTCGCGAAGGAGCTGCATCCCGACCGCAACAAGGACAATCCCAAGGCCTCCGAGCGCTTCAGCCAGGTGACGTCCGCTTATGACCTGCTGACCGACAAGGAGAAGCGCGCGCGCTTCGACCGCGGCGAGATCGACGCGGACGGCAATCCCACCTCCCCGTTCGGCGCAGGGTTCGCCGGCGGACGCGGAGGTGCCGGCGGCGGCGGCTTCCGCTCGCAAGGCTTCGAGTTCGGCGGCGACGGCGAAGGCGTCGACATGTCCGACATCTTCGAGGGCCTGTTCGGCGGGCGCGGCGGCGGTGGAGCCGGCGGCGGCGGGTTCGCCAGTGGCTTTGGCCGGCGCCAGCCACCGCCCAAGGGCGCCAACGCCGCCTATCGCCTGCGCGTGCCGTTCGTCGACGCCGCGGCGCTCGCGCCGCAGCGGATAACGCTGGGCGACGGCAAGACGATCGACCTCAAGCTCCCCGCCGGGGTCGAGGACGGGACGCAGATGCGCCTGTCCGGCAAGGGGGAGCCGGGGCCGGGCGGCGCGGGCGACGCGATCGTCACGATCGAGGTGGTGCCGCACCGCTTCTTCACCCGCGACGGCGACGACGTGCGGCTCGACCTGCCCGTCACGCTCGGCGAGGCGGTGCTGGGCGGGCCGGTGAAGGTGCCGACCGTCGAGAAGCCGGTGATGCTCACCGTCCCGGCCGGCTCAAGCTCCGGCAAGGTGCTGCGTCTCAAGGGCAAGGGCTTCCACAAGAAGGGCGGCGGGCGCGGCGACCAGCTCGTCACGCTGATGGTGGACCTGCCGGCGAACGACGCCGCGCTCAGGCAGTTCGTGGAAGGCTGGGACGGCGGCGGGAACCCGCGCGCGGCGATGGGCGTCTGATAACCGGATCCGAAAAAGGGGAGCGCGGTTGGACGATGTCACGAACACGCTGACACCGGAGGCCCGGGCGGAACGCTTCCACGGCGCGCTCGGGGACGAGCTTTCGAGGCTTGAATCGGGCAATCGCGCGCTGGAGGTGCTGAAACGCGCCGCCAATGGCGTCTATACCGTCGGCTTCATGCACGCCGGCAACCTCGCCTATCTGGCGCTGATGGCGGTGTTCCCCTTCTTCATCGTCGCGGCGGCGGTGCTTTCCGCGCTGGGCGAGAACGACCGCATCCAGATGGCAGTCACCTCGTTCCTCCATGTCCTGCCGCCCGACGTATCCGATATCCTGCGCAAGCCGATCCACGACGTGCTGACCGCGCGCACCGGCTCGCTGCTGTGGCTCGGCGCGCTGGTCGGGCTGTGGACGGTCGGCAGCTTCGTCGAGACGATCCGCGAGATTTTCCGCCAGGCCTATGGCACGAAAAGCACGCAGCCGATCTGGCGCGCGCGGCTGGGGCTGTCGTTCGGCATCGTCGTGTCGGTGGTGCTGGCGCTGATCTCGTTCCTCGTGCAGGGCCTGCTCACCGCCGCCGAACAGTTCGTCTATCGCCTCATCCCTTGGGCGCAGGACGTCGCCGGCTGGATCGGGATCAGCCGCGCGATCCCCGGCGTGGTGATGTTCGGCGCGCTGTTCATGCTGTTCTATTTCGTCACCCCGTCGAAATACCGCTACACCGGCAGCCGCAAATGGCCCGGCGCGCTGTTCACCACCGCGTGGTGGATCGGGATGACGGCGGTGCTGCCGCTCGTCCTCGCGCAGTTCGGCGGCTATAGCCTAACCTATGGCGGCCTCGCCGGCGTGGTGGTGACGCTGCTATTCTTCTATCTGATCGGCCTGGGGCTGGTATTCGGCGCGCACCTTAACGCGGCACTGGCGGAACCGCCTGAAACGAGGCTAGAGGACGCGTCCGAGCAAGAAGAAAAGGCGGGACCGTGAGCGGATTGATGGCCGGAAAGCGCGGGCTGATTATGGGCCTCGCAAACGACAAGTCACTGGCGTGGGGGATCGCGAAGAAGTTGAGCGAGGCGGGCGCGGAGCTTGCCTTCAGCTATCAGGGCGCGGCGATGGAAAAGCGGGTGCGCCCGCTGGCCGAGCAGCTCGGCGTGGCGCGGCTGTTCGACTGCGACGTCAGCGACATGGCCGCGCTGGACGCCACCTTCGCCGCGCTGGCGCGGGAGTGGCCGACGATCGATTTTGTCGTCCATGCGATCGGCTTTTCCGACAAGTCCCAGCTTCGCGGCCGCTTCTACGACACGACGCTCGACAATTTCCTGATGACGATGAACGTCTCCGCTTACTCGCTGGTGGCGGTGGCGAAGCGCGCGCGGGAGATGATGCCTGAGGGCGGATCGATCCTGACGCTGACCTATTACGGTGCGGAGAAGGTGATCCCGCATTACAACGTGATGGGCGTCGCCAAGTCCGCGCTGGAGACGAGCGTGAAATATCTCGCGGTCGATCTCGGGCCGGAGAATATCCGCATCAACGCCATCTCCGCCGGCCCGATCCAGACGCTCGCCGCACGCGGGATCGGCGATTTCAACTACATCCTCAAATGGAACGAGCTGAACTCCCCGATGCGCCGCACCGTGACGATCGAGGATGTCGGCGGCGCGGGACTCTATCTGCTCTCCGACCTCGCGAGCGGGGTGACGGGCGAAATCCACCATGTCGACGCGGGCTATAACGTGATCGGCATGAAGGCGGAGGACGCGCCGGACATCGCGCTGGCCTGAGCCGTGACCGTCACCGTCCGCCCCGCGCGCGCCGAGGACGTGGCCGCGATCGATGCGCTACTGCGCGCGAGCTTCCCCGCGCCGGACGAAGCAAACTTGGTGCGTGACCTGTGCATGGAGGGCGACATGGTGCTCACCCTGATCGCCGAGGACGAAGGCACGGACACGCTGGCCGGGGCGATCGTGTTCAGCCGGATGGACGTGACCGTGGCGGGCAGGCAGGTACCCTCCGTCGCGCTCGCCCCGCTCGCGGTCGCCGCGCCTTACCGGCGGCAGGGGGTGGCGGAGGCGCTGGTGCGCGCCGGGCACGACCGGCTGGAGGCAGAGGGCGTGGTGCTGAGCTTCGTGCTCGGCGAGCCGGATTATTACGGTCGCTTCGGCTATGACGCGGTGGTCGCGCGCAACTTCTCCTCGCCTTATGCGGGGGAATATTTCATGGCGCTGCCATTGCAGGGCGGCCTCGTGCCGTGCGGCGTGCGCGAGGCGGCACATCATGCGCCCGCTTTCTCACGATTGGGAACGCAATGAGCTTCAACACCTTCGGCCGCGTCTTCCGCTTCACCACCTGGGGCGAGAGCCACGGCCCGGCGCTCGGCGCGGTGGTGGACGGCTGCCCGCCGGGGATCGCGATCAGCGAGGACGACATCCAGCCGTGGCTCGACAAGCGCCGGCCCGGCCAGTCGCGCTTCACCACGCAGCGGCGCGAACCGGATCAGGTGCGCATCCTCTCCGGCACGTTCGAGGGCCGCACGACCGGCACGCCGATCAGCCTGATGATCGAGAATGTCGACCAGCGTTCGAAGGATTATTCGGAGGTGGCGCGCGCCTATCGCCCCGGCCATGCCGATTACGCTTATGACGCGAAATACGGCTTCCGCGACTATCGCGGCGGTGGACGCTCCTCCGCGCGCGAGACGGCGGCGCGCGTCGCGGCGGGCGCGGTGGCGCGGCTGGTGGTGTCTGAAGTGCGCATCCGCGCATGGGTGGAGGCGATCGGCGGCGACGCGATCGACCCTGCCGTTTTCGACGACGCGGAGATCGACCGCAACGCCTTCTTCTGCCCAGACGCCGCCGCAGCGCTTCGCTGGGAGGCGAAGGTGGATGCCGCGCGCAAGGCCGGCTCCTCGCTGGGCGCGATCGTGGCGTGCGAGGCGACCGGCGTGCCGCCCGGCTGGGGGGCGCCGCTCTACGCCAAGCTCGACAGCGAGTTGGCCGCCGCCTGCATGTCGATCAACGCGGTGAAGGGTGTGGAGATCGGGGACGGCTTCGCCGCCGCCGCGCTGACCGGCGAGGAAAATGCCGACGCGATGCGCCCCGGCCCGGACGGCTGGCCGCATTTCCTCGCCAACCACGCCGGCGGGATCGCGGGCGGCATCTCGACCGGTCAGCCCTTGCGGCTGCGCGTTGCGTTCAAGCCGACCAGCTCGATCCTGACGCCGGTGGAGACGATCACCCGCGCAGGCGAGGCGAGCGAGATCGCCACGAAGGGACGTCACGATCCCTGCGTCGGCATTCGCGGCGTACCGGTGGTGGAGGCGATGGTCGCACTGGTGCTCGCCGATCAGGCATTGCTGCATCGCGCGCAATGCGGCGGCTGAGGCGCGATCAGTTCCGCCAAGAAACACGAATCACCAATATGAACAACGGTTAATAATCGCTTCGTCTCCGGCACCGAACATTTCAGCGCTGCAATAATATTTCCCGCTTGAATAGCCGAGCTGAAAGGTGGCTGGATCAAGACCAGACGACACTACATCCCGAATTTTCTCCTTATATTGATTCCCATAACGGGGAAGCACCAGGAGAAGATTTATGAAGTTCATCCACATCCTTGCCGCCGGCGCCCTTATCCTTCCCGCGGTCGCGATCGCGCAGTCCGCTCCCGGCGATCAGCCGACCACGTCCGCCAAGCACAAGAAGGGCAAGAAGCATCACGAAACGATGAGCGCCCCGGAGGCGGCCCCGGCCGACACGACCACGCCGCCGGCCGCGACCGACCCGGCGACCACCGCGCCGCCGGACTCGACCATGCCGCCGGCCACCACCACGCCGGAACCGGCGCCGGCTCCTGACCCCGCGCCTACCAGCCAGACGCCACCGCGTCTCTGATCGGTTGGCGGGATTCTCCCGGAGGGGTCGGCGGATTTCGGTCCACCGGCCCCTTTGTCTTACAGGTCAGTCCGCGAACGGATCGCGCACCAGGATCGTGTCCTCGCGCTCCGGGCTGGTCGATACCAGCGCGACCGGGCAGCGGATCAGTTCCTCGACACGGCGAATATATTTGATCGCCTGCGCCGGCAGGTCGGCCCAGCTCCGCGCGCCGGCGGTGGATTCGCTCCACCCCTCGATTGTCTCGTAGATCGGCTCGACCTCCGTCTGATCGGCGGCGTGCGACGGGAAATAATCCAGCACCTCACCACGCAAGCGATAGCCGGTGCAGATCTTCACCTCCTCGAACCCGTCGAGCACGTCGAGCTTGGTCAGCGCGATGCCGGTGATGCCGCTCACCGCCGCCGACTGGCGCACCAGCACCGCGTCGAACCAGCCGCAGCGCCGCTTGCGCCCGGTGACGGTGCCGAACTCGCGCCCGCGCGTGCCGAGCCGCTCGCCAGTCGCATCCTCCAGCTCGGTCGGGAACGGGCCGGAACCGACGCGGGTGGTATAGGCCTTGGCGATCCCCAGCACGAAGCCGACGCCGCCCGGCCCGATCCCCGAGCCGCCCGCCGCCTGCCCCGCGATCGTGTTCGACGAGGTGACGAAGGGATAGGTGCCGTGGTCGATATCGAGCAGCACGCCCTGCGCGCCTTCGAAGAGGATGCGCTGGCCCGCCGCGCGCGCCTCGTTGAGATCGCGCCATACCGGCTTGGCGAAGGGCAGGACGAAGCCCGCGATCTCGCGCAGTTCCGCCAGCAGCCGCTCGCGATCGATCGGCGGTTCGCCGAAGCCGGCGCGCAGCGCGTCGTGATGCGCGGTGAGGCGATCGAGCTGCGGCCCGAGATCGTCGAGATGCGCGAGGTCGCACACCCGGATCGCACGGCGGCCGACCTTGTCCTCATAGGCCGGGCCGATGCCGCGCCGCGTCGTGCCGATCTTGCCCGCGCCGCTGGCATCCTCGCGCAGCGCGTCGAGATCGCGGTGGAAGGGCAGGATCAGCGCACAATTGTCGGCGATGCGCAACGTCTCCGGCGTCGCCTTCACCCCCTGCTCGCCGAGCCGCGCGATCTCGTCGCGCAGCGCCCAGGGATCGAGCACCACGCCGTTGCCGATCACCGACGGCGTGCCGCGCACGATGCCGGAGGGGAGCAGCGAGAGCTTGTAGGTCTTGTCGCCGACGACGAGCGTATGGCCGGCGTTATGCCCGCCCTGGAAGCGCACCACCATGTCGGCGCGCTCGGCCAGCCAGTCGACGATCTTGCCCTTGCCCTCGTCGCCCCATTGCGCGCCGATGACCGCTACGTTCGCCATGGATACAATACTCCCCCTGCCGAGGGAATCCACGCGCCCTTCGACAGGACTCGGCGCGAGGATGTGTGCAGATTTTCGCCGCGCCGGTAGCCTTGCGCGACGCCAGCGTCAACCGCCTAGCAGCCGCGCCTCGCCGCGATCGAGGATATGCGTGCAGAGCTGCGCCTCGGGCGTGTCCCCCGCCTCCAGCGCGGCGACCGTCACCCAGCCGGCGGCGCGCATCCGCGCGCCTTCGGCGGCAGGCGCGCCGTAAGGGAGGAACAGCCGCCGCCGCTCCGGCGTGGTCGTGCCCACCAAGACATCGGCGTAGAGCGAGAAGCCCGTCGCCATTTCCTCCGTGCCGTCCTCGCGCACGATGCGATAGGTGCCGCCGCGCCCGACCTCGCGATCGACGCCCCTCACGAACAGCGAGAAGCCGAGCCAGGTCTGATATTCGAACCCGTGCCGCTCGGTCGGATCGAGCGTGAGCTGCACGCGGTCGCCGAGCGAATCGACGATCTCCGCGAGGCCCGCGATGCGCGAGGCGAGGATGCCGTGCGTGTCGAAGGCGCGCAGCCGCTCCAGCGCTTCCGGGAACGGCCCGGCGGCGGCGATCAGCGGGAGATAGGCGGGCGCGAGCGTGGCGACGCCGCCCGCGTCCTTGGCGTCGAGTCGCTCGCGCAGCGCGTCGACATCCGCCACCGGCAGCGTTCCGGCCATCGCATCGACCAGATCGGGCAGCGTGAAGTCGATCGAGATGCCGCTCGCTCCCGCCGCCTCCAGCGCATCGACCGCGACCGTCACCACCTCGCGCGCGGCCGCGACCGAATCGAGGCCGATCAGCTCCGCACCGATCTGCCGCGCCTCGCGCGCGGGGTTGAGCGCGTCGCCACGCAGCTTGAGCACCGGCCCGGCATAACTCAGCCGCACCGGGCGCGGATGATGCGCCATGCGTGTTGCCGCGATCCGCGCGATCTGCGCGGTAAGGTCGGGCCGGATCGCCAGCGTGCGCTGCGACACCGGATCGACGAAACGCACCGCGTTGCGCAGCCCGCCGTCCTTCAGCCGCGAACCAAGCCCGTCGGCGAACTCCGCGAGCGGCGGATCGGCGCGCTCGTAACCGTGGCTCGCCGCCGCCGCGAGCGCCCGCGCCTCCACCGCCGCCGCCGCATCGGCGAACGGGGGAAGCGTGTCGCGGAAACCTTCGGGGAGCAATGCGGTCATGATAGTGCGAATCCGTTGGGGCCGGGCCTGCCGATCCCCTGCCCTTTCTCACCGCGAAAGGACAGTCCTCCGGCTGGCCCGGCCCCGATAGGCTGTCAGAACGCCAGCCCCATCGCGGTCTTCACGCCGGGCAGCGCCTTCACCCTGGCGAGCAGGTCGGCGCTCACCTCGTCGTCGACCGAGAGCAGCAGCACCGCCTCGCCGCCCGCCTGACGGCGGCCGAGGTGGAAGGTGCCGATATTGACCCCGGCCTCGCCCAGCAAGGTGCCGATGCGGCCGATGAAACCCGGCGCATCCTCATTGACGACATAGAGCATATGGCCGGCGAGATCGGCCTCCACCTTGATGCCGAACAGCTCGACCAGACGCGGCGCGGCATCGCCGAACAAGGTGCCCGCCACCGAGCGCTCGCCCGCGTCGGTCTTCACCGAGACGCGGACGAGCGTGTGGTAATCGCCCTCCCGCTCGGTGCGGATCTCGCGCACCTCGATGCCGCGCTCCTTCGCGAGGAAGGGCGCGTTGACCATGTTCACCGTGTCGGTCTGCGTGCGCAGGAAGCCGGCCAGCACCGCCGAGACGATCGGCTTGGGGTTCAGCTCCGCCGCCGCGCCCTCGGTGTGGATCGAGATGCGCGGGATCACGCCATGCGAAAGCTGGCCGACGAGGCTACCGAGCTTCTCGGCCAGGGCCATATACGGCTTGAGCTTGGGCGCCTCCTCCGCGCTCAGGCTCGGCACGTTGAGCGCGTTGGTCACGCCGCCGGTGACGAGATAGTCCGCCATCTGCTCCGCGACCTGGATCGCGACGTTCACCTGCGCTTCCGTGGTGGACGCGCCGAGGTGCGGGGTGGAAACGAAGTTGGGCGTGCCGAACAGCGGGCTTTCCTTCGCCGGCTCGGTGACGAACACGTCCAGCGCCGCGCCCGCGATATGGCCTGAATCCAGCCCTTCCTTCAGCGCCGCCTCGTCGATCAATCCGCCGCGCGCGCAATTGATGATGCGCACGCCCTTCTTCGTCTTGGCGAGATTCTCGGCCGACAGGATGTTGCGCGTCTGGTCGGTCAGCGGCGTATGCAGCGTGATGAAGTCGGCGCGGGCGAGCAACTCGTCGAGCGTCACCTTCTCCACGCCCATCTCCAGCGCGCGCTCCGGCGTCAGGAACGGATCATAGGCGACGACCTTCATCCGAAGGCCGTGCGCGCGATCCGCGACGATCGAGCCGATATTGCCCGCGCCGATCAGGCCGAGCGTCTTGCTGGTCAGCTCGACGCCCATGAAGCGGTTCTTCTCCCACTTGCCGGCCTGCGTGGAGGCGTCGGCCTCGGGAAGCTGGCGGGCGAGCGCGAACATCAGCGCGATGGCGTGCTCTGCGGTGGTGATCGAATTGCCGAACGGGGTGTTCATCACCACCACGCCCTTGGCGGAGGCGGCGGGGATATCGACGTTGTCGACCCCGATCCCGGCGCGGCCGACCACCTTCAGGTTGGTCGCGGCGTCGAGAATCTCCTTCGTCACCTTGGTCGAGGAACGGATGGCGAGGCCGTCATACTGGCCGATGATCGCTTTCAGCTCCTCCGGCGTCTTGCCGGTGATCTCGTCCACTTCCACGCCGCGCTCACGGAAGATCTGCGCGGCCTTGGGGTCCATCTTGTCGGAAATCAGTACTTTAGGCATGGAACATATCCTGCAACTGCGCCGTCATCCCCGCGAAGGCGGGGATCCATTATCGCTGACGGCAGTGAGTATGGATTCCCGCCTTCGCGGGAATGACGGATGCTTCAGGCGGAAGCCTTCACCTCGGCATAGGCCCAGTCGAGCCACGGGCCGAGCGCCGCGATATCGGCGGTGTCGACGGTCGCGCCGCACCAGATGCGCAGGCCGGCCGGCGCATCGCGATAGCCCGCGACGTCGAACGCCGCGCCTTCCTTCTCCAGCAGGCCGGCCATCGCCTTGATGAAGGCCTCGTCCGCGCCCTCCACCGTGAGGCAGACGCTGGTGCGCGAGCGGATGCCCTTGTCCACCGCGAGGTGGCCGAGCCAGTCGCGCTCGGCGACGATCTTGTCGAGCGCCGCCGCGTTCGCGTCCGAACGCGCGATCAGGCCCCTGGCGCCGCCGATCGACTTCGCCCATTCGAGCGCGAATATCGCATCCTCCACCGCCAGCATCGACGGCGTGTTGATCGTCTCGCCCTTGAACACGCCCTCGGCGAGCTTGCCCTTGGAGACGAGGCGGAACACCTTCGGCAGCGGCCACGCCGGAGTGTGATTCTCCAGCCGCTCCACCGCGCGCGGGCCGAGGATCAGCACGCCATGCGCGCCCTCCCCGCCCAGCACCTTCTGCCACGAGAAGGTGGCGACATCGATCTTGTCCCACGGCAGGTCATAGGCGAACACCGCGCTGGTCGCGTCGGCGAAGCTCAGGCCCTCGCGGTCGGCGGCGATCCACTCGCCGTCCGGCACGCGCACGCCGCTGGTGGTGCCGTTCCAGGTGAACAGAACGTCGCTCGACCAGTCGACCTTGTCGAGATCGGGAAGCTGGCCGTAATCGGCGCGATGCACGGTCGGCTCGAGATTAAGCTGCTTGACCGCATCCGTCACCCAGCCCTCGCCGAAGCTCTCCCATGCGAGGCACGTCACGTCACGCGCGCCGAGCATCGTCCACATCGCCATCTCGAACGCGCCGGTGTCGGAACCGGGCACGATGCCGATGCGATGCGTGTCGGGCAGCGCGAGCATCTCGCGCATCAGGTCGATGCAATATTGCAGCCGCTGCTTGCCGAGCTTCGAGCGATGCGAACGGCCGAGCACCTCGGCGTTCAGCTTCGACGCATCCCAGCCCGGAGGCTTGGCGCAGGGACCGGATGAGAAATGGGGACGAGCCGGCCTGGTGGCGGGCTTGGCAGGCGCATTGGTGGCGCCGGTAACGAGCGTCGTATCAGTCATGTAACTCTCCTCGCAGAGAGCACGCGCGGCGTTGGGACCGCGTGGCCCGTCGACGGCCCTAGCGATGCGCGGGCGCGCTGGCAAGCGGCTACCGTCACTGTTTCCCGATCGACCGGCGTTAGAGGATGCAGCGATTCGGATCACCTCATCAACGAGTCGCTTCGTCACACCCCGCTTGCCCCGCGGTCCGCCGTCGCGGCAGGCTCCCCCCGTGCGGAGCGTGGGGAAAGTTGGCCGCGGGCGCGCGGCGATGGCGTTGCTTGCCGCGCTTACCCTCGCCGCGTGTGGGCGTACCGAGCGCCCGGCCTCGCCGCGCGGCTATGCCCCGATCATCGGCCCCTCGGCGCGCGAGACCGCGCAATGCCTTGCGGACCTGCGCATGCTCGGCGTCGATTACCAGCCGTTGCCGGACCGGCAGTTCGGCCCCGGCTGCGCGATCCTGGGCACGGTGAAATTGCTCGACGTTGGCGTGCCGACCACCAATCTCGGCGCGGTGCGCTGCGGCGAGGCGCGCAGCTATGCCGCCTGGGCGCGCAACGCGGTGGGGCCGGCGGCGTATCAGATCCTCGGCAGCGAGCTGGCGCGTATCGATTCGATGGGCAGCTATTCGTGCCGCAACGTCGCCGGCACCGCGCGCCGCTCCGGCCATTCCATCGCCAATGCGATCGACGTGGGCGCGTTCGTGCTGAGGGACGGGCGGCGGATCACCGTGCTGAACGACTGGAACTCGCCAGACCCGAACGTGCGGCAATTCCTGCGCGTGATCCACCAGTCCGCGTGCAGACGTTTCGGCACCGTGCTGTCGCCGGATTACAACACCGCGCACCGCGACCACCTGCATCTGGAGGATGACCGGGCGAGTTTTTGCCGCTAACGATTTTCGATGACCGAAACTCGCGTACCAAGCCGCGTCTTCCCGCGCGCGAAACAGGATGCGGAAGCCGCCAAGACCGGCATCTCCACCCCGCAGACCGAAAACCCCGCCTACCGCCTCGCCTTCCAGGACCTCGACTTCCTGCTGCGCGAGGACCTGCGCCCGGTGCGCTTCCAGCTCGAGTTGCTGAAGCCGCAACTGCTGATCGACGAGGCGCATATCGGCTCGACCTTCGTCTTCTACGGCTCGGCGCGCATCCCTGAGCCGGACAAGGCGCAGGCGCTGCTCGACCTCGCCACCGACGACAAGAGCGGCGCCATCGCCGAGCGGCTGGTCGCCAAGTCGAAATATTACGAGATGGCGCGCGAACTGGCGCGACTCGCCAGCAACTTCCCGCGCGACGAGAGCGGTCGGCGGCATTTCGTCGTCTGCTCGGGCGGCGGCCCCTCGATCATGGAAGCGGCGAATCGCGGCGCGACGGACGTCCATGCCGATTCGATCGGGCTGAACATCGTGCTGCCGCACGAGCAGGCGCCGAATCCCTATGTGACGCCAAGCCTGTCGATGCAGTTCCACTATTTCGCGCTCAGGAAGATGCACTTCCTGCTCCACGCGCGCGCGCTGGCCGCCTTCCCCGGCGGATTCGGCACGTTCGACGAACTGTTCGAGCTGCTGACGCTGATCCAGACCGGCAAGATCGCGCCGATCCCGGTGCTGCTGTTCGGCCGCGAATTCTGGGAGCGGGTGGTGAATTTCGACGCACTGGTCGAGGAGGGTGTCGTCTCGGAGCGCGACCTCGACATCTTCACCTATGTCGAAAGCGCGGCCGAAGGCTGGCAGGTCGTCCAGCGCTTCTATCAGGAGCAGACGCCGCCGGCCTGAACGCCGGCGATCCGACACAAGAAACGCGCCGGAGGACGATCCTCGCGGCGCGTTTTCTTGCCTCTCGCCCGAAGGCAAGGGCCTTGACGGGAATTACTTCTTCGCCGGTTCTGCAGCCGGAGCGGCGGCATTGGCCGGGGCAGCGGCGTTGCCGGCCGCTTCCGCCGGAGCCGACGCATTGCCGGCCGCGCCTTCCGCGCCGGCTGCCGGCTTCGCATCGGCCGCCGGGGCGGCGGGCAGCGGCAGGTTCGAGCCCTGCTGGTTGATGTAGAGGATGATGTCGGCGCGATCCTGCGCGTTCGACAGGCCGGCGAAGGTCATCTTCGTGCCGGGGGCGAACTTGCGCGGGCTGGTCAGCCACGCGTTCATCTTGTCGAAGTCCCACTTGCCGCCGACCGCCTTCAGCGCGTCGGAGAAGGCGAAGCCGCCCTTACCCTCGGCGATCCCCTCGCCCAACGTGGCGTACAGGTTCGGGCCGACGCCGTTCGCGCCACCCTGGTTGATCGTGTGGCAGGCGGCGCACTTCTTGAACACTTCCGCGCCCTTCGCCGCATCGGCCTTCGGCAGCAGCGCCGCGATCGGCACCGCCGCTTCGGCCGCGCCCGCGCCGCCTTCGTCGGCGGCCTCCACGGGATAGCCGAACTTCTCGACATGGCCGGAGTGGAAAATCATCCCGCCGGCGATCGACAACCCCAAGGCCGCGCCACATGCCGCAAGCACCCACCCCGCAATGGTGTTGTTCCGATCGTTCATATCGTGAAACCGCCCCTTGAATTATCACGAACCCCATAGAAAAGCCGCGATGCGACCGCAAGCGGCGCTTTGCTTCCCCGTCGATCGCGCGCTAACGGCCGTTCCCGAGATGGAGAACTTCGCCGCCCCCGCCCGCCCGATCGTCGCCGCCATGGCCGCCGCCGCCGCCGCCGAGCCGGAGCGCGCCGTCGCCTTCCAGGGCGCGCCCGGCGCCAATAGCCACGTCGCGGCGCTGGAGGCGTTCCCGGAGGGGCTGCCGCTGCCGTGCTTCTCGTTCGAGGATGCGATCGACGCGGTGAAGGAAGGGCGCGCGGGCCATGCGATCATCCCGATCGAGAATTCGCTGCACGGCCGCGTCGCCGATATCCATTTCCTGCTGCCCGAGTCGGGGCTGGTCATCACCGGCGAGCATTTCCTGCCGATCCGCTACGCATTGATGGGGCTGGGCGAGCGCGACGAGGTGCGCGAGGCGATGAGCCATCCGCAGGCGCTCGGCCAGTGCCGCCACTGGCTGAAGGCGCACGGGATACAGCCGCTCGCCTATCCCGACACCGCCGGCGCCGCCGCGATGGTGGCGGAGATCGGCAAGCCCGAAACCGCCGCGCTCGCCCCGCCGCCCGCCGCCGGGATCTACGGCCTGAAACTGCTGGCGAACGACATCGCCGACGCCGATCACAACACCACGCGCTTCGTGATGCTGGCGCGCGGCGGCCGCCCGGCGGTGGGCGACGGCCCGTGGATGACGACCTTCATCTTCGAGGTGAAGAATATCCCCGCCGCGCTCTACAAGGCGATGGGCGGCTTCGCGACCAACGGCGTCAACATGACCAAGCTGGAGAGCTACCAGCGCGGCGGCAGCTTCGCGGCGACCGAATTCTTCGCCGATGTCGAGGGGCGACCCGGCGACGCGGCGTTCGATCGCGCGATGGAGGAACTGGGCTTCCATTCGAAATGGGTGCGCGTGCTCGGCACCTACCGGCAGGCGCGCAAGCGGGGCTGATCCCCCTTCCCGTTCAGGCTCCCGCCCCCAATATCCGGCAGGTCGAACCGCGCCGCGCGGCATCGATCGCCGGGAAACGCGCCGGATCGTCGACGAGGATGCGGATCAGCGCCACGCCGCGCGCGCCCTTCACCCGCACCACCTCCGCGCCGGCCGGCACCACCTGTCCCTCCTGCGCGACCACCACCCGCATCGACTTGCCGCCGTTCTCGACATTATTGCGGATGAAGGCGACGTCGGTGTTCGCCTGGAACACCGACAGCGACCAGTAATTCGCCGGCACCGGCGCGACCGAGATCGCCAGCGGCCCCTTCGACAGGTCGAATGCGCAGGACGAATAAGCGAGATCGGGGCTGGGCCGCACCACCGCGCGCGACTTGTCGGTGGCGAGCGGCATATGCCCGAAGCCGTTCATCCCCAGCTCGGCCATTCGCGACACCGCCGCGCTCATCAGCATCTGCGGCGTGCGCGAAAGCGTGACGAAATAAGTGACGACCGCCAGCACCACCGCCAGCACGACCGGTCCCGCCCAGCGCCGCATCATGCGCATGCCTCCCGCCGGATGCTCGGCAACTGGTCGCGCGCCGGATTGGTCCTGCCTTCATCGGGCGGCAGATAGGTGCGCACGGTCAGCTCGAAATGGTCGAGGCCGGCGGTGGGCAGCCAATGCCCGGCCTGTTGCTTCGGCGACACCAGCACCGTCCAGCGCCCCTGCTCCACCGGCGGGATCGCCGCGCTCTCGATCGAATAGGGTCCGTCGCCGGCGAGATAGCCGTCGCCGTCGTAGAGCGTCATGCTCCACCACCGCCCCGGCAGCATGCCGCCGGTGACCCGATAGCTGCACCGCCCGTCGAGCGAGCGGCCTGCATCGTCCGTCGCCGCCGTGTAATAGCGCGCCTCCCGCGCCGGCAGCGCGAGCAGCCCGCGCCGCGCGACCACCGCCCGCGTCCGCGCGCTCTGGTCGGCGGTGCCGAAATCCATGCCCGTCGTCCACGGGCCGATCATCACATTGGAACCGAGCGCGCCGGCGCGCACGACATGGATCGCGCCCGCCAGCCCGGCCACCACGCCCACCACCGCAAGGATCAGATAGCGGACGTATGGCCTCATGCGCGCTCCCCTATTTGTTCAGCGCCGCCTGTGCTGCCGCCAGGCGTGCGATCGGCACACGATAGGGCGAGGCGGAGACGTAATCCAGCCCCACCGATTCGCAGAAGGCGATCGAGGCCGGATCGCCGCCATGTTCGCCGCAAATGCCGAGCTTGATTCCCGGCCGGGTCGATCGCCCGCGCTGGGCCGCGATCTGCACCAGCTCGCCCACGCCCTCCACGTCGAGGCTGACGAACGGATCGCGCGCGTAGATGCCCTTCTCGACATACGTGGTGAGGAACCGGGCGGCATCGTCGCGGCTGACGCCGAGCGTCGTCTGCGTCAGGTCGTTGGTGCCGAAGGAGAAGAACTCGCCGGCCTCCGCGATCTCGGCGGCGCGCAGCGCGGCGCGCGGCAGCTCGATCATCGTGCCGACGAGATAATCGACGCGCTTGCCGCGCTCCGCGAACACCGCCTCGGCGGTGCGATCGACCACCGCCTTCATCAGCTCCAGCTCGCGCTTGGTGGCGACCAGCGGGATCATCACCTCCGGGATCGGCGCCTCGCCGGACTTCTCCGCCACGTCCAGCGCCGCCTCGAAGATCGCGCGCGCCTGCATCTCGTAGATTTCGGGATAGGTGACGCCGAGGCGGCAACCGCGATGGCCGAGCATCGGGTTGAACTCGTGCAGCTCCGCCGCGCGGCGCTTGAGCGTCTCAACGTCCACCCCGGCCGCCGCCGCGACCTCGGCGAACTCCGCCTCCTCATGCGGCAGGAACTCGTGCAGCGGCGGATCGAGCAGGCGGATCGTCACCGGCAGGCCGGCCATGACTTCAAGGATCTCCACGAAATCCTTGCGCTGTTCCGGCAGGAGCTTCTCCAGCGCCGCGCGCCGCCCCGCCTCATCCGCCGCGAGGATCATCTGGCGCACCGCGGTGATCCGCGCCGCATCGAAGAACATATGCTCCGTGCGGCACAGGCCGACGCCCTCCGCGCCGAAATCACGCGCGGTGCGGCAATCGAGCGGCGTCTCGGCATTGGCGCGCACCTTGAGGCGGCGCACCTGATCGGCCCATTGCATCAAGGTGCCGAAATCGCCCGCCAGCTCGGGCTGGATCGTGGCGACCTCGCCCGCCATCACCTCGCCGGTCGCGCCGTCGATCGTGACGATCTCGCCCTCGCGCACCTCGCGCCCGCCGACCCGCGCGATCTTCGCCCTGGAGTCGATCGACAGCGCGCCCGCGCCGGAAACGCAGGGGCGGCCCATGCCGCGCGCCACCACCGCCGCGTGGCTGGTCATGCCGCCGCGCGCGGTGAGGATGCCCTTCGCCGCGTGCATCCCGTGGATGTCTTCCGGCGAGGTTTCGGTGCGGACGAGGATCACCGCCTTGCCGTCCGCCGCCCAGCGCTCGGCCGTGTCGGCGTCGAACACCGCCGCCCCGCTCGCCGCGCCCGGCGAGGCGGGCAGGCCCTTGGTCAGCACGTCGCGCGTGGCATCGGGATCGAGCGTCGGGTGGAGCAGCTGGTCGAGCGCCTGCGGATCGACGCGCGCGATCGCCTCCTCGCGCGTGATGAGGCCGGCATCCGCCATCTCCACCGCGATCTTCAGCGCGGCCTTGGCGGTGCGCTTGCCCGAGCGCGTCTGGAGCATCCAGAGCTTCCCCGCCTCGACGGTGAACTCGATGTCCTGCATGTCGCGGTAATGGTTTTCGAGCCGGTCGAACACGGCGGCCAGCTCGCCATAGACCGCCGGCATCGCCTCCTCCATCGAGGCGGCCTTCGCGCCAGCCGTCTCGCGCGCGGCCTTCGTCAGATATTGCGGCGTGCGGATGCCCGCCACCACGTCCTCGCCCTGCGCGTTGATGAGGAACTCGCCGTAATAGGCATTGTCGCCGGTCGAGGGATCGCGGGTGAAGGCGACGCCCGTCGCCGAGGTGTCGCCCATGTTGCCGAACACCATCGCCTGCACGTTGACCGCCGTGCCCCAGTCGCCCGGAATATCGTTGAGCCGGCGATAGACCTTGGCGCGCTCCGACTGCCACGAGCCGAACACCGCGCCGATCGCGCCCCAGAGCTGGTCATGCACGTCCTGCGGGAAAGGCTTGCCCCATTCCTGCTCGACCAGCTTCTTGTATTCGCCGACCAGCGCCTTCCAGTCCTCGGCCGCCATCTCGGTATCGAGGGTGAAGCCCTTGTCCTCCTTGGCGATCTCCAGCGCTTCCTCGAACGCGCCGTGGTCAAGCTCCAGCACGACGTCCGAATACATCTGGATGAAGCGGCGATAGCTGTCCCACGCGAAACGCTCGTCGCCGGAAACCTTGGCCAGCCCCTCGACCGTCGCGTCGTTGAGGCCGAGGTTGAGCACCGTGTCCATCATGCCCGGCATCGACACGCGCGCGCCGGAGCGGACCGACACCAGCAGCGGCCCCGCACCCGCGGCCGAGGCATCGCCGAACTTCTTGCCCGTAACCGCCTCGATATGCGCGATGCCCTGCGCCACCTCGGCGCGGAGCGATTCCGGGAATTGCTCGCCGTCGTCGTAATAGCGCGTGCACATCTCGGTCGAGATGGTGAAGCCCGGCGGCACCGGCAGGCCGATCGAGGCCATTTCCGCCAGATTCGCGCCCTTCCCGCCGAGCAGGAACTTGTCCCCCTTGCCCCCGTCTGAAACGCCACCACCGAACCGATAGACGTATTGCGTCATGTCCAATCCCTAAGTGTCTGTTTTCGCTGCGGGAGCGAAAGGTCTGGAAGGCGAGGGCGCGATTATCCCTCGATTCTGGAGAAATCCGCGACGCTGTGCACCGCAGCACGAACGCGCGCAAGCAGCGCGAGCCGGGCGTCGCGCTTGACGGGATCGGCGTCATTGACCGTCACCGTATCGAAAAAGGCGTCGATCGGCGCGCGCAGCGTGGCGAGCGCCGCCATCGCCGCCTCGAAATCCTCATTGGCGACCGCGCGCGCGGCGGCCGGCTCGGCGGCGTCGAGCGCCGCGATCAGCGCCGCTTCGTCGGGCTCCGGGGTCTGATTCACGCGGCCCGGCTCGTACTTCTCTTTCTTGAGGATGTTGGCCGCGCGCTTGTATCCCGCGAGCAGGTTCGCGCCGTCATCGGTGCCGATGAACGATTGCAGCGCATGGACACGCGCGAGCAGGCGGACGAGATCGTCCTCCCCGCCGAGCGCGAACACCGCGTCGATCAGGTCATGCCGGACGCCCGCCTCGCGCTGCTGGACCTTGAGGCGGTCGGCGAAGAATCGGGTAACTTCATCCGCATGTGTGCCAGCGAAGAAAAGCGCCTTGGTGACCGCATCGTCAGCACTGCTTTGAGCGCCTTTCGTTCCCAGCAAACCGGAAATCGGACTATCGAGTGCAGCCGCGACGTGAACATCCATCAGTCGCTGACCGACATCGGACAGCCCCTCACTCAAAACCTTATCAATTGAACCCGCAATATCGTGATGTGCGGGTTCGCTCGCCCAACCAAGCAACATCATTGTGAACAGAAATCGGTCGAAATCCAAACGAATGCCGATTTTAAGTATGATACTAATGCAGCCCAAGGCGGCCCGTCGCAAAGCAAACGGATCTCGCGACCCACTCGGGCGCTCATCAATGCCGAAGAAACTCGAAATCGTATCGAGCTTATCCGCCAGCGACACCGCCACCGTAACCGGCGCGGTCGGCACGTCATCGCCCTGTCCGACCGGCTTGTAGTGATCGCGGATCGCCTCGGCCACTTCGCGCGGCTCACCCTGCGCGGCGGCGTAGTATCCGCCCATCAGGCCCTGAAGCTCGGGGAACTCGCCGACCATGCCGGTGACGAGATCGGCCTTGCACAATTCCGCCGCGCGGCGCGCCAGCTTCGGATCGCAACCGGGGACGATCTTTTCCGTCGCCAGCCATTCCGCCAGCTTCGCGACGCGCTCCACCTTGTCGGCGACGGTGCCGAGCTTTTCGTGGAAGACGATCTTCTCCAGCTTCTTCGCCTGCACCTCCAGCGGCACCTTGAGGTCCGTCTCGTAGAAGAAGCGCGCATCCGAAAGCCGCGCGGCGAGCACCTTGCGGTTGCCCTCGACGATCTTCGCGCCGCCATCGGTCGCGGCGATGTTGGCGGTGCAGACGAAGGCGTTGGCGAGCTTGCCGTGCCCGTCGCGGCAGACGAAATATTTCTGGTTCACCCGCGCGGTGAGCTGGATCACCTCGGGCGGCACCTCAAGGAAGGCCGCGTCGAACCGGCCGAGCAGTGGCACGGGCCATTCGGTCAGCCCGGCATTCTCCGCGACCAGCCCCTCGTCCTCGATCAGTTCCAGCCCGGCCGCGCGCGCCAGCGCGGTCGCGCGGTCGCGGATGATCGCCATGCGCTCGTCCTGATCGACGATGACATGGGCGGCGCGCAGCTTCTCGACATAATCCGCCGCCGAGCCGATCGTGATGACGCCCGGATGGTGGAAGCGATGGCCGAGCGTCGCCGCCCCGCTCTCCACGCCCGCGACGGTGACGGAGACGATTTCGCCCCCGAACAGCGCGACGATGCCGTGCAGCGGGCGGACCCAGCGCTGGCTCTCTGTCGAGCGCGAGTCCGCGCCCCAGCGCATCGACTTGGGCCATGGGAAGGCGCGGATCACCGCCGGGATCGCCGCTGCCAGCACCTCCGCCGTCGCGCGGCCGGGGCGTTCGGTGACGGCGAACAGCACGCCGTCGCGCTCCTCCAGTTGCTCGCGCGTCAGGCCGGTCTTGCGCAGGAAGCCCTCCAGCGCCTGCGGCGGGGCGGATGCGCGCGGCCCCTTGATTTCCTCGCGCACCGCCTCGGTCGCGTCGGGCAGGCCGCGCAGGATCAGCGCGAGGCGGCGCGGGGTGGCCCAGGTAACCGTCTCCGCCGCAGAGATGCCGGATTGCGCCAGCTCGGCCGCGAACAGGCGGGCGAGGTCCTCGCGCGCCTTGGCCTGCATCCGGGCGGGGATTTCCTCCGAGCGGAGTTCGAGCAGGAAATCGGTCACGCGGCATTCCATTCGGGATATTTCGCCTGCCATGCGGGCGTGTTCTTCTCGATCCACGCCGCGCAGCTCGCCTTGGCCAGATCGCGCACGCGGCCGATATAGGCCTGCCGTTCCGCCACCGAGATCACGCCGCGCGCGTTGAGGAGGTTGAAGATATGGCTCGCCTCGATCGCCTGTTCATAGGCGGCGATCGGCAGCTTGGCGGCCAGCGCGTTCTCGCATTCGGCGGCCGCCTTGCGGAACAGGTCGAACAGCGCGTCGGTATCGGCGACCTCGAAATTCCACGTCGACATCTCGCGCTCGTTCTCGAGGAACACGTCCCCGTAACTGACGCCCTCGTCATTGAAGCGCAGGTCGTACACGTTGTCGACGTTCTGGATATACATCGCCAGCCGTTCGAGCCCGTAGGTCAGCTCGCCCGCCACCGGCTTGCAGTCATAGCCGCCCATCTGCTGGAAATAGGTGAACTGGGTGACTTCCATCCCGTCGCACCACACTTCCCAGCCCAGTCCCCATGCGCCGAGCGTCGGACTTTCCCAATCGTCCTCGACGAAGCGAATGTCGTGGACGCTCATGTCCACGCCGATCGCGGCAAGGCTGCCGAGATAGAGCTGTTGCAGGTCGGGCGGGCTGGGCTTCAGGATCACCTGATACTGGTAATAATGCTGGAGCCGGTTGGGATTCTCGCCATAGCGACCGTCGGTCGGGCGGCGGCTGGGCTGGACGAAGGCGGCGTTCCACGTCTCCGGCCCAAGCGCGCGCAGCGTGGTCGCGGGGTGGAAGGTGCCCGCGCCCATGCGCATGTCATAGGGCTGGAGGATCACGCAGCCGCGCTCGCTCCAGTAATGGTGCAGCCGCAGGATCATGTCCTGGAACGACAGCGGCGCTTCTGTTGACCTCATGTTCATCGCGCGCGGGCAATGACGGATGGCTCGCCAACAGGCAAGGGCGTGAGTAATGCCGTCCCTGCCACTTTGACACGAGGTCCGCGCCGTTGTTCCGTTCCTTCTCCGCTTCTTTCGCCGCCCTCGGCCTCGCCTTCGCCCTCCCCGCCTGCGCGCAGCCGGCCGCGACGAAGGATGCCGATCCCGCCCTGTGGGTGGTGAAGGACAAGGACACGACGATCTATCTGTTCGGCACGATCCATGTGCTGAAACCCGGCCTGTCGTGGTTCGATGAGGCGGTGAAGAAGGCGTTCGACCGCTCCGGCACGCTGGTGCTGGAGATGGTCGAGCCGGACCGTGCGACGCAGCAGAAGGTGGTGCTGTCCAAGGCGTTCGCGCCGGACGGCCCGACGCTCTCCGAGCAGATTCCGCCCGACAAACGCGCGGCGATGGCGAAGGCGCTGACCGACAACGGCCTGTCGCTTTCACAATACGACCGGATGCGGCCGTGGTTCGCGGCGATCACATTGTCGATCCTGCCGCTGGAGAAGATCGGCTACGATCCCGCCAACGGCCCCGAAGGCATCCTCACCCGCGCGGCACAGGCGCAGAAGAAGCAGGTGATCGGGCTGGAGACGTTCGAGGGCCAGATGTCGATCTTCGACAAGCTCTCGCAGAAGGGGCAGATCGAACTGCTCACCTCCACGATCGACGAGTTGCCCAAGGCGCGCGAGAACATGGACAAGATGGTCGACGAATGGGCGCGCGGCCGTCCCGAGGAGCTGGCGAAGGACATGAACGCCTCGCTCAAGGACACGCCGGAAGTGGCGCAGACGCTGCTGCTCGATCGCAACAGGCAATGGGCCGGCTGGATCGCGGAGCGGATGAAGACGCCGGGCACGGTGTTCATCGCGGTCGGCGCGGGACACCTCGCGGGGCAGGGCAGCGTGCAGGAGCAATTGCTGCGCTACAAGCTGAAGGCGGTGCGGATAAAATATTGACGGAATGGGGCACGCCCGCCTCGCCATTGCCTTTTCCTCCATCTCCCGCTAAGCGCGCCGGCTTCCGCCATGGTCATCCCTGGAGGCGTGGCGGGAATCGAACCAATTCGTTTCGGAGAAATGCAATGAGCGACACACTGACGCTCGCAGCCGAGACGCGTGAGCAGGTTGGCAAGGGAGCCTCCCGCGAACTGCGTCGCAACGGCCGCGTCCCCGCCGTGATCTACGGCCAGAACAAGGCGCCCGCCTCGGTCCATCTCGAGGAGAAGGAACTGGTGAAGGCGCTCGGCACCGGGCACTTCATGAACTCGGTCATCATGGTCGCCGGCGAGCGGACGCTGCCGAAGGACGTGCATTTCCATCCGGTGACCGATCGCCCGGTCCATGTCGATTTCCTGCGCATCTCGGCGCACGCCAAGGTGACGGTCGCCGTCCCGGTGGCGTTCACCGACGAGGAAGCGGCTCCCGGCCTCAAGAAGGGCGGCGTGCTCAACATCGTCCGCCACGAGCTGGAGCTGGTGTGCGACGCGGCGGAGATTCCCGCCGAGGTGTCGATCTCGCTCAAGGGCTTCGATGTCGGCGAGTCGGTCCATATCTCGCATGTGACGCTGCCGAAGGGCGCGGCCTCGGCGATCGAGGACCGCGACTTCACCATCGCGACGATCGTCGCCCCGTCGGCGCTGAAGTCGAGCGAAGGCGCGGCCGAGGCCGCCGCCGAGGAGGAAGGCGACAAGGCGGAGTAAACCTCCCGCTTTGTCTGTCGAGCCAATTCCGGGCGGGGCGAGGGCAACCTCCCCCGCCCGTTTCATGTCGGAGGATGCAGGCGTGCAGCTTTGGGTGGGACTCGGCAATCCGGGGCCGCAATATGCGATGCAGCGGCACAATGTCGGCTTCATGGCGCTGGACGCGATCGCCGAGGTCCACGGCTTCGGGCCGGTCGCGAAGAAATTCCACGGCTGGGTGCAGGAGGGGCGGCTGGGATCGGAGAAGATCCTGCTGCTCAAGCCCGCGACCTTCATGAACGAAAGCGGCCGCAGCGTCGGCGAGGCGCTGCGCTTCTACAAGCTCGGGCCGGAGGCGCTGACCGTGTTCCACGACGAGTTGGACCTCGCCCCCTTCCGCGTGAAGGTGAAGATCGGCGGCGGCACGGCGGGGCATAACGGCCTGCGCTCGATCGACCAGCATCTCGGCCCCGATTTCCGCCGCGTGCGGATCGGCATCGGCCATCCGGGGCACAAGGATCGCGTCACCGGTTATGTCCTCGGCAATTACGCCAAGGCGGAGATCGACCCGCTTTCCGACCTGCTCGGCGCGATCGCGGCGGAAGCGCCGTGGCTGGCGAGTGGCGACGATGCGCGGTTCATGAACGACATCGCGCTGCGGCTGGGGAATTGACATGCCCATCCGCACGCTATTCCCCACATTGTTCTACGAAGGCCGCATCGACGACGACGCGCTCCTCGCCGACCTCGACCGGTCCGCCCGCCTGCTGGCGGAGGAGGACGGCGCGGGCCGGGCGTGGTCCCGCGCCAACGGCTATCGCGGCTACACCAGCTACGCCTCGCTGGATGACCTGCCGGCGCGCGATCCCGCCTTCGCCGCACTGAAACGCCGGCTCGACCGGCATGTCGCGGCCTTCGCGAAGGAGCTGCGACTCGAACTCGACGGGCGGCGGCTGAAGCTCGACAGCCTGTGGGTCAATTTGATGAAGCGCCACGCCACGCATAGCGGCCATATCCATCCGCACAGCGTGATCTCCGGCACCTGCTATATCGCCGTCCCGCCCGGATCGGGCGCGCTCAAGCTGGAGGACCCGCGCCTGCCGATGCTGATGGCGGCGCCGCTGCGCCCCGACACCTTCGTCTATGCCGAGCCGGCGCGCGGCAGCGTCTTCCTGTGGGAAAGCTGGCTGCGTCACGAGGTGATGTCGAGCGACGCCAGGGACGAGCGGATCAGCATCAGCTTCAACTATGGCTGAGGCGAATCCCGCCTGCGCCAAATCCTGCTCGCGGATGAACCGTCCGCCCAGAACCCGTTCATCCGCTGGACGTTATGGGGGGTACATAATCGGAGGATGGACGGAGGCATGATGCGATGGCCGGATTTCGCTTTTCCCGCTTCGGCGCGTCGGTGGCGCTTGCCGCGCTGGCGCTCGCCGGGTGCAACCGCGCGGCGCCCAACGAGCAGGCGCTGCTGAACAACCAGAGCGCGGCCGCGCCGCTCCCCAACCTGCCGGCGACGCTGCCGATGACCGACGCGCCCGCCCCGCCCCTTGCGACCGCGCCGCGCGCCACCGCGCTGCCGGACGCGCGCCCGATCCGCGCCGTCCGCGTGCGCGATGCCGGCAGTGGGGCGGAATATGCCTATGCGGACGCGGCCTACCAGTTCGCCGACGCGCTCGGCGAGGCGCCACCCGATTATGGCTTCGACTATGACGGGGTCGAACCATGGGCATGGCAGGGCTATGACGATTCGGTCGTCTTCGCCGAGCCGGTCTCCGGCGGCTACCGCACTTATTACTACCGGCCCGGCGCGGACGAGCCCTATTTCGTCCGCGATCCTTATTATTCATATGGTTACGACGACGGCCAGCTCGCGGTGGTCTATGCGCCCGACGGCGGCGTCGTGCCCTGGGCCGATTACGGGCCGCAGGTGGTCTATGCCTCGCGCTATCTGGTGCGCGGACGCGACCTGTGGCGGGCGTCGTTCGAGCGGCGGATCGCGATCAGCGCGCAGGCCTGGACGGAGCGGCGCAGCGACTGGTTCGCGGAACGGCAGCAATGGGCCGCGACCCGCGCCCGCCAGCCGATGTGGGTCGATTACGCCCGCCAGGATTGGGCCGCGCAACGCCACTGGCAGGCCGAGGAGGCGCGTCGGGCCGCCGATGCGCGCCGCTTCGCCGCCTGGCAGGCGCAGGACTTCCGCCCCGCCCCGCCGCCGCGCGCCATCCCTCCGCAATGGCAACAGGCGTCATGGGCGCGCGACCCGCATCGCTTTGCCCCCGTCGCAGCGGCGGCGGTGGCGGGCGGAGCGGCGGTGGCGGGCGGCATGATGGCGCATAACGCGCAACTCGCCGCCGAGCGCCAGCAAGCGCTCGCCGCGCGCCAGCAGCAACAGGCGCGCCAAGCGCAACTCGTCGACACCGCTCGCATCCAGCAGGAGCAGGTGCGACAGCAACACGCGCTTGTGGAACAACAGCAGCAGGCGCACGCCGACCAGATGCGCCAGCAGGCCATGCGTCTCCAGCAGCAGCAAGCGCGCACGGCCGAAATGAACCAGCGGAGCGTGCAGCAGGCAGCCCGGCAACAGCAAGCCCGTGCCGCCGACATGGCGCACCGCGAGCAAGCCAATGCCGCTCGCGCTCAGCAGCAGGCTCGCGCGGTGGAGATGGATCAGCACCGCGCGCAGCAGGCGGCCCGCATGGAGCAACAACAGCGCGCCCGCGCCGCCGACACCGCGCGCCGCGAGCAAGCCGGCGCCGCTCGCGCCCAGGAAATGCGCGCCCATGCCGAACAGCAGCAGCAAATGCGCGCCGCCGCGATGAGCCAGCGTCGCGAGCAGCAGGTCGCGCGCATGGAGCAGCAGCAACAAGCGCGCGCCGCCGACATGGCGCGCCGCGAACAGGCCAACGCCGCCCGCGCGCAGGAAATGCAGGCGCGCGCGCAACAGCAACAACAGGCTCGTGCCGACCAGGCCGCGCAGCGCGCGGAGATGCAGGCCGTCCGCGCGCAGGAGCAGCATGCCGCGCCGCGTCCGCCCGCGCCTCCGCATCCCTCCGAGCCGCCGCGCCACGGGCCGGAGCGTCCGCGCTGACCGCCGATCGCGTCCCTCGGGCTGGCGCGATGCGGGCGGAGGCTGTACGGCCGCCCGCATCTCCATTCCTTGAGGAACGAACATGGGTTTCCGTTGCGGCATCGTGGGCCTGCCCAATGTGGGCAAGTCCACCCTTTTCAACGCGCTGACCGAGACGGCGGCGGCGCAGGCCGCGAACTATCCCTTCTGCACGATCGAGCCGAACGTCGGCAATGTCGGCGTCCCCGATCCGCGCCTCGCCAAGCTGGCGGCGATCGCCGGATCACAGAAGATCATCGAGACGCAGCTCGCCTTCGTCGACATCGCCGGGCTGGTGCGCGGCGCGTCCAAGGGAGAGGGCCTTGGCAACCAGTTCCTCGGCAACATCCGCGAGGTGGACGCGATCGTTCACGTCCTGCGCTGCTTCGAGGACGGCGACGTGACGCACGTCGAGGGCAAGGTCGATCCGATCGCCGATGCCGAGACTGTGGAGACAGAACTGATGCTCGCCGATCTCGAAAGCCTCGAGAAGCGCGTGCCCAACCTCGTCAAGAAGGGCCAGTCCGGCGACAAGGAATCGAAGATCGCCGCCAGCGTGCTCGGGCAGGCGCTGGAGCTGCTGCGCGAGGGCAAGCCCGCGCGGCTGACCCAGCCGAAGGACGTTGAGGAGGAGCGCGTCTTCGCGCAGGCGCAATTGCTCACCGCCAAGCCGGTGCTCTACGTCTGCAACGTGGAGGAGGAGAATGCCGCGACCGGCAACGCCCATTCCGCGCGCGTATTCGAGAAGGCCGCCGCCGAGGGCGCGGAGGCGGTGGTCGTCTCCGCCGCGATCGAGGCGGAGATCGCCACCATGCCGCAGGAGGATCGCGGCGAGTTCCTCTCCGAGCTTGGCCTTGCCGAGACCGGCCTCGCCCGCGTGATCCGCGCCGGATACAAGCTGCTGCACCTGCTCACCTTCTTCACCGTCGGGCCGAAAGAGGCGCGGGCCTGGACGGTGCCCGCCGGATCGAAGGCGCCGCGCGCCGCCGGGGAAATCCACACCGATTTCGAGCGCGGCTTCATCCGCGCCGAGACGATCGCCTATGACGATTACGTCGCGCTCGGCGGCGAGGCCGGCGCGCGCGAGGCGGGCAAGCTGCGGCAGGAAGGCAAGGAATATGTCGTCCACGACGGCGACGTGATGCTGTTCCGCTTCAACGTGTAAGGCGCGCGACCCGCGCCTTCACCCTTCGAACGCCGCGATTATCGGGCACCCGCCACCCTCCCCCCGCGCGCAGGATCGCGCCAGCCGGGCGAGCGCGTCGCGCGCCGCGCTCAGTTCCGCGATCTTCTCGTCGAGCGCAGCGATGCGCCGCTCGGCCAGCGCGCGCGCCGCCGCGCGATCCTCGCCCGCATCGAGCGCGAGCAGCTCGCCGATCTCCTCCAGCGTGAACCCCGCGCCCTGCGCCGCGCGGATGAAGCGCAGCCGGCGCAGCGCTTCCGCGTCATAGCGCCGGATGCCGCCGTCGATCCCGTGCCCGTTGCGCGGCGGCGTCGCGATCAGCCCGCGCCGCTGGTAATAGCGCACCGTTTCCACCCCGACGCCGCCCGCCTTCGCCAGCGCGCCGATCGTCATCGCCGCCATCGCTTGACTCCGTACCATGGTACAGACCCTATATCGGCGCGTATGGACACCACCGCAAGCAAGCGCGCGACGCTTTATCGCATGGTCATGCCCGGCCATATCTGCCCTTATGGCGTGAAGGCGAAATGGCTGCTCGAACGCCACGGCTATCAGGTTGACGACCGCTGGCTCGCCACCCGCGCCGAAACCGACGCGTTCAAGGCGCAGCATGATGTGAAGACCACGCCGCAGACCTTCATCGATGGCGAGCGCGTCGGCGGCTATGACGACTTGCGCCGCTTCTTCGGCAAGCCCGTCGCGGAGCCGGGCGCGACCAGCTACCGCCCGGTGATCGCGCTGTTCGCGATGACCGCGCTGATGGCGCTCGCGGCGAGCTTCGCGGTGGCGGGCACGCCGTTCACGATCCATGCGGGCGAATGGTTCATCGCGTTCAGCATGTGCGTCCTCGCGCTGCTCAAGCTTCAGGATGTCGAGAAATTCTCCAGCATGTTCGTCAATTACGACCTGCTGGCGCGGCGCTGGGTGCCCTATTCCTATCTCTACCCGTATCTGGAGGGGCTGGCCGGCGTGCTGATGGTCGCGGGCGCGCTGACCTGGCTCGCCGCCCCGGTCGCGCTGGTCATCGGCGGGATCGGCGCGGTTTCGGTGTTCAAGGCGGTCTATGTCGAACGGCGCGCATTGAAATGCGCCTGCGTCGGCGGATCGTCGAACGTGCCGCTCGGCTTCGTCTCGCTGACCGAGAATGTGATGATGATCGCGATGGCGCTGTGGATGCTGGCGCGGATGCACTGAGCGATTGCGAGGCAGGTGGAATCACCTGTCGGCTCGGAAATCTCGGCAAACAAAGAAAAATAGCGCGCCGAAAATCTGCCTTTCACCTGTCATGGACGCGGCGTAAGCGAGTGGGGATGATCGCCCGTACCCTCGCGCTTTCCGCGCTGCTCGCCGTCGGCGCCTGCGCCTATCCGTACAGCCCGCATGCGCTGCCGCCGATCAGCCAGCCCGCGCCGCGCATTTCCGGCGCACCCATCGCGGCGGCGACGGCACAGGCCGCGCAGCGCGTGCCCGTCATCCTCGTGTCGATCGACGGCTTCCGCCCCGATTATCTCGATCGCGGCGTCACGCCCAATCTCTCGCGCCTCGCGGCGGACGGCGTGTCGGCGGCGATGCGCCCGTCCTTCCCGTCCAAGACCTTCCCCAACCACTGGACGCTCGTCACCGGGCTGCGGCCGGACCGGCACGGCATCGTCGCGAACAATATGGAGGACCCGACTCGCCCCGGCGAGAAATTCACCATGGCGACCGATGACCCCTTCTGGTGGAACGCCGCCGAGCCGATCTGGGTGACGGCGCAGAAGGCGGGGATTCCCGCCGCCGCGATGTTCTGGCCCGGCTCGAATGTCGGCTGGGGCGGGGTGCGGGGCAGCGAATGGCCCAACACCGTCCAGGGCGGGATGCGGCCCGACGACTGGCAGCAGTTCACCCAGCAGATGCCCGGCGAGAACCGCGTCCGCGCGGTGATCGACTGGCTGCGCCGCCCGCCCGCGACGCGCCCCGGCTTCATCACGCTCTATTTCGACACCGTGGACACCGCCGGCCACCAATATGGCCCGGCGAGCCAGCAGGTGACTGATGCGGTGGCGCAAGTCGACCGCTGGATCGGCGATCTCGTCGCCGGCCTCGCCGAACTGCGCCAGCCCGCCAATCTGGTGATCGTTGCCGATCACGGCATGGCCCCCACTTCCAGCGATCGGGTGATCGCGCTCGATAAGCTCGTCAGCCCGGACGACGCGCGGCTGATCGAGGCCGGCCCCTATGCCAGCTTCGAGCCGGTTCCCGGCCATGAGCGCGCGGTGGAGGCGGCGCTGCTCAAGCCGCACGCGCACCTTACCTGCTGGAGGAAGAGCGATATTCCGGTGCGCTTCCACTACGGCAGCAACCCGCGCGTCCCGCCGTATTTCTGCCTTGCCCAGGATGGCTGGATAACGATGAAGACCGCACCGACCAGCGCCTTCACGCGCGGCGAGCACGGCTATGACAACGATCAGGCCGATATGCGCGCGCTGTTCATCGCCAGCGGCCCGGCCTTCGCCAGCGGCAGGAAGCTGCCGACGTTCGACAATGTCGACGTGGCGCCGCTGCTGCGCGACCTGCTCGGATTGCCGGCGGGCAGGGCTCTCGACGGCACCGACGCACCATTTCGCGCTGCGCTGAATCAACGATAAGCGAGAGGATGAGGATGCAATATTTCGAGGATATACCGGTCGGCGCGAAGTCGAGCTTCGGCAGCTATCAGGTGACGCGGGAGGAAGTGATCGCCTTCGCGGAGAAATACGATCCGCAGCCCTTCCACCTTTCCGACGAGGCGGCCGCGCAGACGCATTTCGGGCGGCTCTCGGCAAGCGGCTGGCATACCTGCGCGATGGTGATGTCGATGATCGTGGAAAATCTGAAGAACCACCGGCAGGCCGGGCTTGGCTCCCCCGGCGTCGACGAGTTGCGCTGGCTCAAGCCGGTCTATCCCGGCGACACCCTGCGCTGCGAAACCGAGGTGATCGAGAAGCGCCAGTCGCGGAGTCGGCCCGAGATGGGCATCTTCAAGAGCCGCATGACCGTGCTCAACCAGCATGACGTGCCGGTGATGACGATGGTGTCGAACGGCCTGATCCGCACCCGGCCGGACGCGGCGGCGGGGTGATCGCGGCGCTTGCCCACGGTCCCTCGTTTGCTATGATTGGCGCAGGCTCGGCCCGCGCCTCCTCCCTCCGATCGGGGAAGTATCATCCATACGGGGCAGGCGATCGTCGAACCGTCCATTCGGGCAGCGCATAAGGAGGGGATTGCGTCCACGCCCGGCATGGAGGTTTTCGCCAATGACGCTCTCCGCCCCGATCCATCGCCTGAAGCGCCGCGCCAGATTGCTGGCGCGCGACCGGAATATCCCGCTGCACGCCGCACTCGATCATGTCGCCCGTCTGGAAGGCTTCGCCGCATGGAGCCTGCTTTCCGCCACGGTCGCGACGAATAGGCCTCTGCTCGCCAGGCTCAGCGAAGGCGACCTGCTCCTGCTTGCCGCCCGTCCCGGACACGGCAAGACGCTGCTTGGGCTGCGCTTGCTGATCGACGCCGCGCGCGCGGGCAAGAGAAGCGTCCTCTTCACGCTCGAGTTCAGCGAGTCGCAGGCGCGAACCCACCTTGGCGCGCTGGCTCCGGATGCCCAGGCTGCGGCGATCGAGATCGTGACATCCGACGATATCTGCGCCGACTACGTGATCCGCCACCTTTCCGACGCATCGCGCGGAACGGTCGCGGTGATCGATTATCTGCAAATCCTCGACCAGCATCGGAGCAAGCCGGCGCTCGGGGAGCAGATCGCCGCGCTTCACGCTTTCGCGCGAAGCAACGGCGTCATCCTGACGTTCATCGCCCAGATCGACCGCTCATACGATCCCGCGCGCGAGCCATTGCCGGACCTGGCCGATATCCGCCTGCCCAATCCGCTGGATATAACCCTGTTCTCCAAAGCCTGCTTCCTTCACGAGGGCAGGATGCGCTTCCAGCCGCTCACCTGACGCAACCGGCCGGCGCGCAAGCGCCGGCTGGCCATCGTTAGCCCGTTCAGCGGTGCGGCGGCGGCCCACCGCGAGGGCCGCGCCCGCCAAAGTTGCCGCCGCCACGGTTATGGAAGTCGTGCCAGTTCGGGCGAGGGTTGGGGCGCGGGCCGGCGCCGTTGCCGTTGCCGCCGGGCCGGTTATGCCAGTAATTATTGCCCCGGCCCTCCCAATAGCGCCGCTGGTCGTCATTCCAGCGATATGGCCGGCGATAATGGTCGTACACATAGACGCCGGTGCCGGGATAATAATAGTCGCCGTACCAGCCCCAATAGCCGGGGTCGTAGCTGTCGTAATATCCAGGCCCGTAACCGACCGACATGCCGCCATAGCCATAGTCGCCGGCGCAGGCCGAAACGCCCAGCCCCGCTGCCCCGACCAGCGCCACCAGCATGATCCGCTTGCGATCCATCGTCCTTCTCCCTCGTTTCCGGGGGCGGCCGGGAAGCCGCCAGCGGTCATCCAAAGATCGAACGCAAACGGCTGTCGCGCCGCCCACGTTCCTGATTGTAGCGGATTATCGCGCGCAGCGGGTGAAGCGACGCTGAATTGACCCTTTCTCTCCCGTTCAGGTTCGACGGACCGATAGAGGGCGTCGCCGGATCGGGAGCTAATGCCCCGGAAAGCTCACCAGCGCATCCACCTGCACCCCGTCCGCCGCCAGCGCCGCCGCGCCGCCGAGATCGGGGAGGTCGATCAGGAACTGCGCCTGTGTCACCACCGCGCCGGCCGTGCGCAGCAGGCGGATCGCGGCGCGGGCGGTGCCGCCGGTGGCGATGAGGTCGTCGACCAGCAGAACGCGCGCGCCCGGCGCAAGCGCGTCGGCGTGCATCGCGATCCGGTCCTGCCCGTATTCGAGCGCATAATCCTCGGCGATGGTTGCGCCGGGCAATTTGCCGTCCTTGCGGATCAGCAGCACACCGGCGCCGAGCGGCACCGCCAACGCGGCGGCGAACAGGAATCCGCGCGCCTCGATTCCGGCGACCAGATCGACCGGACCGTCAGTCGCCGCCACCATCCGCTCGACGCACGCCGCCAGCCCCCGCGGCGACAGGAGCAAGGTGGTGATGTCGCGGAACTGGACGCCCGGCTTGGGGAAATCCGGGATGGTGCGAATCAGCGCCTTCAGATCGTCATTCAACGGCACCTCCATCGGCGCGCCCAAGCGGCCGGACCCTTATATCGTCCAAACGCGAAACGGCGGCCGGGGTATCACCACGGCCGCCGCTTCGTCACCTGCTCCCTCATGCGAAGGTGCCGGGCGTCCTCAATGCTTCATGTCGCGCCACACGTTCTGATAGGCGCCCCAGGTGAGGAACATGAAGATCGCGAGGAAGATCACCGAGGCGAACCCGGCGCCGTGACGCGATTCCAGGTTCGGCTCGGCCGTCCAGGTCAGGAAGGCGGCGACATCGCGCGCCATCTGATCCTTGGTCGCCTTGGTGCCGTCGGCATAGGTGACCTGACCGTCCTGCGTCAGCGGCGGCGGCATCGCGATGTTCAGGTTCGGGAACACCGGGTTGTAATGCAGCCCCTTCGGCGTCACCGAGCCGGGGAATTCCTTGACCAGGTCGGCCGGCTGGTCGCGATAGCCCAGCAGCAGCGCGTGGACATAGTTCGGGCCGTTCTCGCGCGCCTTGGCGATCAGCGAGAGGTCCGGCGGCAGCGCGTTGTTGTTCGCGGCGCGCGCGGCGACCTCGTTGGCGAACGGCGACGGGAACGGATCGGCCGGCACGTTCTTGCGCGTGGCGGGCTCGCCCGTGTCCGGGTTGATCGACGGCTGCTCGGTCGCCCAGCCGGCGGCGATCGCTTTTACCTGCGCGTCGGAATAGCCGATCTTGGTGAGATCGCGGAAGTGGACGAACTTCAGCGAGTGGCAGGCCGAGCAGACTTCCTTGTAGACTTGGAAGCCGCGCTGGACCTGCTGCCGGTCGAAGGTGCCGAACAGGCCGGCGGACTTCAGCCCGGCGTCCTCCGGATGGATGCGATAGACCTCTTCGGCCGTTTCCGGCGCGGGATCGGTGATCGCGGTCTTCACCGTGCCGAACAGCGCGAAGCCGAGCGCCGCGACGAACGCCGCGCCGATCAGGAGTGCGATGGTACGAACCATTGTCTTGTCAGTCCCCCGTTCGGCTCAGTGCGCCAGCGCGGTTTCGGCCGGCGACGTTCCGCCATGCTTCGCCAGCACCGCTTCGGTGATCGAGTTGGGCAGCGGCCGCGGCCGCTCCGAACGCGCCACCCATGGCAGGATGATCAGGAAGTGCGCGAAATAATAGATCGAGGCGATCTGCCCCATGATGACGTTGCGCGCGATCGGCTCCGCCCCGCCGACATAGCCGAGCACCAGCACGTCGATGAGCAGCACGAGCAGGAACCAGCGATAGGTCGGCCGGTAGTTGGCCGAGCGCACCGGCGAGGAATCCAGCCACGGCAGGAAGAACAGCAGCAGGATCGAGCCGAACATCGCCAGCACGCCCCACAGCTTCGCCGGGATCCACAGGAAGTTGAAGGTGAACGACTTCAGGATCGCGTAGAACGGCAGGAAATACCATTCGGGCACGATGTGCGCCGGCGTCGAGAGCGGGTTCGCCTCGATGTAATTGTCCGGGTGGCCGAGCAGGTTCGGCGAGAAGAACACCAGCAGCGCGAATACCAGGAAGAAGGCGCCGACGCCGACGCCGTCCTTCGCCGTGTAATAGGGATGGAACGGCACCGTGTCCTGCTCGCCCTTCACGTCCACGCCGGTCGGGTTGTTCGAGCCGGGGATGTGGAGCGCCCAGATGTGCAGGATGATGACCGCCGCGATCACGAACGGCAGCAGATAGTGCAGCGAGAAGAAGCGGTTGAGCGCGGCATTGTCCGGCGCGAAACCGCCCAGCAGCCAGATGCGGACCGTCTCGCCCACGCCGGGGATCGCCGAGAAGAAGCCGGTGATGACCTGCGCGCCCCAGAAGCTCATCTGCCCCCATGGCAGCACATAGCCCATGAAGGCGGTGGCCATCATGAGGAGGAAGATCACCACGCCGAGCAGCCACACCATCTCGCGCGGCGCCTTGTACGAGCCGTAATAGAGGCCGCGCCCGATATGGACATAGACCACCGCGAGGAACATCGACGCGCCGTTGGCGTGCGCATAGCGCAGGAACCAGCCGCCGTTGACGTCGCGCATGATATGCTCGGTCGAGCCGAAGGCGACCAGCGCGTTGGGCGCGTAATGCATCGCCAGCACCACGCCGGTGACGATCTGGCATACCAGCGCCACGCCGGCGAGCACGCCGAAGTTCCACCAGTAATTGAGGTTGCGCGGCACCGGATAGCCGGCGCCGATCGCGTTATAGACGAGGCGCGGCAGCGGCAGCTTCTCGTCCAGCCACCGCATCAGCGGCTGCTTCGGCTCATAATGCTTGGCCCAGGGAAAGCTCATCTTGCGCTACCTCAACCGACCGTTACGGCCGTGTCAGACTTGAAAGTATAGGGGGGCACGAACAGGTTCAGTGGCGCCGGCCCCTGCCGGATGCGCGCGGCCGTGTCATAGGCCGAGCCGTGGCACGGGCAGAAATAGCCGCCGAACGGCCCGCGATTCTCGCCCTCGCCCGCGCCCAGCGGTACGCAGCCGAGATGGGTGCACACGCCGAGCGTGATGAGCCAGTTCTTCTTGCCCGGCTTGGTGCGCTGCTCCAGCGTCTGCGGATCGCGCAGGATGCTGAGCGGCACCGCGTCGGCCTCCGCGATCTCCTTCGGCGTCAGGTTGCGCACGAACAGCGGCTGCTTGCGATAGATCGTCTTGATCGCCTGGCCCGGCGCGATCTTGGACAGATCAACCTCGGTGGTCGCCTGCGCCAGCACGTCGGCGGACGGGTTCATCTGGTTGATGAGCGGCAGGACGATGACGCCCGCGCCCACGCCCGCCCAGGCGACCGCCGCGATATTGATGAAATCGCGCCGACGGGGATCGTGGCCTTCCTCGAGATAGGGAGCTGGGTTCTCACCCGGGGGAATCGTGTTTTCGACCGTCGCCATTCGCTAACCCTTGTCCCTTCCTGCCGGGGCGGGTGCACGGTAACGGATGTCGATCCTCCCACGCCCGCCTCATGTCCACCGTCCCCACGGAGGCACGGGCCTGATAACCGCGACCCCCGCCCCTGCCAACAGCATTTTGCGCAAAACCGCCAACTCGCCCCCACCGCCCTTCCGCCGGGCGCCGTCGCGGGCTAACCGCGCGCCATGCGCATCGCCCTGTACGAGCCGGACATCGCCGGCAATGTCGGCACGATCCTGCGGCTCGCCGCCTGCATGGGCGTCGGCGTCGACCTGATCGAGCCGATGGGCTTCCCGTGGAGCGATCGCGCGCTCGCCCGCGCCGGGATGGACTATGCCGCCGCCGTGGCGGTGACGCGCCATGCCGACTGGGCGGCCTTCGCGGCGCGGGCGACGGGCCGGATCGTGCTCGCCACCACCAGCGGGGCGATTCCCCTGCCCGACGCCGCGTTCAGACCCGACGACGTGCTGCTGTTCGGCTCGGAAGGCGCCGGCGTGCCGCAGGCGGTCCATGATCGCGCGGACATGCGCGTGCGCGTCCCGATGCATGCCGGCTTCCGCTCGCTCAACGTCGCGGTGTCGGCGGCGATGGTGCTGGGCGAGGCGCTGCGCCAGACCGGCGGCTGGGCGGCGTGATTCGGCCGTGCCAGCTCACCGCCTCGCCAGCTTCGCGCGGCCTTCCCTACGCCGCCGCCTCGGCATAACGGCTGACCATCGACGCCAGCCGGCCCTCAATGATCTCCTCCGCCTCGGCGACGATGCGGTCGACCAGTTCCCTGACGGTGGGGATATCGTCGATCAGGCCCTGCACCATGCCGGCGGACCAGATGCCGCCGTCGGTATCGCCATTCTCCATCGCCGCGAGGCCGCGCTTGCCGGCGACGAGGTGCTGCACGTCCTCGAACTTCGCACCCCCGCGGCGCTCGATCGCGACGACCTCCTGGCTCACCGCGTTCTTCATGACGCGCGCGGTGTTGTGCAGCGTGCGGAAGATCAGGTCGGTGGCGCGCTCGTCGTTCGCCACCATCTGCTGCTTGAAGCTCTCGGGGATCTCGGCCTCTTTCGTGACGCAGAAGCGCGTGCCCATGTTGATGCCGTCCGCGCCGAGCGCGAGCGCCGCGACCAGCCCGCGCGCGTCGCCGAACCCGCCCGACGCGAGCATCGGCACCTTCACCCTGTTCGCCGCCGCCGGGATCAGGATCAGGCCGGGGATATCGTCCTCGCCCGGATGGCCCGCGCATTCGAAGCCGTCGATCGAGATCGCGTCCACGCCCATCCGCTCGGCGGAGAGCGCGTGGCGGACGGCGGTGCATTTGTGGATCACCTTGATGCCGTGCGCCTTGAAGTCGTCGACATGCTCCTGCGGCTTGTAGCCGGCGGTCTCGACGATCTTCACCCCGCCCTCGATGATCGCGCGGCGATATTCGGCATAGGGCGGCGGGGTGATCGTCGGCAGGATCGTGAGGTTCACGCCGAACGGCTTGTCGGTCAGGTCGCGGCAGCGCGCGATCTCCTTCGCCAGCGCCTCGGGCGTCGGCTGGGTCAGCGCGGTGATGAAGCCGAGCGCGCCGGCATTGGCGACGGCGGCGACCAAAGGCGCGCGGCCGACCCACTGCATCCCGCCCTGCGCGATCGGATGCTCGACCCCGAAAGCCTCGGTGAAGCGCGTCTTGAGCATGTTCCCTCTCCCCTAACCTACCATAACAGATGTTACGCCGATTCGCCGCGCCGCCGCAAGCCCTGCCGGCGGGGCGGCGGCCCTACTCCTGCGCCGCGCCGATCGCCTGCCAGCCGGAGCGCGGGCGGATCTGGCTCTCCGTGCGATAGTCCACATCCTCCCAGCCCAATCCGGCGAATTCCTTCCGCTTCGGCCCGAGATAGCCGAACAGGAACGCCGCCACCTTGCGCATCTGGATCTCCTCCGCGCCCTCGGTGATGCGGTAGCGGCGATGGTGGCGGTAGATATGCTCGAACGGCTTGTGCCGCGAATAGCCGATGCCGCCATGCACCTGCATCGCCCGGTCCGCCGCCTCGCAGCACAGGCGGTTCGCCCAGTAATTGCACATCGAGACCTTGTCGGAGAGGCGCTTCTCCACCTCCGGATGGGGCATCTGGTCCATCTCCCACGCGGTCTTGCGGATGAGGAGGCGCAGCATCTCCGCCTGCGTCGCCAGCTCGACCAGCGGGAACTGGATCGCCTGGTTCTTCGCCAGGTCCTCGCCGAACGGCTTGCGCTGGCGGGCGTAGCGCACCGCTTCCTCGATGCAATAGACCGCCGCGCCGAGCGAGGAGGCCGCCTGCCGGATGCGGTTCTCATGGACGAAGCTCTGCGCCAGCGGCAGGCCGTTGTCGACCGGCCCGAACACCGCGCTGTCCGGCACCCATACGTCGGTGAAGCTGACGCGCGGATGATCGGTCGGCATGTTGAAGGTCCACAGATATTCCTCGACCTTCACGCCCGGCGCATCGGCGGGGACGAGGAAGCAGGTGATGCCCCGCGCCGCGCCATCCTCCCCGGCGGTGCGGGCGAAGAGGGCGCAATGCGTCGCCTCGTGCATCCCGGTGGTCCACATCTTCTCGCCGTCGATGCGCCAGCCCGCCGCGCCGTCGCGCTCCTCGCGCACCGCCCGCGTCTCCATATGCGTCGCGTCGGAGCCGTGGTCCGGCTCGGTCAGGCCGAAGGTGACGCGGCGCGTGCCGTCGAGCGTGCCGGGGATGAACTCCGCCTTCTGCTCGTCCGTCCCGAAATCGTCGAACATCTTGGCGAAGGGATTGTTGGCGACGATCGAATGCTCGTTCTGGAGATCGTTGTGCAGCCCCAGCCCCTTGGAGGCGAGATATTCGCGGATCACGCACATCCACAGGTTGCTGCCGCCCTTGCCGCCGAACTTGGGCAACAGCGCGAAGCGCAGGTGCCCGGCCTTGTCCGCGCGCCGCTTCGCCTCGCGCAGCAGCGCTTCCCATTCATGACGCGGCAGGCCGCCGTTCTCGAAATCGGTGCGCGCCCATTCGCGGCGGTGATCGAAGAAGCGGATATTGTCGTCCGCCTGCTCCAGCGGCTTGATTTCCGCCTCGATGAAGGCATCCAGCTCGGCGAGATAGTCGACCAGTTCCCGGGGCAGCGCGAAATCCATTTGATCCTCTCCGGACAATCCTTAGAACACTATGCAATTTGACGCGGCGCGGCGGAAATGGCCAGCCCGAAACGACAGGGAAGCAGATGACGGACGTCGAGGAAAGGCTTGCGGCGCTGGCGCCGGTGCTGGCGGGGGGCGAGGCGCGGATCGCGGACCTTTCGCTCCTCACCGGCGGGGCGAGCATGGAGACATGGGCGTTCACGCTCGTCCTGGCGTCGGGCGAATCGCGCGCGCTGATCCTGCGCCGGGGCAATTCGCCGCTCGCCGCCCATCCGGGCAGCAAGCCGCCGCTCAGGATCGAGGCCGAGCTGATCGCCGCCGCCGTGGCGCACGGCGTCCCCGCGCCCGAGGTGGTCCACATCTGCGACGCGGCGGACGGGCTGGGCGAGGCCTATGTCATGGCGCGCGTCTCGGGCGAGACGCTCGGCAAGCGAATCGCGACCGACCCGGCCTTCGACGCGATCCGTCCGAAGCTGGCGCGGCAATGCGGCGAAGCGCTGGCGCGCATCCACGCGACGCCGCCGGTGGCGGAGCTGGCCGCGCTCGACGTGCGCACCACGCTCGCCAATTACGAGGAGACGTGGCGCGCCTCCGGCGCCGTCCGCCCGACGATCGAGGCGGCCTTCCGCTGGCTGGAGCGGCGCGTGCCCGAGACGACCGACCTCACGCTGGTCCACGGCGATTTCCGCAACGGCAATCTGATGATCGATCCCGCGACCGGCCTCGCGGCGGTGCTCGACTGGGAGCTGGCGCATGTCGGCGACCCGGCGGAGGATATCGGCTGGATCTGCACCAACAGCTGGCGCTTCGGCCGGCCGGAACATCGCGTCGGCGGGTTCGGCGGCCTCGACGACCTGCTCGCCGGCTATGAGGCGGCGGGCGGCGCGCCGATCGCACCGGAGCGGGTCGATTTCTGGCAGATGCTCGGCAGTCTAAAATGGGGCGTGATGACCACCATGATGCACGCGCGCTGGGCCGCCGACCCCGCCGCCGGGCCGGAGCGCGGGGTGATCGGCCGCCGCCTTTCGGAAACCGAGGCCGATATCGTCGCCATCATCGAACGGAGCGCCGCATGATCTCCCATCCCACCGCGCGGGCGCTGGTCGAGGGCGTCTCCCGCTGGCTGCCGGTCGACGGCAGCGCGAGCGGCTTCACGCTGCGCGTCGCGCGCAACGCGCTGGAGATCGCCGCGCGCGACATGGCGCTCGGCCCCGCCGCGGACGCGCGCGCGGCGGAGCGCATCGCCGCGCTGCTCGGATGCGATGTCGGCGACCGCGACTCGCTCGACCGGCTGCTGGTGGAGGCGATCCGCGCCGGATCGATCGCTCCGGACGATTCGCGACTCGTCGCCCATATGAAGGCCTGCGCGCTCGACTCACTCGCGATCGACCAGCCGAGATATGCGCACGAATTGAAGTAACCCGCCTGTACCGGAACGGGACGCGCCATCCGCAAATTAACCTTTAATTAACAACGCAGACGCGGCATTGCGGTGTCCGTCACCATAGGGGAAGAAAACCATGAAGAAGCTAGCGTTCGCCACCGCCGCAGCCCTCGCCGCCGTCTCCGCCGTGCCGGCCTCGGCCGTCACCACGAGCATCACGCTGCAGCCGATCGGCGGCACCTACAATGCCGTATTCGGCAACACCGACCCCTATGCCACGGGTCAGAAGTACGGCTTCTTCAATTCGCTCGCCAAGGGCACGGACGTCTACAATTTCACCGTGCCGACCAACGGCGACCTTTACGGTTTCGTGGGCTCGGTCGGCCTGTACCTCACGCTGACCAACCTCGATTTCACGTCGGTCATGCTGGACAACGGCATCGCGTTCAACAAGGTCAGCGACGGCGTCTTCGAACTGCAGACGCTGGCGGCCAGCTCGCTTCTGGCCGGCAATCACTACATCACGGTCAAGTATAACAATGCGCAGATCGGCTCGAACTACGCCGGCCTCCTCTCGTTCAACCCGAGCAGCGGCGCGGTGCCGGAGCCGGCCACCTGGGCGCTGATGATCCTCGGCTTCGGCATGGTCGCGGGCGCGATGCGCTATCGCCGCCGCGAGACGGCCGTCCGCTTCGCCTGATCGGCCCACCCCTTTCCGGGCCGGATGGGGCCGTCCGCCTTCGTGGCGGGCGGCCCTTTTCCATTGGACAAGCCGCCGCAATCCCGCGAAGCGGCGATGGCGAAACCACAGGAGTTGATGATGGCCGGCATGGGCGCGTTCGACTGGGCGGACCCTTTCTTTCTCGACGATCAGCTCTCCGATGACGAGCGGATGGTGCGGGACACGGCGCGCGCCTATGCGCGGGAGAGGCTGGCGCCGCGCGTGATCGACGCCTTCGCCAACGAGGTGACCGACCCGGCGATCTTCCGCGAGATGGGGGCGCTCGGCCTGCTCGGCCCGACGGTGCCGGAGGAATATGGCGGGGTCGGCGCGTCTTACGTCGCCTATGGCCTCGTCGCGCGCGAGGTGGAGCGGATCGACTCGGGCTATCGCTCGATGATGAGCGTGCAGTCGAGCCTCGTCATGTATCCGATCTACGCCTATGGCTCGGAGGAGCAGAAGCGCAAGTATCTGCCGAAGCTGGCGTCGGGCGAGTGGATCGGCTGCTTCGGCCTGACCGAGCCGGATGCGGGCTCCGACCCCGGCGGCATGAAGACCCGCGCGGTCAAGACCGACGGCGGCTATCGCATCTCGGGCAGCAAGACGTGGATATCGAACGCGCCGATCGCGGATGTGTTCGTGATCTGGGCGAAGTCCGACGCGCATGGCGGCGGCATCCGCGGCTTCGTGCTGGAGAAGGGCATGAAGGGCCTCTCCGCGCCGAAGATCGAGGGCAAGCTCAGCTTGCGTGCCTCGATCACCGGGATGGTGATGATGGACGAGGTGGAGGTCGGCGAGGACGCGCTGCTTCCCGAGGTGCAGGGGCTGAAGGGGCCGTTCGGCTGCCTCAACCGCGCGCGCTACGGCATCTCGTGGGGGGCGCTGGGCGCGGCGGAATTCTGCTTCCATGCCGCGCGGCAATATGGGCTGGACCGGCACCAGTTCGGCAGGCCGCTCGCCGCCAACCAGCTCTACCAGAAGAAGCTCGCCGACATGGAGACCGAGATCGCGCTCGGCTTGCAGGCGAGCCTGCGCGTCGGGCGGCTGATGGACGAGGGGAAGTTCGCGCCGGAGATGATCTCGATCGTCAAGCGCAACAATGTCGGCAAGGCGCTCGATATCGCGCGGATGAGCCGCGACATGCACGGCGGCAACGGTATCTCCGGCGAATATCAGGTGATGCGCCACCTCATCAACCTCGAGACCGTCAACACCTATGAGGGCGCCCATGACGTCCACGCCCTCATCCTCGGACGCGCCATCACCGGTATCGCCGCTTTCTGAACCACCGCCAGCCGCGCAAGCTGGATAAGGCGCGGCGCGTCAGATGTGCCGCTTCTCCAGCTTCCGCGCCAGCGTCCGCCGGTGCAGCCCGAGCCGGCGCGCGGCCTCCGATATGTTGAAGTCGGTGTCCACCAGGGTCTGGTGGATATGCTCCCATTCCAGCGTCTTGATGCTGGTCGCGCGCGTCGTGATGTCGGTGTCGGGATCGCCCTCGACGCGGGCGAAGGCGGCCTCGATGTCGTCGGTGTTGGCCGGCTTGGTGAGATAGTTGGTCGCGCCGAGCTTGATCGCCTCCACCGCCGTCGCGATGCTGGCGAAGCCGGTCAGCACGACGACGCGCATCGCCGGATCGAGCGCGTGGAGCTGCCGCACGCAGGTCAGCCCGGAGGCGCCGCCGCCGAGCCGCAGGTCCACCACCGCGTGATCGGGGGCGAAGCGGCGCGCGACAGCCTCCAGCGTGTCCGGCCCGTGCACCACCTCCACGGCATAGCCGCGCCGCTCGAACGAGCGCGCCAGCGTGCGCGCGAACACCGTGTCGTCCTCGACGATCAGCAACCGGCCGCTGCTCATCCCTTCTTCTCCAGCGACAGCGTGGCGAGCGGCAGGCGCAGCACCACCACCGCGCCGCCGCGCGGATCGTTGCGCGCCTCCAGCGATCCGCCCAGCGTCCGCAGCACGTTGCTGGCGAGGAACAGGCCAAGCCCGGCGCCGCGCCGCTCCTTGCTACTCTGATAGGGGCGGCCGATGCCGTCCAGGAACTCGGGCGGGAAGCCGCGCCCGTCGTCGCGTGCGGCGATGACGATCTCCTCCTCGCCGCCGTCGCCGGCATCGTCGAGCGCATAGGTCAGCGTGACGTGGCTCGCGCCCGCCTCGATCGCATTGTCGAGCAGGTTGACGATGGTCTGCGCCAGCGCGCGGTCCGCGACGATCGGCGGGTCGCGCCACAGGCAATCGTCGAGCGTCACCAGCTCCGGCCGCCCCCAGCGCTCGACGATGCGCTGGACGAAGCGGCGCAAGGTGGTGCGCGCCGGGGCCTCGCCGGTCACCTCGCCGGCGGCGAACAGGATGCCGGCGAGGATCTCCTTGCAGCGCGCCACCTCCGCCTCCAGCTCCGCGATCTCGCCGGCCAGACGCGGGAAGGCGCGCGCCTCCGCCTCGTGCCGCCAGTCGCCCAGCGTCACCGACAGGGTCGAGAGCGGCGTGCCAAGCTCATGCGCCGCGCCGCTCGCCAGCAATCCCATCCGCACGATCTGCTCCTGCTCCGCCGCGAGGCTGCGCATCGCCGCGAGATGCGCGTCGCGCTGGCGCAGGTTCGCCGCGCCGCGCGTGACGAATAGCACCGCCAGCACCGCCGCCAGCGTGAAGTTGAACCAGCTTCCCAGCATATAGGGCACCGAGAGCCGGCTGGCGAACTCCGGCGGCAGCGGCAGCGGGCGGTGGACGAAGGCGAGCAGGGCGAAGGCCGCGCTCGTCACCGCCACCAGCAGCCAGCTCGACCACGCCTCCAGCAGCACCGCGCCGAGCACCACCTGGAGCAGGAACAGGGTGACGAACGGATTGGTCGCCCCGCCCGACAATGCGAGCTGGACGCCGAGCGCCGCCACGTCGATCAGCAGCGCGCCGAGCAGCTCGGCATTGGTGACCGGGAAGCGCGCGGTGGCGAGCTGGACGAGGTTGAGCACCACCAGCCCCGCGAGCGTCGTCAGCATCGGCGCGAGCGGCAGGCGGATGCCCATGCCGAACTCGACCACGAGGATCGTCGCGAGCTGCCCGCCGACCGCCAGCCAGCGCAGCAGGATCAGCAGCAGCAGATTGCGGCGCGCGGCGTCCTGCGGGCGGGGCGGCAGGCTCATCGCCCGCCCCTGCGCCACGCGCGCCACGCCAGCACGGCGAGCAGCGCGGCCATCGCGAACCACGTCAGCGCATAGCTGAAGTGCGCGTTGCGGAAGGCGACGACGGTCATCCCGCCGCGCGGCCAGTTCGCGCCGCTCGGCCCCGCGTCGATGAACCACGACGCGACCGGCCCGAGCCGCTCCGCCGCCGCGATCGCCGCGACGTCACGCGAATACCAGCGCCCGGCGGCGGGATCGTTGGCGCGCAGGAAGCCGCCGCCCGGCTCGGTGAGCCGCAGCAGCCCCGTCACCGCGCCCGCCCCGCTCGCGGCGGGCGCGCGGCCGCGCATGTCGGCGGGCACGAAGCCGCGATTGACGAGGATGCGCCCGCGCGGCGTATCGAGCGGCGTCATCACCCAATAGCCGCCGCCGAGATCGGTCAGCGCCTGCACATAGGCGTTATGCCCCGAAAGCCAGCGCCCGCGCACGGTGACGCGGGTGTAGGTATCGTCCGGGGTCGCCCGATACGTCGCGGGCGGGGCGGGTGCCGGGGCAGCGGCGAGCTTCGCCTCGACATGGCGGATCAGCGCCAGCTTCCATTGCAGCCGCTCGAGCTGCCACACGCCGAGCCCGACGAAGCCGAGGATCGCCGCGATCGTCAGCAGCTTCGCGAGCGCCGATCTCACATCCCGCTCATGTCCATCGTATGCGCCGCCGGCTGCCCGATCATCGGCGGCATCATGTAATGGTTCATGTTTATCATCACCCACAACGTCCCGGCCAGCACGATCACCAGGATCACCAATGTGAAGATCAGCGCCATCAGCGACCAGCCGTTCTCCGACCGGGTGTTCATGTGCAGGAAGTAGATCATGTGGACGACGATCTGCACCGCCGCCAGCGCCGCGACGATGGCGGCGGTGATGCGCTGGTCGGCGATCACGCCGCTCATCACCAGCGCGAAGGGGATTGCGGTGAGCAGCACCGACAGCAGGAAGCCGGTGAGATAGCCGCGCCGCGTGCCGTGCGGCGCGCCCGTCGCGTCCTCGTGGTGATGATGTTCCCGCGCGCTCATGCCATCGACCCCAGCAGATAGACGAAGGTGAAGACGCCGATCCACACGACGTCGAGGAAGTGCCAGAACAGCGACAGGCATTCCAGCCGCCGGACGTTGGCGGGGATCAACCCCTTGGCGGACACCTGCACCATCAGCACCACCAGCCAGATCGAGCCGAAGGTGACGTGCAGCCCGTGCGTGCCGACGAGGGTGAAGAAGCTGGAGAGGAACGCCGAGCGCCCCGGCCCCGCCCCTTCGTGGATCAGATGGTGGAACTCGAACAGCTCGATCCCGAGGAAGCCCAGCCCGAACAGCAGCGTGACGACCAGCCAGCGCAGCGCGGCGGCCTTGCGATGCGCATGCACCGCGATCATCGCGAAGCCGTAGGTGATCGACGAGAGCAGCAGCAGCGCGGTGTTCACCGCCACCAGCTTCAGGTCGAACAGTTCGTGGCTGGTCGGCCCGCCCGCGAAGTTGCGGCCATAGACGCCCCATGACGCGAACAGGATGCCGAAGATCAGGCAGTCGCTCATCAGGTAGAGCCAGAAGCCCAGCATCGTGCTGGAGCCTTCGGCGTGATGATGCGGCTCGGTTTCCCAGAACACCGGCGCGGCGTCGGTGGCGGCGGTCGGGTTGCTGTGCGCCATGATCGTCAGGCCCTCGCCGCCAGCGCCTTCAGGCGCGCGGTTTCCGTTGCGGCCACCTCGGCGGCCGGGATGTCGTAATCGCGGTTGTAGTTGAAGCTGTGGAAGATCGCGGTGCCGATCACCCCCAGCATGCCGCCCGCGACCATCCACCAGATGTGCCAGATCAAGCCGAATCCGGCGACCGCCGACAGCCCGGCGAGGATGATCCCGGCGGCGGTGTTGCGCGGCATGTGGATATCGATCCACCCCGCCGCCGGCACCTCGCAGCCGCGCTTCTTCATATCGGCCCAGGCGTCGAGATCGTGGATCACCGGGGTGAAGGCGAAATTATAGTCGGGCGGCGGCGAAGAGGTGGACCATTCCAGCGTGCGGCCGTTCCACGGATCGCCCGTCACGTCCCTTAGCGCCTCGCGGTTCCTGATGCTAACGACGATCTGGATCAGGAAGGCGAGGATACCCACCGCGATGATCGCAGAGCCGATCCCGGCGATGACGAACCAGATCTGCAGGGAAGGATCGTCGAAGGTGCGCAGCCGGCGCGTCACGCCCATCAGCCCGACGACATAGATCGGGGCGAACGCCACCCAGAAGCCGATCACCCAGCTCCAGAAGCTCACCAGCCCCCATTTGCGGTCGAGCTTGAAGCCGAACGCCTTGGGCCACCAGTAATTGATCCCCGCGAACATGCCGAACACCACGCCGCCGATGATGACGTTGTGGAAGTGCGCGACGAGGAACAGCGAGTTGTGCAGCACGAAGTCGGCCGGCGGGATCGCCAGCATCACCCCGGTCATGCCGCCGATCACGAAGGTCAGCATGAAGGCGACCGCCCACATCATCGGCAGCTCGTAGCGGATGCGGCCGCGATACATGGTGAACAGCCAGTTGAAGATCTTCGCGCCCGTCGGGATCGAGATGATCATCGTCGTGATGCCGAAGAAGCTGTTGACCGTCGCGCCCGATCCCATCGTGAAGAAATGGTGCAGCCACACGAGATAGGACAGGATGCAGATGACGATCAGGGCATAGACCATCGACGTATAGCCGAACAGGCGCTTGCCCGAGAAGGTGGAGACCACCTCGCTATAGACGCCGAACGCCGGCATCACGAGGATATAGACCTCCGGGTGGCCCCAGATCCAGATCAGGTTCACGTACATCATCGGGTTGCCGCCGAAGGTGTTCGTGAAGAAATGCGTGTCGAGATAGCGGTCCAGCCCGAGCAGCGCGAGCACCGCGGTCAGCACCGGGAAGGCCGCGACGATCAGCACGTTGGTGACCAGCGTCGCCCAGCAGAACACCGGCATCTTCATCATCGTCATGCCCGGCGCGCGCAGCTTGACGATCGTGGTAATGAGGTTGATCGCCGACAATGTCGTGCCGACGCCCGCGATCTGGAGCGACCATATGTAGTAATCGACGCCCACGTCCGGGGAGAAATCCAGCCCCGACAAAGGCGCCATCGCCAGCCAGCCGGTGCGCGCGAACTCGCCGACGAACAGGCTCGCCATCACCAGCATCGCGCCGGCGGCGGTCATCCAGAAGCTGAAATTGTTGAGGAACGGGAAGGACACGTCGCGCGCGCCGATCTGGAGCGGCATGATATAGTTCATCAGCCCCGTCACCAGCGGCATCGCGACGAAGAAGATCATGATGACGCCATGCGCGGTGAAGATCTGGTCGTAATGCTCGGCGGGCAGGTAGCCCTGGCTGCCGTTGAACGCGATCGATTGCTGGATGCGCATCATCACCGCGTCGGAAAAGCCGCGCAGCAGCATGACGATGCCCAGCACCATGTACATGATGCCGATGCGCTTGTGGTCGACGGTGGTGAACCACTCGCGCCACAGATAGCCCCACAATTTGAAATAGCTGATCGCGCCGACCACCGCGATGCCGCCCAGCGCCACGGCCGCGAAGGTCGCGACGAGGATCGGCTCGTGATAGGGAATGGCGTCCAGCGTCAGCCGGCCGAAGATGAATTTGGTCAAGGCGTCGGACATTGCCTCAGGCCCCCGTCGCCGGCGCGTGGGCGTCGTGCGATTGTGATGGTGATTGATACGACGGCGCGGCGTCGGTCGGGGGCATCGGGGCCGAGGGCATCGGCGCGGCGACATGGCCGTGCATCGATTCGCTCATGCACGGCGTCCCCGGCTTGACGCACAGGTTCACCGCGCGATCGAACAGCCCGCGCTCGACCGCCGGGAAATAGGTGACCGGCACGCGCTCGCTCGGCTGCTCCAGCTTGAGATAGTTCGCCGCGTCGAGCCGCGCGCCGCCGCTCGCCCTCACCTTGCCGACCCAGCGGCCGAACGCCGCGTCGTCCACCGCATGGGTGCGGAAGCTCATGCCGGAGAAGCCCGCGCCGCTGTAGTTGGCGGACATGCCGGCATAGTCGCCCGGCTTGTTGAGCACGGCATGGAGCTTCGTCTCCATCCCCGCCATCGTGTAGATCATGCCCGCCATCGCCGGCACGTAGAAGGTGTTCATCACCCCCGACGAGGTCATGCGGAAGCGCACCTGCCGATCCACCGGCACGACCAGTTCGTTGACCGTCGCCACGCCCTGCTCCGGATAGATGAACAGCCATTTCCAGTCGAGCGAGACGACCTGCACTTCCAGCGGCTTCTGGTCCGCCGGCACCGGCTTGCCCGGCGCGATCCGCCCGAGCGGGCGATAGGGATCGAGCGTGTGCGTCGAAACCCAGGTCAGCGCGCCGAGCGCGATGATGATGAGCAGGGGGCACGACCAGATGACCAGTTCCAGCGCGGTCGAATGGTCCCAGTCCGGGCTGTATTCCGCCTCGCGCTCGCGATTCGACGCGCGATAGCGCCATGCGAACACCACCGTCAGGATCATCACCGGCACGATGATGAGCAGCATCAGCCACACCGACCACAGGACGAGATCGGCCTCCTGCCGCGCGACGTCGCCGGACGGGTCCATGACGACCATGCCGCAACCGCCCAGCGCCGCGAGCAGCGGCGCGGCGAGCAGCGCACGGGGCCACTTCCAGTTTCGAGCATTCATGTGCATGATAGCTCCCGGCTAGATCGGATTGTGCAACTGCGAAATAGGACAATTTGTCCTATCCCCGCCCCCGGACGGCGAGCCTAAGGGAGCGTGATTTTCTTTCGAGAGTTTATGCCAGATGGCCGAAGCGATTGCCAATTCCGCCAGCCTTGAGCGCGACGCCCGCGCGCTCCACGCCGGAGACCCGGTTCGCCCCGGCGAGATAGCGATCGGCGTCATCATCGGCCGCACCTCCGAATTCTTCGACTTCTTCGTCTATGCGATCGCCTCGGTGCTGGTGTTCCCGCAGGTGATCTTCCCGTTCGTCGATCGCATCACCGGCACCCTCTATTCGTTCGCGCTGTTCCCGCTCGCCTTCCTCGCGCGGCCGATCGGCACGCAGATCTTCATGGCGATCGACCGCCGCCACGGGCGCGGAACGAAGCTCACCATCGCCTTGTTCCTGCTCGGCACCTCCACCGTGTCGGTCGGCTTCCTGCCGAGCTACGCCTCGGTCGGCATCGCCTCGGCGCTGATCCTCGCGGCGCTGCGCGTCGGACAGGGCATCGCGCTGGGCGGGGCATGGGACGGCCTCGCCTCGCTGCTCGCGCTCAACGCCCCGGCGAACCGGCGCGGCTGGTACGCGATGGTGCCGCAGCTCGGCGCGCCGCTCGGCCTGATCGTGGCGAGCGGGCTGTTCGCCTTCTTCGTCGGCACGCTCGGCGTCGATGATTTCATGTCTTGGGGCTGGCGCTATCCGTTCTTCGTCGCCTTCGCGATCAACGTGGTGGCGCTGTTCGCCCGGCTGCGCATCGTGGTGACGCCGCAATATACCGAGCTGTTCAAGGCGCGCGAGCTGACCCCCTCGCGCGTCACCGCGACGGTGAAGGCGCAATGGCGCAACATCGTCATCGGCGCCTTCGCCCCGCTGGCGAGCTTCGCCCTGTTCCACATGGTCACGGTGTTCCCACTGTCGTGGGTGGCGCTGTTCACGCAGGAGAGCATAACCCGCTTCCTGTTCATCGAGATGATCGGGGCGGCGTTCGGCGTGGCGGCGATCGTCGCCTCCGGGATGCTGGCCGACCGGATCGGGCGGCGCGCGGTGCTGGGCTATACGGCGGCGGCGATCGCGGCGTTCTCCGGCTTCGCGCCGCAATTGCTCGACGCGGGCGGCGCGGGCGAGGCGACCTATATGGTGCTGGGCTTCATCCTGCTCGGCCTGTCGTTCGGCCAGTCCTCCGGCGCGGTGACCAACAATTTCCCGAAGCGCGCGCGCTACACCGGGGCGGCGCTGACCTCCGACCTCGCCTGGCTGTTCGGCGCGGGCTTCGCCCCGTTCGCGGCGCTGATCCTCGCCGACAAGTTCGGGCTGATCGCGGCGGGCGGCTATCTGCTGTCCGGGGCGATCGGCACTTTGGTCGCCTTGGCACTCAACTCCGAGCTGGCGCGCCGGCTGGATTGAGGGGCCGCGATCGGGCGCGATAACCCGCCTCGCGCCCCTTCCCCCCCGCCGCACCCGCTGCTATCGGCCACCCGGAACACGTCGCTCATCCGCCCGACCGGGCGCGCTCGCGCGGCGGCCCGGCACCTGTCGCGGCCGCCGCCTCCCCGCCGCGCCCGGCAAGGCCCGAACATCAAGGGGAAAGGACCCGCATGACCGCCATCGGCCACGATACGCTCGGCGCTCGCTCCACGCTCGCCGTGGACGGCAAGTCTTACGACTATTTCTCGCTCGCCACGGCGGCGGCGAAATATGGCGACATCTCGCGCCTGCCCTTCTCGATGAAGGTGCTGCTGGAGAACATGCTGCGCTTCGAGGACGGCGTGACCGTGACGCCGGAGGACGTGCAGGCGATCGTCGACTGGCAGAAGGAGCGCCGCTCCGACCGCGAGATCCAGTATCGCCCCGCGCGCGTGCTGATGCAGGACTTCACCGGCGTCCCCTGCGTGGTGGACCTCGCCGCGATGCGCGACGCGATCACCAGGCTCGGCGGCGACGCGGCCAAGATCAATCCGCAGGTGCCCGTGCACCTCGTCATCGACCACTCGGTGATGGTCGACGAGTTCGGCACGCCCAAGGCGTTCGCCGACAACGTCGATCTCGAATATGCCCGCAACGGCGAGCGCTACGAGTTCCTGAAATGGGGCAGCAAGGCGCTCGACAATTTCCAGGTCGTGCCGCCGGGCACGGGCATCTGCCATCAGGTGAACCTCGAATATATCGGCCAGGCCGTCTGGTCCGCCAAGGAGACCGGCGAGTTCGCGAAGAACGGCGCGATGATCGCCTACCCCGACACGCTCGTCGGCACCGACAGCCACACCACGATGATCAACGGCCTCGGCGTGTTGGGCTGGGGCGTCGGCGGGATCGAGGCGGAGGCCGCGATGCTCGGCCAGCCGGTGTCGATGCTGATCCCGGAAGTCGTCGGCTTCAAGCTGACCGGCAAGCTGCGCGAGGGCATCACCGCCACCGATCTCGTGCTCACCGTCACGCAGATGCTGCGCGCCAAGGGCGTGGTCGGCCGCTTCGTCGAGTTCTACGGCCCCGGCCTCGCCTCGATGAGCCTCGCCGACCGCGCGACCATCGCCAACATGGCGCCGGAATATGGCGCGACCTGCGGCTTCTTCCCGGTCGATGACCGCACGCTCGACTATATGCGCCTCACCGGGCGCGACGATCACCAGATTGCGCTGGTCGAGGCGTACAGCAAGGCGCAGGGCATGTGGCGTGACGCCTCGTCGCCCGATCCCGTGTTCACCGACACGCTCGAGCTGGACATGGGCAGCGTCGTCCCCTCGCTCGCCGGCCCGAAGCGCCCGCAGGACAAGGTGACCCTCGACACGGTGGATGACGTGTTCAACGCCGATCTCGCCAAGCTCTACAGCAAGCCGGCGCCGGTGCGCGTGCCGGTCGAGGGCCGCGACCATGACATCGGCGACGGCGACGTGGTGATCGCCGCGATCACCTCCTGCACCAACACCTCGAACCCCTCGGTGCTGGTCGCCGCCGGCCTCGTCGCGCGCAAGGCGCGGGCGAAGGGGCTGAAGCCGAAGCCGTGGGTGAAGACCTCGCTCGCGCCGGGGTCGCAGGTCGTGACCGACTATCTCGACAAGTCTGGCCTCAGCGAAGACCTCGACGCGATCGGCTTCAACCTCGTCGGCTACGGCTGCACCACCTGCATCGGCAATTCCGGCCCGCTGGCGGCGCCGATCTCGGCCGCGATCAACGGCAACGACCTCGTCGCGGCGAGCGTGCTGTCCGGCAACCGCAACTTTGAGGGCCGTGTCAGCCCGGACGTGCGGGCGAACTTCCTCGCCTCGCCGCCGCTGGTCGTCGCCTATGCGCTGAAGGGCACCGTCACCGAGGACATGGTGGCCACCCCGATCGGCAAGGGCGAGGACGGGTCGGACGTCTATCTCAAGGACATCTGGCCGACCAACGACGAGGTCAACGCGCTGATGACCGCGAACATCGACGATGCGATGTTCCGCGCGCGCTACGGCAACGTCTATGCCGGCGACGCCAAGTGGCGCGAGATCCAGGTCGAGGGCAGCGACACCTATGGCTGGCGCGCCGGCTCCACCTATGTCGCCAACCCGCCCTATTTCGAGGGCATGGAGATGACGCCCAAGGCCGTCACCGACATCATCGAGGCGAAGCCGCTGGCGATCCTGGGCGATTCGATCACCACCGACCACATTTCGCCGGCCGGCTCGATCAAGGCGGACAGCCCGGCGGGCATCTACCTTCAGGAGCATCAGGTCTCGAAGGCCGACTTCAACAGCTACGGCGCGCGCCGCGGCAACCATGAAGTGATGATGCGCGGCACCTTCGCCAACATCCGCATCAGGAACGAGATGGTGCCGGGCGTCGAGGGCGGCATGTCGAAATATGACGGCGAGGTGATGCCGATCTACGACGCGGCGATGCGCTACAAGGCGGACGGCACCCCGCTCGTCATCGTGGCGGGCAAGGAATATGGCACCGGCTCGTCGCGCGACTGGGCGGCGAAGGGCACCAACCTGCTCGGCGTGCGCGCGGTGATCGCGGAGAGCTTCGAGCGCATCCACCGCTCCAACCTCGTCGGCATGGGCGTGCTGCCGCTCCAGTTCGCGGACGGCGTGGACCGCAAGACGCTGAAGCTCGACGGCTCCGAGACGTTCACGATCCACGATGTCGCCGGCCTGCGCCCGCGTCAGGACGTGGAAGTGACGCTCACCCGCGCCGATGGCAGCAGCGAGACCTTCCTCACCCGCTGCCGCATCGATACGGTCAACGAGCTGGAATACTTCCTGAACGGCGGCATCCTGCAATATGTGCTGCGCAAGCTCGCCGCCTGATCGGTCGGGCTGACGCGAAAAAGGGCGGTCCGTCTCGCGACGGGCCGCCCTTTTCGTATCCACGCTCCCGAAGGAGCGGGTTTATGCGTCGCTCATCGCCGCCCCCGCGTTCGCGCGGGCGCGGCCGTAGACGAAGTAGAGCACCAGCCCCAGCGCGTTCCACATCAGGAAATATTCCTGCGTCCGGTGCGGCAGGCTGAAGAACAGATAGATGCAGCCGAGCACGCCGATCGTGCCCACCACGGGCCACAAAGGCGTGCGGAAGGTGCGCGGCGCATCCGGCGCGCGGACGCGCATCACCATCATCGACACGCACACCGCGACGAACGCCGCCAGCGTCCCCGCATTGGCGAGCGCCGCGATGGCGTCCAATGGCATCAGCCCGGCGATGATCGCCACCAGCACCGCCGTCAGCGCGGTGATGCGCACGGGTGCGCCGCGCCGCGACACCTTCGCCAAAGCCTCTGGCAGCAGCCCGTCGCGCGCCATCACGAAGAAGATGCGGCTCTGCCCGAACAGGAAGCCGAGCAGCACCGTCGGCAGCGCCACCACCGCGCTCACCGCGAGGAAGGTCGCGAAGCCGCTCCGCCCGATCTCGCGCAGGATCAGCGCCAGCGGCTCGGGGCTGTCGGCGAAGCGGGTGAAGGAAAGCGCGCCGACCGCCGCCACCGCGACGAGCATGTAGATCGCGATGCACGCCACCATCGACCCGACGATGCCGATCGCGAGGTCGCGCCCCGGATTGCGCGTCTCCTCCGCCGCCGTGGAGATGGCGTCGAAGCCGTAGAAGGCGAAGAAGATGATCGCCGCCGCCGCCATCACGCCGCGCTCCACCCCGTCCGGGCTGGCGTGCTTGGCGAAGCCGAACGGCATGAACGGCTCCAGGTTGGCGCCGTTGAAATGCGGCAGCGCGATGCCGACGAACACCGCCAGCGCGATCATCTTCACCACCACGAGGATCGCGTTGAGCGTGGCGCTCTCCCGCGTGCCGAACATCAGCATCCCCGCCACCACCGCGATGATGAACACCGCCGGCAGGTTGACGACCCCGCCGAGCGCCGGCCCGTTGGCCAGCTCCACCGGAAAGCCGTAAGGCGTCAGCAGCGGCGTGGCATAGCCGGACCAGCCGACCGCGACGGTCGAGACGACGAGCGAATATTCTAGGATCAGCGACCAGCCGATCACCCAGGCGATGATCTCGCCCAGCACGGCATAGCTGTAGGTATAGGCGCTGCCCGAGGCCGGAATCATCGTCGCCATCTCGGCATAGGCGAGCGCGGCGCAGGCGCAGATAGCCCCGGCGATGACGAAGGACAGGATCACCGCCGGCCCGGCGCGATCCGCGCCGACGCCGATCAGCGTCAGGATGCCGGTGCCGACGATCGCGCCGACGCCCAGCGCGACGAGATGCGGCCACGACAAGGTGCGCGCCAGCGCGCGCTCCGGTGGCTGCTCCACGATGATCTTGCGGCGTAACAGGCTGCCCATTCACTCCCCCTCGATGGCATTCCTCGATGCGGGGGCGTAACAGATGGAATGAACATAGGAAATGCGCTGTGCGGCGATTGGCGCGCGCGACCATGGCGGCGCGGGAGTTGCCAGCCCCGCGACCGGCGCTTACCGCCTTCACGATGCAGCCGCTAGACGAACAGCAATCCACCGCGCGCGCCTGGTTCGAGCAATTGCGCGACCTGATCTGCGCCGAGTTCGAGGCGATCGAGCGCGAGGCGGGATCGGACGCGCGCTTCGACTATATCGCCTGGGACCGTGCCGATCCCTCCGGCGCGCCCGGCGGCGGCGGGGTGCGCGGGGTGATGAAGGGGCGCGTGTTCGAGAAGGTCGGCGTCAACGTCTCCACCGTCGGCGGCGCGTTCGAAGGCGAGTTCGGCAAGACGATCCACGGCGCGGGCGACGACCCGCGCTTCTTCGCCACCGGGATCAGCCTCGTCGCGCACATGGCCAACCCGCACGTCCCGGCGGTGCATATGAACACACGCTTCCTCGTCACCACGAAGCGCTGGTTCGGCGGCGGGGCGGACCTCAACCCGCCGCTGCCGATCGCGGAGGATACCGCCGATTTCCACGCCGCGCTGAAGGCCGCCTGCGACGCGCACGACGCCGGCCATTATCCGCGCTTCAGGCAATGGGCGGACGATTATTTCTACATCCCGCACCGCAAGGTGCATCGCGGCGTCGGCGGCATCTTCTACGATCATCTGGAGGGCGATTTCGCGACGAATTTCGCCTTCACGCGGGATGTCGGCAGCGCCTTCCTCGAGATATTCCCGCGCATCGTGCGGCGACGGATGCACCTGCCCTTCACCGGCGCGGAGCTGGCGGTGCAGCGCGAATGGCGCGGGCGCTACGCCGAGTTCAACCTCGTCTATGATCGCGGCACGTTGTTCGGGCTGAAAACCGGCGGCAATATCGACGCGATCCTGATGAGCCTGCCCCCGGTCGCCACCTGGGACTGAGCCGGCGATGGCCCTCACCCCCGTGCCGGGCGACCAGCTCGCGACGATCGTGACGTCGCTGGAGATGACTCGCCGTCCGCCGCTGCGCCCCGCGCCGGATGCGCCGCTGCGGCTGGTGCATTGGCCCGCGCCGGACCTCGACAAATATCGCGCGCTGTTCCGCCGCGTCGGCGGGCCGTGGCTATGGTATTCGCGGCTGGCGATGGACGATGCGCGGCTGGCGGAGATCGTCCATGCCCCCGCCGTCTCCGTTTTCGCCGCCGTCGATCGCGCGGGGATCGAGGTCGGGATGCTGGAGCTGGACCATGCCCGTCCGGCGACGTGCGAGATCTGCTATTTCGGGCTGGTGCCGGAGCTTGCCGGAAAAGGCCATGGCCGCTGGCTGATGAGCGAGGCGCTGACGCGGGCGTGGCGCGCCGAGGTGCGGCGCGTGACGGTCAACACCTGCACGCTCGATCACCCTTCCGCGCTCAATTTCTATCGCGCGCAGGGCTTCGTCGCGGTTAAGCGGACGATCGAGACCTTTCCCGATCCGCGCCTGCTCGGCCTGCTGCCGGCGGACGCGGCGCCTCAGGTCCCCTTGCTCGCCAGCCGCCGATAGACGGCGATCCCGATCGCCAGCACGCCGAGGTGATAGGCGGTGGCCGCCGCCGCCATCCCCGCGTCGATCAGCGCGAGCACGATCGGGTTGCGATGCTCCGGCGAGCGCAGCACGTCGTCCGCCCCGATCAGCGGCGCGAGCACCAGATATTGCGCGACGAACAGGGTGACGATCGCGGCGAGCACGCCCCACCATTCGCGCCGCGTCAGCAGCCAGCTCCGCCCCAGCGCGCGCGACGCGCTGATCGGCGCCTCCACCACCAGCGCGGGGACGGTCGCGACCAGCCGCGCCTGGACGTACAGACCCGGCAGCACGAACAGCCACAATCCCAGCCCGACCGGGATCGACACCAGCAGGTCGGCGAGCAGGAACCGCCCGAAGCGCCGCGCGGCGGTGGCCAGCGCGGTCTTCACGTCGGGCCGCGCCGGGTGGATCAGCAGGATGACGAGCGCCGCGAGGCCGTAGATGCCGATCAGGTCGGCCAGCAGATACCAGCCGGCATTGGCCTGCCCCCAGGCGGTCAACCGCTCCAGCCACGCCTGCATCGCCGCCTGGTCGCCCGGCGTCTGCGGCAGCGCGGGGGGCGGGGCGACGAGCAACTGCACCGCGAAGGCGGGCAGGAAGACGAACGGCGCCGCGAGGCGCACCACCAGATCGCCCTCGCGGCGCAGGATCGTCCACGCGTCGCCGAGGACGCGGCCAAGGGAAAGCATCATGCGTTGTCGAGGCGTTCGCGCGCGGCGATGTAGAATTGCGCGCTGAAGGCCGCCTGCAGGACGCTGAGGCCGGCGGTGACGATGCCCGTGACGATCGCGAGCACCAGCACGCTCCACATCCGCCCCTCGTCGCCGAACGCGATCTGCGTCGCGCTGCCCAGCACCCAGGTCACGGCGGTCAGCAGCACGATCGCGACCAGCGCGTAGAGCAGGATCAGCCCGATCAGCTTCATCGTGCTCCCATGCGTCAGGGCGAAGGCGCGGGCGAAGGCGCCAAGGCCACGCCGCTCGTTCGTCACCACCGCGAACAGCGGCAGGAGCCGCGCGCTGAGCCACAGCATGAACGCGCACAGCGCCAGCAGCACCGGAACGGCCGCCGCCGCGCGCGAGGGATCGAACGAGGGCGAGGCCCCCTGCTCCAGCCGCGCCATATCGACGCTCCCCGCCATCAGCCATGCGAGCGGCGCGATCACCACCACGAAGGTCGCGACGACCACCACCAGCAGCACCGCGATGCCCGCCGGCAGGCGACGCCGCCCGATCGCGATCGCCTCATGCCGGTCGACCGCCGGATCGCTGGCCATCGCGGTCATCGCCAGCGTGCCCCATATCGCCAATACCGCCACCGCCAGCCCGACCAGCCCGGCGAGTAGGCGCATGCCGCCGGAAGCGCTGCCCATCGCCATCAGGCGCATGATCGCCTGCAACACGGAAGGCGCGAACAGGAACAGCCCGGCGAGCCACGCCAGCATCCCGAGCCGGCCGGCGATCACCTCGGTCGTCCGATCCCATACCGTGCCGATCCGTACCATAAGAACTCCTGTCTGCGGCGAGACACGTAGCGCATCGTCCCCACGCTTGCCAATCGAGCGTGTCGACCGCATCTGGCGGGCGTGGACCAGTCAGCCGATATCGAATGGCGCGTGTCGCCGGGCCTTACCGATTATGCCGCCGCGCTCGCCGGAATGGAGGCGCGCGCCGCCGCGATCGCCGCGGGGGAAGCGGGCGAGCTGATCTGGCTCGTCGAGCATCCCCCGGTCTACACCGCCGGCACCAGCGCCGACCCGGCCGAGTTGATCGATCCGCGCTTCCCGGTGGTGAGCGCGGGGCGGGGCGGGCGCTACACCTATCACGGGCCGGGGCAGCGCGTGGGCTATCTGATGCTGGACCTGACGCGGCGCGGGCGCGACGTGCGGCATTTCGTCCATTCGCTCGAAGGCTGGGTGATCGCGGCGCTGGCGCGGCTCGGGATCGAGGGTTTCCGCGCGCCGGGGCGGATCGGCATCTGGACGATCGACCGCGCCGGGCGCGAGGCGAAGATCGGCGCGATCGGCGTGCGCGTGCGGCGCTGGGTGACGTTCCACGGCTTTTCGGTGAACCTCTCGCCCGACCTCGCGCACTTCGGCGGGATCGTGCCGTGCGGCATCGCCGACTATCCGGTGACCAGCGCCGAAGCGCTTGGCGCGCCGCAGGATCTTGCAACCTTCGACGCCGCTCTGGCGTTGACCCGCGACGACTTCATCAATGCCCTCTCCGGCGCTCGCGAAAACGAGACTTGAGGGGAGGGCCGGATGCGACTAATGTCCACCCCGATTTGGGGATTAATGGCTACGCGCCCGTCCAAATCCACTGTCTAGGGAGCTTTCAATGCGTGCTATTTCCAAGATCCTGACCGGTACGGCCATTGCGGCGGCGGCTCTCGCCGTTTCGGCTTGCGGCTCGAAGACCGAGACCACCACCGAGAACACCACCATCACCGACATGAACGCCACCGAGGGCATGGACACCACCACCGACAACATGACGGCGGTCGACAGCTCGATGAACGCTGGCGCGATGGCGAACGACACGGGCGCTGCCGACGCGAACGCGATGGCGCCGGCTGGCAACGCCCAGTAATCCGCCGCAAGGCACCGATTACGAGGAAGGCCGTCCGGTATCCGGGCGGCCTTTCGCTTGTCCGCCCGGATCGCGCGGACGCGGAGCCTTGCGCACAGGCAAGCACAATGCGGCAGGCCGAGTCCGCAACGTGACGAATCGGGCTTGGGTTAACAGCGCAAAAGGCCTAGAATCCCGCGCGTTGCGTGGGAGAAGTTGAAGTGTCGTTGGGGCAGATCATCGCTGCGGGCGTTGCCGCGGGAGCGCTTGTCGGCGCGACGCCGGCCACCGCGCAATTCTTCATGCAGGCCAAGGACTTGTCCGGTACGCCGGTGGTCGGGAACGAGGCCGGTCTCGGGCCAGAACTGCCCGGCGCGACGCTGGAGGAGCAGAAGGCCGCGATCGTCTGGAGCGTGCGCGCCGCGCTCAATGTCGCCGCGCTGCAATGCCAGTTCGAGCCGACGCTGACCGCCGTCAGCAATTACAATGCGATGCTCATCGACCACAAGAACGAGCTGAAGCACTCCTGGGACACGCTCGGCAAATATTTCGCGCGCATGAACAAGACGCCCAAGGCCGCGCAGAACGCGCTCGACCAGTTCGGCACCCGGACCTATTCGAGCTTCACCACGGTTTCGGCGCAGTATAATTTCTGCCTCACCGCCAATGCGGTCGGCCGCGACGTGGTGTTCGCGCCTCGTGGCAGCTTCGGCACGCTGGCGCTCAACCGTATCCGCGAATTGCGCAACAGCCTGACGCCGTGGGGCGAGCAGCGTTTCCCGCGCTATATCTATACGCAGTCGCCGCCCTTGCCGCGCCTCGATCCGATCTGCTGGAAGAACGGCGACTGGCAGGTGAAGAAATGCGGCGCGCAGAACTTCCCGCCCGCCGGCGTGGGCATCGCACAGCGCTGAACCGGCGGGGCCAGGCCGGATCGACATTCAGAAGATGACTAGCCGAAAATGGTGGTTTTCCGTGACCCGGAGCGCAGCGGACTAAAGGTGTCGTGAGCACCGGAAGCGCGGAAAGCCGCCATTTGCAGGCCGTCAGGGCTGAATGTCGATCCGGCCTAGCGCAGTCCCAGCATCTTGTGCGTCTGGAGCGTCAGCCGCCAGCGCGGTCGCTCCATGACCAGCGCGACCGCCGCCACGCGATTGGCGTCCGCCTGGGGATCGTCGAGCGGCTGGATCAGATGATGCGTGAAGTCCCATGTTTCCATCGCATCCACGTCGCTCCCCGGTTGCGGCCAGACCAGCTTCAGCTCGTCGCCCGAGCGCTGCACCGTCTCGCTTCCGGCCTTGGGGCTGATGCACACCCAGTCGATACGGGGATGGACCGGCAACGTGCCGTTGCTCTCGATCGCGATGAAGAATCCGGCGGCGTGGAGCGCGTCGACCAGCGCGTCGTCGACCTGCAGCATCGGCTCGCCGCCGGTCAGCACCACGAAACGCTCCGCCGCCGGGCCGTCCCACATCGCGACGACCGCCGCGGCGAGCGCGGCGGCATCGGCGAAGCGCCCGCCGCCCAGCCCGTCCATGCCGACGAAATCGGTATCGCAAAAGCGGCAGACCGCGTTCGCGCGATCCTCCTCGCGCCCCGACCACAGGTTGCACCCCGCGAAGCGCACGAACACCGCGCGCCGGCCCGCCTGCACGCCCTCGCCCTGGAGCGTCAGGAACATTTCCTTGACGGCGTAGCTCATCAGGGCGCCGGGGGCGTCACCGCATAAGCGGTCGGATCGGGCACGCCAGCCTCCTCGAAGCCCTTGTGGCGCAGCCGGCAGCTATCGCACAGGCCGCAATGCAGCCCGCCCGGCGCGGGATCGTAGCACGACCAGCTCACGCCCATGTCCAGCCCGAGCCGCGCGCCCTCGCGCACGACATCGGCCTTGGTCATCATCTGGAGCGGCGCGCGGATGCGGAACGGCGCGCCCTCCACCCCGGCCTTGGTGGCAAGCTCGGCCAGCGCCTCGAAGCCGGCGATGAATTCCGGGCGACAATCGGGATAGCCCGAATAATCGAGCGCGTTGACGCCGACATAGATGTCGCGCGCGCCGCTCGCCTCCGCCCAGCCGAGCGCGAGGCTGAGGAAGATCGTGTTGCGCGCGGGCACGTAGGTGACCGGAATCCCCTCGCCCACCCCGTCCTTCGGCACGGCGATATCGTCGGTCAGCGCCGATCCGCCGAACGCGCGCAGGTCGAGCGGCAGGACGACATGGCGCTCCGCCCCGAGCAGGCGGGCGACGCGCCGCGCGGCGGCCAGTTCCACCTGATGCCGCTGGTTGTAATCGACCGACAGCGCCAGCACGCGGAAACCGGCCTCGCGCGCGAGTGCGGCGGAAACCATGGAGTCCAGGCCGCCCGAAACCAGGACGACCGCCAGCGGGGATTGGCTTGTCATAAGCCGACACGCGCTAGGCGCTTGCCGCCGCCCGCGCAAGAAAAAGGGCCGCCCGAAGGCGACCCGAGAAGGAGACCGGCCGGGAAGGGCCGGATCAGGGAGAAAGCGTGCCCAAGAAAAGCACGTCCCTTGATACCCCTGGAGTATTAACGCCCCGCTAACGCGGCGATCAGCATTTGCCCGTGCGGCGCCCTTCGTAATCGAAATCGAACGGCGCGCCCTTCACCAGGCCCTGCGTCTGGACGCGGATCAGGTTGCGGTCCTCCACCCGGATCGTGGTGCGGCCATAGCCCTGGCCGGGGCAGCGATATTGCACCGTCACGCGATTGGGCTGATCCTCGATCACATATTGCGCGCATTGCGCCGGCCCGTGGACCAGTTGCAGCAGCAGCCGGGGATCGTGGACGCAAATCGCGCGGGGAGACGCGGCGCTGTTGCCGATCTCGTGCAGCGACCAGGCGCCCGGCTCGACCCCGCCGAGCGCGATCATCCGGGCCTCCTGCGCAACGGCACCGGCGGCGACAGCGGCGAGCAGCAGCGCCGCCGGACGAAGAAGGGCGAATCTTTTCACAACCGTAATCATATCACGATTCGTCGCAGATCAAGCGCGTCTCGCCGATCATGCGGCGGCGGAACCGATCCGGACCGGGAAAACGGTGGAGCAGAAGCGGCAATCGACCGCGATCACCCCGTCCGCGTCGGCCATCTCGCGCTGTTCCTCGATCGGGAACTTGGCCAGCACCGACTGGATATGCCCGGCGGTGCAGCGACAGCCGCGCACGATTCGGCTCTCCGCCAGCACGCGCACCTCGCGCTCCTCGTTGAACAGCCGCCAGATCAACGTCTCCAGCGGCAGCGCCGGATCGGCCAGCTCGTCCGCCCCCATCGTCGCGCCGAGCGCGGCGACATTCTCCCACTCGGGGTGATCGTGGCGGACATGCAGCCGCTCGCGCCCTTCCTCGCCATGCGGCAGGTGCTGGAGGAACAGGCCGCCGGCGATGACATGGCCGTCCTCATGCCGCACGCCGACGCGCACGAGGCTGGGGATCTGCTCGGACTGGACGAAATAGCGCTCCGCCACCTCCGCCAGCGATGCGCCGTCGAGCGGGACGATGCCCTGATAGCGCTCGCCGCTGCTGGCGAGATCGAAGGTGATCGCGAGATAGCCCTGCCCGAACAGCGCGAACAATGTCGGCTCCGCCGGCCCCGCCGCCAGCCGCTCGGCATCGAAATCGACATAGCCGCGCAGCTCGCCGCCGCGATAATCGACCACCAGCAGCCGCACGACGCCATTCTCGGTCTGCGCCTGGAGCGTGAGCTGGCCGGCATCGTCCTTCAGCGTCGAGCCGATCAGCGCGCCGAGCATCAGCGCCTCGGCCAGCAGCGCCTCGATCGCCGGGGGGTAGGCGTGGGCGGAGAGAATCTCGTCCAGCACCGGTCCGAGCCGCGCGATGCGCCCGCGCGCGTTGCGCTCCGGAATCGCGAAGCCCAGCGCGCGATCTAGATCGGTTCCGGAAACGTCAGCCATCGAAAATCACCCTTCGTCCCGCCCGAAACCGGGACATCGCCAGTCCGTGCCTGTCGGAAAGAACCGGCCAGCGCCGGTGCCGGCCCTAAGTGGGGACGATCGGCCGGCGATCAACCGATCTGGCCGAAGCACCAGCGCAGGATCGCCTTCTGGGCGTGGAGCCGGTTCTCCGCCTCGTCCCAGATCAGCGATTGCGGGCCGTCGATCACGTCCGCCGTCACTTCCTCGCCGCGATGCGCGGGCAGGCAATGGAGGAACACCGCGTCGGGCTTCGCCTTCGCCATCAGGTCGCGCGTCACCTGATAGGGCGCCATCGCCCTGAGCTTCGTTTCGGCATGGGCCTGCCCCATCGACACCCAGGTATCGGTGACGATCACGTCCGCGCCCGCCGCCGCCTCGGCCGGATCGGCGACGACGCGCGCTCGGCCCCGCCCCAGCGCGACATCGGCGTCGGCGGGCATGAAGCCTTGCGGACAGGCGGCGATCACGTCGAAGTGCAGCAGCCCGGCGGCCTCCATGATCGAGGCGAGCACGTTGTTGCCGTCGCCGAGCCACGCGACCTTCAGCCCCGGCAGCGCCTTGCCGTGCTCGATGATCGTCTGGAGGTCCGCGACGATCTGGCACGGGTGCGAGGCGTCGGTGAGGCCGTTGATGACCGGCACCGTGGCGTGAGCCGCCATCTCCTCGATCTTGGCGTGATCGTCGGTGCGGATCATGATCGCGTCGACATAGCCGGAGAGGACGCGCGCGGTGTCCGCGATCGTCTCGCCGCGTCCGATCTGCATCGTGCCGGCGTCCGCGACGATCGGCGCGCCGCCGAGCTGGCGGATCGCCATGTCGAAGCTGAAGCGCGTGCGGGTGGAGTTCTTCTCGAACACCATCGCCAGCGCGCGGCCGGCGAGCGGCGCGTCGGCGTCGGGCGCGCCTTTGGGCAGGCCGGCGCGCGCCTTCTTGCGATCGATCGCATCGGCGAGGATCGCGGCGATGCCGTCCGCGCCGGCATCGGACAGGTTCAGGAAGTGACGGACGTTCATGCTATCTCCCCCCGGAGAATCCGCCCCGCCGCCGGACCGGCCGGCGCGCGGGGCGCGATGTCAATCGTCGGCGGCGGGCACGTACACCCGCGCCGCCTCGCTCAGCCGCTCGACGCATTCGGCGATATGGCTCTCGTCGATGTTGAGCGGCGGCAGGATGCGGACGACATTGTCGCCGGCCGACACCAGCAGCAGCCCATGGTTGTCGCGCGCATGGGCGACGAAGCGCCGGCTGTCGCTCTTGAGCTTGAGTCCGAGCATCAGCCCGTGGCCGCGCACGCTGTCGAACAGATGATCGTGGTTCGGGATCATCTGCTCCAGCGCCTGCCGCAGCCGGTTGCCCGTCTTCTCGACATTCTCGAGGAAGCCGTCCTCGAGGATCACGTCAAGCACCGCCTCGCCCGCCGCCATCGCCAGCGGGTTGCCGCCATAGGTGGAGCCGTGCGTGCCGATCACCATGCCCTTCGCGGCCTCCTCGGTCGCGAGGCAGGCGCCGAGCGGGAAGCCGCCGCCGATGCCCTTCGCCACCGCCATGATGTCCGGCGTGATGCCGTACAGCTCGTGCGCGAACAATTTGCCGGTGCGGCCGTAACCCGCCTGCACCTCGTCCAGCACCAGCAGCAAGCCGTGCTCGTCGCACGCCTTGCGCAGCCCTTGCAGGAACTCCTGCGTCGCCGGGCGGATGCCGCCTTCGCCCTGGATCGGCTCGACCAGGAAGCCGGCGGTATTGCCGTCGATCAGCGCCAGCGCGCCGGCGAGATCGTTGAAACTGGCGTATTTGAAGCCCGGTAGCAGCGGCTCGAACCCGTCGCGCATCTTCGGCTGGTTGGTGGCGGAGATCGTCCCCAGCGTCCGCCCGTGGAAGGCGGTGTCGAAGGTGATGAGGTCATGCCGCTCGGGATGGCCGTTGGCGAAATGATAGCGCCGCGCCGTCTTGATCGCGCACTCCACCGCCTCCGCGCCCGAATTGGTGAAGAACACCGTGTCGGCGAAGGTGGCGTCGATCAGCCGCTGCGCGAAATGCTCGCCCTGCGGGCTGCCGTAGAGGTTGCTGACGTGCATCAGCGTCGCCGCCTGATCGGCGATCGCCTTCACCAGCTTCGGATGGCCGTGGCCGAGGCAGTTGACCGCGATGCCGCTGGCGAAATCGAGATATTTCTCGCCGCGCTCGCCATAGAGATACGCCCCCTCGCCTCGCACCGGCCGCACCCCGCACCGGGGATAGACGGGCATCAGTGCGGTGATGGTCACGGGGCATCTCCTGAAAAAGAGCAAGGGCGGCCCGGAAAGGGGCCGCCCGGAAGCCGCTAATACCGGGGGTGCGGGGGGAGCGTCAACACCAGCACAGTCCCCTCCATTCCAGAGCGCTATTGATCCGTGCGCCGTCGAAGAGTCGACAACCATGCCAGGATTCTCATCTGAGATTTGGGCTGAAACGCCAGTTCGTGCCCGGCCCCTTGAACAAGCTCGAATTTAGCGCCTGGAATCGCTTCCGCCACGCTACGACCTTCCTTCCACGGGATGACGCGATCACCATCACCGTGCAGGACAAGAACACGCAAATGTCGCCCGCGCAATTTATCAATCGTGGCGTAACGGTCCCACAAAAGCCATCGCACCGGGACGAAGGGAAAATGATATGAGGCCACATCTTTCAGCCTCGAAAACGGGGAGACCAACACCAATCCGCCGATATTGCCTTCAGCGGCAAGTTGCGATGCGATCCCAGAACCAAGCGAATAGCCGACGAGGATCACGTCCGATCGCGCGATCCCTCTTTCTGCGAGCCAGTTCAATGCAGCACGCCCATCGCGATACAGGCCATCTTCGGTTGGCTTGCCCGAATTGCCGGCGTAGCCCCGATATTCCACAAGCAACACGCCGTAACCCCGTTGCCTTGGTAATTCACTCGCAACGCTCGCTCCTTTGAGCGAGTCAGCATTACCGTGAAAATAGACCAGCGTCGGGCGGCCGTTCGATGCCTGATGATAAGCGGCAACCAGTTCCAACCCATCTTCAGTATGCAGAACGACGCGGTCGAATCCGGACGGAACATGCCCCTGAGCATTGGCGGGGGGTCGATAGATGAACCATCGTTGCCCAACGGTCAGCGCGACGACGCCCGCGAGATAAGCGATGGCCGCAATGGCTATCGCGATTCCCATCCACTGTTTCACGCGTCGATCGTCTCCTCGTCGATCCGCGCGGCATTCTCCTGGATGAAGGCGAAGCGGTGGGCCGGGTTAGTGCCCATCAGGCGATCGACCAGGTCCTTCACCCCCGCGCGCTCCTCATATTCCTGCGGCAGGGTGATGCGGATCAGGCTGCGCGTCGCCGGGTCCATCGTCGTCTCGCGCAGCTGGCCGGGGTTCATCTCGCCGAGGCCCTTGAAGCGCGCGACCTCCACCTTCCTGCCCCTGAACGGCCCCGCCTCGATCTCGGCGCGGTGGGCGTCGTCGCGCGCGTAGAGCGACTTGCTGCCCGCCGTCAGGCGATAGAGCGGCGGCTGCGCGAGATAGAGGTGCCCGCGCCGCACGATGTCCGGCATCTCCTGGAAGAAGAAGGTCATCAGCAATGTCGCGATATGCGCGCCGTCGACATCCGCGTCGGTCATGATGATGACGCGCTCGTAGCGCAGATTGTCGGCCACGCAATCCTTGCGCGTGCCGCAGCCCAGCGCCTGCCCCAGATCGGCGATCTCCTGATTGGCGAGGATCTTGGCGGAGGTGGCGGACGCGACGTTCAATATCTTGCCGCGGATCGGCAGGATCGCCTGCGTCTTGCGGTCGCGCGCCTGCTTGGCCGAGCCGCCGGCCGAATCGCCCTCGACGATGAACAGCTCGGTCCCCTCCGGGCTGTCCGCCGCGCAATCGGTGAGCTTGCCGGGCAGGCGCAGCTTGCGCCCGGAAGTGGCCGTCTTGCGCTTGACCTCGCGCTCCTGCTTGCGGCGCAGGCGCTCGTCCATCCGCTCCAGCACATAGCCGAGCAGCGCCTTGCCGCGATCCATATTGTGGCTGAGGTAATGATCGAAATGGTCGCGCACCGCCTTCTCGACCAGCCCGGCCGCTTCCGGCGAGGTCAGCCGGTCCTTGGTCTGCGACTGGAATTGCGGATCGCGGATGAAGACGGAGAGCATCAGCTCCGATCCGACCATCACGTCGTCGGCGGAAAGGTCCTTGGCGCGCTTGTTGCCGACCAGATCGCCGAACGCGCGAAGCCCGCGCACCAAAGCCTGCCGCAAGCCCTGCTCATGCGTGCCGCCGTCGGGGGTCGGGATGGTGTTGCAATACCAGCTATAGCTACCGTCCGACCACAGGGGCCACGCCACCGCCCATTCGACGCGGCCCTGCCCGGCGGGAAATTCCTGCGTGCCGGTGAAGAAATCGGCCGTCGCGCACTCCCGGCCCGCGATCTGCTCGCGCAGGTGATCGGCGAGGCCGCCGGGGAACTGGAACACCGCCTCGGCCGGCGTATCGTCCGCGATCAGCTCGGGCGCGCATTTCCAGCGGATTTCCACGCCCGCGAACAGATAGGCCTTGGACCGCGCGAGGCGATAGAGCCGCGCCGGCTTGAAGTGCATCTCGGTCCCGAAAATCTCCACGTCCGGCGTGAAGGCGACCGAGGTGCCGCGCCGGTTCGGCGCGCTGCCCGCATTCTCCAGCGGCCCCAGCGTCTGCCCCTTCGAGAAACGCTGGCGATAAAGCTGGCGGTCGCGCGCCACCTCGACCACCGTGTCCGACGACAGTGCGTTGACCACCGACACACCGACCCCGTGCAGCCCGCCCGAGGTGGCATAGGCCTTGCCGGCGAACTTGCCGCCGGAATGGAGCATGGAGAGGATCACCTCCAGCGCGCTCTTGTCCGGGAACTTGGGGTGCGGATCGACCGGCATCCCGCGCCCGTTGTCGACGATCGTGAGGCGGTTGCCGGCGGCCAGCGTCACCTCGATCCGCGTCGCGTGGCCGGCGACCGCCTCGTCCATCGCATTGTCGAGCACCTCGGCGGCGAGATGGTGCAGCGCGCGTTCGTCGGTGCCGCCGATATACATGCCCGGCCGCCGCCGCACCGGCTCCAGCCCCTCCAGCACCTCGATCGAGGAAGCGTCGTAGCTGTTGGCGGGGCTGCCGGCGGAGGCGGAAGGGTCGAAGAGATCGTCGGACATACCCCGCTATATCGGCGCGTGGCGCAAGGGCAAAGCCCGTCGCCTATCCCACCAGCACCGCCGTGCCGCAACGCACGCCGGTCACGCGCAGGTCCGCCTCGCCGATGCCGACACCGAGCAGCCCGGTGAGGTTCATCAGCAGCCCGTCGAGCGCCGGCGCGACCAGCGAGAGCGCCCCGCCGACCGCCTGCACCAGCGGGTCGAGCGGCAGCGGCAGGATGCCGAGCAGCACCGCCCGCACCGACGCGCGCGAGATCAGCGAGGTCGCCAGCCCGCCGACCGGAGAGGTCGCGCGCACCTTCTGGCGCGTGCCCGCCGCGATCGCCGCAGCGTCGAAGCGCAGGCTCTGCCACGGCTCGCTCGCTCCGGCGGAGATGTCGGCGAGGCCGGTGACATCGGCCAGCAGGGTGTGGACCAGCGTCGTCCGCGTCGGCGTGATCGGGGTCTTGAAATCGGCGAGCTTCGATTCGTCGATAGTGCCGATCGCCGCGCGCACGATATCGGTCCGCGCCTCCAGCGTCACGTTGCGGACATTGGCCCCGGCGCAGTCGATCGCGGCCAGCCGCCCCTCCGCCCCGGCAATCTCGACGAACAGCGGCAGGTCGATCGTCGCCAGCGACCCGATGCCGGGCAGGCTAACCGATCCGATCTGCGTGCGCACATAGAGCCGCGTCTGCGCGGTGCGGACGATCGGGGCGCCGGTGTCGGTGATCGTGATCCACGGCGAATTGGCCTCGCGCTCGCCGATCGCCAGCGACACGCGGGTCGAGGTCAGCCCCGGCACCGTCGCGCCGAGGTTGAGCGCCACCTGCCGCTCTTTCGAGGCGAGTTGCAGGATCGCCGTCAGCATCGCCAGCGAATCGACCCTGGCGATGCCGGTGCCGCCCTCGCCCTGCCGCGCGAACGGCCCGGCGTCGATCAGCGCGGAGAGCGTGAGCGAACGCTCGCCGACCAGCTTGAGCAGGCCGTTGACCGCCCGCGCCGCATCCGCCTTGCCGTCCGCGCTCAGCGCGCCGGCCAGCGCGTCGAGCGCCTGCGGGGTGGAGACGTTGCTCTTCAGGATATCGTCATAGGTCACCGCCTTCAGCCCCGCGCTGGTGCGGAGCATCGGCAGGTAGCGCAGCAGATCGACATCCGCCCCGGCCAGGGCATTGTAATCCATCACGGAGAGCGAGACGTTGCTCCCCGTCAGCGCGGAGAGATAATTGTTGAGCAGCCCGCCGTCGAGGCTCGCCAGCCGCGACCCGATCGAGAAGGCGGCATAGCGTTGCCGCGCGGCGGTGGCGGTGCGGGCGATCACCACCTCGCGCCGCCCGAAGATCGCCGCGAGGAAGGTGGGCGAGGTCGATTGCAGCTCCACCCGCGCCGCGCCGCTGCCCGATGGCGAGGCGACGAAGCGCGCGGCCGGTGCGATCGTCGCGTCGGCGCTGTAGCTGCCCCGCGTCACCCGCGTCGTCACCGCGCGGGGAAAGCGCGCGGCGGCGACCATCGCTTCCGCCGTTTTCTGCCCGTCCGCCGCATCCCCCGAGGCGGCGGCGAGCGCGGCGGCGTCCGCGATCCCCTGGAGGCGCCGCGTGTCGAGCTGCACCGAGCCGACATCGACCGCGAACGCGGCCATGCCGATCAGGATCGGCATGGCCGCCGCCAGCAGCATCCCGACGCCCCCGCGCCGGTCCGCCGCCAGCCGCTTCACAGCACGCCCCCCTGCTGGATCACCGCGCTGCGCTCGATCAGCGGATCGGGCATCGGCAGGAGGCCGATATGGAACATCCCGATCCGGCTGGCGTCGACGCGAACACGCACCGTGATCATCGGCGGCGCCTCCTCCACCGAGAGCGTGGCGGTGCCGGGCCGGATTTCGGGCAGGCGCAGCAGTTCGCGGGTCATCGCCGCATTGGCGAGCGACAGCCGCTCAGCCGCGCTCATCCCCGCGATCGTCGCGCGCGCCGAATCGTTGGCGAGCTGCTGCGTGCTATGCGCGAGCAGGAAATACTGGCCGTAGCCCGAGATCCCGAGCAGGATCATCAGCAGCACCGGGGCGAGCAGCGCGAATTCGACGATCGCCGCCCCCCGCGAATCGCGGAGCAGCGTCACGGGCGGGAAAGAGGATGATCGTTTCATGGCAGGGCGCAGGATCGCGCCGCCGCCTTAAGGCACCGCCATGCGCCCGATCGCGCCGAAATGCGCGAAACATGTCGCGCGACAGGCCGACAAACTCGCGGAATCGCGCCGTAATGGCGCGATTCCGCGTAAAATCAGCGCATCCGCGGCCCGCCGAACGGGATCGGCGGCGCGCGCCGGTCGCGGCGCGGCAATTGCGCCTGATAGGCATGGCCGCAATGCGCGACGCAATAAGGGAAGCCCGGATTCACCTTCTCGCCGCAGAAGTGGAAATCCGGCTCGCCGGGGTGGCCGAGCGGCCATTTGCACACCTTGTCGCTGAGATCGAGCAAGGTCGTCTTGCCGGCGATCTCCGGCGAGGGCTTGGCCGGGACGAGGCGGCGCGGCGGGGCCGGGGCGATCGGCGGCTGCTGCTCGCCCGGCGCCTGCCGCACGAAGCCGCCAGGGCCGACCGAGCGCAGCACCGGCTGGTTCTCGTTCGGCTGACGCGGCGAAAGATCGGTGGTGATGGTGATCGGCTTCGGCTCCGACGCGCGCGGCATCGCCGGCGCGGCGGCGGGCGGCGGAGGCGGTGCGGCGACCGGCTCGCGCACGGGTGCGGCGGCGACGGGCGGCGGCGCCTTCGCCTCGGGCTTCGGCTCCAGCCTTGCCTCGGCCTCCTTGGGGACGACCGGCGACGGGCGCGATTGCAGGCCCAGGCGATGCGCCTTGCCGATCACCGCATTGCGACTCACCCCGCCGAGCGCCTCGGCGATCTGGCTCGCGGTCTGCCCGCCTTCCCACATGGTCTTGAGCGTGTGGATACGCTCCTCGGTCCACGACATCGTTCTTCCTTCGCTGGCGGCCGGGTTGCAGGCGCCCGCCGCAGCGTCTACCCGCATGCGCGATGAGCAGCCATCCCCCAATCGGCCAAATTCCGTCGGCGATCAGGAACGCGCCCGGCGTCCCGGTGATCCGGAACGTCAATTGGGGCGGCCTGAAGACCCTCTATGTGAAGGAGGTGCGCCGGTTCTTCAAGGTGCAGCTCCAGACGATCTGGGCGCCAGCCGCCACCACGCTCCTGTTCCTGATCGTCTTCACCATCGCCACCGGTGCGAAACGGCCGGTGCATGTCGGCGGCGTCGACATCCCCTTCGCCGATTTCATCGCCCCCGGCCTGATCATCAGCCAGGGGATGATGGGGCCGGCCTTCGCCAACGCCAGCTTCTCGCTGCTGGTCGGCAAGATCCAGGGGACGATCGTCGATTATCTCCAGCCGCCGTTGTCCAGCGCCGAGCTGCTGACCGCGCTGGTCGGCGGGGCGATGACGCGGGCGTTCCTCGTCGGGCTGATCTGCTGGGCGGCGATGGCGCTCTATCCCGGCGTGCACGTAACGCCGTTGCATCCGTGGGCGGTGATCTGGTTCGGCTTCCTCGGCGCGGCGTTCCTCTCGTTCCTCGGCGTGCTGACCTCGATCTGGGCGGAAAAGTTCGATCATGCGGCGGCGGTGACCAATTTCGTGATCGCGCCGCTGGCGCTGCTGTCCGGCACTTTCTATTCGGTCGACCGCCTCGCCCCCGCGTTCCGCGCGTTCAGCCACGCCAATCCGTTCTTCTACATCATCTCCGGCTTCCGTTACGGCTTCGTCGGCACCGCCGATTCGCCGGTGCTGGTGGGCAGCGTGGTGATCCTCGCGATCGACGCGGCGCTGGGGGTGCTCTGCTACGTCCTGCTGCGGCGGGGGTGGAAGCTCAAGAACTGAGGGCGGCGAGGGCCTGCCGCCGGTCGCACGGCTTCGCCGCGACCGATCTTTACGCGAACGGCCTTCCATGCGAGGCTTCGGGGATCGACTCATGGGGGCGGCCATGAAAGCATTTTCCTCGCTTCGGGTGCTGCTCTGCGCCGGCCTTCTCGTCGGCGCACCCGCCTTCGCCGACTGGAAGCCCGCCAATCCCGAGATCGCGAAAGTGGTGGCCGATCCGCGGATCGCCGGTGCGCTGGCCGCCGTGAACGCCATCGACCGGGCGGCCGTCGCTGACGACCACGCGGCGTTTGCGGCGCTGTTGGCCGACGACCTTGCGGTCAACAATCCGCAGAACGGCGTTTCGGTCAGAGGCGCGACCGCCCGACGCAGCGCCGCCGGCCAGATCAGCTATGCGCGTTACGATCGCGTGATCGAATATGCCGGCTTGCGCGGCGATATGGTCGTTCTGATGGGGGAGGAGATCGTGATCCCGCGAAGTGACGGCGCGACGCCGACGCGCGCGGTTCATCGCCGTTTCACCGATTTCTGGGAATGGACGAAGGGCGGCTGGAAACTGACCGTCCGTCAAGCAACCATCATCACGCGCCCGTGACGCGAATCGCCATTCACAGCCTCGCGTGGCTGAGCCGAATGCCGGTCCGCTCCGTGGGATCGAGCGCCTAAAACCCCTCCGGCATCCGCGCCGGCCCGACCACGCGCTCATATTCCCGGATCGCGAACCGGTCGGTCATGCCGGCGATGTAATCCGCGATGTGGCGGCTCAACGCCGGTTCGTCCGCCGGGAGCGCGGCGCGCCATTCCTCCGGCATCAGCAGCGGGTCGGCGCGGAACGCCGCGAACAGGCCGGCCACCACATCATGCGCCGCCGCCGCCGCCTCGAGCTGTCGCGGATGATGATAGAGGTTGGCGTACATGAAGCGTTTGAGGTCGCGCTCCTCCTCGCGCATCGCGTCCGAGAAGGCGGCCAGCGCCCGTCCCGCCGCGCGCACGTCGGCCACATCGCCCACGCCCGATTCGGCGATGCGGCGCCTGGTCTCCGCGATCAGATCGAGCACCATCGTGCCGATCTGCTGGCGCACCAGCTCGCGCGAGAGCCGTCGGTCGGAGATATCGGGAAAGCGCGCCTTCGCCGCCGACCAGCCACGCGCGACCAGCGGCACCTCCAGCAATTGCGCCGGCGTCAGCAGCCCGGCGCGCAAGCCATCGTCGATGTCGTGATTGTCATAGGCGATGTCGTCGGCCAGCGCCGCGATCTGCGCCTCCAGGCCCGGCCAGGTGCCCAGCTCCAGCCCGGCCTCGGCGTCCGCCTCGGCCAGCGCCCAGCCGGGATGGCGCACCGGGCCGTTGTGCTTGGCCAGCCCCTCCAGCGTCTCCCATGTCAGGTTGAGGCCATCGAAGCGCGGATAGGATCGCTCGATCCGCATCAGCGTGCGCAGGCTGTGGCCGTTGTGGTCGAAACCGCCCGCAGCCATGGTCGCGGCCTTCAGCGCGTCCTCGCCGGCGTGGCCGAACGGCGGGTGGCCGATATCGTGCGCCAGGCAGACCGCTTCGGTCAGGTCCTCGTTCAATCCCAGCGCGCGCGCGATCGTGCGGCCGATCTGCGCCACCTCGAGGCTATGGGTCAACCGGACGCGGAAGTGATCGCCGTCGGGGGCGAGGAAAACCTGCGTCTTGTGGCGCAGCCGCCGGAAGGCGATCGAGTGGATGATGCGGTCGCGGTCGCGCTGGTAATCGTCGCGCGGGCCGCGCGGCACGCCGGCCGATTCGCGGTGGAGCCGCCCACGCCCTGTCGCCGGATCGGACGCCCAGGGCGCGGGCGGGACGATCATTTGCCCTCGATCTTGGTCATCTTCTGGCCGGCATTGCTGGTGAAGGTGAAGGCCGACACGCCCTCCTTCGCCAACTTGTTGACCATCGCGCGGGCCTCGGCCTCCGTCTTGAACGGGCCGGTGACGACGCGGTTGGTGGCGCGCAGCCTGGTCGTATAGGCGTGCTTGCCGGCGAGCGTCGCGGTCTTGCCCTTCACCGCCGCCCACGCTTTCGGCAAATCCTCCTCGTTCGCCCCGCCCGCAACCTGCACCCAGATCCGCGCCGGCTCGGCCTTGGCCGCCTTGCGTTCCTCGGCGGCTTTCTTCGCTTCCTCCGCCTTCTTCGTGGCGGCGAGTTTCTTCGCTTCCTCGGCCTTTTTCTGCGCGGCGGTCAGCTTCTTGGGCTTGGCCTCGTCGGCATCGGTCTCCTCGGCGCGCGCGCTGGCCTTGCCGCGGCCGTGCCTGGGCGGAGTTGCGTCGGCGGTTTCGGCCGGTTCCTCGGTCTTGGCACCAGCCTTGCCCCGCCCGCGTTTCGGCGGAGTCGCGTCAGCCGTTTCGACCGCTTCCTCCGCCCTGGCCTTGCGGCGCGTGGCGACAGTTTCGACTTTCTTCTCGGGCGGACGCGCCTCGGTCATCTCCGATTCGGGCACCGCGATGCCGGCGATGATCTTCGCAAGGATCGAATCCTCGCCTCCCTTCGGCGGCGCGCGACGCGACGAACGGCGCGGGCGCGGCGGTTCGACCGGGGCGGGCGGCGGATTGGTGACGGAAGCGACCTCGATCGGCGGCAGCGGCTTCTGCGCGGCTTCCGAAGCCGGCACCGCCTGATAAGGCGCGCGCGGCGGCAGCTTCTGCGTGACCTCGCTCGGCGCGGCGAAGACCACGCCCTTGCCGGGATAGGAGGGCGGCTGCGGCAACGGCTCGGCGGCCGGCGACGGTACGGACGTAGCGGCGGCCGCCACCGCGACCGGCGCGGCGGGCTTGCCCCTGCTCCGGTCACGACGGTTGCGCGCGGTTTCGACCACCGGAGGCGTTGCCGGCGGCGTCACGGTCGCCACGCGCACCGGCGCACCGGCATCCGGGCCGAGCGGCGGGAGCGATGGCGTCAGCCGTGCATCGGCCAGCCGCGCCGCGCTCGCGCGCACCTCGCCGAAATGGACCGCGAAGGCCTTGTCGACCGGCGCGAGCGAAGGCAGCCGCTGGAAGAACGGCGCCAGCCCGCTGGCCATGCCGCCCGGCATCATCGTCGTCGCGATCTTCTCCGCGCCCGCGACGTCACCGCCCATCGCCAGGATGAAGGCCCGCGCGCGCCATGCGCCGCGATCGCCGCCGCGCAGCAGCGGCTCGATCTCCTTCAGCGCCTCCTCCTGCCGCCCGGAAATGGCGAGCGACAGCGCGTAGCGACGCTGCACCTCGTCCTGCGGCCCGGCCTTGAGCGCGAGGCGATAGTCGCGCTGCGCCCGCTCCTGTTCGCCGATCAGGTCATAGGCGAGGCCGCGATCGCCCGCGAAGCTGCGCGGATCGAGGCCATAACCCGCCGCCTGATCGAAATAGCGCAGCGCCTCGCCCGGCCGCTCCTGCTGCACGAGGATGCGCGCCATCCCGGCCTTCACCCGGCCGTTCATCGGATCAATCTCGTCGGCGCGCTTGAACAGCGCCGCCGCGCCGCTTGCATCGCCGAGCTTGAGCGACAGCTCGCCAGCCTCGATCAGCGCATTGAGGTCGCGCGGATTGGCCCCGACCGTGCGCATCGCGGCGGCGAGCTGGTCGGCATCGGAGCCGGCCTGCGGCAGCGGCTGGACCATCTGGGGGGCGGCGAGGGCCGGCAGCGCGGTGGCGGAGGCCAGCGCCAGGAAAGCAAGGGAAATGGTGCGCTTCATCGCGTCGGGAAAAGTCTCAATCTGGGGCGGCGGAATGCCGCTTCGCTATGGCACCGGCCGCGCCGGGCCGGAACCCGCGCGCGCCGATCCGGGGGCAGGAAGCGGCGAACTCCATTGTCGCGCGGCGGACATGCCCGGCGCGACCGCGCGGCGCGATCACCGCCAGCCACCCGGCGAGACGCGGCCGGCGCGGAAAGGCCGCCCCGGCACCCCGCTTACTGGTTGTTCTGGCGATGCAGGAAGCGCGGGATATCCAGCGAATCCTTGTCCTCGCCCTCGGTCGCGCGCTGCGTCCCGCGCGAGGCGTTCTGCATCCGCTCGAACAAGGTGCCGCCCAGCTTGACGCGCGGCGCGGGCGCGGCTTCCTCGCCCGTATCGGCACCCGACGACAGCCAGCGGCGTCGGCCGGCCGGCGCGGGCGCATCGTCCTCGAACACCTTCGGCGTCGATTCCTCGGCGGCCGGCGGAGCGGCCGGCGCGGGTTCAGGCACGATCGTTTCGCTGCCGAGCAGCAGTTCGTCCTCCGCCGGAGCGGCGGCCTCGGGCTGCGCGACGACATCGGTCAGCTCGATTTCCGGCTGCTCGGGCGCGGGAGCGGCGGCGGGCTGCTCGGCGGCAGGAGCCGGTTCCGCCGCCGGGGCGGCGGATGCGGCGGGCGGCGCCGGCTCGGCGCGCCGCGGCGCGGAGAAGCTGAATGCGCGCGCTGGCTCCGGCACGGGCGCGTCGGTGCGCGCCTCCGCCTCGATGCCGGTGGCGACGACCGACACGCGGATCTTGCCCTCCAGCTCCGGGTTGAAGGCCGAACCCCAGATGATGTTCGCTTCCGGATCGACCAGTTCGCGGATGTGGTTGGCGGCCTCGTCCACTTCCAGCAGGCGCATGTCCTCGCCACCGGTAATCGAGATGATGACGCCCTTCGCGCCCTGCATCGACACGCCGTCGAGCAGGGGGTTGGCGATCGCCTTCTGCGCGGCGACCAGCGCGCGGTCGTCACCGTCGGCCTCGCCGGTGCCCATCATCGCCTTGCCCATCTCCTGCATCACCGAGCGGACGTCGGCGAAGTCGAGGTTGATGAGGCCCGGCATCACCATCAGGTCGGTGATGCCGCGCACGCCCTGCTGCAGCACCTCGTCGGCCATCTCGAAGGCCTGCTTGAAGGTGGTGTTGGCGTTGGCGATCAGGAACAGATTCTGGTTCGGGATGACGATCAGCGTATCGACGTACTTCTGGAGTTCCTCGATCCCCGCATCAGCGGACTTGGCGCGACGATTGCCCTCGAACGCGAACGGCTTGGTGACGACGCCGACGGTCAGGATGCCCATGTCGCGCGCCGCCTTGGCGATGACGGGGGCCGCGCCGGTGCCGGTGCCGCCGCCCATGCCGGCGGCGATGAAGCACATGTGGGCGCCCTCGAGTCGCTTCGACAGGTCCTCGATCGTCTCCTCGGCGGCGGCGCGGCCGATCTCCGGCCGGCTGCCCGCGCCAAGGCCCTGCGTGATCTTCGCGCCGAGCTGAATCTTCTCCGGCGCGGTCGACTGTTTCAGCGCCTGCGCGTCCGTGTTGGCGACAAGGAAATCAACCCCCTGCACCTCGGCACGCATCATGTTGGCGATCGCGTTGCCGCCCGCGCCGCCAACGCCGATCACCGCGATGCGCGGCGTCAGCTCATCCGTTTCCGGGGTGATGAATTCGATTCCCATCGCCTATTTTCTCCGCCTGTCCGGCCTTCCCCATCGCCGGACGTGTCGATTAACCTTCCTGCAACATAGCGCCCGGCCGTGCCAGCCGAAAACCGTCGTGCAGCCTCAATAATTGGCCTTCACCGTTTGAAAGAGGCGTTTGAGCGCCCTCAGTCCTTTCGGCCGGTAAACCTGCTGTTGTTGCTGGGGCACCAGCCCGCGCAGATCGATCGGATCGTTGGCGGCGAAGAAGGCCAGCCCCGCCAGCGCCGCGAAGCCCGGCCCGGCATGCGCTTCCGGCAGCCCGGTCAGCCCGCGCGGCCGCCCGATGCGCACCGAGCGGCCCAGCACCTGCTGCGCGTAATCGGCGATCCCCTTCAACTCCGCGCCGCCGCCGGTGAGCACCACCTGGCGGTTGATCGGCCCCTCGAATTTCAATTCCTTGAGCGCCGCCTGCACCTCGCCGACCAGTTGCTCCAGCCGGGTGCGGATCACCGCGATCAGCGCCGCCTTGGTGATCTGGAGCGCGTCGCCGTCCTCCTCGTTCGCCGGGGTGCGGATCGTTATCATCTCATGGTTGTCGCGTGGGGACGCATTGGCCGAGCCGTGGAAGCATTTCATCCGCTCCGCCTGCCCGCGCGTCGTGCCGAAGGCGGAGGCGATGTCGTCGGTGATGTCGGCCGAGCCGATCGGGATCGACTTGAGGCCGACCAGCATCTCTCCCGCGAACAGCGAAACGTTGGTGATGCCCGCCCCGATCTCGACCAGCGCGACGCCGAGATCGCGCTCCTCGTCCGACAGGCAGGCGAATCCGGTCGCCACCGGCGAGGCGATGATCGACTTCACCTCCAGATGCGCCGAGCGCACGCACAGATCGAGGTTGCGCACCGGCGAGCCGTCCGCCGCGATGACATGGATATGGACGCCGAGCCGGTCGGCGTGGAGGCCGAGCGGCTTCTTCACGCCTTCAAGCCCGTCGATCGTGTAGAGCGCGGGCTGTGCGTGGAGCACCATGCGCCCCTGCGGGTCGATCGACTGGCGGCCCTCCTGAAGCAGCGCGTCGATATCCGCCTGCTCGATGCGGTGGCCGTTCAGCTCGGATTCGATGAACGCTTCGTCGGACACGAGGCCGCCGGCGGAAAATCCCGCCCAGACGTTCTCGATATTGATCCCCGCGATCCGCTCCGCCTGCTCCACCGCCTCGCGCACCGCCACCTCGGTCGCGGCCATGTCGGCAATGTATCCGCGCTTCACGCCCTTCGATTCGCGCTGCCCGGTGCCGAGCACGATCAGCTCGCCGCCGTCGCCCTTCTGCGCGATCATCGCCGAAACCTTGGACGTGCCGATGTCCAGCGCGGTGATGAGACCTTCAGGTGCCGCTTTCGCCATGTCCCCGTTCCCCTTCGTCAGACGTCGCCGACGCGCGCGACGCGCATCTCGCTGGTGGTGCCGCCGCCGTTTTCCCCCGCATCGGCATCGGCGCGACTGCTTTCCGGCCCCGGCTTGCGCGCGACCAGCTTGGTCGGATCGCGCATGTCGAAGCGCACCCAGCCCTTGCCGAGCAGCGGCTTCGCGCCGTCCATCTCGGCGAACTTGACCAGCGCCTGCGCCGCGCCGTCCTGCGGCAGCAGCAGCGTCTCGCCGGTGTCGAAGGTCAGATCCCAGCGCCGGTTGCCCACCCATGTGGCCGCCTTGACGCGCGGGCGCAGCGCCGGGGCAGCGGCAAGCAGCTTCTGATAGCCGTCCTCCTGCTGCGCCGCGCCGGGGCCGATCATCAGCGGCAGGCCCGCCGGCATATGGTTCGGATCGACCGGATCGAGCAAAGTGCCGGTGGCGTCGATCAGCGTGAGCTGGCCCTCGTTCTGCCAGATCGCCGCCGGCTCGCGCTCGACGATATGGATCAGCAGCCTGTCGGGGAAGCGCCGCGAGACATAGGCGTCCGCGATCCAGCCGTAGGCTAGCAGCCGCTTGCGCACCGCCTCCAGATCAACCGCCAGCAGCGGGCGCTGCGCCGTCTGATTCTCCAGCGCGATGGCATAGACCGTCTCGCGATCCATCCGCTTGAGGCCGGTGATATCGACCTGCTCGACGCGCAGCCCGGCGCGGCCCGCACCCTCCGCGATCGCATCGCCGACCATGCCGGGCAGGCCAAGCCATGTCGCCGCCGCGATCGCCACCGCCCCGCCGAGGCCGAGCATGCTCCACGTCACCGCGCGGCGCAGCGTGTCGTGGCTGATCGGCAGCTTGGCGATCAGCCGGTCGCCGAGCGAGGCCTTGCGCCGCTTCGGCGCGCCGGGCCGGCGGGGCGGCGAGCGGCGGACGGGCTGGCGGCTCATGCGCCCTTCTCCCGCAGCGCGGCGTCGACGATCGCCTGCACCAGCTCGGCATAGCTCATGCCGGTGTGCCGCGCCTGTTCGGGAACGAGGCTGAGCGGCGTCATCCCCGGCTGGGTGTTCACTTCCAGCAGGAACAGCCCTTCAACGCCGCGCTCGTCATCCCAGCGGAAATCGGCACGGCTGCACCCCTTGCAGCCGAGCAGCCGATGCGCGTCGAGCGCGATCTGCCTGCACGCCTCGGCGATCTCGTCCGGCACCGGGGCGGGGAAGAGATGCTCGGTCATCCCGTCGGTATATTTGGCGTCGTAATCGTAGAAGCCGCTCTTGGGCCGCAGCTCCGTGACGCCCAGCGCGCGGGGGCCGCCCGGCCCCTCCAGCACGGCGGTGGTCAACTCGCGCCCGCGCACATAAGGCTCGGCGAGCAGTTCCTCGAAATCCTGCCACGGTCCCTGCACGTCGCGACCGATCGGGGAGCCGTAATTGCCGTCCGCCGTGACGATCGCGATGCCGACCGACGAGCCTTCGTTGACCGGCTTCAGCACATAGGGGCGCGCGAGCGGATCGCCTTCGAACAATTCGGCCGACTTCACCACGCGCCCGCCCGGCATCGGGATGCCGTGGGGCACGAGCTGGTTCTTGGTCAGCACCTTGTCGATCGCGATCACCGAGGTGGCGAGGCCGGAATGGGTATAGGTGAGGCCGAGCAGGTCCATCATCCCCTGCACCGTGCCGTCCTCGCCCGGCGAGCCGTGCAGCGCGTTGAACACCACGTCGGGCCGCGCCTCCGCCAGCCGCGCGGCGACGTCGCGCTGCATGTCGATCCGCGTGACGCGATGGCCGAGCGACTCCAGCGCCCCGGCGATCCCCGCGCCCGACGACAGCGAAACCTCGCGCTCCGCCGACCAGCCGCCCATCAGCACGACGATGTGGAGGGGACGACGGTCAGGCACGCGATGCTCCTTGCGATACGAACGACTTCAACGGGACGAGCGAGACGCGCATCACGACGCCACCCCGACGCGCTGGATTTCCCATTCGAGCGTGACACCGCTCGCCGCCTTCACCCGCGCGCGCACGTCCTCGCCCAGCCCCTCGATATCGGCACTGGTGGCGTTGCCGAGGTTGAGGAGGAAATTGGTGTGCTTCTCGCTCACCTGCGCGTCGCCCCGGCGCAGGCCCCGGCACCCGGCCGCATCGACCAGCGCCCACGCCTTCCCGCCCGGCGGGTTCTTGAAGGTCGAGCCGCCGGTCTTTGATCGCAGCGGCTGCGATGCCTCGCGCGAGGTGGCGATGCGGTCCATTTCCGCCTGAATGACTTCCGGTTCCCCCGGCACGCCCCGGAAAGTGGCGCTCACCACCACCGCACCTTCCGGCAGCTCGGAATGGCGATAGCTGTAACGCAGGTCCGCCGCCGTCAGCGTGCGCCGCTCGCCGGAGCGCAGCACGACCTCGCATTCGACCAGCACGTCCGCCGTCTCGCGCCCATAGGCGCCGCCGTTCATCCGCACGAAGCCGCCGACCGTGCCGGGGATCGAACGCAGGAACTCGACGCCCGCGATTCCGGCGTCGCGCGCGGTGGAGGAAACCAGGATGCCGCTCGCCCCGCCGCCGCATCGCAGCGTCGTCACGTCCAGCACCTCGACCCGCGCGAAGGGCTTGCCGAGCCGCACCACCACGCCCGGCACGCCGCCATCGCGCACGATCAAATTCGATCCCAGCCCCAGCGCCAACACCGGCATCGCCGGATCGAGCCGCGCCATGAATTGCGCGAGATCGTCCGCGTCCCTCGGCTCGAACAGCCATTGCGCCGCACCGCCCGCCTTGAACCAGACGAGCGGCGCGAGCGGAGCGTTCGGGGTGAGCTTCCCCGCGACCTCGGGCATGGCAGCCACGGAAAGGACGGATGCGACGCTCATCGTCGCGCCTCGATCGCCGGGGCGAGGCCGGCGGCCCATTTGGTGATGTCACCCGCGCCAAGGCACACCACCTGATCGCCGCCGCGCACCGCGCCGGCCAGCGCATCGGCCAGCGATTCCGCGTCGGCGACCGCCGTCGCCGCGCGATGCCCGCGCCGTTTCAACCCCTCGACCAACGCCTCCGAGTCGACGCCCGCGACGGGCGCCTCGCCGGCAGCATAGACCGGGGTGACATAGACCATGTCGGCGTCGTTGAACGCGCTCTGGAAATCGTCCATCAGGTTGCCGAGCCGTGAATAGCGATGCGGCTGCACCACCGCGATCACCCGGCCCTGCGCGCTCTCCCGCGCCGCCGCCAGCACCGCGCGGATCTCGACCGGGTGGTGGCCGTAATCGTCGATGATCGTGGCAACGCCGCCCTCGCCCGTCACCTCGCCGACCTTGGTGAAGCGGCGCTTGACCCCGCCGAACTTCTCGAAGCCCTTCTGGATCGTCGCGTCGTCGATCCCCAGCTCCAGCGCCACGCCGATCGCCGCCAGCGCATTCTGGACATTGTGGCGGCCGGGCATCGGCAGGTCGATCTGCTCGATCGAACGGACCGTGCCGTCGCGGTGGCGGATGATCGCCTCGAAACGGTTGCCCCCAGGATAGGGAGTGACGTTCACCCCGCGCACGTCCGCCGACGCCGCGAAGCCATAAGTGACGATCCGCCGGTCGCGCACGCGCGGAATCAGCGCCTGCACCTCCGGGTGATCGAGGCACAACAGCGCCGCGCCGTAAAACGGCACGTTCTCGACGAACTCGACGTAAGCCTCCTTCGCCCGCTCGAAATCGCCATAGTGATCGAGATGCTCGGGATCGATGTTCGTCACCACCGCGATCGTGCCGTCGAGGCGCAGGAAGCTGCCGTCGCTCTCGTCGGCCTCCACCACCATCCAGTCGCTGTCGCCCAGCCGGGCGTTGCTGCCGTAGCTGTTGATGATGCCGCCGTTGATGACGGTCGGGTCCACCCCGCCCGCGTCGAGCAAAGCCGCGACCATCGAAGTCGTCGTCGTCTTGCCATGCGTCCCCGCCACCGCGACGGTGGACTTGAGGCGCATCAGCTCCGCCAGCATCTCCGCGCGGCGCACCACCGGCACGCGACGCTCTAGCGCGGCCTCCACCTCCGGGTTGCCGCGCTTGATCGCGGTGGAGGTGACGACCACCGCCGCCTCGCCAAGGTTCTCCGCCTTGTGCCCGATCGCCACCGGGATGCCGCGCGCGCGCAGGCCCTCCACCACATAGCCCTCGGCCACATCGGAGCCCTGCACCTGATAGCCGAGGTTGTGCATCACCTCCGCGATGCCGGACATGCCGATGCCGCCGATGCCGACGAAATGGATCGTGCCGATATTGGTTGGGACGCCCTTCACGCAAACGCCTCCTTGCGCACCACCGGGCCGACCGGCAGCGCGGCACGCGGCGCGTCGAGGCTTTCGACCAGATCGGCGAGGTCGCGCGCCGCATCGGGCTTGCCGCAGGCGCGGGCGCGGCCGGCGGCATTGGCCAGCGCCTCGGGATCGAGGCCGAGCTTCTGCATCTGCTTGGCAAGTTCGGAGGGGGTGAACCGGCTCTGCGGGATCGTCCGCGCGCCGCCCGCGCGGGTGATCTCGCGCGCGTTGGCGGTCTGGTGGTCGTCGGTCGCGGTCGGCAGCGGCACGAGGATCGCCGGGCGCCCGGCGACGGTCAGCTCCGCCAGCGTCGAGGCGCCCGCGCGCGCGATCACGACATGCGCCCAGCCGAGATGCTCGGGCAGGTCGGGCAGATAGGTGGCGAGGTCCGCCGCGATATCCAGCTCGGCATATTTGGCGCGCGCCGCGTCGATATCCTCGATCCGCGCCTGATGCGTCACCTGCAGGCGGCGGCGGAAGGCGACGGGGAGCATGGCGAGGCCGTCCGGCACCACCTTGCTCAGCACGCTCGCGCCCTGCGATCCGCCGGTGACGAGGACGCGGAAGATGCCGTCCTCCTCCAGCAGCGGATAGGGTTTCGCGCGTAGCGCCAGCACGCTGTCGCGCACCGGATTGCCGACGCAATGCGCCTTGGCGAGAAGAGCGGGCTTGAGCCGCTCCGTCTCGGCATAGGAGGTGGCGATCGCATCCACCCGCCGCGCGACCAGCCGGTTGACGCGGCCGAGCACCGCGTTCTGCTCGTGAATCGCGGTCGGGATCTTCTCCGCGAAGGCCGCGGCCAGCGCCGGGAAGGCGGGATAGCCGCCGAAGCCGATCACCGCCGCCGGCCGGAAGGTGCGGTAAAGCTCGCGCGCCATCGCCCGCCCGCGCCACATCTCGCGCGCCGCCCTGAGCCAACCGGCCGGGCCGCCGCTCAGCCGCCCGGCGGGGAGGACATGGGTCTGCACTCCGTCGAACAGATCGGGGAAGCGCACCCCGCGCTCGTCGGACACCAGCGCCACGCGATGCCCACGCCGGATCAACTCCTCCGCCAGCGCGGCCGCCGGGACCATATGTCCGCCGGTGCCGCCCGCCGCGAGAACGAAATGCCGCGACTGCATCACATGGCTCCCCATCGCGTCACATAGGGGCTGCGCAGCAGGAACGGGTTGCGCCGCGTGAAGGTGAGCAGCAGCCCCATTCCGATCGACAGCGCGATCATCGATGAGCCGCCATAGCTGATGAACGGCAAGGTCATGCCCTTGGACGGCGCGAGGCCGGTGTTGACCGCCATCGAGACCAGCGCCTGCGCGCCGAACTGCGTGGCCAGCCCGCCGGCCGCGAGCAGCTTGAAATTATCCTGCTCGTCGAGCAGCTTGACGAAGACGCGCACGACGATCGCCAGAAACATCACCGCGATCACCATGCACACGATCAAGCCGAATTCCTCGCCGATGACGGAGAAGATATAGTCGGTGTGCGCTTCGGGAAGCCCGAATTTGACGCGGCCGCCGCCGGGGCCGGTACCGGTCCAGCCGCCCGCCGTCAGCGTGGCGTGCGCGGCGTTGGTCTGGAAATGGTCGCTCGCGCCCGTTCCCTCCGCATCCGGGAACAGGAAGGCGTCGATCCGCGCCCGCGCCGTGCCGTAGAAGACATAGGCCGCGACCAGCGCCGCCGGCGCCATCGCCACGAACGCCGCGATCGTCCGCCATGGCGTCCCCGCGATCATCAGCAGCGCGAGCCACACCGCGCAGAAGATGATCGTCTGCCCGAGGTCCGGCTGGAGCATCAGCATCGCCGCGACCAGCCCGGTCAGCGCGAAGGTGATCGCCGTCACCGGCAGCGATTCGTCGCGCGCGCGCAGCGACAGCAGCCACGCGACCGTGACGATGAAGCACGGCTTGAGGAACTCGGAGGGCTGGAACTGCGCCAGCCCGAAGCCGATCCAGCGCCGCGCGCCGTTGACCGTCACGCCGATCAGCGGGGTGACCGCCAGCAGCGCGGCGAACACGCCGCATCCCAGCACCGCCAGCCGCCGCGCGGTGTTCACCGGCAGCATCGAGGTGATGAACAGCACCGGCAGCGACACCGCCACCCACATCACCTGCCGCCAGAAATAATAGAGCGGCGGGAATTTCACATGCTCGCCCGAATAACGCACCGCGCTCGCCGGGCTGGCGGCGGCGACGGCGAGCAGCCCGACGGCGATCAGCGCCAGCGTCAGCAGCAGCAGCACGCGATCGGTATCCCAGAACCAAGTGCCGAGCGGCGAGCGGTCGCCGCGCCCGCCACGGCCCTTCAGCCGCGCGCGAAGCCCCGCCTCGCTGACGATCTCCACCTGTTCCTCGCTCATGCCAGCGCCTCCACCGCCTCGCGAAATGCCTGACCGCGATGCTCGTAATCACGGAACTGGTCGAACGACGCCGCCGCCGGCGACAGCAGCACCGTGTCGCCCGGCGCCGCCGCCCGCGCCGCGCCGGCCACGGCGGCGGCGAGCGTCCCCGCCTCGTCCACCGGCATCGCGTCCTTCAGGATCGCGGCGAAGCGCGGCCCTGCCTCGCCGATCGTATAGGCGCGCACGACATGATCGAAGAACGGGCGGCAGGCGTCGAGGTCGTCGCCCTTCGCCCGCCCGCCGACGATCCAGTGGACGCGCGGGAAGGCGCCGAGCGCGGGCGCGGTGCTTTCGGGATTGGTCGCCTTGCTGTCGTCGACATAGGCGACGCCGGCCACCTCGCGCACCTTCTCCATCCGGTGCGGCAGGCCGGTGAAAGTCTCCAGCGCGCGATCGATATCGGCCGCCCTCACCCCCAGCGCCTTCGCCGCCGCGATCGCGGCGAGCGCGTTATGCGCGTTATGCGGTCCCTTGAGGCTCGGCCAGCGCGACTGGTCCAGGCACACGCCGGGCGCGATCTTCGTCAGATGCTCGCCGCGCGCCGAAAGCGACCGCGCGATATCGGCGGAAGGCGCGTCGCCGATCCCGATCACCGCTTCGTGCTCCGACGATTGCATCGCGAACAGCCGCGCCTTGGAAGCGACATAGCCGTCGAAGCCGTCATAGCGGTCGAGGTGATCGGGCGTGATGTTGAGCAGCACCGCGACGTCGCAATCCAGCGTCCGCGTCAGGTCGATCTGATAGCTCGACAGCTCCAGCACATAGACGCCGCCGGCCGGCAGCGGCTCCTGCGCGAGAATGGGCAGGCCGATGTTGCCGCCCATCAGCGCGGGGATGCCGGCGGTCGTGAGGATATGGGTGACAAGTGCGGTGGTGGTGGATTTGCCGTTGGTCCCGGTGATCCCGACCACCTTGTGCGGCGGCAGGTCCGCGCGCGCCTCGGCGAACAATTCGATGTCGCCGGTGATCGGCACGCCGATCGCGCGCGCCCTCGCTGCCAGCGGATGCGTGTTGAGCGGCACGCCGGGCGAGACGACCAGCGCGTCAACCCCTGCGAAATCCACGTTGTCGAGGTCCGCGATCTCCACGCCGCCGAAGCCTTCGCGCCGCGCCGGATCGCTGTCCCACGCCACCACCTGCGCGCCGCCCGCGACGAGCGCGCGCACGGTCGCCGCGCCGGTCCGCGCGAGGCCGAGCACCGCATAGCGTCTGCCGCGCCAGTGGGAGGAGACGATCACCTGAGCTTCAACGTCGAAAGGCCGGCAAGCGCCAGCACCAGCGCGATGATCCAGAAGCGGATCACCACGGTCGGCTCGCTCCAGCCGAGCTGCTCGAAATGGTGGTGGATCGGCGCCATGCGGAACACGCGCTTGCCGGTGCGCTTATATACGGCGACCTGGATGATGACCGACAGGGCCTCCACCACGAACAACCCGCCGATGATCCCCAGCACGATCTCGTGATGCGCGATCACCGCGATCGTGCCCAGCGCGCCGCCGAGCGCGAGGCTGCCGGTGTCCCCCATGAACACCGCCGCCGGCGGCGCGTTATACCACAGGAAGGCCAGCCCCGCCCCCACCATCGCCCCGCAGAAGATCGCGAGGTCGCCCGCGCGCGGCACGTGCGGGATGCCGAGATAGTCGGCGAACTTCACGTTGCCGGCGAGATAGGCGATAATCATGAACGCCACCGCCGCGATGATGACCGGCATGGTGGCGAGGCCGTCCAGCCCGTCGGTCAAATTCACCGCATTGCCGAACGAGACGATCGTGAAGGCGGCGAAGAGCGGATAGAAATAGCCGAGTTCGAGATAGTAACGGTTGGTGAAGGGCAGGAACAGGCCGGTGCCGTTCTCCTGGCTGATGATCCACGCTGCCACCCCGGCAATGAGGAATTCCAGCAGCAGGCGCACGCGGCCCGGTATCCCGGCGGTGGTCGCCTTCGTCACCTTGTCGTAATCGTCCATGAAGCCGATCGCGCCGAAGCCGAGCGTCACGAACAGGCTGGCCCAGACGAATGGGTTCCGGAGGTCCATCCAGATCAGGATCGCAAGGCTGAGGCTGGTGAGGATCATCAGCCCGCCCATCGTCGGCGTGCCGCGCTTGGCGAGATGCGTCTGCGGCCCGTCGGCGCGGATCGGCTGGCCCTTGCCCTGCCTGAGGCGCAGCCAGCCGATGAATTTCGGCCCGATCACCAGCCCGATGAACAACGCCGTCGCCACCGCGCCGCCGGTGCGGAACGACAGATACCGGATGAGGTTGAGGACGCTCGGGAAACCGAGGCTTTCGGCGATCAGGTACAACACTATGAAACGCCCCCGGCGAGAGCCGCGACAACCCGCGACAGCCCCACCCCGTTCGATCCCTTGACGAGCACCGCATCGCCCGGCGCGATCACCTGTTTCAGGCAGTCAAGCGCGGTCGCGGCGTCGGGCACATGGACGAAATCGACGCGCCCCTCAAGGGCCTCGGCCAGCGGCGCCATCTTTTCACCGACCAGCAGCGCCGTTTCGACGCGCGCGTCGAGCAACGGCCCGGCCAGCGCGGCGTGCCAGGCGTCGCTCCCGGCGCCCAGCTCGCGCATCTCGCCGAGCACCGCGACATGCCGCCCCGGCTCGTGCGCCAGCACCTCCAGCGTCGCCGCCATCGAGGCGGGATTGGCGTTGTAGCTCTCGTCGATCACCAGCGCCTCGCCCCCCTTGACCGCCGCCTTGAACCGGTCGCCGCGCCCGGCGAGGCCGCCCAGCTCGCCCAGCGCCAGCCCCGCCAGCCCGAGGTCGCCGCCCGCCGCGTCGACCGCCGCGATCACCGCCAGCGCGTTCGACACCCAATGCGCGCCGGGCTGCGACACGGTGAAGCTCAATTCGCGCTCGCCCACCTTCGCGGTGACGAAGGTGCCGGCGTCGAGCCGCATCGTCTCCAGCGGCCGCACGTCCGCCCCCTCGTCCAGCCCGAAGGTGACGATCCGCCCGGCATAAGGCGCGGCGGCATCGATCAGCCGGTCGCGGTGCGGGCTGTCATGCGGCACGATCGCCACGCCCTCCGGCTCCAGCCCGCGAAAGATCTCGCCCTTGGCGTCGGCGATCGCGCTTTCGTCGGGAAAGAACTCGGTATGCGCCGGGGCGATGGCGGTGACGAGCGCGATGTGCGGGCGCACCAAAGTCGTCAGATGCGCCAGCTCGCCCGCGTGGTTCATCCCCATCTCGAACACGCCGAAGCGCGTCTCGCGCGGCATCCGCGCGAGGCTCAGCGGCACGCCTGTATGGTTGTTGTAGCTCTTGACCGAGCGATGCACCGCGCCCGGCGCGCCGCGATCGAGCGCGGCGAACAGCGCCTCCTTGGTCGAGGTCTTGCCGACCGAGCCGGTGACGCCGATCACCTTGCCCGCCATGCGCGCGCGGGCCGCGCGGCCCATGTCCTCCAGCGCGGCGAAGGTGTTTGCGACGCGGACGCAAGGGTGCGCGGTGACTTCCGACACCAGCGCACCCGCCGCGCCCCGCGCGAAGGCGCCGTCGATGAAGCGATGCCCGTCCGCCGCCGTGCCCTTCATCGCCACGAACAGGTCGCCCGCGCCGATCTCCCGGCTGTCGAACGCGACACCGCGCACCGCGAAATCGGCGGAGGCGGTGCCGCCGGTGGCGGCCGCGATCTCGGCGGAGGTCCAGAGGGTCATGGCGGGCCTATAGCAAGCACGGTCGCGTCAGCGCAGCCCGCTGACCGCGTCGCCGCTCACCAGTTCATAGCGCAGCCCGAGCTTGCGCCGCTCGCGCGGACGCTTCTCGCCATCGGCCGGAGTGAACGGACGGGCGGGAATGTTGATCTTCCTTTTCACGCTACCTCCCTTGCGACAGTGACGTCATCGAACGGCAGGACGAGATCGCCGACGATCTGGCCCTGCTCATGCCCCTTGCCGGCGATCAGCACGATATCCTCGGCCCCCGCCATGCCGATCGCGCGGGCGATCGCGGCGCGCCTGTCGCCGATCTCGATCGCGCCGGGCGCGCCCTCCAGTATCTCGGCGCGGATCGCCGCCGGGTCCTCGCCGCGCGGATTGTCGTCGGTGACGATCGCCACGTCGGCCTGCGCGGCGGCGATCTGCCCCATCGGCTCGCGCTTGCCATGGTCGCGGTCGCCGCCCGCGCCGAACACCAGGATCAGCCGCCCCGCGACATGCGGGCGCAGCGCGGCGATCGCCGCCTCCAGCGCGTCGGCGGTATGCGCGTAATCGACATAGACCGGCGCGCCGGACGGGGCGATCACGGCCCGCTCCAGCCGCCCGCGCACCGGCTGGAGCCGCGCGAGGTTGGCGATCGTCGTCGCGACATCGCCGCCGGTCGCGATCACCAGCCCGGCCGCGACCAGTGCATTGGCCGCCTGATAGGCGCCGATCAACGGCAGCGTCACCTTATGCTCGCGCCCGTCGGCGGCGATCACCAGCCCCTGCCCGAGCAACGTCGGGTCGCGCGCCACCAGCCGCAGCGTGTCGCCATGCTCGCCGACCGTGACCAGCTTGTTGCGCCGCGCGCGAGCGAGGTCGATCACCCGTTCGGACTGCGGATCGTCGACCCACACCACCGTCGTCCCCTCATCGGCCAACACCTCGGAGAACAGGCGCAGCTTGGCGGTGAAATAGGCCGCCATGTCACCGTGATAGTCGAGATGGTCGCGGCCGAGGTTGGTGAAGGCGGCGGCGATCACCGGCACGCCCTCGGTGCGATATTGGCTCAGGCCGTGGCTCGACGCCTCGAAGGCGAGATGCGTCACGCCCTCGCGCGCCAGCCCCCCGACATTCGAGAGGAATGTCACCACGTCCGGCGTGGTGAGCCCCGTCACCACCCTCTCTTCAGCGGTGGCGACGCCGAGCGTGCCGATCGAGGCGGCGTGATGCCCCGCCATCCGCCAGAGCTGCCGCGTCATCTCGACCGTGGAGGTCTTGCCGTTGGTGCCGGTGACGGCAATCGCCGTCTCCGGGAAGGGCGCGAAGAATTTCGCCGCCATGCCAGCGAAGGCGGCGCGCGGATTGTCGCTGGCGATATGCGCCGCGCCCTCGACCTTCGCCTCCGGCCGCGCGACCACGGCGATCGCGCCGGCGGCGACGGCGGCGGGGATGAAGTCCTCGCCGTTGACGCGCTGCCCCTCGAACGCGCCGAACACGGTGCCTGGCGCGACCTTGCGGTGGTCGATCGCGAAGCCCGTCACCTGCGCGGTTTCCGGGCCGCCGGTGAGCTGGCCCAGCTTCATTCGGCGCTCCCTTTTTCTTCCTTCGCGCCCGGCGCCTTCCACAGCAGCGGGTTGAGATCGCTTTCGTCGATGTCGCGATGATCGTCCGGGATCACGCCGAGCAGCGCGCCGGTGCGGCTCACCACGCGGCTCACCACGGGGGCTACGGTATAGGCGGCGGTGGTCTGGAACGAGTTCGCCTGCACGCGCTTGGGCGAATCCATCATCGCGATCACCACATAGCGCGGCGCGTCCATCGGGAAGGCGGCGGCGAAGGTGGAGACATTGGCGTTCCGGGCATAGCCGCCGCGCTGCGCCACCTCGGCGGTGCCGGTCTTGCCCCCGATGCGATAGCCGGGCGCCTCGCCCTTGCGCCCGGTGCCGTCGAGCACGACGAGGCGCAGGAGCTGCCGCAGCCGGTCGCTGGTCGATTGCTGGATCACGCGGTGGCCCTGCGGCTGGACGCCCTGCGGCACCTTGAGCAGCGTCGCCGGATGCCAGATCCCGCCGTTGACCAGCGCGGCATAGGCGCTGGCGAGGTGCAGCGGCGTCACCGCGATGCCATGGCCATAGGCGGTGGTCATCACCGTGGTGCGCGCCCAATAGGTCGGCCACAGCGGGCGCGCCTTCTCGACCAGCTCGATATCCGGCTTGCGATCGAAGCCGAGCTTGCGGAACATGTCCTGCATCCGTCCCGCGCCGACCAGGTCGGCGATCCGCGCGGTGGCGATGTTCGAGGAATAGATCAGCGTTTCCGGAATGTTGAGCCAGCGCTTCTGCTCATGTCCGCGATCGTCGTGGATCGTGAAGCCGCCGACCTTCAGCGGCACCGTCGCATCGAAGCGGCGGCTCATGTCGGTGACGACGCCATAGTCGATCGCCGCCGCCATCGCGATCGGCTTGAAGGTCGAGCCAAGCTCATAGACCGACTGGGTGACGTTGTTGCGCAGTTCCTCTGTGCCCGCCATGCCGACCCGGTTGGGGTTGAACATCGGCAGCGAGACCATCGCGATCACCTCGCCGGTATGCGCGTCCATGACGATGCCGGCCGCGCCCTTTGCCTGCATGTCGCCCATCGCGCGGCCAAGCTCGCTCTCCATCGCCGCCTGCACGCGGCTGTCGATCGACAGCGCCACCGGCGTTCCGTTCTGCGCCGGATCGGTGAGCCGCGCCTCCAGCGCCCGCTCCATCCCGCCCATTCCCCTGCCGTCGGTGGAGAGATAGCCGAGCGCGTGCGCCGCCAGCGTCGATTGCGGATAGAGCCGCTGCGTCTGCCGCTCGAAGACGATGCCCGGCTCGCCGATCGCGTTCACCGCCTCGACCAGCGCGGGGCTGGCGCGACGGTTGAGATAGGTGAACGGCACTTTCTTGCTGATCTGCGTGTAGAACCATTGCTGGCTGCCGATATCCGGCATCAGGTCCGCCAGCCGCTGCGCGATCTCGCCGCGGTCGCCCAGCAGACGATCGGGGTGGACGCCGATCGCCCAGGCGTCGATCGTGCGCGCCAGCGGCTCGCCGTTGCGGTCGACGATATCGCCGCGCGGCGCGGCGCCGAGGATGGACGCGCGCGCCGGCTTGCCTTCGATCGCCAGCCAAGCCAGCCGCCCGACCACCACCGTCACGGCGGCGGCGAACAGCAGCATCAGCATCATCAGCCGCATGTGCTGCGTCGCGAGCAGCGCATGGCGCTGCTCGCTGGCCTTCACCGATCGGGCAGGGCGCGCGACCAGCGTGGTCAACGTGGCCGCCGTGCCTCGGCGCGCGCGCCGCTCATCAGATCGCCCAGCGTGGTGTCGCTGAGCAGCGACTTGTCGAGCATCGCCACCGCCTTGCCCCTGCGGGAAACGGGCGCGCTGTCGGCCGCGACCTCGGTGCGCATCACCACGGCGGCGGTCAGCTTCGGCGCGGCGGCGCGATCGCCGGCTGCCTCGCCCCTGTGCGCCGCCGGGCTAGCCTCGGCCAGATCGGCGTGCATCAGCACCGCCGGGGTGAGGCGGGGCGCCTCGGCGCGCGCGGCGACCTTCACCAGCGTCGCGGGACGCGCGGCGGCGGCAACGGCGGGCGTCTCGTCGATCACCGGGGTCGGCGCGGCCGGGGCGTGGGCCGGCGAGGGCAGCGACGGCACGACCAGCGCGGCGGTGCGGATCGCGCCCTGCTGCCCGCCCGGCATCGGCGCGGCGCGATCGAAGCTGATCGAGGCGAGCTGCGCCTCATCGCGCACGAACTGGGCGGCGGTGGGCGCGGCGAGCGCCAGCGTGTCGCCGTTCCAGCGTTCGAGCTGCGCGAGGTTGGAGCGGACGTCGAACTCCGTCTCCAGCGCGCGGATATCGCGCTGGGCGAAGCTGATCCTGCCGTTGAGCTGCTCCAGCCGCTTGCGCTCCGCCGCGACCTGAAGCGAGATGAGGTAGAAGCCCAGCGACACGATCACCACGCCGCCGAACCAGCCCAAGCCCTTCAATCTGTACGTCGCTGCCATCGTTACGCCTCCACTAACTCGACGCCGCCCGCCCAGGCCGCCGCCCCGGTGCGCCGCGCCACGCGCAACGTCGCCGAGCGCGCCCGCGGATTACGCGCCACTTCAGCCGCGCTCGGGCGCACCGCCTTCGCCGCCGGCTCGAAACTCGGCGCCCGCGCCTCGCACGCTTCGGGGCGATGCCGCGACCCGGCCGGCATCGCCCCGCTGCGCTCACGCAGGAACCGTTTCACCAGCCGGTCCTCCAGGCTGTGAAAGGTGACGACCGCGAGCCGACCGCCCGGCGCCAGCACGCGCTCGGCGGCGGCGAGGCCCTGCGCCAGCTCCTCCAGCTCGCGGTTCACATGGATGCGGATCGCCTGGAAGGCGCGCGTCGCCGGGTCCTTCTTGTCGTGCGGCCGATGCCCCAGCGCGCGGCGCACGACCTGCGCGAGCTGCCCGGTGGTGGTGAGCGGCCGCGCCGCGACGATCGCCTTGGCCACGCGGCGCGAGCGCGGCTCCTCGCCGTAGCGCCACAGCACGTCGGCGATCAGCGCCTCGTCGGCGGTGTTGAGGAAATCGGCGGCCGACGGCCCCGCCCGCGACATGCGCATGTCGAGCGGCCCGTCCCCCTGGAAGGAGAAGCCGCGCGCCGGCTGGTCGAGCTGCATCGACGACACGCCGATATCCAGCACCACCCCGTCGACCGGCGCCGCGTGGCGCGTCTCAAGCTCGCCGGCCATGGCGGAAAATTCGGCCGGCACGAGGATGAGGTCCGGGTTCGACGCCTCCAGCGCCCGCCCGGCGGCGATCGCATCGGGATCGCGGTCGAAGGCGATGACGCGCGCGCCCGTCGCCAGCAGCGCGCGCGTATAGCCGCCGGCGCCGAACGTGCCGTCGACCACGGTCTCGCCGCGCCTGGGGGTAAGCGCGGCGAGCACTTCGTCGAGCAGCACCGGGATATGGGGATCAGCCTGCGCGGTCACAGCGCATACCCCTTCTCCTCGCAGGCGAACTCGACATATTCCTTGAGGAACGGGTCGATTCCCGGCGTCTCGATCAGGATCTTCGGGCTCCAGATCGTGATCCAGTGGAACGAGCCGTAGAAGACGGCGAGCGTATCGATCCGCGCGTATTTGCGCTCGAACGCCGGCATGATGAAGCGCCCGCTGCCATCGAACGGCAACGGCTCCGCGCCGCCGGCGCGGTCGAGGATGTTATAGTCGGTCCGGCCGGTCTTCTCGAACTGGGCGGCGTCGAGCTGCTCCAGCCGCGCCTTCCAGAACGGCACGAAGCGCGGATCATAGGCGATCAGGCAGCGATGCTCGGGATGCGGCGCGATGATGACGGTGCCGCCGTCCTTCCCGTCCTCGCGCGGGGAATTCTTCGCGAGCATGGCGCGCAGGGTGTTCGGGATCGCCACGCGCGACTTGTCGTCGACGAGCGCGATACCCTTTCCCTGATAGTCGATCCTTTCCGACACGCCCACCTCGCCCGCGGCGGACGCGCTTCTCCGGCCCGGAAACCAGCCCGTTCGGCCGCCCGGCTATCGCGAAGACAAGATACAGCGAGTCCGCCCCTCTGTAGCCCGATAGATATCAGGGCGTGTCGGGGATGGGAAGGGAAATATGGGGAAAATCGGGGAACAGGCGGTCAGCCGGGCGGCTTTCTTCCCGATTCCGCCACGGCGAAGCGCATGCGTTCCGCTTCCGTTCGCGCGAAACGGCCGGCGGAATCCGGGGTGGACCGGGGAATCACCGGCGATTCCATGAGCGTCATGGCCGGATTCACTGGCGCGGCGCGGCCGGGGCGGCGCCGTTGGCGGTGGCGGGGGCGACGCCCAGTTCGGCGAGCGGCTCGTTCGGCGCGGCGACCGGCTGTTCGCTGTTGGCAAGCGTCATGTTGGCGACCGCCTCCGCCTTGGGCGCATCGACCGCGGTCACCGGCTTCTCCCGGCTGGCGGCGCTGAAGATCGCGCTGGCGAGGCCGATGAGCAGCACCACGGCGGCCAGGCCGATCAGGCCGACCCGCACACGCTGCACCGTCTGGTTCGATGGGGGTGTTTCGGTACTCATCCGTCGTGCGAGACTAACGCCATATCGCGCGAATGTCGAATTTTTACACCGGCAGCCGCCGCTCCAGCCCCTTGGCCGAGAGCCATTCCGGGTTATAAAGCGTGGAAAGATAACGGAAACCTGTATCGCACAGGATGGTCGCGATGCGCTTGCCCGGCCCAAGGTCGCGCGCCAGCCGCACCGCGCCGGCGACGTTGATGCCGGACGACAGGCCGAGGCACAGCCCCTCCTCGCGCAGCAGCCGCTCGACCCAGTCCAGCCCTTCCTGATCGGGGATGCGATATTGCGTGTCGATCGGCGCGCCCTCGAGGTTGGCCGTGATCCGCCCCTGGCCGATCCCCTCGGCGACCGAATTGCCCTCCGCCTTCAGCTCGCCATGCGCATAATATTCGTAGAGCGCGGCGCCATGAGGGTCGCTGAGCGCGATCGTCACGCGATCGTCCTTCGCCTTCAGCCCCATCGCGACGCCGGCGAGCGTACCGCCGGTGCCGACCGCGCAGGTGAAGCCGTCGACCCGCCCGTCCATCTGCGCCCAGATCTCCTCGGCGGTGCCGACGATATGCGCGCGGCGGTTGGCGATATTGTCGAACTGGTTGGCCCAGATCGCGCCCGGCGTTTCCTCGGCGATGCGCCGCGAGGTATGCACGAAATGGCACGGGCTGGAATAAGGCGCCGCCGGCACCGTCACCAGCTCCGCGCCGAGCGCGCGGAGCGTGTCCATCTTCTCCTTGGACTGGGTATCCGGCATCACGATGATCGTGCGATAACCCTTGGCATTGGCGACCAGCGCGAGGCCGATCCCGGTGTTGCCCGCCGTCCCCTCGACGATCGTGCCGCCGGGCTGGAGTTGATCGCGAGCCTCGGCGTCCTCGACGATGAACAGCGCGGCGCGATCCTTCACGCTGGCCCCTGGATTGGCGAATTCGCACTTGCCGAAGATATCGCACCCCGTCGCCTCGCTCGGCCCCTTCAGCCGGACGAGCGGGGTGTTGCCGATGAGCGAGAGTGTGTCGGAAGCGGTGTGCATGAATGCTTATGTGCGCCGCCGGGGCGGTCGCGGCAACCACGCTTGCGCTTTAGCGGCCGATAGCGTGATTGATCGCATGGTCAGGCATATGGCACGCAAATCCTCCTTCCCGCCGGTCGTCGACGATCGCACGCGCGTCCTGATCCTCGGCAGCCTGCCGGGCGAGCGCAGCCTTGCCGAGCAGCGCTATTACGCGCATCCGCAGAACCAGTTCTGGCGCCTCGTCGGCCATGTCGTCGGGCGCGATCTCGCCGCCCTCCCCTATGAAGCGCGCCTCGCGGCGCTGCTGGAGGAGCGGATCGGGCTGTGGGACGTCGTGGCCTCGGCGCGGCGATCGGGCAGCAGCGATGCGGCGATCCGCGATCACGCGACCAACGACCTGCCGGCGCTGATCGACTCGCTCGCGAGCCTGCGCGCGGTGGCGTTCAACGGCGGCACGGCGCTGCGACTCGGCCGGCCGCTGCTGGCGGGGCGCGTGGTGGCGCTGGTCGCGCTTCCTTCCTCCAGCCCGCTCCACACGGTCGGCATCGCGGCGAAGCAGCCGGCATGGGATGCGCTGGCCGCCTTCATCGGCTGATTCCCGCGCTCGAAAACAGGCGCCGCAGGATACAAAATTTCATCGCGCCCTTGACGGAGGCGACACCGGGGGTATGGCGTCGCTCTGCTATGAAAAGCCACCTTCTCCTCCCTGCCGCCGCCGCGCTGATCGCGCTTTCCGCCTGCAATTCGCAGCCGAGCAAGCCGGAAATCGTCGACACCAACCCCGATCCCATGGCCGCCGAGTTGGCCAACAAGGGCGCGGTCGAGCTTCCGCCCGCGATCAAGGCGGACAAGACCTTCCGCTGCAAGGACAACAGCCTCGTCTATGTCACCTTCTTCCAGGGCGACAAGCAGGCGATCGTCAAGACCAAGCAGGACGGCTCGCCCACCACGCTGAAGGCCGAGAAGGCCGGCGATCCGCTGGTCGCCGACGGCGGCTGGAAGCTGACCGGCGACCCCAGCCACATCACCCTGACCCAGCCGGGCAAGGGCGAGCAGGCCTGCAAGGCCTGATTTTCCGCAATCATCCAGCTTTCGAGGCCGGCGCACCCGTTGCGCCGGCCTTTTTAATCGGCGGCGCTTGCCTCGCGCCGCGCGGCGCTGCACCTTCGCGCATATGGCGACGATCGCGGTTTACAGCCTGAAGGGTGGCGTCGGGAAAACGACGCTGGCGGCCAACCTCGCATGGTGCGCGGCGGCGAAATCGGCGCGCCGCACCCTGTTGTGGGATCTCGATCCGCAGGCGGCGGCAAGCTGGATGCTCGGTCGCGAGGCGAAGCACGATCGCGCGCAGGCGGCTTTTTCGCGCGAGGTGGACGCGCGCAAGCTGATCCGCCCCACCACCGTCGAGCGGCTCGACCTGCTCCCCGCCGACGCATCGCTACGTGACCTCGACCACCTGCTGCGCGAGATGGACAAGAAGAAGCGGCTGAGCAAGCTGATCGCCGGCCTCGGCGACTACGACCGCGTGATCCTCGATTGCCCGCCCGGCCTCACCGAGACGGCGGAGCAGGTCGCGCGCGCCGCCGACCTGATCGTCATCCCCGTCGTCCCCTCCCCGCTGGCGCAGCGCGCCTATGAGGAGATCGAGCGGCATCTCGGCGGGCGCACGCCCACGCTCCCGGTTCACGCGATGGTCGATCGCCGCCGGCGGATGCACCTGGAGGCCGTCGCCGCCCATCCCGACTGGCCGGTGATCCCGATGGCGAGCGTGGTCGAGGCGTCCGCCGCCGCGCACAAGGCCGTGGGCGAGGTGGCGCCGCGATCGGCGGCGGCCGCCGCTTTCCTCGATATCTGGCAAAGGATCGAGCGACGACTCGCTTCATGAAGTTCGAGCGGCTCGATCCGGCGATGGTGCTCGGGGCCTATTCGGTCGGGGTGTTCCCGATGGCCGACGGCCGCGACGCGCCCGGCGTCTATTGGGTCGAGCCGCGCCGCCGCGCAATCCTGCCGCTCGACGGCTTCCATCTCTCCCGCTCGCTGCGCAAGAAGCTGCTCGCCGACCGCTTCCGCATCACCGCCGACCGCGATTTTCCCGCCGTCATCCGCCTGTGCGCGGAAGCCGCCAGCGACCGGCCGGAGACATGGATCAACCGCTCGATCGAGCATGTCTTCCTGCATCTCCACGAAACCGGCCACGCCCATTCGATCGAATGCTGGGACGGCGAGGAACTGGTCGGCGGCCTTTACGGCCTCGCGCTCGGCCACGCCTTCTTCGGCGAAAGCATGGTGAGCCGCGCGGCCGATGCCTCGAAGATCGCGCTCGCCGCGCTCGTCGCGCGGCTGCGGGCGGGCGGCTTCACCCTGCTCGACTGCCAGTTCATGACCGGGCACCTCGCCTCGCTCGGCGCGGTGGAGATCGACCGGGCCGATTACATGGTGTTGCTGGGCGAGGCGCTCGGGCCGCTCGTCTCCGCGACCGGCGCGTCGTCGGCGCCGTCGCTGGCGTCGGCATCCGCCGCCGCGGCCGATTTCTTCGCGGTCGAGGCGGCGATGACGTCGGTATCCGCGCCTTTCGCCGGGAAGGACATCGTGCAGCTCTTGGCCCAGACGTCATAGACCGGGTGCTGCACCACGTTGAGCGCCGGGCGCTCCTTGAACAGCCAGCCCGAGAAGGCCCGCCGCCACAAATTGTCCGCGCCCTTCACGTCGAGCTGGACGAAGGCGCCGGTCAGTTGCTCCTGCTCCCATGGCGCGGTCTTCTCGCAGGCGCGCAGCCGGACGATCGTGTCGCCGACGCGCAGCGCCTGCCCCGGCTTCATCGTCAGGTCGCGGCTCACGCCGTTGCGCTTGTTGAGGAGGCCGATCACCGCCACGCGCTCCGCCATCGGCGTCGTGCCGGCGTCGGCCGCCTGATCGCTGCCGTCGACCGCCGTCACGCCGTCCGGCGCGGGGCGCGCGGCGGGCACGGCCTGCGACGCGGCGGGGGCGGCTGCGCGGGGCGTCGGCGCGGCATCGGCGAGCCAGTGCCGCCCTTGCCACAGGCCCACGCCGGCCAGCGCGACGACGAGCGCGCCGCCCGCCGCCAGCGCGCGCTTCACGCCTCGGGGCTCCACGCCTCATAATCCCCGGTCGCGGGCGCGCGCTTGCCGCCCTTCTCCAGCGCGCCCGGCGGGCGATAGGCGAGCGCGGTGCCGGTCATGTTCGGCACGGCCGGCTTCTCCCAGCGGCGCGGCGCGGGCAGCGCGCGATCGGGCGCGTCGTCGACATGATGATGCAGCCAGCTGAACCATTCCGGCGGCACGCGGCTGGCGTCGTTAGCGCCCTGATAGATCACCCAGCGGCGCGGCTGGCCGGCGGTGTCGGTGCCGCCCTCGTAATAGACGTTGCCGAGCGAATCCTCGCCCACGCGCGTCTTGCCGCGCAGGCCGAACCAGGTGCCGATGGTCGCGCCGTTCCACCAGGTGAACGGGTTCAGATTGATGCCCATGCGCCGCGCTTACCCCCGAAGCCCGCGCGCTTCAACCGGGCTTGCCATCCCCCGGCCCGCTTTCCCACGTCACCTTGTCGCCTTCGTCGATGCCCAGCTCGCCGGCGCGCCCGCCGTTGATCTCCAGCACCGCGGTGACCGCCTCGCCCGACGGGATCGGCGTTTCGGAGAAAGGCACGCTGTTCTCGGCGATCCGCGCGATCGTATGATCGGGGCGGATGAACAATATGTCGAGCGGGCTGGGCGTGTTCTTCATCCAGAAGATCGCCGGCTTCGGCGGCCCGCCGTCGGGCGGATAGGGCGCGAACAGCATCCCGCCGTCCTTCGGGATGTCGGTGCGGAACATCAGCCCGCGCTCCTGCGCGTCGGCGGTCGACGCCACCTCGACCCTGAATTCGTGCGATCCCCTGGGGCCGGCGATCGTCAGCGTCACACGCTTCGCCGCGCCCGCGCCTTCGGTGGCGCCGGCATCGCCGCGCGAGCAGGCGGGGGCGAGCAGCGCGAGCGCCGCGACGGCCAGGATACGCAACATCTCATTCCTCCGGCGCGATATCGACCACGACCGCGAGCGGACCCTTGCGGCCCTCCACCACGCGCGCGCGCAGCGGCTGGTCCGGCTCCACCTCATGGATCGCGGCGCGGCGCAGCGTTTCCATATGGACGAATATATCCTGCTCCCCGTCCGGCCGCACCAGGAATCCATAGCCCTTGAGCCGGTTGAACCATTTCACCAGCACCGGCTCCCACTCGCCCGCCTCGTCGATCATGCTCGCGGGATCGATGCGCGCGCGGTCGCGCGGCTGGCTTTGCTCCACCGCCTGCGACGTGTCGATCGACAATATCTCCACCGCCTGGAAGCCGCGCTCGCGCTGCACCGCGATCGCCTCCACGCGCGAACGCTCCGGCAGGCTGCGGCGGCCGAGCGGCTGGAGCACGCTGAAATGGATCAGCACGTCGCCGGTGTCGCCCGTATCGGGCACGAGGAAGCCGAAACCGCGCGTGACGTCGAACCACTTGAGCGTGCCGGCCACCCGCACGCCCTCCCCGGCGCCGGGCACGCCTTCTTCCTCTTCGCGGTCATCCGCATCGCGAGACATGTCGCTACGCACTTATACGTGATCCCCCCCGGGTTCGTCCCACGCTAGCATGGTTACGATCCGGTTCAACAGGCAAACCACGCGGCACACGTCATTCATCGCCCTCGAACGGGACACCGGGGGGCGACAGCACGATCCGCCGCGCCAGCGCCGGGGCATGGCCGGCGCGCACCATCGCCGCCACCTGCCGCTCGCGCAGCCGCTCGTCTGGCGCGGCCTTCGCCCACGGGCCGAAGCGGCGGCGGCGCGCGAAGGCGAGCGCCGCGTCGAGCGGTCGTTCCGCCGCCGGCTCGATCGCGGCGACGGCGTCCTCCTCGCCGACATGCGCCGCGCGCAGCGCCTGCGCCACGCGGCGCGCGCCGAAGCCGCGCCGCGCCAGCGCCGCCGCGCGCATGTCGGCGAAGGCGCGATCGTCGACATAGCCCAGCGCCGCCATCCGCTCCGCCACCGTCGCGGGATCGGCCGGCGCGCCGTGCCAGCCGCGCTCGCGCACCTTGCGGCGCAGGTAATCCGCCAGCTTGCCGCGCGTCGTCGCGAACCGCTCGACATAGCGCAGCGCCAGCCGGTCGAGCGCGGCGGCATCGAGCGGGCGGGCGGGACGAGGTTCGCGGGGCACGCCATGTTGTTGCCACACTGACGAACGAATTTAAACGCGCGAGGCGCGCAGGTGCTGCCGTGAGCAGGCTTGCGACCCGCCAGGGGCGCGCGAAAGGTACAATGCTGGAATGACTACCCTCGATCCCACTCCCACGCAGGACGCGCTGCCACGGCGCTTCGCGGATTTCGCGACGCTGGGCGAGGCGCTGGATTATGCGGCGCAGGGCAAGCGCGGGCTGAATTTCCACGATGCGCGCGGCGCGCTGACCCGCGTCTATCCCTTCGCCGAACTGCGCGGGGACGCGGAAAGCGCGGCGTGGCGGCTGGTCGCGGCGGGCGTCGCGCCGGGAGACCGCATCGCGCTGGTGGCGGAGACGGTGCCGGAGTTCGCGGCATTGTTCTTCGGCACGGTCTATGCCGGCGCGTGGCCGGTGCCGCTGCCCCTGCCCACCTCCTTCGGCGGCAAGGAATCCTATATCGACCAGCTCAGCGTCCAGCTCGCGAGCTGCGATCCGAAGATGCTGATCTACCCGCCGGAGCTGGCCGCGATGGCCGGCGCGGCGGCGGCGGCGCGCGGCGTCGAGGGCGTGGACTGGAGCGAGCTGCTCGCCACCGAGGCCGTGCCGGTCGCGCTGCCGCCGGCGAAGGGCGAGGATATCGCCTATCTGCAATATTCCAGCGGCTCGACGCGCTTCCCGCATGGCGTGGCGATCACCCATCATGCGCTGCTCAACAACCTCGCGGCGCATTCGCACGGGATGAAGCTGGTCGACAGCGACCGCTGCGTCTCGTGGCTGCCGTGGTATCATGACATGGGGCTGGTCGGCTGCTTCCTCTCGCCGATCGCCAACCAGGTCTCGACCGATTACCTCAAGACCGAGGATTTCGCCCGCCGTCCGCTGGCGTGGCTGGACCTCATCAGCCGCAACCAGGGCACCACGATCAGCTACTCGCCCACCTTCGGCTACGACATCTGCGCCCGCCGCATCTCCAGCCAGACGCGCGCGTCGGACCGCTTCGACCTGTCGCGCTGGCGGCTTGCCGGCAATGGCGCGGACATGATCCGGCCGGACGTGATGCAGGGCTTCGTCGATTCCTTCGCCGACGCCGGGTTCAAGGCCAGCGCCTTCCTGCCGAGCTACGGCCTTGCCGAGGCGACGCTGGCGGTGTCGATCATGCCGCCGGGCGAGGGCATCCGCGTCGAGCTGGTCGAGGAGACGCAGCTTTCCGGCGTCCCGGCCGGGCAGGACCGCCCGCAACGCTATCGCGCGATCGTCAATTGCGGCAAGCCGGTGCGCGACATGAAGATCGAGATCCGCGAGGAGGACGGCACGCCCCTGCCCGAGCGCGCGATCGGCAAGGTGTGGTGCAGCGGCCCATCGGTCATGGTCGGTTATTTCCGCGATCAGGAGGCGACCGAGGCCTGCATGAAGGGCGGCTGGCTCGACACCGGCGACATGGGCTACATCTCCGACGGCTATATCTATATCGTCGGCCGCGCCAAGGACATGATCATCGTCAACGGCCGCAACCATTGGCCGCAGGACATCGAATGGGCGGTGGAGCAGCTTCCCGGCTTCAAGCAGGGCGACATCGCCGCCTTCGCCATCACCACGCCTGGCGGCGAGGAGACCCCGGCGGTGCTCGTCCAGTGCCGCACCTCCGACGATGCCGAGCGCACCCGCCTGCGCGACGAGATCCGCGACCGGGTGCGCGCCGTCACCGGCATGAACTGCGTGGTGGAGCTGATCCCGCCGCGCACGCTGCCGCGCACCAGCTCGGGCAAGCTCAGCCGGGCGAAGGCGCGCAACCTCTATCTCTCCGGCGAGATCAAGCCTTACGCCATCGCCGCCTGAACCCCATCGTTTCGAACAGGAATCCGGCGCGGCCACGGAAACGATTGGTCAACCCCTGATCGCGTATGCGTTCGGGCGTGAGTGTCACAGAACCCCCCACCGTCCGTCGTCCGGCGGTCCCGATCGGGCCGCTGCTCGGCCTTTCCGAAGGCGAGGATGCCGCCGCCTGGGCGCGGATTCGCGGGGCCACGCTGCATGCCGGGCGACAGCTCGCGCTGTTCATGCTCGGCGCGAACCTGATCGGCGCGACGATCGTGGTGATGCTGTTCTCCCATTTCGTGCCGCCGGTGTGGCTCGGGGTCTGGACGTTCGGCGTCATGCTGATCGCCACTTTCGTCGCCGTCCGCCGTTTGCGGATCAGCCCGGAACCCGACGCGCTCGCCTCCGTCGACGATCTGCGCGGCACCGGTTTCGAGGGCGCGGCGCTGGCCGTGGCGTGGAGCGTGCCGGTGCTGCTGTTCGGGCGCTATGGCGATTCGGCGACGCCGCTGGCGTTGTGGATGGTCCTGTCGGTGCTGATGTCGGCCGCCGCGCTGGCGCTGGCCCCGCTGGTCCTGGCCGCGCTGGGCTTCATCGGCGGGGTGGCGCTGGCGGTGACCGCCGCCTTCGTCATCGCGCAGGTCTATGTCGCGGCGGCGGGCACGGTGCTGTTCGCCGCGATCCTCATCATCGCCTGCGTCTCGCGCGCGCAGGCGCTCGTCCTGCTGCGCGGCTCCGAGCTGACGCTCACCGAGCGCGACGAGACCGTCAGCCTGCTGCTTCGCGAGTTCGAGGAGACCGGCTCCGACTGGCTGTGGGAAACGGATGTCCAGCGCCGCATCGTCCGCGCCAATGGGCGCTTCGCCGTCGCGCTCGGCGTCGCGCCCAGCGCGATCGAGGGGCTGCCGCTGCTTCAGGTGCTCGCCGGCCCGTCGTGGGAATCGGGCAATTTCTCGGCCGCGCTGCGCCAGCTCGCCGAAAAGCTGAAGAATCGCGAGAGCTTCCGCGATCTCGTGCTCCCGGTCCTGGTCGACGGCGAGCAGCGCTGGTGGGAGATCGCCGCCAGCCCGCGCTACGACGATCGCGGCGATTTCGTCGGCTTCCGCGGGGTCGGCTCGGACGTCACCGAGCAGCGCACCACCGCCGACAAGATCAACCGCATGGCGCGTTACGACACGCTCACCGGCCTGCCCAACCGCCTGCTCATCAACGAGGCGCTGGGCCGCGCGCTGGTCGAGGCGGAGAAATGGGGGTCGCGCTGCGCCTTCATGATGATCGACCTCGATCGCTTCAAGGCGGTCAACGACACGCTCGGCCATCCGATCGGCGACCGGCTGCTCGGCCGCGTGTCCGAGCGGCTCGCCCAGCTCGTCACCGACAATGAGATGGTCGGCCGGCTCGGCGGCGACGAATTCGCCGTGGTGGTGCGCGACGCCACCGACAGCGAGCGCGTCGAGCAGCTCGCCCGGACGATCATCGAGACGCTTTCCCGCTCCTATGAGGTGGATCAGCATACCCTGTGGATCGGCGCCTCGGTCGGCGTCGCCACCTCGCCGCGCGACGGGCGGACGGCGGAGAACCTGATCCGCTCGGCCGATCTCGCGCTCTATCGCTCGAAGGACGCGGGCGGCGGGGTGTTCCATGCTTACGATCCGCAGCTCCACGTCAATGCCGAGGAGCGGCGCGTGCTGGAGATCGCGCTGCGCAAGGCGCTCGAGCGCGGCGAACTGCACCTGCAATATCAGCCGGTGGTGGAAGCGGCGAGCGGTCGCCTCACCGGCTTCGAGGCGCTGCTGCGCTGGAACAACCCGCAGTTCGGCCTCGTCAGCCCGGCCAAGTTCGTGCCGCTGGCGGAGGAGGCGCGGCTGATCGGCCCGATCGGCGAATGGGTGGTGCGCACCGCCTGCGCCGAGGCCGCGCGCTGGCCCGACGACGTGCGAGTCGCGGTGAACGTCTCGCCCGAGCAGCTCCACGATCCCAATTTCGTCACCGTCGTCGCGCAGGCGCTCGCCACGTCCGGCATCTCGCCCAGCAGGCTGGAGCTGGAGGTGACCGAAAGCGTCTTCCTGCGCGAGGGCACCGGCGCGGTGAAGGTGCTGGAACGCATCCTCGATCTCGGCGTGCGGCTCAGCCTCGACGATTTCGGCACCGGCTATTCCTCGCTCGGCTATCTCAGCCGCACCCGCTTCTCCTCGATCAAGATCGACCGCAGCTTCGTGCAGGGCGCGTCGCGCGGCGTGCCGGAGGCGCTGGCGATCATCTGCGCGGTGGTGGCGCTCGCGCGCAGCCTCGGCATGGCGACGACGGCGGAAGGGGTGGAGACCGAAGCGGAGCTGACCATGATCCGCGAGCTGGGCTGCTCCAAGATCCAGGGATTCTATTTCGGCCGCCCGCTGCCGGTGGAGGAAGCGCGCGCGCTCGCTGGCCGGCATCGCCCCGATGCCTATATCGCGGCGTGAGGCCCGCCTCGCTTTCGGTGAGGGAACGATCGTCACGGCCCGCTCCCCTATTGCCGCCGCCGCCGGCTCGCGTTAGGGGGCATTCCCTCGTAGGGGTGTAGCTCAGCTGGTTAGAGCGTCGGTCTCCAAAACCGAAGGCCCTCGGTTCGAATCCGAGCTCCCCTGCCACCTTTCCTGATCGCGGCCGATCGCCGAACAGGTGCCGGCGGATCATTCCGTTTCGCCATGCGCCAGATGACGCGCGATTCGATCGCGTCCGGTGAAGCAAGTCAGTGTCCCATTTCGGCACGAGCTTCGTAAAAATGATTAACACGCTGTAACTACGCGCCCAATTGCGTCATGAGCGGGCACGATCAAGGCGGCGGGCCGATTCGCCATCGCCGGAACCGATCGAACCTGGGAGTTAGATGATGCGCAAGTTGGTAGCCGCTGCTGCCCTGTCGGCCGTTTCGGCCATCGCGATGGCGACGCCGGCTTCGGCGGCGATCGTGTTCAATCTCGACAATGTGAAGCTGGTCGACGGCGGCACGCTGACCGGGTCGTTCACCACGAGCGACGATCTTTCCGCGCTGGAGGATTTCTCGATCACCTCGGCGGGCGGCAACGGCTGGCCCTACGGCACCTTCGCCGGCACGACCTACACGATGGCCAATGCCATCAGCCCGGTGTTCTGGACTTTCGCGCAGGGCATTTCGGCGAATTTCGCCGGCGCGCAGCTGAACATCTTCTTCAGCAGCCCGCTGACCGCCACAGGCGCGACGCTGAACCAGACCAGCAGCGAAACGCAGACGCTCGCCGGATCGCGTTGGCTGACCGACGGAAGCGTGTCGGCCGTCGCGGGCGGGGGCAGCGTTCCCGAGCCGGCGACCTGGGCGATGATGATCGCCGGCTTCGGCGTGGTCGGCGCGGCGATGCGCCGCCGCAAGGTGCGGGTGCGCTTCGCCTGATACGCTGGCGATCGCGAAAGGAAGAGGCGCCGGGTGACCGGCGCCTTTTTTCTTGCGCGGCCCGCCCGCGTGCGGAACGGTTCCGCCAATGGAAAAGGGCGGAACGTCGCCGCCCCGCCCTTCCCCTGAACCTTGACGCGCCGTGGCGCGTCAGGCTCCTCCCCTAGAACTTCGCGCCCGCGCGGATGCCGATCGTCCGCGGCTGGATCGGCACGATATAGGGCCGCTGGCCGCACGACCCGCATTCCTCGAAGCGTGAGATTTCTCCGCGCTCATCCCACAGATTCTGCACGAAAACCTCGACATTGTAATTGGTCAGCTCCGCGCCCACCGCGAGATTGGCGGTGGTATAGGCACGCAATCGGCCAAGCTCGGCGGCCTGAGCGAGACGAAGATCCGACGACGCCGAGCTTTGATGCGCCACCAGCCCCTGGATATAGCCTTTCGCCGAGCCGAGCGGCACGGTGTAGCGCGCCGTGCCGTTGATCTTGAACTCCGGCGTGATCGGCAGCCTGGTGCCCGCCGGGGCGAGCACGTCGAGCGGATCGCCGCTGCATATCACGGTGGTGCACAGGGCGTTCAGCGTCTTGGCGTCGTTATAGGCGCCCGCCGCCGTCAACGTGAGCGGCCCGGTGTTGAGTGTCGCGTCCATCTCCACGCCACGGATGCGCGCGTTCGGACCGTTCTGGATGATCGTGAAGCTGTTCGGACCGAGGAAGGAGAACTGGAACGTGTCCCAGTTCTGCTGATAGACCGCGCCGTTGAAGCGGAACATGCCGCCCATCAGCGTCGTCTTCCATCCGACCTCGTAATTGGTCAGATAGTCGGGCGCATAATCCTGCACGTCGCCGCGCCGGTTGATGCCGCCGGGCCGGAAACCGCGCGACCAGGTGGCGTAGAGCATCAGCTGATCGCTAGGCTTCCACGTCAGGTTGAACTTGTAGGTGACGCCCTGCCCCTGCGTGCGCTTGGGAATGAGCTGTCCGCCGGAGAGATTGGCGAGATTGGTGCATGGCGCGCCCGCCACCGTGACCGGCGCGAAAGGCGCGGGGGTCTGCGGGGAGCCGCCGTTGACCATCTGCCCCAGCGTCTGGCCGTTGGTGAGGAAGCAGCCGGCGACGCCCGAACCCGAGCTGCCGGCGGCGTTATAGGGTGTCGCCGTATAAGGAATGCCGCTCTCGTCCGCGCCGGGATTGCGCCCGAAGCCGAAGAAACCGACCAGCGAATTGTCGTAGATGAACGCGCGCGCGCCGGCCGTGAAGGTCAGCGTCGGCAGAACATCGAAGCTCGCTTCGCCGAACATCGCATAGTCCTTGTCGACGCGATGCTGCTGGGTGAGCCACAGCGTGCCGGGCCAACCGTTGACCGACACCTGCGGCCCGAGGCCCGGAATCTGATAATCCTGATGGATCAGGTTCGACTGGCGCTGGTAGAAGGCGCCGGCGACCAGCCGGAACCGCTCCGTGGCCGGCGATGCGACACGGATTTCCTGGCTGGTCTTCTTGAAATGATCGGTGCCGATCACGCGCTGGCGCGGATCGATCGTCTTGCCGGTGGCGTCCTGATAACTGAAGTAGTTCGCCAGCCCGCCGACCGATTGGTACATCTGGTCATACGCTTCGGCGTAATCGGTATAGTCGCTCGACTGCGTGTCGCGCCGGTCGAGATAGGCGCCGGCATAGGTGACGTCCCAATTGCCGAGCTTGCCCTCGATCGTCAGCGCGCCCTGGATGAAGCGGTCGCGGCGGTATTCGGGGTAGAAATGCTGCACCTGAAGATCGCCGACCTGCGGATCGAAGCCGTAGCTGCCGTGGCTGCGCTGTTCCTGATAGAGAACGGTCGGCGTGACGGTCCAGTTGTTGTCGAGATCGACCTTGAGCGCGGCGCGGCCGCCCCACGTCTCGGTGTCGTTGTAATCCTTCTTCACATAGGCATTGTTGTTGACGCTGATCCCGTCCTTGATGCAGCCGTCGATATGGCCCTTCTCGTCATAGGTCGGCGTGCCGCAGAAGGTGCGCGTGCCGGCGACATTGTCGATATAGCCCGCGTCCTTCTGGTAGAAGCCGACCACGCGCAGCGCGACCCGGTCGGAGAAGGGCGTGTTTATCATCCCCTCCAGCTTGCCGCCGACGCCGCCCTTGTGGACGGTGTTCAGCTCGCCGTCGACGCGCCCCTGGAAGCCGGAGGTGTCGGGCTTGTTGGTGATGATGCGGATCGTGCCCGCCTCGCTCGACGCGCCATAAAGCGTGCCCTGCGGGCCGGACAGGCTCTCGATCCGCGCCACGTCGTAGATGTGGATGTCCAGCGTGCCGCCGATCGTCGTCACCGGCTGCTCGTCGAGATAGCTGCCGACCGAGGGCAGCGAGCCGGAATGGTTGCCGTCCCCGCCCGAGGCGACGCCGCGCATATAGACGGTCGTCACGCCCGGCTGCGACGTCTGGAACGCGACCGACGGCAGGAGCTGGGTATATTCGTTGAAGTTCGAGATATTGAGCTGGTCGAGCTTCCGCGTGGACAGCGCCTGGATCGAGATCGGCACCGTCTGGATATTCTCGTCGCGCTTCTGCGCGGTGACGATGATGTCGCTCATCGCGTCATTCGACACGCGGGAAGACTGCTGATCCGTCGTCTGAGCCATCGCGGGCGCGGACAAGGCCGCCGACGCAAGAAGTGAAACCAGCATGCGGTTCTTGAAACTTGCCATCTTTCCCCCCTGGGATGACGCTTTGTTGCAAGATTGTTGCGGCATCGCGCCCCGGTCAATCGCGTGTTTTGCGCAACGCAACAATGCGCGCCGACCGTGACAGATTTGCAACGCTGCCGGAACGACCCGTGAGCCGCTCAGAACATCGCCGCGATCATCACCACCGCCGCCGCCCCCATCAGCAGCGTCGCGCCCCAGCCGAGCCAGCGGATCATGCGCGGCGCGACGAACGCGCCCATCACGCTTTCGCGCGAGACGAGCAGCAGCAGCACGATCATCAGCGGCACCGCGACGACGCCGTTGATAACGGCGCTCCAGAACAGCGCGCGCATCGGGTTGATCGGCGAGAACTGGATCACCAGCGCGGCCAGCACGCACACCGCGATCACCGAATAGAAACCGCGCGCGTCGCTCGCCTTGCGCTCCAGCCCGCCGTTCCACTCCATCGCCTCCGCCATCGCATAGGCGGCCGATCCGGCGAGCACCGGCACCCCGATCATCCCGACGCCGAGGATGCCGAGTGCGAACAGCAGGAAAGCGAAATCCCCCGCGATCGGGCGCAGCGCGCTCGCCGCCTGCGCCGCCGTCTCGATGGTCGTCACCCCGCCGGCATGGAGCGTCACGGCGGTCGCCAGCATGATGAAGAAGGCGGTGAGATCGGAATAGGCCATCCCGCTCCACGTATCCCACGAGATGCGCGAAAGCTCGGCCGGGGCGTCGGAAGGCGCGTCGATCAGGCTCGGCGCGCCGCGCAATTCCTCCACTTCCTCGGAGGCTTGCCAGAAGAACAGATACGGGCTGATCGTGGTGCCGAACACGCCGACCACCATCGTCGCCGCATCGCCGTCCAGCCGGAAACGCGGCCATGCCGTATGCCGCAGCACCTCACCCCACGGCACATGCACGGTGAACAGCACGCCGGCATAGGCGAGCAGCGAAACGGTCAACCATTTCAGAAACTTGACATAGCGATGATAGGGCACGAACACTTGCAGCCCGAGCGTCGCGGCGACGAACGCCAGCGTCATCCAGCGCTGGCTGATCCCGGTCACCAGTTCCGCCGCCTCGCCCATCACCGCCACGTCCGCCGCGATGTTCAGCATGTTGGCGATCAGCAGCAGCAGCACCAGCGCGCGCAGCAGGCCGGGCGAGAACGCCGCCTTGATATTGGCCGACAGCCCCTTGCCGGTGACGCGGCCGAGCCGCCCGCACATCACCTGCACCGCCGACATCAGCGGATAGGCGAGCGGCATCGTCCACAGCATGTCGAAGCCATATTGCGCCCCGGCCTGCGAATAGGTGGCGATGCCGCTGGGATCGTCGTCCGCCACCCCGGTGATGACGCCGGGGCCGAGCTGCGAAAGCGGATGGCGCAGGATGCGGCGCCAGCGTGGCGAATCGCGCTCCGGGCTACTCGCGTCGCTCATGCGAAGGCCGGCGCACCGGGATAGCGATCGATCACGTCGCCGAGCGCCGCCTCCAGCGGGCCGAGATGCGCCGCGAACGGCCGCCATGCCCGGTCGCCGCCACGGAAGATCGGCTGGCGCACCTGTTCGGAGCTGGCGGTGCGCACCGCGCGCTCGGTCTCATGGAACGACAGGCAGGCCGGCTCGAACGCGAGGCCGAGCCGGTCGAGCAGGTCGCGGATGCCGGCTTCCGGCGAGTCGACCAGCTCCTCATGGATAACGCGCCGCACCGCGCCGGGCTGCGCCGCGTCGACATGCGCCATCAGCCGCACATAGTCGCGATAATACAGCGCCATGTCCTCCAGCCCGTAGCTGAACGCCTGTCCGCGCGCGAAATGCTGCTTGAAATTGGAGAAGCAGCAGGCGCGCGGATCGCGCCGCGCGTCGATGATCCGCGCATTGGGCAGGATCAGCCGGATCAGTGGCACATGCAGCCAGTTGTTCGGCAATTTGTCGATGAAGAACGGCCGCCCGCTGCGCCGCTGCACCGAGGCGCGGCGGAGATATTCCTCGCCCAGCTCGCGCGCCTGCGCCGCCGTCAGCGCGGCGAGTCCGCGCGGATAGTCCGCCACGCGATGCGCCATCGCCGGCATGTCGGGCAGTTCCGTCGTCCCCTCCACCTCGCTGTGGCTCGACAATATCTGCTCGATCAGCGTCGATCCCGCGCGCGGCATCCCCAGGATGAAGATCGGGTCCGCCGCCGGGCAGCCCCAGCCGGCGCGCCTGGCGAAGAAATCGGGCGTAACCAGCCCGGTCAGCGCATCGACCATGCGGGTGACCTGCCCCGGATCATAGCCGAGCTGCGCCCGCCGCGCGTCATTGCCGGCGGCGTAATGCGCGAAGGCGGCGTCCGCCTGCCCGCGATCCTCCAGCGCCTTGCCCAGCGCGAAATCGAGGTGCAGCGCATCGTCCGCGCCCAGTCCGGCGGCGGCGCGCGCGCGCTCCATCGCCGCGATATCGGCGTCGGCGAAACGCACCGTCTTGAGGTTGGCGAGGCTCCACCACGCCTCGCCCAGCGTCGGCTGGAGCGCGATCGCGCGGCGATAGGCGGCGATGCCGTCCGCCTGGCGCCCGACCGTCTTGAGCATATGGCCGAAGCTCATCCACACCTTCGGCTGCCCCGGCGCGGCGGCGAGCACGCGCTCGTAGAGCGCAATCGCCTCCTCGAACCCGCCGAGCCGGCCGAGCGCGGCGGCCTTCAGGTTGGCGTGGCCGACATGATCCGGCTCGGTCGCGAGCAGCTCGTCCAGCTCGACCAGCGCCTCCGGCGCGCGATTCTGGCGATAGAGCACCAGCGCGAGGTTGGCGCGCGCGGCGGTGAAGGCCGGCGCCAGTTCCAGCGCGCGGCGCAGCAGATTCTCCGCATCCCGGTTGCGGCCGATCCGCCCGGCCAGTTCCGCCAGCATGCGGATCGCGCGCGCGTCAAACGGATCGCGTTTCAGATATTCCTTCAGCAACGGCTCCGCGACATGAAGCCGCCCGTCGTGCAGCGCGAGCGCGGCATCGAGCAGCATCGGCGGATAAGGGTGGGCCGCGACGGTCGCCATCGCGCGCGACGATGATGGCAAGCGCCTCCCGGTGCAAGCGGCTTGACGCGCCCCTTGCCTTCGCGTGGCGGCGACGCTATTTCCGCGACCCATCCGACAGCGAGGACGGGCTTCACCGTTTCCCTGATGACAGGGAAGCGGTGGCGGACCTATGCCTCGCTCGGCACGTTTGCGAAGGCGCGTACAGTGGCGAAGACGTCCCCGATCGAATTCATCCGTCAGGTTCAGGCAGAGACCCGCAAGGTCGTCTGGCCGTCGCGGCGCCAGACGGCGATGACCGCGCTGATGGTGGTGGTCATGACGACGGTCCTCGCCCTGTTCTTCCTCGGCATCGACACGGTCTTCGACCAGATCGTGAAGACGCTGCTCGGCCTCGCGAAATAAGGGACAAGGTTTCACGCACATGGCGCGCTGGTACATCATCCACGCTTATTCCGGTTTCGAGGGCAAGGTCCGCGACGCCATCATCACCGAGGCGGAGCGGCTCGGCCTCTCGCAACTCGTCGAGCAGATCGAGGTGCCGACCGAAACCGTGACGGAGGCGCGTCGCGGCAAGAAGGTGTCGGTCGAGCGCAAGTTCATGCCGGGCTACGTGCTCGCCAAGCTCGCCATGAACGACGACGTCTATCACCTCGTCAAGAACACGCCGCGCGTGACCGGCTTCCTCGGCGCCTCCGGCAAGCCGCAGGCGATCAGCGACGCCGAAGCCGCGCGGATGCTGAACTCGAAGGAGGAAGCCGCCACCGCGCCGAAGCATCAGGTGAAGGTCGATTACGAGATCGGCGATTCCGTCAAGGTGCTCGACGGCCCCTTCGCCAGCTTCAACGGCACGGTCGAGGAACTCGATTTCGACAAGTCGAAGGTCAAGGTCTCCGTCTCGATCTTCGGCCGCGCGACGCCGGTGGAACTCGATTTCGAGCAGGTCGAGCGGAGCAAGTAAGGCGCAGGCGGCACGCGGATAGCAAGGCTGTCCGCGAGACCGCCAAGCCCGGCCGGCGGGTCGCGTAGCGAACCCGTCCGACGACGCGGCTTCGCCGCGTCGGGCCTCAGTAAATAACCCGAAACCCCACCGCGACCGCCGCCACTACCACAGGCGGCCCGACCAGCCGCGCCCATCTCGTGCGCGCGTCCACGCCAAGCGCCAGTGCCAGCGCGCCCGCGATCATCGTCCAGAGATAATAGCGCAACTCCGCCGCCACGCCGAGCGGCGCGTAGCCCAGCGCATAGAGCAGCGCCGACCACGCCAACACCCGCGCCGGGAAGCCGCTCGCGCCCGCCCACAGCAACCCGATCATCGCCGCGATCCACACGCACGGCCAGCCGAGCGGCGTCTCCCCGCTACGGCAGGCCAGCCAGTCGACCGCGCGCACGACCGGGTTTAACGCGACGGCAAAGCCCCATTCGTTCGGCGGCGCGGCGACCTGCACCGGCCGATCGACCGAATCCGCCGCGAGGAACCGCGTCTCGACGTTCCAATGCGCCAGCCGATGCGCAGCATAAGCGACCGGATGGCGCAGGATCGCGCCGAGCCAGAACAGGTGCGGCTCGATATGATCGCGCGCGAAGGCGTCGCGCACCTGCTCGAACCCAATCGGGCACGGCTCGTCTACCCACCAGGCATAGCTGTCCCACCTCGCCGGGGTGTAGCAATGCCGGTTGACCGCCACGGCGTCCTTCACCCCCACCGGGGGGAACTGCTCCTTGCCCGAATAATAGCCGATCCCGCCGAGATCGAAGATGATCAGCGACAAATCGACATGACTCGACCTCGCGCCGGTCAGGCGGTTGGCGAGCGGCATCGCCGCCGCGAGCAGCGCGAGCATCACCGCCCCGCCCGCCGCCATCCGCGCCGGCCGCACCCGCCACGTCTCTGGCAAGGTCCACAAGGCCAGCGGCAGCGTCGCGAACACCGCGTTGAAGCGCAGGGTGGAGGCGAACAGCAGCAGCGCGAACGCCGCCACCCGCATCGCCTCCTTTCCTCTCCTCGACTGGTCGGCGAGCGCGCACAGCCCGACCGCCGCGATCAGCGCCCCGGCCATCAGGCTGTCCTTGATGATCGTCGCCATCAGCGCCACCAACAGCGGCAGCAGCGCGACGCAGCCGATCGCGAGCGCGCGCCTGCCAGCCCCGGCCCGCGCCGTCGCGACGATCAGCAGCGCGAAGCCCAGCGCGTACAGCCCGAGCTGCAACAGCAGCATCGGCGCCGGGCCATGGGCGAGCGGCAGCAACTGCCGCCACACCCATTCCATCGCCGGCGGGTGCCAGTCGTCGAAATCGCCGCTCAGCGCCTGATCGTACTGCCGCAGCGAATCCCAGGTGACGAGGCCGGGCCAATAGGCGAGCGATCCCGCGCAGCCGATCAGCAGCGGCAGCAGCGCCCGCGCGGCGGCGGGGAAAGCCGGCGGCCGTGAATCGCGCGCCATCCGTGCTGGCTAGCGCCCGACCGCGAAGGCGGCGCGATAGGCCGGCTTCACCGCGCGGAGCAATGCCGGCGTCACCGGCAGCGTCACCTCATAGGCGCCCTCGGCATAAGGCCCCGCGACATAGGGATCGGCGATCAGCCCCACGCGGTCGATCCGGCCGCGGTTCGAGGAGCCGAGCAGCACGGTAAGCTCGCCGATCTTCGGGCATTGGCTGAACGAATCGTCGCCGGAGGGCCGCTCGCCGCCGCGCCGCCGCGCCCGCTCCGCGTCCAGCCGCGCGCAGAACGCCGGGCCGACCGCCGCCTGCAACGCCGCCGGGGAGGCGAACACCGCCTTTGGCTCCAGCCGCCGCCGCGCGGCCTTGTCCCACAACATCCCGAACGATCCCGGCGAGCCATGCGCCCCGCCGGTATAGCTGTAGATGTCACCGGACAGGCTCAGGAAGCGCGGCGTGTCCGTCACCACCTTCCACGTCTTCTGCGTCTCATATTGGCGATAGGGGAAGCCGCTCTTGCGCGCCTCGGCCCGCGCCGCCGCCGCGTCGCGCGCGGTGGAGGCGCGCAGCTTCGCCTTGTCCGCCTCCAGCCACGCGCGCAGCGCCGGGATGCGCCCCGCCTCGGCCGGATAGCTGTAGGTGAACTTGTAATCCCGGGTCTGCGCCGCCGCGCCCGCCGCCAGCGCCACGGCGAGCGTGGCGCCCATCATCATCCGCATCACCTTCCTCCTGCTATCCCTGACCCACTGCCTCCGCGATCGAGCGCAATCCCTCGCGCCGCACGCGCCCGGCCAGCCCGCGCGCGACGCGGCGGGCGATGCCCGGCCCTTCATATACCATCGCGCTGTAAAGCTGGACGAGACTCGCACCGGCGCGGATGCTGTCCCACGCATGGTCGGCGGTGGCGATGCCGCCGATCGCGACCAGTGGGAGCGCGCCGCCGGTCGCCGCGCGGAAGTCGCGCAGCCGCTCCAGCGCCATCGCGCGCAGCGGCTCGCCGGACAGGCCTCCCACCTCGCCCGCATGAACCGAGCGCAGCGGCGGCCGGGTGATCGTCGTGTTGCTCACCATCAGCGCGCCGAGCCGCCGGTCGAGCGCCGCGCGCGCGATCGCGTCCACGTCGGCGGGCTGGAGATCGGGCGCGACCTTCAGGAACACCGGCACCGCGCCCGCCACCTCCGCCAGGACGCGATCGAGCAGTTCGTGCAGCGCGCCGACATCCTGCAACGCGCGCAGCCCCGGCGTGTTCGGACTGGAGATGTTGAGGGTAAGGTAGCTGGCGTAAGGCGCCATCAGCCGCGCCATCGTGACGTAATCGGCGATGCGGTCGGCGGAATCCTTGTTCGCGCCAAGATTGACGCCGACGATCCCCGGCCGCCCGGCGCGCGCCACCAGCCGCTTCGCCGCCGCCGCCCCGCCCTCGCTGTTGAAGCCGAAGCGGTTGATGACGGCGCGGTCCTCGGTCAGCCGAAACAGGCGCGGGCGCGGGTTGCCGGGCTGCGGCAGCGGCGTGATCGTCCCCACCTCCGCGAAGCCGAAGCCGAGCGCGAGCAGCGCGTCCGCCACTTCCGCGTCCTTGTCGAACCCCGCCGCCATGCCGACCGGATTGGGGAAGCGCAGCCCCGCCACCTCCACCGCCAGCGCCGGGTCCGCCATCGGCGCGGCGCGGCGCGGCATCAGGCGCAGCGCGGCGATCGTCAGCCGGTGCGCACGCTCGGGATCGAGGCGGAAGATCGCGGGGCGGATCAGGTCATAGGCGGTCGGCACATGCGCTCCGGCGACAGGGGTTTCCGCCCGCCGCTATCCGCGCTCGCCCGTATCGGCGCAAGGCCGCACGTTGCGCGGCCACGACAATCATTACAACTCTGTAATACCTTCGAGACGATCGTCCGTGAAACGCGCATCCATATCCGCAACCAGGGGTGCCGCGTGATCCGATCCCATATCCTTGCCGCGACGCTGCTGCTCGGCGCCTGTGCAACCGATCACCCGCCGCCGCCGCATCATGGCGGCCCGCACGGCCAACGGCCGGCCGGCGACGGCGAGCCGCATTATCTGTTCATCAGCCCGATGGGCGAGCCGTTCCGCGTCGAGCATCCCGAAAAGGCGTGGTTCGCCGGCGCCGACACCAACCACGACGGCCGCATCGACCGCGCCGAGTTCCGCGCCGATGCGATGCGCTTCTTCCATCTGCTCGATCGCAACAACGACGGCGAGATCGATCCCGACGAGATCGATATCTACGAGAACCGCATCGCCCCGGAAATCCGCGTGCGCGACGCGGGAGGCGGCGGACGCGGGGCGGGCTGGTCCGGCGGGCGCGGCGGCGGTGGCCATGGCGGGCGGGGCGGGGGTGGCCGGCACGGGGGCGGCTTCGGCGGCGGTGGTGGCGGCGGCGAGCAGCCCTCCGGCGCGGCGCCACGGCCCGCGCGCGAGCAGCCGCAGGGCGCGGCGCACTGGAGCTATATCGCGCTCCCCGAGCCGGTGACGGCGGCGGACGCCAATTTCAATCGCGGCGTCGACGCGAACGAGTTCCAGCAGGCGGCCGACCAGCGCTTCATGCTGCTCGACAGGAACGGCGACGGCTTCATCACGCCGGGCGAATTGCCCGCCATCGACACGCGCGCGCGCGGCGGATACGGCGGGCCGCGTGGCGGCTTCGGCGGCGCGCGTCCGTTCCACCGTCCCCCGCCGCAGGGTGGCGGGGACGAGGATCGCGAACCGCCGCAAGGCTGAACGGCGCGACCAGCCTCCATTCATCTTGCCTTCGTCATCACCGGGAAATCATGTTCACTTCATCTTCCGCCTTGCGCCATGCGCTCCATTCGTCGCTCGCCCTCGCCCTCGGGGCGATCGCGCTGGCGCCCGCCGCGAGCGCGCAGGAAGCGAAGCAGCCGGCCGTCGCCCCCGCCGAAACCGACGTGACCGATCAGGACGATGTCGTCGTCACCGGGCAGGCGCTGCCCGGCTCGGTGATCGGCGACATCCCGCCGGAGAACCGCCTGACGCCCGCCGACATCGCGGCCTATGGCGTCGATTCGGTCAGCGACCTGCTCGACCAGATCTCCGACCAGACCTCCAGCATCCAGGGGCGCGGCAGCAGCGGCCCGGTGGTGCTGGTCAACGGCAAGCGCATCTCCGGCATCAACGAGGTGGGCGACCTGCCGACCGAATCGATCGCGCGGCTCGATATCCTGCCGGAGGAGGTCGCGCTCAAATACGGCTATAGCGCGACGCAGAAGGTGGTGAACATCATCCTGCGCCGCCGTTTCCGCGCGCATGTCGCGGGCGCGGGCGCGGGCGCGGCGACCGATGGCGGCGGCGGCAACGCCAACGGCGATTTCGGCATCACCCGCATCCACGACAACGAGCGGCTGAACGTCGTCGCGCGCGCCAAGGCCAGCGCGGCGCTGCTCGAAAGCCAGCGCGGCATCGTCGCCGATCCGGCGGCGGGCGATCCCGCCAACGCCCTCGCGAGCGACCCGGACTATCGCACGCTCAACCCGTCGACGCGCAATTATTCGGTCAACGGCAGCTATGCCTATCAGATCTCGCCCAAGCTCTCCGCCTCGCTGAACGCGACCGCCGGCTATCAGACGAGCCGCGGGCTGGCGGGCGCCGCGCCGCTTTCCGGCGCGCTCGACCCGGACGAGATCGCCGCGCTGCGGCAGGACAGCGACGCCTTCACCGCGCATGGCGGCGTGACGCTGAACTACGACCTGTCGACGAGCTGGAAGCTGTCGTTCACCGGCACCTACGACCACAGCGACACGCGCGGCGACACCGATCGTTTCCAGAGCGCGGCGATCCGCGACCAGCACATCACGGCGATCGGCAACACGGCGGGCGCGTCAGTGCTCGTCTCCGGCCCGCTGTTCTCGCTGCCCGGCGGCAAGGTCCGCACGTCGCTCCAGTTCGGCGGCAACGCCAGCCAGCTCAGCTCCACCACCGACCGGCTCGGCGGGGGCACCACCATGTCGAACGCCGTCACGCGCTCGACCGGCAACGCCCAGCTCAGCTTCGACGTGCCGATCACCAGCAGCAAGACCGGCTTCGGCAGCGCGATCGGCACGCTCACCGCCAACGTCAACGGCGAGGTCAACCAGCTTTCCGATTACGGCACGCTCGGCACGTTCGGCTACGGGCTGAACTGGACGCCGCGCACCGGGATCACCGTGATCGCCTCGGTAAACGAGGATCGCGTCGCGCCGACGCTGCAACAGCTTCGCGGGCCGTTGCTCGTCGTGCCGAACGTGCGCATCTTCGATTTCACCAACGGGCAGACGGTGCAGGTGTCGCAGATCACCGGCGGCAACCCGGACCTGAAGGCCGACGACCGGCATGTCTTCAAGCTCGGCTTCTCCCTGAAGCCCGCGTCGAAGCTCGACCTGACGATCAACGCCAATTACCTCAGCAGCCGGGTGAACAACCCGATCGGCAGCCTCTCCGGCGCGAGCCTGGTGGCGCAGAACGCCTTCCCCGATCGCTTCATCCGCGATCCGGAGACCGGCGATCTCGACAGCATCGACGCGCGGCCGCTCAATTTCGCGCGCGAGGAGAAGGAGCAGTTCCGCTGGGGCATCGTCTTTTCCAAGGTGCTGCGCGCCGCAACGCGCCCGGCGCCGCCGCCGGGCGGCTGGGCGGCATGGCGCGAGCGCCAGCGCGCGGCGGGCGAGGCCGGGCGCGGCCCCGGCCAGCCGGACGCGGAGGGTGGTCCGCCGCCGCGGTTCCGTAACGGTGCTCCCGGCGCGCCGGGCGATGTCGTGGTCAACGGCCAGCGCCGTGACGACGGAATGGACAATCCGCCACCGCCGCCGCCCGACGACATGGGGCCGCCACCGGGCGGACCACCGCCCGGTGGACCGGCGCCCGGTGGACCGCCGCCGGAAGGCTTCGGCGGACCGGGCGGTCCCGGCGGCTTCGACCATGCCAATGGCCACGGCGGCGGCTTCGGTGGCCGTGGCGGCTTTCGCGGCGGGTTCCGTGGCGGCGGCGGCAACGAGGCGCGGCTCCAGCTCTCGATCTGGCACACCTGGTCGATCCGCGACACGTTGGTCTTGCGCGACGGCACGCAGCCGCTCGACCTGCTCGCGGGCGACACGATCGGCGCGATCACCCAGCCGCGTCACCAGATCTCGTTCAACGCCGGCGTGGTCGACAACGGCGTCGGGCTACGGCTGAGCGGAAGCTGGCGCGGCGCGGCGACGACAAGGACCTCAGCCACCCCGGCGGTCGGCGACCTGCACTTCTCCTCGCTCACCACCTTCAACCTGCGGCTGTTCGCGAACATCCAGAATCGCGTGCCGCACGAGAAATGGGCGCGCGGGCTGCGGCTGTCGCTGGGCGTCGACAATATCTTCAACAGCCGCCAGCGCGTGACCGACGCGACCGGCGCGACGCCGCTCGCCTATCAGCCGGGCTATCTCGATCCGCTCGGGCGGACGATCAGCCTGTCGCTGCGCAAGATGTTCTGACGGGAGCGGGCGTCATCCGCCCGATCCCGTCACCCCGGTGGAAGCCGGGGTTTCGGGCCACGAGGCGCGCCACATGAGCATGAGATCCCCGCCCCCACCGGGACGGCGCACCCGCGTCAGAACAACCGCGTCGCCAGATAGAAGGCCGCGCCGATCGCGGCCGAGGCGGGGATGGTGATGATCCACGCCACCACCACGTTGCTCGCCACGCCCCAGCGCACCGAGGAGGCGCGCCGCGCCGTTCCCGCGCCGACGATCGCGCCGGTGATCGTGTGCGTGGTCGAGACGGGGATGCCGAGCGCGGAGGCGGTGAACAGCACGATCGATCCGGCGAGCGACGCGCTGAAGCCCTGATGCTGCGACAGCTTGGTGATGCGCGAGCCCATCGTCTCGATGATCTTCCACCCGCCCGTCACCGTGCCGAGCGCGATCGCGATATAGCAGCTCACCGCCACCCAGTGCGGCACCGCGAACGGGCCGGTGAGATAGCCGGTGGAATAGAGCAGGACGGTGATGATCCCCATCGTCTTCTGCGCGTCGTTGAGGCCGTGGCTGAGCGAATAGGTCGCCGAGGAGACGAGGTGCAGCGCGCGGAACGAGCGTTCCGCCTGGAAGGTCGTCGCGCGGTGCAGCGCCCAGCTGCTGACCAGCATCACCAGCATCGCCAGCATCATGCCGAGCAGCGGCGAGAGCACGATCGCGAGCAGGGTCTTGTTCAGTCCCGCCCATTTCACCACGGCGATGCCGCCATGCGCCACCCCCGCGCCGATCAGCCCGCCGACCAGCGCGTGGCTCGATGACGAGGGGATGCCGCGCAGCCAGGTGATGACGTTCCACGACATCGCCCCGCCGAGCGCGCCGAAGATCACCGCCGGCGTGACGATATCCTTGTCGACCAGCCCCTTGCCGATCGTCTCGGCGACCGCGTGGAGGCTGGGGAAGGCGATCGTCAGGAAATAGGCGGCGAAGTTGAAGAAGGCGGCGAACGCCACCGCCTTCACCGGGGAGAGCAGCCGCGTCGCGACGACGGTGGCGATCGAATTGGCCGCGTCATGCAGGCCGTTGAGATAGTCGAACGCCAGCGCGACCAGGATCAGCCCGACGAGCAGCGGAAAGGCGAGGTCGTGCATCGTGGCGATCAGGCGTGGTCGATCACGATGCCGTCGATCTCGTCGGCGACATCCTCGAACGCATCGACGATCCGCTCCAGATGCTTGTAGAGTTCGCGCTCCACCACGAAGCGCAGCGTGTCGGTCCTGCCATAGGCTTCCAGCGAGCGCTTCAGCCCGGCGGCGTGGATATCGTCGGCATGGCCCTCGATCCGCACCAGCCGCTCGGTCAGCTCGTGCAGCCGCGCGCCGTTGCGGCTTACGTCGCGCAGCAGCGGCATCGCCTCCGCCGCCAGCCGCGCCGCGTCCAGCACGATCCCCGCCATGTCGCGCATCTCGGGCGCGAATTCCGTCACCTGATACAGGTCGATCGCGTTCGCCGCCGCCTGCATCTCGTCGATCGTATCGTCCAGCGCGCCGACCAGCGCGGTGATCGCGCCGCGATCGAACGGGGTGAGGAAGGTGGTGCGCACCGTCGTCAGCACCTCGCGGGTGATCTGGTCGGCGTCATGCTCGCGCTCGATGATCTCGGTGATATGCTCGCGCGCCGCCGGCCCTCCCTCCAGCAGCCGGGCGGTGGCTTCCGCGCCGGCCAGCACCGTCGCGGCATGGGCTTCGAACAATTCGAAGAAATTGCCGGTCTTGGGCAGCAATCGCTGGAACCAGGCGAACATCGAGCGGACTCCGGAAATGGGTTGTTGAATAATCAGCGAAGGCCGCCGTCGCACCGCCATCTCAAACTGCGCGGGGGCGAAGGAACGGATCAGCTCGCGCAGGTCCGGCTCGTCAACGGCATGGGCGGCATCGGCGAGCGAGAACCAGCGCCGGTCGCGCTCGGCCTGCTCCTTCCACTTCGGCAGCTCGCGCGTCACCGCGAGCGGAAAGACATCCACGTCGACCATCAGCGAGGCGCCGCTGCTGCGCCGCTTGCGATAGCGATAGGCGCCAAGCGGCACCGGGCACAGCGCGCCGCACACGCCGGCCTCCTCCTCCGCCTCCTGCGCGGCGGCGGAATGGAGCGTCGCGCCGGCGCCGATATTCCCCTTGGGCACGACCCAGCGCCCCGTGCCACGCGAGGTGACGAGCAATACCTGGACTTCGCTGTCCCGCGACGATCCGTCGATGCGATAGGGAAGCGCGGCGATCTGACGAATGACCTGTCTCTTCTGGCTGATTCTGCCGCCCCTTATCCGGGTGCAACAAAAATGTCATCGCCGCTTCGCGACGGCAAGGCCGGGGAGCGCCGCGCACTCGCGTCGGTTCTCGCGCGGATCACGCCCGGTCGACGGAGCGCCGGGCCGCGCCGGATAGGCGACAACCTCGCGCCGCGTTCAGCCGGCCGGTTCCTGCTGGGGGATCAGCGCGTCGTCGATCTCCCGCGCGCGCACCGCCGCCGGACGGCCCATGATGCGCTCCGCATAGCGTTCGAACGCCTCCCGCTTCGGCAGCGATCCGAACTGCATTCCCCAGCCGACATGGCTGCCGACATAGACGTCCGCCGCCGTGAAGCGCTCCCCGGCGATATAGGAATGCGCGCTCACCGCCTGTTCCAGCACGTCCACGACGCGATCGAGCGTGCCATAGCCCGCCATCGTCTGCTGCCGCGCATCCGGCTGGACACCGAACGAGCGGTCGGTGGTCGCCGCCTCGACCGGCCCGGCGGCGAAGAACATCCAGCGATAATAATCCGCGCGCTCGCCGGCGGTCGGCGCCAGCCCGGCCTCCGGGAAAGCCTCCGCGAGATAGGCGATGATCGCCGCCCCTTCTGTCACGACGCGCCCTTTGTGGACGATCGCGGGCACCTTCCCCATCGGGTTGATCGCGAGATAATCGGACGCCTTCATCGTCGTGCCGTAATCGAGCAGCACCGTTTCGTAAGGCGCGCCGATCTCCTCCAGCATCCAGCGGACGATGCGGCCGCGCGACATCGGATTGGTGTAGAAAACCAGGTCGCTCATCACCGTCTCCTGTCGATTCGATATGAACAAAATAGGAACATCTACCCGGTCAGGCGTCAAGATATTTGTGCAGGAACGCGATCGACCGCCCCCAGGCGAGGTCCGCCGCCGCCTTGTCGTAGCGTTCCACAGAGGTGTCGTTGTTGAAGGCGTGATCAACGCCGGGATAGGTGAAGCTCTCCACCCTCTTCCCCGCCGCCTTGAGCGCGGCGACCCACGGTTCGCCGGTCTGGGCGACGCGCGCGTCCTTGCCGGCATAATGGAGCAGCATCGGCGCCTCGACCTTCGCGGCTTCCGCCGGCGCCGGCGCGGGGCCGTAATAGGCCACTGCCGCGTCGATCGCCTTGCCGCCGGCCACCGCGAGGCGATTGACCAGCGCGCCGCCCCAGCAGAAGCCGATCACGCCGCCCTTGCCGCTCGTCTCCGGCCCGCGCTTCGCCTCGGCGAGAATGGCGAGGCCCTGCGCGATGACGAGATCGTAATCGACCTTGGCGATCATGTCGCGCGCCTTGTCCTCGTCGGCGGGCGTGCCGCCCCACGGCGCGAGGAAATCGGGCGCAACGGCGCGGAAGCCGGCCAGCGCGATGCGCCGGGCGACATCGCGGATATGATCGTTCAGCCCGCGATTCTCATGGATCACCATCACCGTGCCGAGCTTGCGTCCACCCGCCTTTGGCCGCGCGAGATAGGCGATAGAGGACTTGCCGGCGGCGGTGGCGCGGACCGTCTGCGTCAGCAACCGCCTGTCGTCCGGCGCGGTGATCGCGGCGGCGGCCGGCGATGCGCCGATCGCCGCGATCAGCGCCTCGGCGGCGGCGGCCGAGCCGGCGAGCGCGGTCATCTCGCGCAGCAAGGTGCGCCGGTCGCGATGCTCATGGGTGAAGTCGTCATACAGCCGGACGGCGGATTCGCGCAGCGACGGATCGGTCATGTCCTGGTCTCCGATTCGCCCCCCGGCGCGCTGCGGATCATAGTCGCTGGCCGCGGAAGTGGAAGCCGCGCGTCAGGCGCGGTGGAACCACCACACGCCGTCGCGCGCCTCGCGCACCGCGCGGCCCTCCACCTCCAGCCGGCGCAGGTGCGCGAGCGCCTCGCCGGTCGCCATGCCGATCACCTCCGGTCCGATCGGACGGCGGAACAGGGTAGTGAAGCAATCGACCGCGCGGATCGGTCCCGCCGCCATCAACCCGACCAGCGCATCGAGCCGCTCGCGATGCTCGCGATCGAGCGCGTCGAGCCGGGTGTGGAGGCCGTGGAAGGGGTCGCCGTGCCCCGGCAGCACCAGCAAATCCTCCGGCAGCCGCTTGAACTTCGCGATCGATTCGAGCCAGTCGCCGAGCGGGTCCTCGTTATGCTGGCTGACGTGGAGCGAGACGTTCGAGCTGATCCGGGGCAGCACCTGATCGCCCGCGATCAGGATGCGCCGATCGTAGCTGACGAGGCAGGCATGTTCGGGGCTGTGCCCGCGCCCCGTGACGACATGCCAGTCGCCGCCGCCGATCCGCAGCACCTCGCCGTCCTGGATGCGCGTATAGGTGATCGGGAGGCGCGAGATCATCTTGGCGAAGTTCGACCAGCCGCTCGCCGCGCCGCGCGCGATCTGCGCCTCGTCCCAACCGGCGCCGCGCCAGAAATCGAGTTGCTCGCGCGGCACCTCCGGCCGGGCATCGGCGGAGAGCATCCGCGCCATCAGCCATTCGGTGCGCGTCATCAACACGGGCGCATCGTCGAAGCGGCGCGAGAGCCAGCCGGCGAGGCCGATATGATCGGGATGCAGGTGCGTGCCGAGGATGCGGCTGATCCGCGTGCCGGCGAGCGGCCCGTCGAGGATCGCGCTCCACGCCTCGGTCGAGCGCGGCGAGGCGGTGCCGGTGTCGATCGCCAGCGCCTCGTGCGCGCCATCGTCGAGGATCAGGCCGTTGACGTGCTTGAGCGGGCCGGACATCGGCACCCGCCACCAGCGGATGCCCTCCGCGAGCGCGAGCAGCTCGCCCGGCTGCGGCCCGCGCTCGCCGAAAGGGAAGGTCAGGCCGGCGTGGCTGGTCGGGGTCAGGCCCTCGTCGCCGATCAGGGTGCGCTGGAGATTTGCTGCCATCGCCGACGCTCGTGCCACCGACGCGCGCTTTTCTCAAGCGATCGGGTTGATCGCCATGCGCCGGGGGACGACGAGCGTAACGCCGTCCAGCACCACGGTCCGCGCACCGGAAGGCGCTTTCGCGGCGCCGGTCAGCACGTAGAGCCGGTCCGGATCGAGTCGTCCGGCGTTGAAATCGGCGACTTCCTTCGCCAGCCGCGCTTCGGTGGCGGGAGACTTGCGCGCGGCATAGACGAGACGCACCGGCCGCCCGCGATCGACCGCGCGCCACGCGACCTCCTGATACAGCGCGAGATCCGCCTCCGCCTTCGCGGGAACGAACGTCACGTCGCGCGCCGCCGCGATCGCGGCGTCCCAGCGCGGATCGGTCGTGCGGACATAGGTGACGTGCCGCCCCGCTTCCGCGCTGGTCGAGCGCACCGCCGCTGCGATCCCCGCCGTGTCCGCGATCTGGATCGCCAGCGCGGCGACGAGCAGCAACGCCGCCCGCCCACGCAGGCGGAAGACGAGAATGAGCAGCGCGAAGATCAGCGTATAGGCGACCGGCCAGAACAGCCGCCCCGACGCGCGCACCATGTCGAGCAGCGGCGCGAAGGCTCCCGGCAGCGTGAATCGCGCGACCTTCATTCCCGCGAAATCGGGGAAATTGCTGATCGCGACCAGTGTCAGCACGATGAACGCCGGCGCGAGCCATGCCAGCCGGCGCAGCGTGGCACCGTCTTCCCCCGCGCCTCGCGACGCGGCGTAGAGCGCCACCGGCACCAGCAGCAATATGCCGAGACCGAGATACTGGAAGCCTTCCAGCCCGCGCCCCTCGCGTTGCGGGATGGCGGGAAGCAGCGTGCCGTAACCCGGATTGGCCGGGTTCCACAGCGCATCGAGCGGCATCGCGAAATAGCCATAGGTGCCGGTGACCGCGAAACGGCCGCCCGCACCGAGCCACCGTTCGACCAATACCACCGCGCCCAGCGTCGCGACGGCGGCGACCACGATCCGCGGGCGCTCCCCCGCCCCGCCTTGCCAGAGCGCCATCATCACCGCGCTCCCCCAGATCGCCGCGACCATCACCAGAAGGTAACTGTGCACCAGTGCCGTCACGACGAGCAGCGCGGCCCAGTGCAGCGGCGCGCGGCCGCGCCGCGTGTCGGTGAACAGCCACAAGGCCCATAGGATCAGCCAGTGCGCGAACAGATTGGTGTGGATGTAGCGGTTCAGCAGCGTCGGCGGCGCGGCGAGCAGCGTAACGCCGCACCACAGGCTGAGCGGATCGGGCGCATATCTGCGCAGCAGCAGCCATGCGAACCATATTTGCAGGAACAGGCACAGCAGCACCCACGGCCCGACCAGTTGCGCATCGGCCGGCAGCAGGCGCGCGAGGGGCGTGGCCGCCAGCGTGACCAGCGGATTGGAGTCCGTGAACAGGACCGGCACGCCCTCGGGCGCGTTGAGCAGGGTGGTGCGCGCGCTCCAGCCCGCGTCGCGGTCATGCAGATAGGCATGGGTGCCGAGCGCATTCTCGCCATTGTCGCTGCCGCGCAGCAGCCAGCCGACATTGCCCACCTCCAGCGTCGCCGGATGGAACAGCGCGAGGAAGAGCGCGACCGGCAGCAGGATCAGCGGCAGACGGGCGGCGAGCGCGGACATGGCTTCGGCGTTAGGCAAGGATGGTTAACATCGGGCGAAGTGGAGAACGACAAGCGCCGCTTTTCACCGCGCGCGCCGTTTTCATTTGCGCAGGTGCGCCGCCGGCATCACCGTTCGTCCATGAGCGCGCTGATCCTCCATGAAGACCCGGTTTCGGGCAATTGCTACAAGATCCGCCTGACGGCGGCGCATCTCGGCATCCCGATCGAGCGGCGGGCCTATGACATCAGGCGCGGGGAGACGCGCACCGCCGCCTTCCTGACGCGGGTCAACGCCAACGGGCGCATCCCGGTGCTCCAGGTCGGCGACGATTACCTGCCGGAGAGCGCGGCGGCGTGCATCTATCTCGCCCATGGCTCCGCGCTGATCCCGCACGACCGTTTCGACCATGCGGACATGCTGCGCTGGATGTTCTGGGAACAATATAACCATGAGCCGAATGTCGCGACGCTGCGCTTCTGGCGCGCGCTGATCGGCGAAGCGCATCTCACGGAGGCGCAGCGCGCGGCGCTTCCGGCGAAGGAAGCCGCCGGGCATGAGGCGTTGAAGCTGATGGACGAGCATCTCCAACGTGCGGAATGGTTCGCGGCCGGGCGCTTCACGCTCGCCGACATCGCGCTCTACGCCTATACCCATGTCGCCGGCGAGGGCGGGTTGAACCTGTCGCACTATCCGGCGGTCGAGGCATGGCTGGCGCGCGTCGCGGCATTGCCCGGCCATATCGCGATGGACGGCTGAACTTTCTTCAAACCGTCACATCGGCGTGACACGCGCGTAACACCTATAAGGCATGGCGGCTTCAGGGAGGGCCGCCC